>DBGDFS010000042.1:0-1374 GCA_048342015.1 Collinsella sp. | reverse complement strand
TCCTCGCCGTCCAGCACCATCTGGCGCTGCTTGTAGATGATCTCGCGCTGCTGGTTCATGACGTCGTCATACTGCAGCACCTGTTTACGAATTGCAAAGTTCGATGCTTCGAGCTTTTTCTGGGCACTCTCAATCGTGTTGGTGATGAGCTTGTTCTCGATGGGGACATCCTCGTCAAGGCCCAGGGAGTCCATCAGGTTCTGCACGCGCTCGCCGCCGAAAATACGCATCAGGTCATCTTCCAGGCTTAGGAAGAAGCGGGATGCACCGGGGTCGCCCTGACGGCCTGCACGGCCACGCAGCTGGTTGTCGATACGGCGGCTCTCGTGGCGCTCGGTACCGATGATGAACAGGCCGCCCGCCTCGCGGACGACTTCGGCCTCGCGCTTGACTTCGGGGGCAAACTCCTCGCACAGTTCCTCAAAGCGCTTGCGGGCGTGGAGAATTTCGGCGTCCTCGGTTTCGGCGTGGCCGTCGCACTCGGTCATCAGCATTTCCAGTTTCGCGTCAATGCCAGCCTCCGGCGGGGTGGGCAGTTCGGTTCCGTTGGCCTTGGCGCGGGCCTTGGCGTGTTCGTACTCGTCCTTCAGCTGGGCCAGGTCGGCGGTCAGTTCCTTGGACAGTTCCTTTTTCAGCGCGGCCTTGGCCATGTAGGTGACATTGCCGCCCAGCATGATATCGGTACCACGGCCAGCCATGTTGGTGGCGATGGTCACAGCGCCCTGCTTGCCGGCCTGGGCAACGATCTCGGCTTCGCGCTCGTGCTGCTTGGCGTTCAGCACGTTATGCTCGATGCCCTTCTTTTTCAGCAGCTTGGACAAAGCCTCGCTCTTCTCGACGCTGACGGTGCCGACCAGAACCGGCTGGCCCTTGGCGTGGCACTCGGCGACCTGCTCAATGACGGCGTTGTACTTGCCGTTGACGGTCTTGTAGACACTGTCGGGCAGATCCTTACGGGCACGGGGTTTATTGGTGGGGATGCTGACTATGTTCAGGCCGTAGATCTCGCTGAACTCATCGGCCTCGGTGGAGGCCGTACCGGTCATGCCGGACAGCTTTTTGTACATGCGGAAGTAGTTCTGGAAGGTGACAGTCGCCAGGGTCTTGCTCTCGGCGGCGACGGTGACGCCCTCTTTGGCCTCAATAGCCTGGTGCAGACCATCATTGAAGCGGCGGCCGTACATCAGACGTCCGGTGAACTCATCAACGATGATGACCTCGCCGTCCTTGACGATGTAGTCGGTGTCGCGGTGCATAACGCCGCGGGCCTTGATGGCACCGTCAATATAATGGCGCAGCGACATATTGTCGGCGTCGGCCAGGTTATCCACGTGGAAGAACGCCTCGGCCTTCTTGACGCCCGACTCGGTCAGG
>DBGDFS010000041.1:0-7430 GCA_048342015.1 Collinsella sp. | reverse complement strand
TTTTTAATATGAGCAGGACATTGTCAATAGACAAAATCGGGCCTGGCCCAGGTTTTCTGGGTCAGGCCCTTCCTCTATCTCAACCCTCCTGCGGCGACCTCGGCGTGTCTCTCCGACGCTCGTCTTTGCAGTTTAATATCCGCCCGTGGCGCATCTCTGCGCTGGGCAATCCGTTGCTACGGCTGGGGTTACCTCGGTCGATTCGACAGTCTCGTGTCGCGGGTGGCGCCTTGGGCGCTCGCAGAAAAAGAGACTGGGGTTCGCCCCAACGGCCTCGGATATGGCCGCAGGATGGGATGGATCGCGCTATGTCGGCGCGGCCTTCCCGAAGGCTAGCCGTTCTCGGCCATGCGGCCCACCGCCCAGCACCAGCACGCGAGCTCGCGGGCGGTGGCGACGTTGGCCTTGTTCTTGTGGACGCCGCGCTCGAGCATCGCGCGCCGCCTCTCGACGAGCCTTCTCACGCCCTTGGCCGCGTGCCTTCTCGCCGCGGGGTCCGGGACCTGCCCCTTGGCAAGGTCCTTCGAGTGCGGCGAGCAGCCAAGGTAGTGCCACGCCGACTCGACGAGGACCCTCCTCAGGTGCTTGTTGCCGGCCTTGGTGATGCCGCCCTGCCGCACGCTCTCGCCGCTGGAGTGCTCGGAGGGCGTGAGCCCGAGCCACGCCGCGAACGACCTCGCGTTCTTGAACCTGGAGAACTCGCCGGCCTCGAAGACCAGGTCCGCGGCGCTCGTCACGTCGATACCCTTCAGGCACCTGACGGAGTCGACCCTGCGCTTCCACCTGGGCTTGGACGCCTCGGCCTCGACCAGCTTCTCCAGCCGGGCCTTGTCCTCCATCGCCTGCCTGACGGCGTCGACGTAGTACGCGAGCGCGTCGCCGTCGGCTTTCTCGGGAAACGATATCGACCGGATCCAGGCCCAGTGGGCGGCGGTCCAGTTGCCCTTCCTGCGGCCGGTCGGGGTGGTCTCGCTGAACGCGTATCCGTGCCGCATCAGGAACTTCGACAGCCGCTGCTTGCAGCGCTTCAGGTCCTCGCGCGCGTCGTCCAGCGCGCGCACCAGGTCGCGCGCCGCCTCGCACTCGTCGTCGGGAACCCACACCTCGACGACGTTTCCCACGGAGAGCATCCTGGCGAGGAACTCCGCGTCGTTGCGGTCGTTCTTCCTCTTGCGGTCGGCCGGGGGCTTGATCATCTTCGAGACCGCGCCGACGACGCAGTCGACGCCCAGCGCTGCGAGCCTCTTCTGCAGGTCGAACCCGGTGACGCCGGACTCGTAGACGCATTTCGCGGCAGGGTCCAGCGACCTCACCCACTCTGCGACGGCTGCCGCGTCGTAGGCGAAAGTGGCCGAGCGGACCTCGCCGGTCATCGCGTCGAGGGCGACGGCCTTTATGGATCGCGCGTGCACGTCGAGGCCGACGAAGGTGGTAGTATTCAACATGAGAGAGCCCCTTTCCATGCTTGTGGCGTGGCCGCCACTTTTGAGTTGGACACTCACATTGTCGGCCTAATCCACGGATTCGCATGCAGCAGGGGCTCTCAATGTTTTCATGTCCTGCTCATATCGTCTCGCGTCTTGGAGAAAAAAATTGCCAAAATTTTTTTGAAAAGATTTTTTTGGCAATTTGACAATTTTAGGCGATATGAGCGAAATACGCCGAGAAAAAGACCAGTTCAAAGCGGTCTTGTGATGGAAATATGTATGGATACGCCCGGCACCGTGTAAACGTTTGACACGACTAGGGGGTCACGGTAATATAACCACGCTCTTGCAGAGAGGAAAGAAAAACCGCCCTGCAAAAGCCGCAGCTTGATAAGTACACATAACGTATCCGAGCACTTTGCGAACTGGGCGTGTGCCCGAGTGGTTAAAGGGGACGGGCTGTAAACCCGTTAGCTCTGCTTACCTAGGTTCGAATCCTAGCGCGCCCACCAGTTTTGCCCGTGTAGCTCAGACGGTAGAGCACTTCGTTGGTAACGAAGAGGTCACCGGTTCAAGTCCGGTCGCGGGCTCCATCTTAGCTTATATTCACGATGGAGCTGATTCAAAGAGAAAAAGCCAAGCGATTTTCGCAGTCGTGATTATATGGCGGTGTAGCTCAGTTGGTTAGAGCACACGGTTCATACCCGTGGCGTCACTGGTTCGAATCCAGTCACCGCTACCATTTGTAACGAACACGCGTCCTTTTGGGCGCGTGTCTTAATATGAAGTAAAAGAGGCCGAAAGGCCCCCACAGAGGAGGAATAATGGCTAAGGAGAAGTTCGAGCGCAGCAAGCCGCATGTGAACATTGGTACCATTGGTCACGTTGACCATGGTAAAACCACTTTGACGGCTGCTATCTCCAAGACGCTGTCCATGAACGACGGCTCTCACGGCACCGCAAACGCTGACTTCACTGCCTTCGACATGATCGACAAGGCTCCTGAAGAGCGTGAGCGCGGCATCACCATTTCTATTGCCCACATCGAGTATCAGACCGACGCTCGTCACTACGCTCATGTTGACTGCCCCGGCCACGCCGACTACGTCAAGAACATGATCACCGGTGCTGCCCAGATGGACGGCGCTATTCTGGTTATCGCTGCTACCGACGGCCCCATGGCTCAGACTCGCGAGCACATCCTGCTCGCCCGTCAGGTTGGCGTTCCCTACATCGTTGTCTTCCTGAACAAGTGCGACATGGTCGACGACGAAGAGCTCATCGAGCTCGTTGAGATGGAAACCCGTGAGCTCCTCACCGAGTACGGTTTCCCCGGAGACGACACCCCGATCATCCGTGGCTCTGCTCTGAAGGCCCTCGAGGGCGACGCCAAGTGGCAGGAGAAGATTTGGGAGCTCATGGACGCTGTTGACTCCTACATTCCGACCCCCGAGCGCGACGTCGACAAGCCGTTCCTGATGGCTGTCGAGGACACCATGACCATCACCGGCCGTGGCACCGTTGCTACCGGTCGTGTTGAGCGCGGCGTTCTGCATGTCAACGACCCGCTGGAGATCGTCGGCATCAAAGAGACCTCCAACACGGTTTGCACCGGCATCGAGATGTTCCGCAAGCTGCTCGACGAGGCTCAGGCTGGCGATAACATCGGCTGCCTGCTTCGCGGCGTCAAGCGCGAGGACATCGTCCGTGGCCAGGTTCTCTGCAAGCCCGGCTCGGTTACCCCGCACTCTGAGTTCGTGGGCCAGGTCTACATCCTTACCAAGGATGAAGGTGGCCGTCACACCCCGTTCTTCGATGGCTATCGTCCTCAGTTCTACTTCCGCACCACCGACGTTACTGGTGTTGCTCACCTGCCCGAGGGCGTCGAGATGGTTATGCCTGGCGACAACGTTGAGATCACTGGTGACCTCATCCACCCGATTGCCATGGAGGAAGGCCTCCGCTTCGCTATCCGCGAGGGTGGCCGCACCGTTGGCTCCGGCCGTGTGACCAAGATCATCAAATAACTCTTTTAAGAGCCATTTGATTACTGGTTAGCTTGTGAGTGGAGCTCGAGCAATCGAGCTCCACTTCTTCAGCTGAGTGCTTTGTTGTATGTGTACAGATTCAAACTGAATTTCGATTTTTCTTAAAGGAGAGTTCATGCGTACGTTGGTCACCCTGGCCTGCACCGAGTGCAAGCGCCGCAACTACACGACCAAAAAGAACAAGCAGAATAATCCGGATCGACTCGAGATGAAGAAATATTGCAAGTGGTGCAAAAAGCACACCCTGCATAAGGAAACTCGATAAGATAGGGAACACAGGCCAGTAGCTCCAAGTGGTAGAGCGGCGGTCTCCAAAACCGCATGTTGTGGGTTCGAGTCCTACCTGGCCTGCCAGCTTGTTCAAGCAGCTTAAGTACGTAAGCTGCTTGTTTTGGTGTTTGGGGAAATTTAATTTCCAAGGATGTTTCGGCGGTTTCTTCCCAAAGAAGCCGTATGAGAGAAAAAGAGACTATGGCGAAAAAGTCTAAAACGCAGAGGGCGAAAGCTTCCGCAGCGCGCCAAGCGCGCAAAGTGCAAGCTGCCGAGCTCGAAGCCAAAGGCATCTCCGCTGAAGAGGTTGAAGCTCAGAAAAAGGCCGAAGCTGCTAAGCAGGAGAAGAAGGCCGTCGAGAAAGCGAAGCCCAAAAAGCAGCGCTTTAAGTTCCTCAAAGAGGTTCGCTCTGAGCTTAAACGCGTTACGTGGCCCACGCGAAACGAAGTCCTTCGTTGGACGGGTGTTGTCGTGGGTGCGTTGCTGTTCTTCGGCATCTTCGTCGCCGTGCTCGATAACCTCATTGTTACGCCGATCGTCGTAGGCATCTCGAGCATTGGAGCAGGTGTCTAGTATGGCAAGAAAATGGTATGTCCTTCACACCTATTCCGGTTACGAGAATAAAGTGAAGACGAATCTCGAAAGTCGCATCGAAACGATGGGCCTCGAGAACAATGTATTCGGGATTGAGATTCCCACCGAGACGGTTACCGAAATCAAAGAAGGCGGCCGTCGCGTTGAGAGCGAAAAGAAAGTATTCCCGGGCTACGTTTTGGTTCGCATGGATCTTGACGATCGCAGCTGGGCTGCGGTTCGCAATACCCCAGGCGTTACCGGGTTCGTGGGAAGCCTCGGCAAACCCGAACCGTTGACTCGTGAAGAGTTCAACAAGATCATGAAACGCTCGTCTGTCGTTGCTCCCAAGAAGACCGTGTCGTCTTCTCTGGAAGTTGGGCAGGTTGTCAAAGTTACGAGCGGTCCTTTTGCCGAGTTTGATGGCACGATTTCTGAAGTCATGCCTGAGGCTGGCAAAGTCAAGGTCATGGTATCCATGTTTGGCCGCGAAACTCCTGTCGAGCTTACGTTCGACCAGGTTGCGACCATCTAATTTTGGCTATTCCCAGCCGCTGTGAGCCTGGGTGGACAGGGCTTCTCTTGCAGTGGCTGTGTATGGGAAATAACAAAACGGCAAGGTAAGGAAACAACGACAATGGCTGAGAAGAAAGTCACCGGCTTCGTTAAGCTGCAAATTCCGGCTGGCGCTGCTAACCCGGCTCCTCCGGTCGGCCCCGCTCTGGGTGCTCAGGGTGTCAACATCATGCAATTCTGCCAGGCGTTCAACGCCGCTACGCAGGAGCAGTCCGGCACCATCATCCCTGTTGAAATCACCATCTATGAGGACAAGACCTTCACCTTCGTGTGCAAGACTCCTCCGGCGGCTGTTCTCATCAAGGAAAAGCTCGGTATTAAGAGCGGCTCTGGCATTCCGCAGCTGAAGACCGTGGGCACGCTGTCCCTCGATCAGCTCCGCGAAATCGCCGAGATCAAGATGCCCGACCTCAACGCTAACGACATTGAGGCCGCCATGGAGATCGTTGCTGGCACCGCCCGTTCCATGGGCGTTCGCATCGAGGGCCGCGAGATGAAGAAGGTTTATGTGCCTTCCAAGAAGCTCGCTGCTGCGCTCGCTGGCCGCGAAGAGTAATCTTCGCATCGCGTTTATTTGAACGCACTGTAAGTGGAAGGGTCTCACGACCCGCCATCACCACGTAAGTGGAAGGGTTTGAAGAAAACCCGCCATTACCACGAAAGGATAGAAAGACATGTCTCTTTCCAAGAATCGCAAAGCTGCCCTCGCTAAGGTCGAGAAGGACAAGCTTTACGCTCCCGTCGAGGCCATGAACCTCGTCAAGGAATGCTCTTCTGCGAAGTTCGACGAGACCGTCGAAGTTCACTTCCGTCTCGGCATTGACACTCGTCAGGCCGACCAGCAGCTGCGCGGCATGGTTTCCCTGCCGAACGGCTCTGGCAAAACTGTCCGCGTTGCCGTCTTCGCTGAGGGCGCGCAGGCTGACGCCGCCCGTGAGGCTGGCGCCGATATCGTTGGCTCCGATGACCTCGTGGCCGACATCCAGGCTGGCAACATTAACTTCGATGCTGCTGTGGCTACTCCGAACCTCATGGGCAAGGTTGGCCGCCTGGGCAAAATTCTTGGCCCCCGTGGCTTGATGCCGAACCCCAAGCTCGGCACCGTGACCATGGACGTTGCCAAGGCCATTTCTGAGCTCAAGGGCGGCAAGGTCGAGTACCGCGCCGACCGCTACGGCATTGCTCATGTCATCATTGGCAAGGCGAGCTTCACCGCTGAGCAGCTGGCCCAGAACTATGGCACCGTGTACGACGAGATCGTTCGCATGAAGCCGTCTTCGGCCAAGGGCAAGTACCTCAAGTCGATCACGGTTTCTTCTACCATGGGCGTTGGCATTTCTGTCGACCCTGCCGTTTCTCGCAACTTCGATCAGGCTGCTGAGTAGTCTTTATTGAATTGCAACCGTCGTATCCACCATGCGATGGTTTAAAGCCCGCTCTTCGGAGCGGGCTTTTCTTTTGTGGTAGCATGGCGTGCGTTATGCGTTGAAAGAAGGCTTTTCATGAGGCTGAACATCATTAAGAAATCACCTGCAGAAATTGAGGCGATGAAGGAGGCGGGACGGCTTTCCGCCTATGTGCTCCGCAAAGTGGGCGAGGCGGCAAAGCCAGGCGTGTCGACGCTCGAGCTCGATGAATTGGCTGAAACGCTCATTCGTGCTGAAGGCGGAATCCCGGCCTTCAAGGGCTATGGCGGCTTTCCTGGTTCCATTTGCGCCTCGGTGAATGATCAAATCGTGCACGGCATTCCCTCGTCTAAGGCAATTCTTCGCGAAGGCGATATTCTTTCGATTGATACGGGCGCCACAGTTGATGGCTGGGTTGGAGATAATGCCTGGACGTATCCCATCGGTAAAGTATCGAGTGATGTTGCCATGCTGCTCGAGACTACTGAGAAATGCATGTGGGCGGGCCTCTCGGCTGCGCGTGCTGGCAATCATCTCGGTGACATTGGCCATGCCGTTCAGAGCATCGCCGAGGCGCAAGGATATGGCGTTGTTCGCGATTATGTGGGCCATGGTATCGGCCGTCATATGCATGAAGACCCCAATGTGCCTAATTATGGGCGCCCTCATAGCGGCATAGAACTTGAGGTTGGCATGGTGCTGGCAATTGAGCCCATGATTAACATGGGGACTCGTAAAACGCGCGTGGGCCGTGATGGCTGGCTCGTGACGACGCGCGACCATAAGCCAAGCGCCCATTTTGAAAAAACGGTCGCCATTACCGAAGATGGCCCGCTGGTTCTCACGACCGAGCCCGGCTTTACGCGACCCGTTTCAAAAACCTGTTAAATGCTCGTAGCGTTAAACAGTTTTTACTCGCGATAAAGCCTGGCGGCATTGTGATGCTGTCGGGCTTTTGTCGGTAATTACCCTTTGCAATCTGCGGCTCGGCCTGTTGAACGCTCTGCGCATGGTAGTGTCCCGAATGTTGGTGTAGAGCTCGGTTCTCGAGGGTAGCCGCAGGCTGCCCGAGGAACCGAGAATCACCTAGAATGCCGTCATTCTAGCTCATGTCACGCCGCCTTCCTGCC
>DBGDFS010000040.1:0-2023 GCA_048342015.1 Collinsella sp. | reverse complement strand
ATCTTGCCCTTGTAGCGGATGCGCTTGTACTTGCCGCAGTGGCACTCCCAGTCCTTGGTAGGTCCAAAAATGCGCTCGCAGTACAGGCCGTCGCGCTCCGGCTTCAGGGTGCGGTAGTTGATGGTCTCAGGCTTCTTGACCTCGCCGTAGCTCCAGTTGCGGATCTGCTCCGGAGAAGCCAGGCCGATTTTAATGGAATCGAAAACGTTGTTTTCCATGAAACGAACCCTTTCTTAATCTCTAGTTAAAAATCCACTTCGTCGGAAGCGGGAGCCGCACTGCCGGAGTTGTCATCTTCCAGCACAGAAGGATCATCGAAGCCTGCGTCAGCATCCTTGATGGTGTAATCGTTCAGCAGCTCATTCTCGTTGGTAACAGTCTCGGAACCTGCAACATCACGCATATCAAAGCCGGTCTCTTCGTCGTCGAAGTTCTGGCGCATATCGATCTCGTTGCCGTCCTTGTCCTGGACCACAACGTCCATACCCAGAGACTGCAGCTCCTTCAGCATAACGCGGAAGGACTCGGGGATGCCGGGCTGCGGGATGGGTTCGCCCTTGACAATGGCCTCGTAGGTCTTGACACGGCCCTCAACGTCATCGGACTTGACGGTCAGGATCTCCTGCAGGGTGTAAGCGGCACCGTAAGCTTCCAGAGCCCAGACTTCCATCTCGCCGAAGCGCTGACCGCCGAACTGAGCCTTGCCGCCCAGAGGCTGCTGGGTGACCAGAGAGTAGGGGCCGGTGGAACGGGCATGGATCTTATCATCGACCAGGTGATGCAGCTTGAGGTAGTACATATAACCAACGGTAACGCGGTTATCGAACTTCTCGCCGGTACGGCCATCGTAAACGGTGGTCTTGCCATCACGGTCCAGCTCGATCTTGGAGAAGTCGATGATGTGGCCCTTCTCACCCATGATCTTGGGCAGCTTGGTGGGATATGCGGGAGCATTCTCACCGTGCCACAGCTCACGGGCGGTATCGAAGGTATCGCCGATGTCGTTCTCACGCGCGGAATCGAACACGGGGGTCATAACCTTGATGCCGCATGCCTTGGCAGCGTAGCCCAGGTTGACTTCCAGCACCTGACCGATGTTCATACGGGAAGGAACGCCCAGGGGGTTCAGCACGATGTCCAGCGGGGTGCCGTCGGGCAGGTAAGGCATATCCTCCTGCGGCAGGATGCGGGAAACGACACCCTTGTTGCCGTGACGGCCTGCCATCTTATCGCCGACGCTGATCTTACGCTTCTGAGCGATGTAGCAGCGGACGACCTCGCGGACACCGGGCTGCAGCTCATCGCTGTTTTCAGGAGTAAAGACCTTGACATCCACGATGATGCCGTACTCGCCGTGGGGCACGCGCAGAGAGGTATCACGGACTTCGCGGGCCTTCTCGCCAAAGATGGCGCGGAGCAGGCGCTCCTCAGCGGTCAGCTCGGTCTCACCCTTCGGGGTGACCTTGCCGACCAGGATGTCGCCGCTCTTGACCTCGGCACCGATGCGGATGATGCCGCGCTCGTCCAGATCCTTCAGGGCATCCTCGGAGACGTTGGGGATATCACGGGTGATCTCCTCAGGTCCGAGCTTGGTGTCACGGGACTCGGTCTCGTACTCTTCAATATGGATCGAGGTGTACACATCCTCGCGGACGATCTTCTCGTTCAGCAGGACAGCGTCCTCGTAGTTGTAGCCCTCCCAGGTCATAAATCCGATCAGGGCGTTCTTACCCAGAGAGATCTCACCGTTGCGCATTGCGGGGCCGTCGGCCAGCACCTGACCGGCCTTGACGCTCTCGCCCACCTCAACGATGGGACGCTGGTTGATGCAGGTGCCTGCGTTGGAGCGGGCAAACTTGACCAGCGGGTAGTTGTCCACGCCGCCCTGTGCATTGCGGACGGTGACGTGGTCGGCATCCATCTTCTCAACGATACCGTCGTTCTTTGCCAGAACAGCGGTACCGGAGTCGGTGGCAGCCTTGTATTCCATACCGGTAGCCACGATGGGCTGCTGGGTGACCAT
>DBGDFS010000039.1:0-1421 GCA_048342015.1 Collinsella sp. | reverse complement strand
ATGGTCACCCAGCAGCCCATCGTGGCTACCGGTATGGAATACAAGGCTGCCACCGACTCCGGTACCGCTGTTCTGGCAAAGAACGACGGTATCGTTGAGAAGATGGATGCCGACCACGTTGTTGTGCGCAACAACAAGGGCGAGCTGGAGGACTATCCTCTGATCAAGTTCGCACGCTCCAATGCAGGCACCTGCATCAATCAGCGTCCCATCGTCGAGGTCGGCGAGAGCGTCAAGGCCGGTCAGGTGCTGGCCGACGGCCCTGCAATGCGCAACGGCGAGATCTCTCTGGGCAAGAACGCCCTGATCGGCTTCATGACCTGGGAAGGCTACAACTACGAGGACGCCGTTCTGCTGAACGAGAAGATCGTGCGCGAGGACGTGTACACCTCCATTCATATTGAAGAGTACGAGACCGAGAGCCGCGACACCAAGCTGGGACCCGAGGAGATCACCCGTGATATCCCCAACGTCTCTGAGGATGCGCTGAAGGATCTGGACGAGCGCGGTATCATCCGCATCGGTGCCGAGGTCAAGAGCGGCGACATTCTGGTTGGTAAGGTCACCCCGAAGGGCGAGACCGAGCTGACCGCTGAGGAGCGCCTGCTGCGCGCCATCTTCGGCGAGAAGGCCCGCGAAGTGCGCGATACCTCTCTGCGTGTGCCCCACGGCGCATACGGCATCATCGTGGACGTCAAGGTGTTCACCCCGGAGAACAGCGACGAGCTGCAGCCCGGCGTGCGCGAGGTCGTCCGCTGCTATATCGCCCAGAAGCGCAAGATCAGCGTCGGCGATAAGATGGCAGGCCGTCACGGCAACAAGGGTGTCGTTTCCCGCATTCTGCCGCAGGAGGACATGCCCTACCTGCCCGACGGCACCCCGCTGGACATCGTGCTGAACCCCCTGGGCGTTCCTTCCCGTATGAACATCGGTCAGGTGCTGGAAGTCAACCTGGGCTACGCCGCCAAGGCATGCGGCATCAAGGTCATGACTCCCGTCTTCGATTCCGCCCGTGAGAACGACATCGGCGATACCTTTGATACCGCCCGCGAGATGTGGCACGGTGAGAATGCTCCTGCATATCCCACCAAGCTCCCCAAGATCATGGGCGAGAAGGGCCACATCATCGACTTCTCCAAGATCGAGCTGGACCGCGATGGCAAGACCACCGTTTACGACGGCCGCACCGGTGAGAAGTTCGATAACCGCGTTACCGTCGGTTATATGTACTACCTGAAGCTGCATCACCTGGTCGATGATAAGATCCATGCACGTTCCACCGGCCCCTACTCTCTGGTCACTCAGCAGCCTCTGGGCGGCAAGGCCCAGTTCGGCGGCCAGCGCTTCGGCGAGATGGAAGTCTGGGCACTGGAAGCTTACGGCGCTGCATACACCCTGCAGGAGATCCTGACCGTCAAGTC
>DBGDFS010000038.1:0-26564 GCA_048342015.1 Collinsella sp. | reverse complement strand
GGGCCGAGTCGCCGTGCCCGCGCGCCTTACCTTTCGGGTTCACCATCCATGGTGGGGCGCGTTTCTAACGAAGCCGTAACGGCCGTTGGGCTCTTTTGGCGCCAGCCCTTCTCGACCCGTACGTCACTCATGGTATGTTTATCGCGATAACAAGGACGGAGGTGCCCGTGGCACGCAATAAGTACCCGGAGGAGACGGTCGAGAAGATCAGGGGTGACGGCCCGGCGAGTGTTATTTTGCGAGCTAGGCGCATCGAAAGCGACCTTTCGTGGTATAAACTACTTGCCGGAAGCCGCGGCTTTCAGAGTACGGCTTACGTGTACGTTTAACCTCCGTGGGCGACGGGGTGCCGCAAGGCGTAGAATATCGCCCACCTGTAGGGGCCTGCAGCGATGCGGGCCCCGCTTCGTATGAAGGGGGCGTAACCGATGAAGATCGTATCCATCTCCCAGGACTTCTTCGACCTCGTCGATGGCGACCGCGAGCTCATGCTTAAGCACAATCGCCCCTGCATCGTGGTGGTGAGGCTACGTTTCCGCGGGAAGCGCAGGGACTTCGCCGTGCCGCTGCGTTCCAACATCGCCCCTAACGTGCCCAAAGACCAGTACTTTGCGTTGCCACCCCGCCCCACGACGCGCCCCGGCTGCCGCCACGGCATCCACTACATCAAGATGTTCCCCATAACCAAGGCCTACCAGCGCCGCTTCAGGACCGAGGGCTCGGCCTACTACGAGACGCTCCAGCGCATCATCGATGGCAACACCAAGCGCATTGTCTCCGAGTGCCAGGCATACCTCGACCGCTACGAGCGCGAGGGAAGGCCTCGCTTTGCCGTCGACATCGACCGCATCGTGGGACTGCTGGAGGGCGAGAAGTAGGGCATCTCGGCTCAGTCTCGAGCCATGCGGAGTCGCTCCGCATTTTTGAACGCCGCGTGTGCGTCCCAAATACTTGAGAAACAAGCTGTGAAGTGCGGTGGCGCGCCCGTGCCCGTGCATAGCCGTCACCATCAGCGTCTACGCGGCGTCGGCTTCAAGTGGAACTGGCGCCGCTGCTGTATATGGTTTGCCTTGCTGCAAATAGCGATCAATGCCCGCGATGTTTCTGCTTGCGCTTCAGTTTTCTCTGTTCGTAGCGCGCATCAGCCTTTTCCACACGGCGTCGGCTTCTTGCTTGAGCCGACTCCCGCTTCATCGCTTCCCGCTGTGCCGCGAGCGCCTGTTGTGCCTTGGTGCTCACCGCGGGCCGTTTAAGGGCTTTCGCTGCCTCGCGAGCGCGCCGCTTGGGGTTCTTCGCGGGCTTGCTTGTTTCAGTGGCCTTGTCGCCGAAGAACGAGAACTTTTCCCATTCGCTTGTAACGAATCGCAGAATCTCCTCATCGGACGGCTCCGCGCCGAAGACGATGCGGGCGACGCCATACCTTCCGCCCTCGACGTGCTCCGCCAGCCCGACCCAGAATTGACCGTCGTGATATGACGATGAGCAGCAAGTCGCTGATAGCCGCCCTGCGAAGCTAGTTGCCTTGTTCGCAGCCGGGCCGCAGGCCGCACCTACGCTCGAGCTCTGCCACGAGGGCATCGTTGTCGGTCACCGAGACGATGGCGTCGCCGTCGTAGGGCGCCTCGATATAGACGCGGTCGAGCGAGTTGGCCGTCCCCGCCCAGAGCGTCCTGGTGCGCCGGACGCCCCGCACGTGGGCGTAGGGTATCACCGAACGCATCCTAGCGTACACGACGACGAGGCGGTCGCCGTAGAGCTCGAGACGGTTGCTGCGGACGGGAAGGGCGGCCAGGGCCACGAGGGCCGGGACGGGCAGCAGCGCGAACCAGCCCCATAGGAGCGCGGGACTCGAGCTCAGGAAACACGCGATACACGCCGCGGATAAACCGCCCGCCACAATCACCATGGCCGCTATGAACCACGGGTCTGTCCTGCCGGGGAACACCCGCTCCGGCCGCTCGTCCTTCTCACCCATTACGGCCTCCCTCCCGACGCCCTCCCTAGCGGAGCGTGGGGCCGGAGAGTGCCTTGAACCCGTCGCCGACCATCTCGCCCCCCGTTCCGTGGGCCTTCTGTAGTGGTGTGTACCCCCGACTGTTCGACGGATGTCGTACGATTGAACGTTTTTCGAACTTTTTTAAGATGGGTGCGGCAGGATCGAGCAGATTGTTCGCGCGAGAGGCTCCCCGCCGCCGCGCCCGGTCTCGGGTTCGATGCATCGACATCCGTCTCAGGTGGTGTCTCCGCTGCGCGACATTGCAGGGGGCAAAGCCGAGATGCCATGGGGCGCGCCGAGGCTTTGCCCGCGGGGCGAAGATTCTAGGGGTCCGACGTGGCCTGGAGGGGAGACGGACATGCAAGCGCTTATGACTGAGGAGCTGGCCGAGTGCCTGCCGCCGCTGTACGCGACCGAGGGAGGGGCACTCGCCCTCGACCTCACAAACCCGGAAGGCGAGGACCACCTTGACCTCTGGTGCTCGCTTACCATCAACCTTTCGGGTGACCCCTTCGCCTCCACGTGGCGCATTCACACTTGTGCCCGGCATCATGGACATGGGCGTCGCCAAGTCGGCCGACGGGGCGCAAGCCCCTGTTGACTCAACGTTCGACGAGATAAACCGCATGTTCTCAAAGCTCGGCTTTATCGATTACAATTCACGCCTCGCGCAAGGGCCGTTCTACTCCCCAAACCTAATCTGCCTGTCGCACGCATCGAGGCGACGGGGCGACGCCTTCTCGCGTGAGTCAATTCCTGTTTTACTGGTGCGGATCCCAACATGCCCTTATGCATGGTGCCCTGCCGCTTTCGAAACTTCAAAACCATTCGATTTTCGAAACTGAGTGGGAATAAGTTATCGGTACGCTTTTTTATAAAATGTAAAAAAGCACCCCCATAACTGATGAAATGGACGCTGAGAAAAAAAAGGGGGCGCATCTTGCGTATATACCGACGTGAAGATCTACCTCTATCTTGCATCGCGCGGGTATGAGCTTTCTGTGGGCCGTATTGGGAAGCTCGAGTGTGACTTCATCGCTCGTAGGCGCAATGCTTACGCCTACATCCAGGTCTCTATGTCGATTGCCGACAGAGGCGTCGAGGAGCGCGAGTACAGGCCGTTCGGCCACATCAGGGATGGTTATCCGCGCTACTTGTTCACGCTTGATCCTCTATTGCAGGAGAGGGATGGCATCAGGCACCTTAACATGGCGTCGTTTATGCAAGATGGCGGTGATCTTATTTGAGCGGCGGCCAGATTCCTTTGCTCCCTAGTGCGCAAACAGCGCGAGTATCAAATGAGGACCATTGCCTCACGTAGAATCGATAGATTGAAAACTTGTTTTGATGTTGACAGGCTTTTGGCCAGTGGCTCCTATTGTCGAGTGGGAGTAGCTGAAACGAGGCGATTGAATAACTCCATACGTTTTGGTTAAAACAAAAAATATGCCGCGCGCCTGCGGCATGAAGAAGGGAGATTCTTATGAATATCGTTGTATTGAGCGGCAGCCCGCGTAAGGGCGCCAATACCGATACCATGGTCGAGGCGTTTGCCGAGACTGCGCGTGAGGGCGGCAATACGGTCGAGGTCGTCCGCGTTGCCAGCAAAAAGATTGCCGGCTGCTTGGGATGCCAGTACTGCTTCGTCCATGAGGGCGTCTGCGTGCAGAAGGATGACATGGCCGGTGTGATCGAGTCGCTGAAAGACGCAGATATGGTCGTCTTCGCCTCGCCTATCTACTGGTTCGATATCACCGCGCAGGAAAAGGCCGCCATCGACCGTCTGTACGCCTTCGGTGCCACGGGATTTCCGTTCACCAAGACGGCTCTTTTGCTCGATAGTCACAGCGAGGGTGTCTATGACGCGGCGATCGCCATGTACAAGTCAACCTGCGCATACTGCAAGTGGGAGGACCAGGGCATTGTCACCATCAGCGGTATGACCGAGCGCGACAGCATGGCATCGTCGCCCAAGTTGGAAGGGGTGCGAGAGCTCGCCCGCAAGCTCGCCTAAGGACAAGAGGAGCGCATGGCAATCAGCGTTGGCGGAAATGCTTGCCATCCTTACCAAGAGGAATGCTGATTGCCATGCGTTGATGCTTCTGCGGACAATTCCGGCGTGCTAAAACGCCTTCTCGTTCAAGAATTCCCTGAACGCGGGGATGTCAAAGCCAACGAGTCCACGTCCACGTTCCCCGATGACGCCGTCCTCGAGGAGACGGCGTTTATATTGGCTTGCATAGTTGCTGGCAACGCCCATGCGTTTGGCTATCTCCGAGACCCTGCTGGGGCCAGAATCGGGCAGCATCGCGAGCAAAAACTCAATGTCTTTATCGGAAAGCTCCCGATAGGTCGTTTCGAGAATTCGATCGCGCAGCTCCATACGGGCAAGCAGAGAACCCTGCTGGACATCAGGTGCGCTGATTTTGGGCGAGTTCTCCGAAACATCCCATGTGCGATATCCGACGAGCTGCATCATGTAGGGGAATCCGTCGACGGCCTTCACGGCATCCTCGAGCGCTTCTGGCGTGATTGAGCGGCCTCCGGCCTCAACGGTTTTGCGGAATGCGTTTGCAATTTCAACGTCAGTGATTCGTCCCAACTGATGATATTGGGAACGCCTGAGAAACGAGACGGAATCGTTACGCAGCAACGCCGATACTTTGTAGGGCAGTCCTGCCATGAGTAGGGCAACTTTTTTACCTTCGCGTACAAAGTGCTGGTAAACAGAGGCAAATTGAAGCATTTCTTCGAGATCGACGGTGACTTCATCGATGGTGATGAGAAGTCCGATGTCATGTTTTTCGAGTTGCTTAAAGATGCCATTCATGCGCGTGCGCCAGTTGCCCTGAGCCTCTTGAGCATATGTCCAATCGATGCCCACTGGGCCAATTTGAACACCGTTTATGCGCGCGTGAGGCTGTGAGAGGTAGCTATCTGCGGCTTCTTTGGTTCGCTCGATAATATCTTCGAGCATGCCTGGCATGGCGGAGACATTTGCTGCGATCCAGTCGTGTTCAAGCGCCGTTTCTGAAAGGAGCGAGAGAAGCGCCGTCTTGCCCGTTCCCCTTGCGCCAGTAAAAATGGTCGACAGGTTGGGATCTCCCGGGCCGTTGATAAAGCCACGGTTGATGTCACGCAGGATATGCTCGCGACCCGCTAGAAAGGGAGGGACGCTTCCGAACGTCGGGGTAAAGGGGTTCTTGCTGTACTCCATGGTAGCTCCTTTGCATGTTTTGCTAATTTTTGCAAGTTTTGCTAACTTTTGCAAGTTTTGCTAACGACTGGCCAAAGGGCATCGTAGCAGTGACGCTGACATTTTTTTACGCAGAAAAATAAGCTGAAATCAATTTATCTGCGTTAAAAAATAGTTGAGAAGAAAAACGACGAGCCCCGGGCGCAATGCCGTTGCGTTCCGGGCCTCGTCGCTTTGCGAAGTATCTAACGATCTCGTTGCCGTGGTACCTAGTCAAACAAGCTCGGCATGTCGTTTTCTTTCATGAGGGCGCCGGCGGAGGGCAGGCTCTGCGCGGTGAACTTCTCGGCAGAGACGCCGGCGCCGAGGATCTCCTCGGTTGTGCCGACGGTGGTGACCGAGCGGCCCTTCTTGGCCGTAAAGGCCTGGACGCCCTGCGTGTTGGTAGTCGTCTTGGTCTTGAGCAACGACGTGTTGAAGTTCATCAAACGATAGTCGCTCGAGACCAGTGCGATGTCGCGATCTTCCTTGAGCACCTGGGCATACAGCAGCTTACTGCCGCCGTAGATGGCGTTCTTGAGGCGTTTGCGGTTGGTCTTGGTGACGTATCCAGAAAGCGCGACGCGCACCACGCGGCCGTTCTCAAAGACGAACAACACGTCGGCCTTGTAGTCCTCGGGGTCGATGACCCAGATGACACTCTCGTCGGGTTCCATCTCAAGATCGGTCGGCAGGTACGAGCCCAGCTGGGCCGACTTGGTGTCCTCAAACGCCGCAACCTTGCACTTGTACACCTGGCTCTTGTTGGTAAAGACCAGCAGCTCGTGGGTGTTGGAGGACGGGAACTCGATAAAGGGTTTGTCGCCGTCCTTGTACTTGAGCGTGGCAGCCTTTTTGAGCACGCGGTCCGTCATCTTCTTGAGGTAGCCGTCGCGCGAGAGCATGATCGTAACCGGGTACTCCTCGACCTCGGGTTCCAGACTCACCTCGATGACCTCATGGGGCTCAATCCTACCCGTGCGGCGCGGCATCACGTACTTTTTGTTGACCGCTGCCAGCTCGTCGCTGATGACCTTCTTGATGTTGTCCTCGCTCGAGAGGATTTCCTCGAGCTCGGCGATCTCGCCCTCAAGCTTTGCAATGTCCTTGGTGCGGTTGAGGATGTACTCCTCGTTGATGTTGCGGAGCTTAAGTTCGGCAACAAACTCGGCCTGGGTCTCGTCGATGTCGAAGCCCTTCATAAGGTTGGGCACGACCTCAGCTTCGAGCTTAGTGCCGCGGATGATGGCGATCGCCTTGTCGATGTCGAGCAAGATCGCCTCGAGGCCGTGCAGCAGGTGCAGGCGCTCGGACTTTTTTCCCAGGTCAAAGTTAATGCGGCGACGCGTGGACTCAATACGCCACTTGACCCACTCGTGCAGGATCTGGCGCACGCCCATAACGCGAGGGTAACCATCGACCAGCACGTTGAAGTTGCATGAGAACGAATCCTGCAGCGTGGTCGAGCGATAGAGCTTGGCCATGAGCTTGTCGGGGTCGACACCGCGCTTAAGGTCGATGGCGATGCGCAGGCCCGAGAGGTCGGTCTCGTCGCGGATGTCGGCGATCTCCTTGACCTTGCCCTCCTTGGAGAGCTTGACGATGCGCTCGATGATGACATCGGTCTTGGTGGTGTAGGGGATCTCGTAGACCTCGATGATGCGCTCTTCGGGAATCCAGCGCCAGCGGGAGCGGATTTGGAAGCTGCCAAGGCCGGTCTCGATAATCTTTTCCATCTCCTCGCGGCGGTAGATGATCTCGCCGCCAGTCGAGAAGTCGGGCATGGGCATGTACTCGAGCAGGTCGCAGTCGGGATCCTGCAGGTAGTGCATGGTGGCGGTGCAGACCTCGTTAAGGTTGAAACCGCAGATGTCGGACGCCATGGCGACGCCGATGCCCTTGTTGGCCGAGACGAGGATGTTGGGGAATGTGGTGGGTAGCAGGCGCGGCTCCTTCATGGCGCCGTCGTAGCTGTCGACGAAGTCGACCGGGTCCTTGTCGATGTCCTTGAAGATCTCGGCGCTGATGGGGGAGAGCTTGGCCTCGGTATAACGCGAGGCGGCGTAGCTCAGGTCGCCCGAATAGTACTTGCCAAAGTTGCCCTTCGACTCCACAAAGGGCGCGAGCAGCGCCTCGTTGCCGGTGGCCAGGCGCACCATCGTCTCATAGATCGCGGCGTCGCCGTGCGGATTGAGCTTCATGGTCTGGCCCACGATGTTGGCGCTCTTCTGGCGCTCGCCCTTGAGCAGACCCATCTTGTACATGGTGTAGAGCAGCTTGCGATGCGAGGGCTTAAAGCCGTCGATCTCGGGGAACGCACGCGAGACGTTGACGCTCATGGCGTAGGGCATGTAGTTGACCTCGAGCGTCTGCGTGATCGGCTGGTCGGTGACCTCGGAGTGCAGGCCGATGACGTTCTCGGCGTTGACCTGCTTTTTCTTTGGCTGGGTTTTCGTCTTCTTCTTTGCCACGATTTCCTCTTGAACTTGTTATGGGCCGTCGTTATCGATTTGCTGCTATTGCAAGTCCAGCTGGTCCAGGTATTCCTTGCCGTGCTCGGAGATATGGCGCTTGCGGCCAGCCTCGTCGTTACCCAGCAAAAGGTTGAACATGGTCTCCATCTTGGTGACGTCCTCGGGCTCCACCTTGATCAGGCGGCGCGTCTCGGGATTCATGGTGGTGAGCCACATCATGTCCGGATCGTTTTCACCAAGACCCTTGGAGCGGTTGATGGAGCACTTTTGATCGCCGATCTCCTTAAGGATGCCGTTCTTCTCGAACTCGGTGTAGGCAAAGTAGGTCTTCTCTTTGCAGTTGATCTCGTAGAGCGGCGACTCGGCGATATACACGTAACCCTCGTCGATGAGCGTGGGCACCAGGCGGTAGAGCATGGTGAGCACGAGCGTGCGGATGTGATAACCGTCGACGTCGGCGTCCGTACAGATGATGACCTTGTTCCAGTTGAGGTTGTCCAGGTCAAAGGCGCCAAGGTTCTTGATGCGCTTGTCTTTGATCTCCACGCCGCAGCCCAGCACGCGCATGAGGTCCATGATGATGTCGGACTTAAAGATGCGCGGATAGTCCTCCTTCAGGCAGTTGAGGATCTTACCGCGGACGGGCATAACGCCCTGGAACTCGGCATCGCGCGACGTGCGAATGGCGCCCGCTGCCGAGTCGCCCTCTACGATGTAGATCTCGCGGCGGCTCTTGTCCTTGGAGCGGCAGTCGATGAACTTCTGCACGCGGTTGGCCATGTCGGTCTTTTGCTGCAGGTTGGTCTTGATGCTCTGGCGCGTCTTCTCGGCATTCTCGCGCGAGCGCTTGTTGATGAGCACCTGCTCCATGATCTTGTTGGCGGCGTCCTTGTTCTCGATCAGGTAAGTCGAGAGGCGCTCCTTAAAGAAGGCCGTCATAGTCTGCTGGATAAAGCGGTTGTTGATGGCCTTCTTAGTCTGGTTCTCGTAGGACGTCTGGGTTGAGAAGCAGTTGGTCACCAGCACCAGGCAGTCCTGGACGTCTTGCCACTTAATGCCGCTCTCGTTTTTGTTGTACTTGCCCTGTTGCTTAATGTAGGCATCGATGGCGCTGGTCAGAGCGCTACGGGCGGCCTTCTCGGGTGAGCCGCCGTTCTCGAGCCATGACGAGTTGTGGTAGTACTCCTGCATCATGAAGGTGCGCGAGAAGCACATGCACGCGGTAATCTTGACGTTGTAGTCGGGCAGGTCCTCGCGGTCGCGACCGCGACGGTCGGCCTCGATAAAGAAGGGCTCGGTGAGGTAGTCGGTACCGACCTTCTCGAGCACGTAGTCTTCGATGCCCTTGGGATAGCAAAAGTCCTCTTCGGTTAATTCGCCGTCGTCGCCCTCGATGCGCAGGCGGAAGGTCACGTTGGCGTTGACCACGGCCTGGCGGCGCATGGTTTCGCGATACCAGTCGTGGGGAATGCTGATGGAGGTAAAGACTTCGAGATCGGGGCGCCATTTGATGGTAGTGCCGGTGCGGTCCTCGTCGCTGGGCTCAATCTCGAGTGCCTTCTTTTTGGCACCGACGACCTTGCCCTTCTTAAAGTGCAGGGAGTACTTGTTACCGTCACGCCAGACGGTGACATCCATGTACTCGGAAGCGTACTGAGTCGCGCAGGAGCCCAGGCCGTTGGTGCCGAGCGAGAAGTCGTAGTCGCCGCCCTGGTTGTTGTTATACTTGCCGCCGGCGTAGAGCTCGCAGAAGACGAGTTCCCAGTTGAAGCGCTTCTCGGAGGGGTTCCAGTCGAGCGGGCAGCCGCGGCCGTTGTCCTCTACCTGGATAGAGCCATCGCGAAAGGCGGTAAGGGTGATGAGCTTGCCGTAGCCCTGGCGCGCCTCGTCAACGGCGTTGGACAGGATCTCGAAGGCAGCGTGTGCACAGCCATCGAGTCCGTCCGAGCCAAAGATGACGGCGGGGCGCAGGCGTACGCGCTCCTCGTCCTTGAGCTGGCGGATACTGTCGTTACCATAGTTTGCGGTGTTTTTTGCCATACTCGCTCTCTCGGTGCTCCTTTGCTGCGTTTAAGTCATATAGATAGTCAAGGTAGCATAGCCCAGCCCATAGGCGATTCCAACTAACACGAAATCCATCGAACAACCGTTCGGAGTTCGATGGAGATTCGTTTACTCGGACAAAACCGAGTCGGTTATGTCCGAGTAAGTTTGAAGGCGGTTGAAGACGTCCTACCTTGTTTGCGGCTGTTGGTTCAAATCGAACATTGGGACAGGCGTTTCGTTTTATGGGCCGAGGGTATGCGAACCACGGCCCTTTTGGCCTGAAAGGTGGTCTAACGGGGCGTTATTTGGGCCGCGGGGCACTTCGCCCGTGCCGCTTTTCGTCATACGCTCATAGTGGAAGCCGATGCCACGGGGACGACGAAAGCCTCGGGCAACGGATGAGCTGCAAGCCGAAAGGAGCGGTGAGGATGATGAAGCCCATGACGAAGAAGCTGCTGTTAGGAATTCCCACCGTGACGCTTTCGGCCGTGCTGGCGTGTACGGTGGCCGGCTGTGGCGGCAGTGCTCCGAGCGGCTCGGCTGGCAGCTCGGGCGGCAGCGTGTCTGTGCAGGAAAAGCCCAAGGCCTATGAGTCGCAGACGGTCGAGGTGGCAGGCATTACCTATGAGTCGGTGGCTCACGGTACGTTCTATCGTGGCGATGCCAAGCTACAGGACGGCTTTTACCTGCACATCAAGATCACCAACAACAACACAAAGAACAGGACGTTCAGTTCCTTTAACGTGCATGCTGCCCAGGGCGATCTTGAGGCAGGCGACCCGTTGTTTACTTCCGGCAAGGCGGCTGTGCTCGACTACGTTGCAAGCGAGGCCCCCGATGATCTGCACAAGGGAATTGACCTTTCCGAGAGGCCAGACATCGGTCCGGGCGAGACCGTTGAGTACGTATATTTCTGGGCGCCCAAGACGGCGTACTACGGGCCCATCACTGTCGAGTTCGTAGACGCTTACGCCCCCGCTAAGAACCACGAGGCCATGCACTTTGACACCACGGGCTGCGAGACCAAGGAGTTCAAGGCGGCCGGCGGCGTGGCCGATTCTGGCGAGAAGGCAGATTTAACGGGCATCGACTGCGCGTCGTACAGCATCGAGGCCGCCGATGGGTACACGCTGGATTCGTCCGACGAAGAGCGCGAAAAGGCAAACTTCTTTCACGACGAGACTGGAGGACGCCTGAACATCAGCATCTTCCCGCGCTCGCCGGAGGAAGAGGTTGCAAGCCTAGAGCAGGTCTACGAGGGTAAGGAGACAACAACCGACCAGGTCGAGTACAACGGCATAACGTGGCTGCGCTTTACCGGTCCTGACAACGGCCATACGCTGTTTGCGACGGCTCCCGCAACGGGCGAAACCGTCCGTGTATCGATCGGCTGGAAGATCGATTGGGACGCCGCCGTGCCCATGATGGAGGCACTGAAGCTCAAGTAGCGGACTGCGATTCCCGTGTCAGGCGACTCAGGGCTGGCTCAGAGTTATCGGGGCCAGCCCTTTTTTGGTGCTCGATGAGCCGAGTCGGCGTCTCTCGCAAAGGTAACTGAGAGCTAGTGAGGCTTATCAGAATTGACCTCATCGGCGGTGTCGTTTTCGAGCGCCGTGCGGCGGGCGCTGTAGGCGACGAGGCCGGCGCCTGCTGCGGCGAGTGCTGCTGCGGCTGCCGTAAGGGGAGCGTTGACATCGCCCGTGCCCGCAAGCGCGCCCGCTTTTCCGGGGCGCTTGTTATTGCCGTGATCCTTGCCGCTGCCAGAGCCACTGCCGCTACCGGAGCTGCTTCCGCCGGAGCCGCCACTGCCGTCCGCCGTCATCGGTGCATCGTGAAGCCCCGTCGTATCCGCGTTGTCGCATACGCCGACCTGAACTTCTGAGCGTTCGCATGCCGCGTCGGGCACATGAAGCTCGTGCAGTACGGCACCCAGCGCCGAGTTTGCGCCCAGTCGAATTTCCTCGAGCGTTACGGGATCGAGCGCCACCAGATTACGCGCCTTCGCATACAGCGTTACACGTTTGCCCACCTCGTCGCTCCAACTCTCGGGGATGGCGAAGCTCATGCGGAACTGTGCCGTGCAACCCGGTGCCAGCACGGCGTTGCCACTGTCGGCTGCCAGCGGGTGCGTAGCGAAGCGCTCGCCCAGCGTCTCGAGCGCGTACTTCACGTGTGCAACGTCGTTGTCCGAAGCGTCCTCGGCAAGCTCTGGATCGTAGATCGATGCCATGCGTGCGTTCACTCCGAACCCGATGGATGCGCTGGAGAACGGCTGACTGGAGCCCTCTCGGTACAGATCGATCGTGCCGGCGGTCAGCAAGGTGTTGCCGTCGTTTCGCACCGTGACCATGAAGGATTCGCCTGCTGCTCCGGGCACCACCGCGCCCGAGGTAGCGACTGCGCCCGTCGGAGTGGCACACGCCACCAAGGGCACTTCGATGCCGTGTAGTTCTGCCTCGCTCTTCTCCGCGCTCACAATGTGCGTGGCGAGCGCGGAGAGCATGCTCCCCGACGTCAAAAATGTTGTAACCTGATCGACGGGATGGTCCAGCTCGCACATCACGAACGGCTCCGTGAACAGATCGCCTGCCAAGGTGCTGGCGAAGATGCGGAAGTGCTTGCCCATCACTGCTACCGGGTTGCCTTCTTCGTCGTAGGTTTGTCCCACCTTGCCATCGGTGTTCTCTACATAGAGCACGCACCTGCCGTTGTTGCTTACGCTAAACGATGCCGGGCCGCAGCCTGCGGCACCCACGGGCTGCGTTGCAAATACCGATGCGCCTCGCGTCCAAGTAATATGCTGCAGTTGCTCGTTGACGGTAGCCAAAAAGCCCGTGTGCTGCGGCCACGGCACCGCGTGGGGTACTGTGGCATCTGGCGACATAACGCCCCAGCCCGCAATGGACTGGCCGATCACGGCGTACGATGCACAGCCACAACCGCCTGCGGTCTCGTATGCAACGGGCACCACCATTTTGCCGTTGATATTCTCGGGCGCGCCGAGCTCGATGCTCGACGGTGCCTGCGGAAAGCGGAGAACTTGGCGGAACGTCAGGCTGTCGCCCGAAACGTCCGACCACAGGGTAAAGCACTCCAGCGCAACCTCGGCCTCGCTGCCGAGCGCCTTTTCTGCGGTGGTTCCGCGGCGGTGGAGGTAGGCGCCCGACAGGCGCCCGTTGACAAGTGTCTTGCCCACCGTGATGCGTGGGCACTGCAGGCAATGGTAGCCATCCTCCTGAAGGCGGTCGCGCGAGATGCTGCGCCACGACGTGTGCGATACCACGCGAACTCCGTCGTTGCTTATGCGCAGGCGCACAACGGACAGTATGCCGGCTGTGCTTGCCATATCGAAAAGGGTGTCGTCGCCGGCGGGGCGCTCGCCCGAGACCAGCAGCACGTAGGCGTCCTGGTTTCCTCTTCCGTCCGTATATTCCACTACGTCGAAGTCGTAATCGTATATGCTGTCGCGCTCCACGTCGCCCTCGCCAAACCCAAGGGGAAAGTCCACAGGCGTGGGAGCGGACCACGTTCCGTTTGCCTTTGTGTGTACCACCAGGCGCGAGCGACCATTGTCGCCGTAGCGCACCGAGGCGATACGGAACAGGCATTCTACGCCGGCAATCATTGCCAGCTTCATGTGGGCTTCGCTGAGCACGCCAGCAAACAGCACGTTGTCGCTCGAGGGCTTGATGCCGCCACGCTCGTCCTCCGACACGCCGGCAGAATCGGCGTTCGGGTCGGCAGCGGTGTTCGTTGCCTGACCGATGTAGGTGTACTCATACATCGGCGCGGCGTTTTCGTCGTTCTCCATCAGCACGTGGACGAAATGCTCGATCTGTCCCGTGTCGTCGCTTTCTGCATCCGCCTCGAGCTCAATGCGCGTGACCGCTTGATCCCAATCGCGCACGACAGGCGCGGCGTTTACGGCAGTGGCCTTAACCTCGGCGCGTGCGAGCAGTTCGGCGTTGGTGACGATGGTGGCCGATGCGATAAATTGCGGCACGCCGCCCGCCTCAATGTTGCCGGCCGAGCCGAAGCAGGCATCCAGCGTATAAGGCGTATCTCCACCCAATGCGAGCTCAGAGCGCTGGAGCACATACTGGTCGCCATTGTTCACCGACATATTCCACGAATCGATGAGCGTGGGCCACGACCCCGACCAAGCCTTGGTGGTCCACTTGAACATTACGAATTGGAGTATCACATCGACATCGACGTCTGCACCTACGCGCAGTCGCGGAAGCTGGTGTCCATCTGCCTTCTCGTACCCAATGAACAGCGTGAGGGATGCGGCGCCGCGCACGGCAGACGAAGCGACGCCTGCAACGCCGGCGCCAAAGGTGACGGCAAGCCCGATCTGGATGGTGAACGAGCCCGACGTGTTTGAATAGTCGAGCGAAATGTTTTTAAAAAACGCCGCGCCGCTGCCGTGCGTGTGGGCACCCACGGCGAGCGCCAGTTTTGCCAGCACCCAGGGGTTGACGTTTAGGAAAAATGGCACCGGTCCTAGGGTAAACTGCTCGGTCCAATTGAGGTCGGTTCTTACCTGGAAGAGGGCCTTAATATTGCCGTATGCGGGGTCGTTGTTGTTACCCCAGGTTTTGCCCACCCAATCGTAGGCGAGCGAGCCGTACAGCTGTGTGGCGATATCCATCGTGAACAGCGGCGTGCAATGGTGGCGAAGGAGCTTGGTGTTTCTTGGATCGGTGCCCGAACCGGCACTCATCCTCTTGTACTGATTCCACTTCCCCTCCATCTCGTCGAGGTAGCGGTTTGCCTGCTTGGCGCCCGACTCGCGCGGCGATTTCTTCCAGTATTCCGGATCCGGATTGCCCGAATCGTTTATGTAACCGACCGGTTTGTATCCTCCGCCAAACAGCACGTATCCGGCAAACGAGAAATCGAACAGAATGGGGAACGCGGGCATCCAGCAGGTGAACTTGTTGCCGCCAATGCCGGGAAACGCCGCTGGGAAATCAAACGGGGTGATCTCTTGGTCCATGGTGGTGGGAATGATGGTGGTCGAGCCCGATTCTGCCTTTGCAGCCGGCGCGGTGACAACGGCCATGGGGGAGGAGAGTGTATAGGTCTTGCCCTGGTAGTCGAGCACAAAGCGCAGCTTGCATCCTTCTTCCAGAAGGCCCGACGCTGCATCGAGGAACGTGTCTTCGAGCGTGAACGTCGCCAGATAATCCGCGCCCGATGCGCTGGCCTTGACTTGGCCAATCTGCGTGACGGTTTCGGGTGAGCTGCCCGCGGCAGGCGTCACCTTGTTGATGCGCAGCGTTGCCTGTCCACCCTGTGGCAGATGTGCCTGCACGGTAAAGGCGTGCGTGTCGGGCTGCTCGTTTGCCGTGTCGTCCTTCGGCAGTGCCATGAATGTAGCGTCGGCGTACTGGATGTCCCAATCGTCGAATGTGAGCTGGCGAAAGTACGGCTCGCCGTCGGAAAGCGGACGCGTTGGAGCGGTTATGGCGGTGCCGCCCTGGATACGCGCGAGGGGAATCTCGACATCGCGGTAGCCTGCCATGCTAATGGAGATGCCGCCGTTAAAGTCGTACGCGTCGAGAAGCGTTGCCTCGTCCACGTAGCCTTCCGAAAGCGGCGCGACCTCAAAGATGGCCGTGCCTTCGTCATCGGTCGTGGCGGCGAGTTGCTTGCCTGCGGCATAGCGCGATGTGAGCGTGACCTGGGCACCCGTGATGGGCGTATTCTTGTTGGCAACGTCGACCACGACCACACCAAACATGGTGCGCGAGAGAACGAGCACCCTGAAGGGGTCTTTTTCGTCGGCATGGGCTTCGGTGGGCGCGAACGGCAATATGAAGGCGTTTGCGCTTCCCGGCACGCGCGGCAACATAACGCTCGCCAGCGAGGACGCTCCGGCAACAAGTAACGAACGGCGATCAAGCATCTTTGGCTCCCATCCCGCAGGTATCGGTGGAAATAATCCAATTTTGCGAGAAGGCGCCACGCGGCGGTAGTGCCGTTCGATGGCCAAAATGTCCAATTTGAGCGTGCGAAAGCGTCGGGCCCCCGGGACGCTTTCGATATGCCAGGTAGTCTGGCCGCTAACGCAACATATGCGCGACCAGCTCGGCGCGTGTGCCGATGCCAAGCTTTGCGTATACGCCGGATAGGCGGTTTTTGACGGTGCCCGGCGATACTCCCATATGGCGTGCGATTTCGGCGTTGGTCCACCCGCGACAGGCGAGCATGGCCATGGTGAATTCCGTGGTCGTTAGATCGTCGGCCACGTCCTCGCCCGAATCGGGGTTGTGGATGCGCCGCCAGCCGTAGCTGAATCGATACGTAATCTCGATGATGCGCGCAAAATCATTGGGATATTGCGCTTTCAGGCATGATTCGATGAGCCCCTGCAAGAGGCCGTGGTGCTCGCCGATGAGTTCAATAAGGCCATCGGGACGCGCTATGTCCCAAGCGGCTCCAAAATGCGCCTTTGCGGCGTCGATGTCCTTGAGGCTCATGCATGCCATAGAAGCTGACAGGTGCAGGAACAGCTCCGATATGGGATAGCTTCCCTGCTTCATGACCAAGGCGTTTTCTGCCATGCCGAGGCTGCGGCCGTATTCGCCGCGCAGATACAAGGCGTGCGCCATCACGTAGCTGGCGAACAGGCGCAGGCCTTCGGGCAGATGCGCCGCAAGCGGATAAAACTCTTCGGCAGAATACGGGGAAGGCAAGTGCAGCAGGACGCTCGCAGCGGAGGCGAACAGGATATGCGTGGCGTGGACGGCGGGCGATTCCTCGTCAGTTGGCGCATCGAGGATGCCCGCAAGGCAACGGCGGGCATCGGCGATACGGTTGAGCGACAGACTGGCATATCCGCAGATAAGGCATGCGGAATAACGCAGTGCGGGGTCGGTGGCGTCAAGATAGGGACGTGCCGTCTTGGCAGCGAGGGTGGCCTGTCCGCGAAAGTACAGCGCTTCTGCCGTGGCAATGGCGCGCGAATCGGGGTCGGAAATGCCTGCAACCGCAGCGTCAATCTGCCCCGGCACAAAGGCAGTGCACATCAACGGCATGGGAACGCATGGGTAGCCATCGCAGTCCATCTTCCATCTCCCAACAGCTGGCAACAATGCAGCAATTGTACTCCTGTTGCTCGGGACCCCTTTCGTTTTACTGTTCGGTTAACGCTTCGGATCGTTTTGGAAGGCTTACGAGCATGGTGGTCCCGTTCTCGGAACTTGTTTCGACCTCTACCGTGCCACCGTGAAGCGCTGCAATCTCCCAAACAAGCGCTAGTCCGAGTCCTGCGCCGCCGTATGCCCTGCTGCGGGATTTATCCAGGCGAAAGAACGGTTGGAAGATGCTCTCACGGTACTGCTCGGGTATTCCCGGGCCCCGGTCCTCGACTCGCAGGAACACGTGGTTGTCGCTGTCGCTGATGGAGACGTTGACAGTCGAGCCGGAGCGGCCGTAACGGATGGCGTTTTCGGCCAAGTTAAACACCAGCCGATAGAGGAGCGCATCGTTCCCGATTACTAAAGCGTCTCCAGCACAATTGAGGGCTATGCCCTTATTCTCGGCAAGTGGCGCAAGGTCGATGAGGACCTCTTCGGACAAGGGACCAAGTTCCACATCGTCCTCGCAAGGAACGCTGCGGAGCTCACTCATCTCGAGCAACACCTTGGTCATCCGCGACATTCGCTCAGTTTGTTCTTGTAGCAGGCCGAGCAACTCGGCTGTTTCGGGTTGTAAGTTGGAGCGCTCGGAGACAAACAGTTCGATCTGTGCCTGCATAAGGGCGAGCGGGGTTCGCAGCTCGTGTGCGGCGTTGCCGGTAAACTGGCGCTGTGCAGAGAACCCTTCGCCAAGACGGGCGATCATGTCGTTGAAAGAGGCGCTGCATCGTTGTAGCTCGGTGGGCACATCTTCACTGAGTCTGATTTCGCTTAGGTTGTCAGGCTGCACACGCTCAACCTGGGCTGCAAAAGCCCGTAGCGGTTTGAGTGCACGGCCGCTCACAAAGTATGCCAGCACGCCGCCAAGGAGTGTGACTCCAGCCGTGATGTACCAGGCTGTCGTGCCAAAAGACTCCTGTGCGTCGTTTACGACGATCGTAACCTCGTTATCGAGGGTCGCTTTCGTTGGGTCGAACGCCTGGGGCGAATCTTCGCCGGTTGCGGTAAAGGCCGAGATGTCACTGCCGATGGCATCCATGTAGCGCATGCCCGTATAGCCGACCAGACAGTTCGTCAGCACGCATGCCGCACACGTGAGCAGTGCCGTCATAATCGTTATGCGCCATTGCAGCGAAAGCCTTTTCATTCGCTATCCTCCATAACGTAGCCCTCTCCAATCCGATTGCGAATCGGGCCGTATCCCAAAGCGCTGCGTAGCTTTTTGCGGAGTGACGAGATATGAACGCGGGTTGCGTTGCTAAAGCTGTTCACGCTGCTATCCCAAACGTGCTCGATAAGCTCCTCTTGGCTTACCGGTCGCCCCTGATTAAGCATCAGGTATTCCAAGATTCCCGTTTCCTTGCGCGTAAGAGATAGAGCCTCGCTGTCCACGGAAGCGATGCGCGCCTTGGCGTCAAAGCGGAGCTTTCCGCAGGTTAAAACTATGTCGCTTTGTGTAAAGCGTCTGAGGGTAAGGCTGCGAATTCTTGCCGCAAGCTCGTCCAGATGAAACGGCTTGGTGAGGTAATCGTTGGCGCCGGCATCGAGTCCGGCGACTTTATCGGATACTTCGCCGCGTGCGGACAGAATCAGTACCTTGGTCTCGCAGTCAGTTTTCCTAAGTTCCCTGAGCACGGTCATGCCGTCGATACGGGGAAGGTTGAGGTCGAGTACCACGAGGTCGAAGGTCTCAACGTCCAGTAGGTCGAGCGCCTCCTGACCGTCGTGACAGCAGTCGACGCTGTACGCCAAGTTTCGCAAGCTGCGCGCGATTGCGTCACACAGCGCCCGCTCGTCCTCGACGATCAAAATACGCATAACAGTCTCCTTGCACATTTCAAATCGCGCTTAACACGGATTTTATAGCCGATATGGTCCAATGGTCGCGTAACGAAAGGAGTGGTCAGGTTGTTCAAAGCGGTAAAACCCGTGGTACAGGTCGCTTTGTTGATCGTCGGAATTGCCATGGTGTGCTTTGGCGTTATGCGTGGCGAGGCGGATGCCGTGCTGGCCAAAGCGATTAGGCTGTGCTTGGAGTGTATCGGAATTGGATAAAAGAGAAAACACTGCGTCGCATGTTTTGGCTCGATTTCGCGGATTCATTCAGGCGGCGGCGACGCTTGTCACCAACATTCACCTGCCAAACTTTGCCAAAGGCGGCATCTATCAGGGCGCGGGAAAAACAGTCTGCGTACCCGGGCTTAACTGCTATTCGTGCCCCGCGGCATCGGGTGCGTGCCCCATCGGGTCGTTCCAGTCGGTGGTAGGTTCATCCAAGTTCAACTTTTCTTACTACGTCACCGGTACGCTCATTTTGCTCGGCGTGCTGCTGGGACGCTTTGTATGTGGCTTTCTGTGCCCGTTTGGCTGGCTGCAGGAGCTGCTGCACAAGATTCCCGGCAAAAAGTTCTCCACGAAAAAGCTCAAGCCGCTCACGTACATCAAGTACGTCGTGTTGCTGTTTGCCGTGGTGCTGCTACCCGTCTTGGTGGTTAACGACGTGGGCATGGGCGACCCGTTCTTTTGTAAGTACATCTGTCCGCAGGGCGTACTCGAGGGCGCCATTCCGCTGGCCATTGCCAATGCCGGCATTCGATCTGCGTTGGGACATCTCTTTACTTGGAAACTTGCCGTTCTCATTGCCGTGGTAGTGCTGAGCGTTTTGTTCTACCGCCCCTTCTGCAAATGGATTTGTCCACTCGGCGCATTCTATGCGCTCATGAATAAGGTATCCCTGCTGGGGATTCGGGTCGATGCATGCAAATGTGTCTCGTGCGGCAAGTGCTCAAAGGTTTGTCAGATGGACGTTGATGTGGTCCGCGCGCCCGATCATGCCGAATGTATCCGGTGCGGAAAGTGCATCGGGGCCTGTCCTGTCGATGCCATCAGCTATCGCTATGGCCTGGATGTGTCGGCGGAAAAGCTTCCCTTGACCGCCGATAAAAAGTAAACAAGCTTCGACAAAACGGAGGAATGACTATGAAGCTTTCTAAGATTGCGGCCCTGTTTATGGTGCCGGTATTGGCCTTGTGCCTTGTGGCATGTTCGGCGCCCGGTGGCAATGCGAGCGAATCTGCGAGCTCCGATCCTAAGATCGCAGAACTCACTGCGCAGAAGCCGGCCAATGCCGACGAGGCCGCCGAGTTGTATGCAAAACTCATGCAGAAGGAGAACGAGATCTTTTCGAGTGATAACGCGCTGTGGGAAAAGGTATTTAATGCGGCAAATAAAGACTCGGCAATGATTGAGGACGGCAGCAATTACGGCGATTTTCTGCTCAAGACCATCGACGGCGCCAAGGATGAGTTCACGGCGGATGAGCTTAAGACGCTCAAGGCCGGTGCGAAGCAGATCAAGGAGATCGAGGACAAGCTCGAGAGCCTGGAGAAGGAGTTCCCCGGCTGTGGAAGCACGCCGAGTGCAGGCGAGAGCGTCGACGCTTCGACCGCTGGCATGACGGCTGGTGCCAATGCTTCGAGCGAGGCGACGAAGTTCCCCAGCTTTACGGGCAAGGACCTGGATGGCAACGACGTGAACAGCGACGAGCTGTTCTCTAAGAACAAGGTCACCGTCATGAACTTCTGGTTCACCACTTGCAAGCCGTGCGTGGGCGAGCTGGGCGATCTTGAGAAACTGAATCAGGAGCTTGCCGAGAAGGGCGGCCAGGTCGTGGGCGTCAATTCCTTTACGCTCGATGGCAACAAAGGCGAGATTGCAGATGCCAAGGACGTGCTGAGCAAGAAGGGCGTGACATATAAGAACATCTGGTTCAAGTCGGATAGCGAGGCCGGCAAGTTTACGTCAAATTTGTTCTCGTTCCCGACAACGTATGTCATCGATCAGAATGGCAACATCGTGGGGGATCCAATCGTGGGAGCCATCAGCTCCGCCGAGCAGCGCGCAGCACTCGACAAGCTTATCGACCAGGCGATTGCGAATAGCGAGCAGTAGAAAACGCGTAAAGCATGGCGAAGACCGTGCGCCGCCGTGCGAAGTAGTCCGCTACCTTTCAAGACAAGCTCCGCCATGTAGAGGTCCCGCTCGGGACCTCTTCTTTTGGGCGCCGTCCCGTTCGTTTTTTGATGCGGTTCCCTACATTCCTCACTGGCGCCGGCAAAAAATGGGGATAGAGTAGGACAAACGCGTCGAATACGAACGGCGGGGGAGAGTGGGCGAGTGCGCCCGCGTGGGAGAGGTTGCCGTCCATGTTGGAGCTCAAAGGTATTTGCAAAAGATACGTTACGCAGTCGTTTACGCAGCTGGCGCTCGACAACGTGAGCCTGTCTTTTCGGGATAACGAGTTCGTGGCCATTCTGGGTCCCTCGGGTTCGGGTAAAACTACGATGCTCAATGTTATCGGTGGGCTCGATCATTTCGATTCCGGCGACCTGCTGATCGACGGCATCTCGACCAAGGATTTTCGCGATCGCGATTGGGATGCCTACCGCAACAGCCGCATCGGCTTTGTGTTCCAGAGCTATAACCTCATTCCGCACCAGACCATCTTGGAAAACGTGGAGCTGGCGCTCACGCTCACAGGCGTGGGGCATGCCGAGCGCCGCCAGCGTGCGCGCGAGGCGTTGGAGAAAGTCGGCCTGGGCGAGCACGTTAACAAGCGCCCGAGCCAGCTATCGGGCGGACAGATGCAGCGCGTGGCCATTGCCCGCGCCCTGATCAATGACCCTGAGATCGTCCTTGCCGACGAGCCGACTGGTGCTTTGGATTCAACGACATCCGTACAGGTTATGGATTTGCTCAAAGACGTTGCGCGCGACCGCCTGGTTATCATGGTCACGCACAATCCCGAGCTGGCGTACCAGTACGCCACGCGTATCGTCAATCTGGCGGACGGCAAGATCACCGACGATTCCGACCCCTTTGATGCTGCCAAGGCCGCGCGTCGCGAGGCAAAGCCTACGCGCAAAACCTCGATGAGCTTTGTGACGGCGCTGGGGCTTTCTGCCCGAAACCTCATGACCAAGAAGGGCCGCACGGCCATGACTGCCTTTGCAGGCTCGATTGGCATTATCGGCATTGCGGCGATTCTGGCGCTGTCCAATGGCGTAAACGGCTACATCAAAAAGGTCGAGGAGGATACGCTCTCGAGCTACCCGCTCACCATTTCCAAGCAGGATTACGACCTGTCGTCCATGATGGGCGGGCAGGGGGCTGCGGATGATGGCTCGCCTGAAAACGTGGATTCGTCCGACGACAGTGCCGGCGGCAAGGCTAAGGGAACCGATAAGATTCCTGTGGTCACGGCCGTAAAGGATATGTTTGCGAGCGTTAAGTCCAACGACATGACGAGCTTCAAGGCATGGCTCGATGCCGGTGGCGATGGCATCGATAAAGAGGTCAACGCCATTCAGTACGGCTACGGTGTATCGCCGGTTGTCTATCGCGCCGGCAAGGGCGATGAGAAGCCTGTCCGGCTGGTGCCCAACGCCATGACCGAGGCCATGGGCGGCGGCGCGAGCTCGGCGGCAACGGTGAGTATGGAATCCATGGGAACCTCGGTCTTTAACGAGATGATTGACGACCAGGGCCTGCTCGACAGCCAGTACGATGTCGTCGCCGGTCATTGGCCCACGTCCGCAAACGAAGCCGTGATGGTGCTTTCGAGCCGCGGCACGGTGGGCGACTATACGCTCTATAGCATCGGTGCGCTGGATATCGATGAGCTCAACGATCTGGTAAACAGCGCTATGACGGCTGACGGTGGGGTCGAAACGCCCGAGACCGGCACCGACTTTACCTACGACGATGCGCTGTCTACCACGTTTAAGGTGCTGTCGCCGGCCGATGCGTATCGCAAAAACGAAGAGACTGGCATGTGGACTGACATGTCTGACGATGCCGACTTTATGACGGCCAAGGTTGCCGACGGTATTGACGTGCGCATTGTGGGCGTGGTGCGACCTAACGAGACGGCCAACGCGAGCGCATTGACCCCGGGCATTGCCTATACGCATGCGCTGACTTGCCAGCTTATGGAGCGCGCCGCCGATTCACAGATTGTGAAGGAGCAACTTGCCCATCCCGAGACGGATGTCTTTACGGGCAAGTCTTTCGATGAACTGCAAGGCGAGGCCAAACAAGGCGTGGATCTGAGCAGCATGTTCAGCGTGGACGAGGCGGCGCTCAAGAGCGCGTTCTCGTTTGATGCGTCTGCACTCTCGGGTGCGGCCGGCGGCGGCATTGATCTTTCGGGCGTCGATCTGTCGGGCCTGGATATTGATCTTTCGGGCGTTGGCAAGGACATCGACTTTGGTGACATCATGGCCAAAGCGCCGGCTCCGGATTTATCGGGCATCTTTGACGGCCTGGAACTTACGCCCGAGCAAATGCAGCAGGTGGGAACGCTAGCCAATCAGCTGTTTGAGGGCTTTTTGCAGTCTGATCAGTTTAAGGCGCTGTCGCCCGAAGATCTTAAAGACGCGTCAAAGCTCGCTGCCGCATTCTCGACGTATCTTGAGCATGATGCCGCGGCGCAGCAATGCCTGGCTCAATTGAAGGCGCTCGGCGGCGATGCCCTGGCCGAGCGCCTGCAACAGGCGATGACCGACTATGTGCAAAAGCAGCTGGCTCCGTATCTGCAGCAGGCTATGGATCAGGTGATGAAGGCAATCAGCGAGCAGATAGCGTCGACGGTATCGTCCCAGCTCAAGGCGGCCGCGGCGGGGCTCATGGACCAGATGGCGACGCAGATGTCTTCGAGTTTTGCCAACCTGGCGAGCGCCATGCACGTGGATGCGAGCGCCTTTGCTCGTGCCATCCATTTCAACATGGACGCCGAGGACCTGAGTTCGCTCATGATGAGCTATGCCAAGGCTTCGAAGCTCACCTACGACAACAATCTGACCACGTTGGGCTATGCGGATGAGGCGGACCCCATCTCGGTCAAGATTTTCCCGCGCGACTTTGAGGCCAAGGAGCGCGTACTCGATCACATCGATGCGTACAACAAGCAGGTCAAAGCCGCTGGTCACGATGATCGGGCAATTTCGTACACCGACTACATGGGCATCATCATGGGTTCGGTGACCGACATCGTGAACACCATCAGCTTGGTGCTCATCGCATTCGTAAGCATCAGCCTGGTGGTGAGCTCCATCATGATCGGCATCATCACGTACATCAGCGTGCTGGAGCGCAAAAAGGAGATTGGCATTCTGCGTGCGATTGGCGCGTCGAAGCGTAACGTGGCAAACGTGTTCAACGCCGAGACCTTTATCGAGGGCCTCATTGCCGGCGTCTTTGCTGTTGTCGTCGTGGTGGCCGTGAGCTTCCCGGTCAATGCTTGGGCGCTTGCGGCCAAACAGGTCCCCAACCTGATGAGCCTGCCCGTGCAGGATGCGCTGGTGCTCATCGCGATTTCGGTGCTGCTAACGGTCGTCGCCGGTTTGCTACCGGCCCGCAGTGCATCCAAAAAAGATCCCGTAGAGGCCCTGCGCTCCGAATAATGCGACAAAGGGGCGGTCCCTTTGTCACGTTCGTTGATATGAGAGAAGAGTAGATGATCCTTTCGCTGGCCCCTATGGAGGGGATTACCGGACATGTGTTCCGCCGCGTGCATGCGGAGTGCTTCGGCGCGCTCGATTGCTATTACACGCCGTTTTTGCCGCCGCCGCGGGTGGGCAATCGCTTTGGCGGCAAGGCGTTTAAGGAGATCGATCCTGCCAACAACCAGGGGCTCAACGTAGTGCCTCAGCTGATGTCCAAGAACGCGGACGAGTTTGTGTGGGCGGCGCAAGTGCTCGCCGACATGGGCTACCGCGAAGTCAATCTCAACCTGGGCTGCCCCTCGGGGACGGTTGTCGCCAAGGGCAAGGGCTCGGGTTTTCTGCGCAAACTCGATGAGCTCGAGGTGTTCTTGAGTGACGTGTGCGAGCGGTCACCGTTGCCGGTATCGGTCAAGACCAGGCTGGGGCTGGAGAGCGACGACGAATACGAGCGCGTGCTCGATCTATATTGCCGTATACCGCTGGCAGAGCTGATTGTGCACCCGCGCGTGCAAAAGGACCGCTATACGGGCTCGCCGCGCAAGGAGTTCTATGGCGAGACGTTGGAGCGGGCACCGTTTCCGGTGGCATACAACGGCGACATTTTTGATCTTGAGGATATGGATGCGCTGGTGGAGGCCTATCCCGGCACGCGCCATGTAATGCTGGGGCGCGGCCTCCTCGCGAACCCCGCGCTGGCTCGCATGGTCAAGGGCGGCCCTGCTGCCACGGCTGCTGAGCTGCAGCGCTTCCACGACACGCTGTTTGCGGCCTATGCAGAAGAGATTGGCGGTAACGCGGTCTTTCGTATGAAGGAGTGGTGGTTCTACGCCAAGTGCGCTTTCGCCGACCCCGCTACCGTTCACAAGCTCGTACGCAAGACTAAAAAGGTCGACGAATATCGCGCCGCCGTCGAGCGCGTCTTTCGCGAGCAGCCACTCGCACCCACAGCCCGCTTCTACGGCTAGCTAGTCGTAGGGGACGTTCTTTAACGACTAGTCATTTAAGAACGTCCCCTACGACTATGTTGCAAAAAGCTGTACGCCAGCATCCAAAGATGTCGAAAGATGTCGACTTTGGATGCCAGCGTATATGTTTGGGTCGGCGGGGGAGTGGAGTCTAGGCAATCATTGCGTCGAGCGTGATGAGCTCTCTGAGTCGCTCCGTGCGTGTTTGCCCATGGCGCTTTGCTTTTGCGTCAAAGGCTTCAAGGACCGATTCACCCACACGTGCCGATAAAACAACGCTTGGCTCATCAGAGATCGACGGCCTTCCCAGCTTGATGGTGCGACCCTTCGGCCACCCATCTTTTTCGTATGCCTCTGCGGCTTTCTCCAACTCTCCGGGAGCAAACCCCATCATCTTTTCGAGCTGCTTAGCGTCCATAGCGCCTCCTATCGATCGACATAATGTCGAGCGCCGGTTCTCAGATTCTCTTTTTGTATACAATTTTGTAGACAAAAATACAAGCAGTTTATCGGGCTAATTAGCTTGTTTTGACCCTCCTGTTCGATAGGAAATGAGCATTGACGGCTTCGCTACTCCTTTGCTTTTCAGCTTGGAATTTGGATGCTCATTGAACTTCCGGAGGGGAGCGCTTTATTAAGCTATCGAGATTCTGGGCAGGAACTCTCACTGGTCTTCGGTAATGGGACCAGCTTAATTCGCGACACAGTGTGTCGCGAATGGGAGTAGTCGTTAGGTGTCCTTCAATGGCTACTCATATAAGAACGTCCAAGTGTCGGATTTTGTCATTTAGTGTCGTTCTCAGCGACTATTCTGGAGGGTCGTGGTCAAAAAAGGGCAAATATGAGTACTGTTGCCATTATGGTTGCATTTATTTTGCTATAAATAGCAGCTCCTGATGAGATTTGTTCCCATTAGGAGCTACTTTTATTGAACATATGAGGAGAAATAACGTCGTCTGCGGACGAGTGGAACGTTGAATAGTTCCTGAAGTGATCAAAATCGCTGCTACTAAACAGGTAGCAGTATCATATTTGGCCTTTTTTGACCACAGCCCTCTCGGAAACCTTTCCAGAGGGGTCGCGCGCGCAGACGTGGTGTAAGAGTGTCCTGAGGTCCGTCGCTGCAAGTCCCGATGTTACTCCTTCTTGAGGCCGCGCTTCTCGACTATCTCGTCCACTATCTCCCTGGCGCGCC
>DBGDFS010000037.1:0-47956 GCA_048342015.1 Collinsella sp. | reverse complement strand
TGGTGCCCCCAGCGGGATTCGAACCCGCGATATCCACCTTGAAAGGGTGGCGTCCTTGGCCGCTAGACGATGGGGACAGCGGGAAAGAGTATAGCAGACTTTTTTAGCCGTTCACATATCGTTGGCAAACTGAAAAACCACCACAAAGGTGCCTGTCCCCTTTGTGGTGGTGAGGTGCTAGGGGAGGAGCTTCATGGCGGCGTCGTGGGCGGCGCGCTCGTAGGTGTCGTCGAGGGGCTTGAGCGGCAGCAGGGCTGTGGCCTGCGCATCGCCGCGCCGCTCGAGGGCGTGCGCGATCAGCCAGTCGGCGAGCTCGGGGTTCTTGGGCAGTGCCGGTCCGTGCAGGTACGTGCCGATGACGCCCTTGTAGATCAGACCCTCAAGGCCATCATCGCCGTTGTTGCCGGTGCCCGTGACGACGGACGTTCCGAGCGACGTGGCATCGGCGTCCAAAAGCGTGCGACCTCCATGGTTCTCGAATCCCACAAAGGGTTTGGGTGCCAGGTCGGTCCTGACGGCGACGTTGCCGATCAGGCGATCGGAGCCACGTACGGTTTCGGCGGCAATGACCCCCAGACCCTCGATGCGATCCTCGCCCATATAGTACGAACGGCCGAGCAGCTGATAGCTGCCACAGATAGCGAGCAGCGAGCCGCCGTCCTCAACATAGGCCGCGACCTTGTCTTTTTGAGCGAGCAATTCATGTGCCACAGCCAGCTGATCGCGGTCGGAGCCACCGCCCATCATGACGATGTCGGCGTCGGTGAGATCGAGCGACTCGCCCATGCGGACCTCGTCCACGCAAACGGGGATGCCGCGCCAGGTGCAGCGGCGTTCGAGCGCGATAACATTGCCGCCGTCACCGTAGAGGTTGAGGGCATCGGGATACAGGTAGACGATGCGCAGCGGGCGCGAAAGCTCGACTGGCGCGATACCGACAGGAAGAGCGCTGCCGTCGGCACGGGCTATGGCGCGGGCAGCAACCGTGGCTGCATCGGCGCCCTTCAGCCCGTCGAGTTCTTTGACCAGCGGCGGGAAGGCCGTGTAGTTGGCGACGGCGTAGAAGGTGTCATCGGCGGCCTCGTCTGCCACGGCGCCAATTGCCTGCGCGACGTCCGAGATAATCGCGGCATCGATGCCGGCGTACTTGAGGCGCACCTGCATGTCGTGTGCGCGCGTGCCGCCGGCAAAGGCGACGAGACCCGGCGTGTCGGCGATGCGCTCAAAGTCGACGTCGTAGATCCACGATACATCGTGGCCGTCGGCGTCGTTGTCGTTGAGGAAGAAAGCGCAGAGTCTGCCGCCTGCCGTCTTGATGGACTGGATTTGTCGATCGAAGCCTACGGGATTCTTAGCCAGGTTGGCCTCGACGGTGCGGCCGGCGATATCCCAGCGGCCCATGCGTCCGCCGGCGGGAACGTAGGCATCGAGCGTGGGCTGCAGGTGCGCCATATCCACGCCTAACTCATGTGCGGCAAAGAATGCGGCGGCAACGTTGTAGACCATATATAAGCCGTTGTAGCGCGTGGCGATGTGCGCGGCTGGCGCGCTGGAATCAGATCCAAACACCAGGTCAAAACCATAGCCATCGCGGCTGAGCTCCACATTCGTTACGCGGCGGACCAGTGCGGGGCGTGTCCAACCGCACGAGGGGCAATGGTAGGCGCCGAGCTGGCCGTATTGCACGTAGTCATACTCCAGCGGCGCGTTGCACTGCGAGCAAAAGCGCGAGTCGCTAATGCGGTCAGACTCGGTGTCGGTGGCGCCGTCGATGCCAAAGGCAATGCTCGCGTTGGGAACGCGCGCGGCAATCGAGGCACACAACGGGTCGTCGGCGTTGTAGATGAGCGTCGTTGCCGGCGAAAGCTCCAACGCGTGGGCGATGACCTCCTGGGTGTGGTCGATCTCGCCGTAGCGGTCTAGCTGGTCGCGGAACAGGTTGAGCAGCACAAAGTACGTCGGCTTGAGCTTGGGCAGGACGCGCACGGTGTAGAGCTCATCGCATTCAAAAACGCCCACGCGCTTGCCGCTGTCAGTGTGCTTAAGGCCGCCGCGGGCCTCGAGCAGAGCACCCACCACACCGGGCTCCATATTGTTGCCGGCACGGTTGCACACCACGGTAGCGCCGCTGGCGGCAACGGCGTCGGCGATGAGGTTGGAGGTGGTGGTCTTGCCATTAGTACCGGTGATCACCACGCTGCGGTCGACAAGGCCGGCGAGGTCGCTCAGCAGCTCGGGGTCGATCTTCATGGCGATGCGGCCGGGGAGTACGCCGCCCTGGCGCTTAAGGACGGAGCGCAGCCCCCAGCGAGCGATATCGCTCGAGGTGCAGGCAAGAGATGAGCGGAGGTTCATGAAACCGTTCCTAACGTAAACGACATGGTCGGGTCGAGTGCGTCACTAAAAACCGTAGCGGCGCGCAAACTCCTGGGCAAGCTGCGACACGTCTTCGCAGGCATTGGCCCAGGGAGCAAAGTCGGGAGTGTCCGAGATAATACCGTCCGCTTCCCAAACGGCCTGATGCGAAAGATCCCAGGGATCGCGTGGCTCGGGTCGGCAGGGAAGGTACGGTGTCTGGTACATGGGGTTCAGCAAGAAGAACGCGCCGCCCTCGCAACGGTTGGCAAACTCACGCAGCGCGCGTGTCGCCGGGCGCATCTTGTTTGTTTTGAACAGCAGAATCGTGCGGGCGAGCAGATACCAAGGAGAGTTCTCGAGTGCGTCTGCCCCGATCTCTTCCTCGAGCTGGTGGGCTAGGGCAAAAAAGCCGTCCTCGTCTTCCAGACGAGCGAGGGCGAGCAACACGGTGCCTGCGGCTCGGGTGGGATAGCCTTCTGCCTTAAGGACGCGGCGGGCGTAGTTGGCGGCAGCACGGTAGCGGGCGCTCGCCATGCACAGCTGCGAGATGGCCTCGAGCGTGTGAAGCCACCCGATAAGAGCCGGCTCGCTCACGGTAAGGTCTGCTGCGGTGACACCATCGGCCAAAACATTATTGGCCCAGTAGTGCGGGGCTTCCATGTCGAACCCGGGCACGCTTTGCTGCAGGTAATCGGCCGTGGTCGCCTCGAGCTTCATCAGATCGCCCAGGCAGGCGTCGACGGGCGTGTCCGCCAAAATGATGGCGAGCAGCTGGGCATCGAGGACATGCGCATCGATGCGGACGATCTTGAGCAGCTCATCACGCATATCGTCGAACAGGCGGTTGCGCGTCTGCTCAAACTCCTCGTCGCTGCCCATATCCTCGATGCGATGGAGCTCGTCGAGCAGGTGGCGATGAACGCCGGCATAGGACAGCAGCGCCTGGGCATGCTCGGACTGCGCATACTTATGAGGGTTGACGCTCACGTCGTTATGGACAAGCTCGCGTGCTGCATCGGTGAGTTCGGGGTGCGACGCAAGGTAGGCGCGCTCCAGGTAGGCGGGGATGTAGACGCTCGGATCCATTAGAGGTCTCCTCCCTTAAACGGCAAACCCTGCTCGGCCGCGCGCAGGATGCGCTCGTCGATCTGGGAACGCACGATGTCGTTGGCGGCGACCCAGGCGGCAAAGCTGGCGTTGTCGGGGGCGCCCAGGCCCTCCTGCAGCACCGGCGTCGCCTCGGACAGCGCAAGGACAAGTTCGTCGGTGGAGCCCACACCCACGTTGACGCGGGCATAGACGCCATCGGGAAACTCGGTTTGGAAGTAGAGCGCCTCGGCTGCGTGCGGGCACGAACGCACAAGGATACGCAGGTAGTGCTCGGCACCCTCGTAGTCCAGCTCGCGCCAGGCAGCGCTCATCAGCGCGATGAGCGTCCACGGGTCCAAGTCACGCTCCGCATCTTTGGGGCGGCGGCGCAGCGGGGTACTCGCGAGGTACGGCACGGAGTGAGCGGAGCGAAAGCGCTTGAGCTCCTCGGCGGGGTATTCGAGCTTCGCCATGGCGAGCATCGCGGTGTGACGGACGCCGGCCGGATCGTTGGGGGCAAAGTCGAGGCTGCAGTTTGCGGCTTCGAGCGACATGCGATAGCGGCCGCTAATGAGGGCGCGCGACGCAAGGGCGGCAAGCCAGCGCAGGTAGGGGCGGCGCATAAGGTCGCCTGCGGCCTCACGCTCGTAGGGGTCCTGCGCCGAGGCGATCTTGAGTGCCAGGTCGTGCTCGACTTCATCGCGCTTGGATACCAGGTACTGTACGTACTCCTCGTTGGAGTTGGCGGTGAGGGCGGTCAGCATGCGCTGGGCATCCCAGTTGGTGGGGTCGAGCGCGGCTGCCTCGCGAAGCATGTTCTCGGCAGCGGCCTCTTCTTGCTCTGCCTGGGTATCGTCAGGGATAAAGGGAATGCGGTAGTCGACAGCCTCGACCACCTTGGCAATGAGGTGCCCGGCGCGGTCGCGGTCGTGCACGATGAGCGGCGCGGGGTTGCGGGTGAATTGTTCCATCAGACGCTCTACGGCGGCACCGTCGGTGAGCGGGATATTGTCGCGGCGCAAGGCCTCAAGAACGAGGCGATGGCAATCCTCTTGAATGGGATCGAATGCCATGGGGCCTCCTTTGCTGCGGTTAGGGTTCAAATGTCTCTATATAAGGTTCTAGTTTACCCGCATGTGGCACACCGGGGGTGCCGCACTTGGACATGCACCTTTGCACCACGAAGACGGATGTCGCACAAATGTCGGCACCTTGGACGACTGAGTGGTATCACGATGCCGCAGACGGTCGATTTTTGGCGGCGAACGGGGCACATTTTGGAGGGCCACAGTCCTGCCCGGGATATGTGGTCAACCTTGATAAAACGTTTGCCCAGCTTGGGAGTATGAATGCCCCACAAGGGTCTTCAGGGATAGAAAAAACGTTTCATCATTGTCGGCTTTAGGTGAATAACTGACCAACCAGAACGGTAGAATAATGTTTGTCTGAGCGTTGAGACGTTTAGACATCGCGCATTGTCATCGCCGGCAACGCGCAAAACGGTCCTAACGGAGCCAATCGGGTGCTCCGTTATATACGCAAGTCTAAGAGGGGCTTGTTTAGGAGGCACAGTATGGGACGTTTTACCAATCCTCGCGATCTGTACTTTGGTGAGGGCGCTCGCCACGAGGTGAAGAACCTCAAGGGCAAGAAGGCCATCATCGTTTCTGGCGGCAGCTCTATGCGCCGCGGCGGGTTCCTGCAGGACGTTGAGGCCGACCTCAAAGAGGCCGGCATGGAGGTCAAGCTGTTCGAGGGCGTCGAGTCCGATCCGTCCATCGAGACGGTCATGAAGGGCGCCGAGGCCATGCGCGAGTTCGAGCCCGACTGGATTATCGCCATCGGCGGCGGCTCGCCCATCGATGCCGCTAAGGCCATGTGGGTCTTCTACGAGTATCCCGAGGAGTCCTTCGATAACATCATCCAGCCGTTCAGCTTCCCCGAGCTGCGTCAGAAGGCTCACTTCTGCGCCATCTCCTCTACCTCCGGTACCGCTACCGAGGTCACTGCCTTCTCCGTCATTACCGACTACGCCAAGGGCATCAAGTACCCGCTGGCCGACTTCAACATCACCCCTGATGTCGCCATCGTCGACCCCGAGCTCACCTACACCATGCCCGCCAAGCTGTGCGCTCACACCGGCATGGACGCTCTGACCCACTGCATGGAGGCCTACGTTTCCACCTGCGCTTCCATGTTCACCGACGCCAACGCTCTGCACGGCATCCGCGAGATCGTCGAGTGGCTGCCCAAGTCCTATGCTGGCGACCATGAGGCCCGTCAGCACATGCACGAGGCTCAGTGCATCGCCGGTATCGCCTTCTCCTCGGGCCTGCTCGGCATCGTTCACTCCATGGCTCACAAGACCGGTGCTGCCTTCGAGAACGGCCACATCATCCACGGTGCTGCTAACGCCATGTACCTGGGCAAGGTCATCCAGTGGAACTCCAAGGATCCCCGTGCTGCCGAGCGTTATGCTTACGTGGCCAAGGAGATCCTGCACCTTCCCGGCGAGACCAACGAGGAGCTCATCGCCGCGCTCGTCCAGAAGATTCGCGACCTCAACGACCAGCTCAACATTCCGCAGTCCATCAAGGATTACGCGAATGGTGGCGTGAAGGTCGACGCCGAGAACCCGCAGATGGTCTCCGAGGAGGAGTTCCTCGCCAAGCTTCCCGAGATCGCCGCGAACGCCGAGACCGACGCCTGCACGCCCGAGAACCCGCGTGAGACCAAGGCTGCCGACTTCGAGAAGATTCTCAAGGCCTGCTACTACGACACCGACATCGATTTCTAATCGACTCTTGTTATCGTAACGAGGGGCTCCGCACGTATCCGTACGGAGCCCCTTTCTTTTTTATTATTAGAGAATGGGATAGTTATGGCTGCAATTTTCAATAGCCCCAGCAAGTACATCCAGGGTCCGGACGAGCTCGTAAAGCTCGGCTCCTATGTCGAGCCGCTCGGTGCTAAAGCCCTCGTCATCGTGACGCCTTCGGGCAAGAAGCGCGTCGGTGCCAAGATCGAGGGCGGTTTTGCCGAGGCCAAGGCCGAGCTGCTGTTTGAGGACTTTAACGGCGAGTGCTCCAAGGGCGAGGTCGATCGTCTGGTTGCGCTCGCTCGCGACAACGGTTGCGACATCATCGTCGGCGTCGGTGGCGGCAAGATCCTCGACACCGCGAAGGCCGTTGCCTACTACCTGGAGTCCCCGGTCATCATTTGCCCCACCATTGCTTCGACCGATGCTCCGTGCTCGGCACTTTCGGTGCTCTACACCGACGACGGCCAGTTCGACAAGTATCTCTTCCTTAAGGCAAACCCCAATATTGTCCTGATGGATACGACGGTTATCGCGGCGAGCCCGGTGCGCCTGACGGTTTCCGGCATGGGCGATGCGCTCGCAACCTACTTTGAGGCCCAGGCGACGCATGATGCCGACGGCGGCACTTGCGCCGGCGGCAAGGGCGGCATGGCCGGCCTGGCGCTCGCCAAGCTCTGCTACGAGACGCTTATGGCCGATGGCGTCAAGGCCAAGGTCGCGCTGGAGAAGGGTGCGCTCACGCCTGCCGTTGAGCACATCATTGAGGCCAATACGCTGCTTTCGGGTATTGGCTTTGAGAGCTCGGGCCTTGCTGCTGCTCATGCCATCCACAATGGCCTGACGATGCTGCCCGAGTGCCACGGCATGTATCACGGCGAGAAGGTCGCCTTCGGCACCATCGTCCAGCTGGTACTCGAGGATGCTCCGACTGAGAAACTCGAGGAAGTCTTGGGCTTCTGCATTGAGCTGGGCCTGCCGGTCACGATGAAGGAACTTGGCGTTGCCGAGCTTACGCGCGAGCAGGCCATGATTGTTGCCGAGGCCGCCTGCGCGCCCGATGACACCATGTGCAACATGCCGTTTGAGGTGACGCCCGAGATGGTCGCAAACGCCATCCTGGGTGCCGACGCGCTGGGCCACTACTATCTCATGGATGAGTAAATCAAGCTAAGGAAGGGGCAAAGCCAGCAGATGGCTTTGCCCCTTTTTGCTATGGTGCAAAGTGGCCTGTCTCCAATGCACAAGTTGGTGCAGGGGGAAGGTTACTTTGTACCAATCGTTGTTTGATGAAGGGCGGATTCTCGTATGGCGCTTCCCATGGTTTATGGCGGTCCCGGCCGGTATGTTCAGGGGCCGGGCGAACTTTCGCGTCAGGGCAGGTATTTGTCATGGTTGGGCTGCGCTGCTTATGTCTTGTTTGACCAGGGCACCGAGGATCGGCTGTGCAAGCAGATCGTCGATGGATTTCTGGACGAAGATCTAAGTGAGCCGTTCTTTAAGATTTATGACGGTCCGTGTACGGAAGACGCCGTTGTAAAAATGGCTAAGGAAGCCCAGGCCGAGTATTGCGACATGGTGGTGGGTATTGGCGGCGGCAAGATGCTGGATATCGCCAAGGCCGTTGCGTTTTATGCCGAGTTGCCGTTGTGCGTATGCCCCACGGCGGCTTCGATGGACGGTCCGTGCAGTGCGATTTCGGTGCTGTATCACGAGGATGGGTCGTTCGACCGCTACCTGATGCTCGAGAAGAATCCAGACCTGGTCGTGGTCGATACCAACGTGGTCTCGGCGGCTCCGCTGCGTATGACGGTCGCTGGTATGGGCGATGCGCTGGCAACGTATTTCGAGGCGCGTTCGTGCGCCGCGGCGCACGGCGCTAACGAGCACGGTGGCGCGCCGGGACACTTGGCCTTGGTTGCGGCTCGTGCCTGCTATGACACACTCATGGAGTGCGGCGTCGCTGCCAAGCGCGATCTCAAAAAGGGCCGTACATCGCCAGCGGTTGAGCGCCTGATCGAGTGCAATATTCTGCTCTCGGGTGTTGGCTTTGAGAGTGGTGGCCTAGCGCTTGCCCATGCCATAGCCAACGGCCTGACGATTCTGCCCGAGTGCAAGGCCATGCATGGTGAGGCCGTGGCATTTGGCCTGGTGGTGCAGCTGCGCCTGGAGCGTGCGCCCGAGCTTAATCAGGTGCTCGAGTTTTGCCAGCGCGTCGGTCTGCCGACGACGCTCGAGGAGCTGGGCCTTGACGAGATTTCCGATGCCGACCTGATGAGCGTTGCAGATGCGGCCTTTAGAAACGAACGCAATATGGCTAACGAACAGGCCAAGGTGACCAGACAAAAGCTCGTGCAGCTCATGCGCGAGGCATAGCTAGGCGCTTGATCGACCTTGTGCAATCGAGGCGGCGATAGGCATAGGCTATTTGCCTCAAAGGTGCTCCGCGTGTAATTTGCCCGAGTCGTGGGCCGATGGCGTATCATTATCTCTTGCTTGTTTGCACTGCTCAGGGAGGGGCCGCGCATGGCGCAGGAACACGATCTGTTTGATGACATTATCGAGATCAGCAAGGGTTTCGACTTTCTTAAAAACCCGCTTGGCGGCGTGACCGATGCACTCGATCCATCGGCGCCGCAGTGGAATCCTGCCGACTACAAGGAGCGCCCGCGCGGCAACACCATTCCGTGCTTGACCTGCAAAAACGAAAAGAGCGGCTGCACCGCGTGCATGGACGTGTGCCCGGTCAACGCTATTGAGGTCGAGGAAGACTCCATCGAGATTCTCGACTCCTGTCGCAAGTGCGGTCTGTGCGCCGCTGCCTGTCCGACCGAGGCGATCATCTCGCCGCGCCTGGCGCCTAAAAACCTGTATGACGATATCGTCTCCGCTGCTACGAGCCATGAGACCGCCTACGTCACCTGCACACGCGCCCTCAAGCGCATGCCGCGCGAGAACGAGGTCGTCGTCGCCTGCGTGGGCGATATTACTGCCGAGACCTGGTTCTCGGTACTGGCTGACTATCCCAACGTGAGCGTCTACCTGCCACTAGGCGTGTGCGATAAGTGTCGCAACACCGGCGGTGAGGACATTCTGGGCGAGGCGATTGCGAAGGCCGAGGAGTGGTCCGGCACGGGCATGGGCCTGGAGGTCGACCCCAAGAGCCTCAAGTGCCATAAGCGCCGCGAGTACGAGCGCAAGGAGTACATGGATAAGATTGCCCGCACCACGGGCCTAACCGTGACTAAGCTCAACCCGGCGACGGCGGCACTGGCCTCGGTGACGCAGAAGTTGAAGGCCCACCGTCACCAGATCACGCAGCTCGAGCGCACACTCAACACCATGTGCGGCACCACGACGACCAAGCGTCGCCGTTCGCTCACGCACGGGCGGCAGCTGGTGCTCTCGACGCTGCAGAACCACCCCGAGCTTGCCCAGAATATGCAGGTGAGCACACCGGAATGCGATTTTGACAAGTGCACGTCGTGCGGCGAGTGCGTCAACGTGTGCCCCACGTTTGCCTGCGATTTGGTGGGAAGCGGTCGCTTTGCACTGGAGTCCACGTATTGCCTAGGTTGCGGAGCTTGCGTCAAGGTGTGCCCCGATCATGCGCTCAAGCTGGTCGAGCACGATGCGTCCAATCTGGTCGTTGTCGACCCCGAGGCCGAGGAAAAGGCCGCTCAGAAGGCCAAGGCCCACGAGGAGGCCGAGAAGGTCAAGGCCGAAGCAAAGGCCAAGCTTGACAAGATGCTCGACCAGGTGGAAAAGCTCGCGGACTAGTCAGCGAGCTCTATCTCTGCTTCATTTGCGCCGCCGCGGTGTCCGGATTCGCCCGGATGCTGCGGCGGCGCTATACTTATACGGTTTGAAGTACCTGTACTAAAAGGAGCTGTCGTGTCCCTTTCCATCGGTATCGTGGGCCTGCCCAACGTGGGCAAGTCGACGCTGTTCACCGCGCTTACCAAAAAGACTGGCCTTGCCGCCAACTATCCGTTTGCCACGATTGATCCCAACGTGGGTATCGTCGACGTGTCCGATAGCCGCCTGCAAAAGCTCGCCGACATCGTCAACCCGGGTCGCATTGTGCCGGCGACGGTCGAGTTCGTCGACATCGCAGGTCTGGTGAAGGGCGCTAACGAGGGTGAGGGCCTGGGCAACCAGTTCTTGGCAAACATCCGCGAGACCGACGCCATCTGCGAGGTCGTGCGCTACTTTAAGGACCCCAACGTCATGCGTGAGGTGGGCCGCACGGGCGAGTTCGTTGACCCCGCCGGCGATGCCGACACCATCATGACCGAGCTCATCCTGGCCGATATGGGCACGCTCGAGAAGCAGCTGCCCAAGCTCGAGAAGGAGGCCAAGCGCGACAAGGAGCTCATGCCCAAGTTCGAGGTCGCCAAGCGTCTGCTTGCCTGGCTCAACGAGGGCAAGCGCGCCGCATCCATGGAGATGACCGACGAGGAGCGTGCCGCTGCCAAGGGCCTGTTCCTGCTCACCATGAAGCCCATCCTGTATGTGGCCAACGTAGATGAGGACATGCTCAACGAGGACTTGGCGCCCATCGACGGCGTCAAGCCGCTGCCGATCTGCGCCAAGATTGAGGCCGAGCTTTCCGAGCTCGATCCCGAGGATGCGGCCGACTACCTGGAGAGCTTGGGCCTGGAGCAGCCCGGTCTGGACGTGCTCGCGCAGGCGGCCTATAAGCTGCTCGGTCTGCAGTCGTTCTTTACGGCCGGCGAGATGGAGGTCAAGGCCTGGACGGTTCGTCGGGGCGCAACCGCCCCGCAGGCTGCCGGCGTCATCCACACCGACTTTGAGCGCGGCTTTATTAAGGCCGAGGTCATTGGCTATGACGACTACATCGAGCTCGGCGGCGAGCAGGGCGCCAAGGCCGCCGGCAAGCTGCGCATCGAGGGCAAAGAGTATGTCATGGCTGATGGCGACGTCGTGCACTTCCGCTTTAACGTGTAAGGACGACGCGCATGTTTAAATATGGCAAAAAAGCCGGCTACATGGGCATCGCGCTGCTGGTACTTGCAGTGCTTCCGCTGGTGGTCGCAGCGTGTGTTATCCCCAACATTGGTCCCGAGGTGGCAACGAAGTTTAATGCCGCCGGCGAGGTGGCGCGCTGGGGCAAGAGCTACGAGCTGCTGGCGCTTCCGGTGCTCAATTTGCTGCTGAGCGTGGCAACGTACTTTACGGCGGGACGCCAGGCCAAGAACAATGATGACTCCGCCGCCATGGCGCGCATCGTGTGCGAGCGCTACCTGCGCAACGGTTGCATCACGGGTGTGTTCCTCAACGTGATCAACGTTTACTTTATGTACTCGGCGATTACCGGAACTGGCTTTGGCTTTGGTTTCTAGCTTGTCCTTTTAAGCAACGAGCCTGCACGCATATTCAATGGCTGCTGCGAGGCCGCCGCTCGATCGTGGTCGAAAGACTACATCGGCGGCGGCCTCGTTTTCGTATCCGGCGCCGCGAAGGGCGAGTGCGATACCGGCTTCTAAAAGGAGCGGCAGGCCTCGTTGGCTGGTTGCGATTACGGCAGCCTGATTGAGCGAGCAGCCGTGCACTTGGCATCGGATGGCAAGTTCACCTTGCGTCGGGCAAGGGACCAGAACGGCGGCGACGCGACTTGATAGCAATGCAAATGCTGTGCGCTCATCGGGCGAAAGGCATTCTGCTTCAACGACGACGAGCTTGGGCGGTGCGCTGTTTGTGCGAAGCGTGGCTCGGTACGTACGGACCGAAGAACCCGACATAGAAAACTCCTGTGTATTCGGCAAAACGTAAACTATAGTTTACGTTTATGTTCGGCTCCATTTCAAACTCGGCTGCATGGACGAACGTGCGAAACAGATTCTTGGCAGGCGGGTCGAAGAGACACGCAGGGACCTTGGTATCTCCAAGGTTGATTTTTGTGTGGCGACAGGAATCAGCCGACCCTACCTCGACCGAATCGAAGATGGGACGGCAAATTTCACGCTCAAGGTTCTATTTAAGATCGCGCCCGCACTCGGCATGACGGTGTCAGAGCTTCTCGAGGGTATCGGATAGGGCGTTCCCCCGCTGTATTTGACGCTCTTTGGGCGGGTCCCCCTGGTTGCGATGTGCAAAATCGCGAGTATTCAGCACCAGTTTGGCCGTAGATGGTAGCTCGAGCGGCTGGCTTTGCCTTTTTGGCAGTAGTTAATCCACATACTAAATAAAAATGAGGAATAAATATTTACTAGACGGAACCCTCGTCCTAAAAGTTCGTCTAACAATCGGTCGATTCTATGCCTACGGAGGAGAAATTGCAGAATACTCCGATTTTTGCACGGCCCGAGGGGGACCACCTGTCGTTTAAGGCTGCGATAAGTGGAGCTGCCTTAGGGATTACGCCATCGGGATGCGGTCGTGGTTGACTTGGCTGTAGAACAGGCGCTGAATCTCGGCCGCATCACGTGACTGGCCGAGTGCCCACATGGTTTTGGCCACGAGCGTCTCGGTGGTCATGTCGTCGCCGCGCAGAATGCCCGGATGATCGGCGTAAGCACGGCCGACCTCGTAAACGCCCAGATCGAGGCCCTCTTCGGGGACCTGCGTGGTCATAACGACGGTGCGGCCCGAATCGACCCAGCGGAAAATTGCCTCTTGGAATGACTCGCCCGACTCACCAAACTCGGGGATACCGCCAATGCCAAAGGTCTCCAGGATTACGGCATCGTAGCCATCGGCCAGGGCGTCCAGGATGCCCGGGTTCACGCCGGGCGTGAGCTTAAGGACAAACACACGCGGGTCAATACTGTCGTAGAAACGAACCGGGCTCTCATTCTGGTGCGTGCCGTGAAGACCGTTGCGCACAATGCGGTCGTTGCGGATGTAGGCAATGGGCGGATAGTTGACGCTAATGAACGCGTTAAAGCTCATGGTGCGCTGCTTGCGGGCGCGCGTGCCGGCAATGGCTACGCCGCCAAACACGATCGAGACGTCGTGCGAGTGCTCGTCGAGCGCATAGAGCAGGCTCTGGTACAGGTTGAGCTTGGCGTCGGTAAAGGGATTGCCCATGGGCTTTTGCGAGCCGGTGAGCACGATGGGCTTGGGGCTGTCCTGGATCAGGTAGGAAAGCGCTGCGGCGGTGTAGCTCATGGTGTCGGTGCCGTGCAGAATCACGAAGCCGTCGTGGTCGGCATAGCCCTCGACGATGACGTCGCGGATGCGCATCCAGTCGCTCGGGCGCATATTGGTGCTGTCGATGTTCATGGGCTGCACCACGTCGAGCTCGCAGAGGCCCGAGATCTCGGGGACGCTCTGGGCGAGCTCCTCACCGGTCAGGGCGGGGGAGAGGCCGTTGCCGTCCTCGGTCGATGCGATGGTGCCGCCCGTGGCGATGAGAAGGATGCGCTTCATGCTGGTATTCCTATCGTATTTGCCGCCGCAGAGGCGGAGTCGTTCGGCAGTATTGTGGCACAGGGCGTCCAATGTTCAAACGTATTACATCATCTGTAACGTTTGGTAACGCTTCAATTGCCGTCAAATAGGGGCCCTGGTCGTGCGTTTGCCGTGCACTGATGGCTGCGAGGGACGAGAAACCCCATATAACGTGTACACTATGAAAGCAATTTTCGTTTATTCGCGCGGGTGGGCACCGGCTCCCCGCCAACAAGAGGGGGAAACCATGGATCAAAAGGCTTCCGCAAAGGTCCTCGTACTCGACTTTGGTGCGCAGTACGGTCAGCTCATTGCCCGTCGCGTCCGCGACCTCAACGTGTATTCCGAGATCGTTCCCTGCGACATCTCGGCCGACGAGATTCGCGAGATGAACGCCTCTGCGCTCATCCTTTCCGGCGGCCCGGCTTCTGTGTATGCCGAGGACGCTCCGTCCATCGACCCCGCCATCTTTGACCTGGGCCTTCCCGTCCTGGGCTTCTGCTACGGTCATCAGATCACGGCCGTGACGCTCGGCGGCAAGGTCGGCCATTCCGAGGTGGGCGAGTACGGCCGCGCCACCATCACGCGCACGGCCGGCGCCAAGCTCTTTAACTCCACGCCCATGGAGCAGACCGTGTGGATGAGCCATCGCGACGCCGTTTCCGAGGTGCCCGAGGGCTTTACCGTTACCGCTAGCACCGACGTGTGCCCGGTTGCCGCCATGGAGTGCGTCGAGCGCAAGATTTTCACCACGCAGTTCCACCCCGAGGTCAAGCACTCCGAGTACGGTCAGCAGCTGCTGAGCAACTTCCTGTTTGAGATCTGCGGCCTGGAGCCCAACTGGAGCATGGACAACCTGGTCGAGACCATGACGGCTGAGTTCCGCGAGAAGGTCGGCGACGACCGCGTGATTCTGGCCCTGTCCGGTGGCGTCGACTCCTCCGTCGTGGCTGCGCTGGGCGCTCGCGCCGTGGGCAAGCAGATGACCTGCGTGTTCATCAACCATGGCCTGCTGCGCAAGGGCGAGCCCGAGCAGGTGGAGGAGGTCTTCACCAAGCAGTTTGACGTCGACTTTATCCACGTCCACGCCGAGGACCGCTATGCCGAGCTTCTGGCCGGCGTGACCGAGCCCGAGGAGAAGCGCCGCATCATCGGTACGCAGTTCTGGAAAGAGTTCTTCGCCGTGGCGCAGCAGCTCGAGACCGATGGCAAGCCGGTCAAGTATCTGGCTCAGGGCACCATCTACCCCGACATCATCGAGTCCGGCGCTCGCAAGACGGGCGGCAAGACGGCCACCATCAAGAGCCATCACAACCTGATCCCGTTCCCCGAGGGCGTGCACTTCGACCTTATTGAGCCGCTCGACCACTTCTTTAAGGACGAGGTCCGCGCGCTTGGTCTGGCGCTCGGACTGCCGGGTCACATCGTGTTCCGCCAGCCTTTCCCGGGCCCGGGTCTTGCCATCCGCATCATCGGCGCGGTCGACAAGGAGAAGCTCGAGATCCTCAAGAACGCTGACGCTATCGTGCGCGAGGAGCTCGACGCCTACAACCAGCGTCTGTTTGAGCAGACTGGCGAGCGCAACTCCGAGCACAGCTGCTGGCAGTATTTCGCGGTCCTGCCCGACATCAAGTCCGTCGGTGTTATGGGCGACGAGCGCACCTATCAGCGTCCGATCATCCTGCGTGCCGTCGAGTCCAGCGATGCCATGACCGCCGACTGGGCCAAGCTGCCCTACGACGTGCTGGCCCGCATTTCCGGCCGCATCGTGGCCGAGGTTCCCGGCGCCAACCGCGTGTGCTACGACATCACGTCCAAGCCGCCCGCGACCATCGAGTGGGAATAGTAATAGAACATTTGTTTGTGATTTTCATACGGTTTCTAGCGGTTCCAATGGCGACCGATGACGACATTTCAGAACGTCCGCACCTGCAAACCGCATGATTCCGAAATCAGATAGAAACTCACAAGGCTCCTCGAAAGAATCGAGGAGCCTTTTCGTTTCCGCAGGTAGACGCATGGTCGGTTGTCACCCCATGGCAAACGGGCATGGGTCGAACGAGCCTGAAACGACTCGAACGGAACCGAAGGGAACCGACGCGAACCGAAGAACCTGCAAGCCGACGAGAGGCAATGATGGCGGGAGGCTTGCAGGTGCCGCCGAAAATCGACGAAACTCAAACGAAACTCACCCGGAAAAACGAAACTCAAGAATGACGGATGCCCCTGGCGGAGAGCCTGGAAGTGTCATTCTCGCAAACTCACGAAGACGGTCGGATTTCGCTATTACTCCTCCCGAGTAGCAGCAGAGGGCTTGCGGGCCAAACTACCAATCCCTGGAAGTGGGCAAGCGCAACCCTTCGAGATCGTCCCTGAATTCTTCGAGCATGCGCTTGAGGATGGGAATCGCTTTCAGCTCGCGGGTGGCTTGGTCCTTCGCCTCCTGGGGATAGTCCTCGGGAAGTCGCTCTGCGCCGTACGGGTCGGGGGCCTCTGACATCTCCTCCTCGAATTCGGAATGACGTTCGCGAAGAAGGATCTCGAAGCCTTTACGTTCTTCCTCGTCTTGGAAGATGACGACGGTTTCGAGGAACCGCCTGCGCGCTATCCTGGCATCGCCGTAGTTCTCGTCGAAGAAGAACTCGTTCAGGTTCCAATCCAAAGAATCCCTTGTGTAGTAGCAATACATGAGATTGAAATCCAGGCTGCGCCGATTCCAGCGCACGAAGGAACGCGACGGGGCGGGCGCGAAATACCTGCCGCCGTCGAGGGCGATGCCGAGAGTGTCGAATATGCGAGTCTGGAAATAGCGGATCTCGATCATATACCAGCTCGGACTAGGGTCTGTCTGGTTCAGCATGTAGTACTCGTAGCCGTCCCGCTCGTCGTCCGAATAATGGCAGACGGTAAACTCCGGAGCGTACAGATAATACTTGTCCTCCGTGCCGACCACCTCGGAGAGAAACCTCCAATGCTCCTTGTCTTCGAGCATCACCTTCACCCTCGCAAGAGGAGATTCGTCGAGCGAGAAGTGATGGCGCCAGATGTCCTCCACTTCGTTCCACGACGCTCCTTCGTCTATGGGCGTGTTCGAGTCGACGCGTCGCGTGTGGACCATATGCGCGCGCACTTTCCCCGACCCTTTCGAGAGGGAATAAGGCATATCCTCCCGCCTGCTCACGACGCATAGGATGTCTATTGTTCCCCCGTCAAGCTCCATTGGCTCCACGACCGCGAAGGGAGGCTGACCGTTGTCCCATTTTGTCTTCGAGAGCATATCGACGATCATCTGGTTCGCCTTCCGTTCGGCATGATCATTGTTCTCGACATCGCACACCGAATAGCCCTCTTCCTCGTCTATGCCGATGAAGAGGTACGACACGTCGCTCTCGAGATTGTTGGCAAGGCATAGTATGTCGTGGATCAGCTCGGAATTGTCTTTGTGCCACTCCTTCTTGAAGTCCCAGTAGGCGCCTTCGCGCTTCAATGCGATGAGCTTCGGAGCCTCTTCTTGGATTCTTGATAGAAGGCTGCCGATAAGGCGCGCCCTCGAAATCCTCCTCGAATCGCCTAGCATCCGCCAATCCCCATCTTCCAGGACTCGTATTCCTCGGGGGTTATCTCTCCGCGGTCGAGCGCATCCACCTGGGATTCCCAGGCCTTGATGGCGGCGGCGAGCTTAGGCGCCTTCTCCGCGCCGGGCGCGACGGCGAGCCTGCCTCCGCCGACGGGCCTGAGCCCGAACTCCTCCTCGATCCTGAAGAGGAGCTCGAGGGCGTCCCTGACGGATTCAGCCTGGACGGGCATGAGGGCCTCGGGGGCGACCCCGAGGGCGCCTGCAATCGCATCCAAGGCGGAGCCCTTCAGCGCCCTCCTGCCCGCCTCGTAGTTTCTGATGGCCGCGTCGGTGCAGCCGGCCCTCTCAGCGAGCTGCCGTTGCGTCATCCCCCGCGACTCGCGCAATGCCCGTATGCGGCTTCCCGTCGTCATCTCTCCTCCTCTGATCGTTTTCCCCATGATACTAGAGAACAAAAACGTTCTCAATTTGTCTTGACCGAACATTTTCGTTCTGTTAGTGTCACGAATTACAGAACGTTTCTGTTCTGTTCATCGAACGAAGGAGGAAGATATGGAGCAGAATTCTAAGCCGGTGATCATGGGCGTCGAGGAGGTCATGCACGCCCTCGGCATCAGCAGGCCCTACGCCTACCGCATCATCAGGATGCTGAACTCCGAGATGGAGCAGAGAGGCTACACCACCATCAAAGGGAAGGTGAGCCGAAAGTATTTCTACGAGCGCTTCCACTGCGGAGACGCCGCCCCCAGACAAGAGGCCCGCTGATGCCCGCCTACATGAACGGGAAGACGGGCTCCTGGTACGTCCAGTGCTACTACAGCGACATCGACGGCAACCGCAAGCACAAGGTGAAACGGGGGTTCGCGACCAAGGGCGATGCCTTGGCGTGGGAGGCTGATTTCCTGGCCTCTGCCGACGGGTCCATGTCGATGCCCTTCGAGGCGTTCGTGAAGAGGTACTCCGAAGACGTGAGGCCAAGGCTCAAGCTCAACACCTGGCTCACCAAGGAGCACATCATCCGCACGAAGATAGTGCCGTTCTTCGGGCCGAAGAGGATGTGCGACATCACCCCCAAAGACGTGGTTGACTGGCAGAACAGGATGGTGGGCTCGTACGACGACGAGGGGAAGCCGTACAGCGGCACCTACCTGAGAACCATAAACAACCAGCTGAGCGCCATCTTCAACCACGCGGTCAAGTACTACGGCCTGGGAAAGAGCCCCGCCACCCCGACAATCAAGATCGGCGAGCGGAAAGGCGCAGAGATGAGGTTCTGGACGAAGGAGCAGTACCTCGCGTTCAGCGAGGAGGTGATGGACAAGCCAGCCAGCTTCTACGCGTTCGAGATCCTGTACTGGTGCGGCTTGAGGGTCGGCGAGCTCCTCGCCCTCGAACCGAACGACATCGACCTTGGAAAGTGCCTCATCCACGTCACCAAGAGCTACCAGCGGATTCGGAGGAGGGACGTCATCACCTCCCCCAAGACGCCCAAATCGAAGAGGGATGTGGTCATGCCGGAGTTCCTCGCGGACGAGCTCGCCGATTTCCTCGGATCCATCCCTGAGGAGCGGCGCGCCTGCCGCATCTTCTGCTTCACCAAAAGCTACCTGCACCACGAGATGAAGCGCGGCTGCGCCGCATGCGGGCTCGAGCCCATCCGGATCCACGACCTTCGCCACAGCCACGTCTCGCTCCTCATAGAGATGGGGTTCAGCGCGATCGCCATGGCGGACCGGCTGGGGCACGAGACCTACGAGATGACGCTTCGCTACGCCCACCTCTTCCCCAGCAAGCAGTCGGACATGGCAGCGGCGCTCGACCAGGGAAGGAGGCCCTGATGTCCAGGCCGATCGTCGACTACAAAGGGCGCCGGCGCAGCAAGACGATAGCGTTCCGGGTCTCGCCGGAGGAGGACGAGGTGATAAACGCCCTCGTCGCGGCAAGCGGCATGACCAAGCAGGACTACATAACCTCCAGGCTCGAGTGCCGCGACATAAACGTCAGCCCGAACGTGAGGGTCTATAGGATGCTGCGCGACCAGATGAAATCCGTCTACGTCGAGCTCAGGAGGCTCAGGAGCGCCGACGGCATCGACGAGCGCCTCATCGAGCTCATGCAGGTGCTGACGCGCGTGTTCGTCGACCTCGGCGCCGACGAGCTCGGGGCGGTCGGGGACGACGTGGCGCAGCAGGACGCGGCGGTTCTCAGGATGGCGAGGGGCTAGCTCCGCCGGGCGGCCCGGCAAGGGCTTCCCCCGAGCAGCCGACCCTCAGACAGCCTCCTGGGGGCATTCGCGGCACGGCGGGCTCCGTTCGATCGGATCGCCTTGCCTCCTCCTTGGGCATCAAAGGCTCGCACAGCCGCCCGATGCGCCCCGCAAGGGTCGCGATGCTTTTCCGATTTCTTTTGCCGCCCGAGAGAAAAGGCGAAAGCGGCAAAACAAAGCGCCCTCCGGGCTTCGGAAAACCAACGGCCCGATGGGGCGAGGAACGCGCCTTCGCTTCCTCCCTTGCGGGGCGCGGCAGGCGGTGCGGCCCCGATGCCACAAGGCGGGGCAAGGGGCTCCGCCCCAACCGAACGGAGGTCACCATGAACACCAATCCCACTCTCCAGGACAGGGCGGTCGAGGCGGCGGCCCGCTTCCTCGAGGTCCGCGGCTACGAGACGCTCGCGACCGGGTGGAAGTCGCCCGAGACGAGAGGAACCATCGACCTGGTCGCACGCGACCCCGAGTCCGACGACCTCGTGTTCGTCGACGTCTCCGCGCGCCCGAACTCCGGCGCCGGCTTCGGCGACGGGAGGAACGATCGCGAGACGATGGAGCTGCTCGCGGTCTCCTGGCTCGTCGAGAACGACTTCGCCGAATCGGTCGGCGTGAGGTTCGACAAGATCAGCATGATTGTCGTCGGAGAGGACCGCGCGCTGCTCAGGCACCACATCAACGCCTTCGGCGAGGCCTAGGACCTCCGGCCCGCCTGGGCAGGCCCCCTCCGGACGGAGGGGGCCGTTTGCAGGCGGCTCGCCCCATGGCGAACCGCCACCCCATGGCGAACGGTCAGTATTAACAGAACGTTTCCGTTCTGTATACTCGGGGTAAACGCCATCGACGATCGCAGAGAGGACGGAGGAAGCATGAGGACGCTCGCGATATCGAACTACAAGGGCGGGGTCGGAAAGACCACCACTGCAGTCAACCTCGCCACCATCTACGCCAGGCGGGGCCTGAGGACGCTCCTGATAGACCTGGACCCGCAGGCGTCGGCCACGGACTTCTTCGGGCTCTACGACCGCGCCGCGGCCGAGCGTCGGGGAGCCGTCGAGCTCCTCTACGGGAACGCGCCCGTCGGCGACGTTGCCTTCGAAACCGAGGCCGATGGGCTCTCCGTCGTGCCCTCGACCATAGAACTCGTCGACCAGAACGAGCTGCTCCTGCGCGAGCAGCGCCTTCGCTTCGCGCTCGACGACTGCGCGGGCGACTACGACGTCTGCATCGTGGACTGCAGCCCCACGATGAAGCGCCTCGCCTTCAACGCCTACCTAGCCGCTGCGGGCGACGGCATGGTGATCGTGCCGGTGAAGCTCGACTCCACCGTCATGCGCGGCACCGCCCTCACGGTCAGCGCCATCGAGTCCATCTCCGACGCGCTGCGCGTGCCCACGCCCGCATGGCGCATCCTGCGCACGTGCGTGCCCGGGCTCATGACCAACGCGGAGGCCACCGGGGCCGACGTGCTCGACGCGTACTTCCCCGACAACCAGTTCGCCACCGTCATCCACGCGAGCTCGAAGGTCTGCGAGGGAAGCTGGCAGTGGCAGCCCGTCGCGGCCTTCAAGCCGAACAGCCGGCCCGCCAAGGACTACGAGGCGCTCGCCGAGGAGGTGCTCCATGGCTAAACCCACGACATCGGGGTTCACCATCTCCGGGCTGCTCGACAGGAGCGCATCGACCCGCAACGACTACCCCGTCGAGAGGATCCCCATCGAAGAGATAGCCGATCACCCCGCCAACGCCGCCTACTCGATGGACGAGGCCGGCATCGCGCAGCTCGCGAAGAGCATCGAGGAGGAGGGGCTCACCGACCTGCCGCTCGTGCGCAAGCTCGACGACGGCGGCTGGCAGATGGTGAGCGGGCACCGCCGAAAGGCGGCCTACGCACTCCTCGCGAAAGAAGATGAGAAATACGCCCAGATCCCCTGCCGCGTCATCCGGGACATCACCGACGAGCAGTCGGTCATGCTGCTGCACGCCGCCAACTACTTCGTGCGCAGCCTCACCGTGACCGAGCGCGCGGCGGCGAGCCGTGCGCTCGGCGTGGAGGTCGAGCGCATGCGCGCCGAGAACCCCGAGCTTTCCGGCGTGCGCACCGAGGACATCAAGGCGGCGATCATATCCGAGCAGACCGGACGCAAGGTATCGGGCAAGACCATCCAGCGCCAGGAGTCGCTCGCGCGCAAGATCGAGGAGAGGCTCACGCCCCAGTGGCGCGAGGCCGCGCTCGCGGACGCGCTCTCGGCGGACGCCGTGGGGATCCTCGCCGATCTGGATTCCGATGCGCAGGACCGGCTCCATGCGACATGGCGGGCGCAGCCCCTGGGCAAGAAGGAGACGACCGAGTTCCTCAAGAAGTCGACCGCCGAGCCCGCCGCCGAAGAAGACGTGAAGGGCCCCGCGCCCAAGCCCGCGGCGGCGCTCGCAAGCGCCCTTCGCGCGCTCAGGCGCTACGAGTCGAAGGCGGAAAACCCGCCGAGCGGGCTGGACAGGCAGGTGCTCGAGAAGATCTCGAGAACGGCCAGCAGGCTCCTTGGACGCATTTAGTCCCATGCAGGCGCCCGAAGGGGCTCCTGCACCGTTTCCAGCAAGTAGCCTATCTCGTATACACGAGATAGATGGCGGCCTGGGCGCACGGCGCACCCCGCCCCGGAGCCCAGAGCCCGAAGCGGAGGCGACGCCGCCGGGCGCGCGAAGCTGCCGCAAGCTCCCCGGCCCGCGCCATGCGGGGGATGCCCCGCGCCCCTGGAAAGAGCGCCGCCCGAGCCTCCACCGCATCGGGGCGGCGGAGGATGCGAAGGATGGAGAAGATGACGAAGGTCTTGAGATACGACAACGTGCTGACCGCCCGCGTGAGCGACGCGGACTTCCGCGCGGTCTGTGAGCGCGCCGACGAGGAGGGGCTCACCCGCTCCGAGTACCTGCGCTACGTCGCCCGCATGGTCGCGGACGATGCCGAGAACGCGAAGCGCGGAGGCGTGCTGCTCGACGGACTCTCAATGCGCAGGCTCTCCCGCGAGCTCGTCAGGTGGGGGCACCACTACAACCAGGGCGTGCACGCCCTCAACTCCATCAAGTTCGCGCTGGACCACGGAAGGGGCGACCTGGAGTGGGTGTCCAGCAAGCTCGACGAGTGCGCGCTTCTGCTCGCGCAGGTCGACGAGGGTCGCTGCGAGATGGCGGGCGAGCTTGCCTCGCTCGAAGGCCGTGCCATAGTGGGCGGAGACTAGCATGCCGCTGCTGAAGCCCATAGCCGGCCACACGGGATGCGCCGGCATAAAGCACTACCTCGAGAAGGGAGGGCGCGCCCTCGGGATCATGGTCATGAACTTCGCATGGCAGGAGGAGCGCGCCTTCGAGGACGTCTCGGCCGCCCCGGCCGGGTTCGACTGGGCGGACTCGATGGACGCGACGAGGCGCGCCTGCGGCAACGACACCCCGTATCGGGGCAAGCCGGCGAGGACCTTCAAGCATTTCGTCATGTCGCCCGATCCTCAAGACGGCTTGACCGCAGACCAGGTGGCGGAGCTCGCGAGCGCCTGGGCGCTCAGGCACTTCGCCGACTTCGAGGCGGCGATTGTCCTGCACGACGACAACGAGCGCAGGATCCCCCACGCCCACATCGTCGTCAACAACACCAACCTCGCCACCGAACGCAGGCTGCAGACCCCCGACCCGCTGGAGCTCAACCGCAGCCTTCAGGATCTCGCAGAGGAACGCGGATATCGCTTCATGCGCAACGACACCGTGAGGGAGGAGGACGAGGGGCAGACGCGCAAGGCGACGCCCGCGACGCTGCAGAGCGTATACATGCGGCGCGCCGAGCGGGAGATCCAGAAAGAGGGTGGCTACTCGTGGGTCGCAGACATCCGCAACCGGGTCACGGTGGCCAAGGCGCTCGCCCGCAACGAGGACGAGTTCATGGCCGTGCTCGAGGCGCTCGAAGTGGATGTTTCGCAGAACTCGGAGAAGTCGTGGCGACGTGACTGGATCTACTCGCTTTCAGACCACCCCACCTGGCGCATCGGAGGCGAGAAGCTGGGGCTCTCCTTCGGCCAGGAGGCGCTCAGGCGGCGCTTCGACAGGATCGCCGCCTGGCACCCAGCCCCGGCGGCATCCCGACGGATACTCTCCGAAGCCGAAAGCGCCATCGAGCTGAACGACCTGTCGGAGCTGGAACGTCTCGCCGGCGCGATAGAGGCGTTCATGTCCGCGAACGCGCACAGCCTGGCAGACCTCGACAGGAGGATCGAAAGGCTCGAAGGCCGCGCCGACGGCGATTCCGCCGAACGGACGGAAGCGCTGCGCGAGGTGCGCGCATACGCGGCGGCGAACAGGCTCCTGCCCGAAACCGCGCAGACAAGGCGGCAAAGGCAGCCGCAGGGCGAGGAAGCGCCCGTCAGGCGCGGCGACGCGAAACCGCGTAGCCGCGAGACGCAGGCACAGCAGGAACGGCGGCGAGAAAGGAGGGAGCTCCGATGAGGGTGGAGGTCGCCTACCGCGGGCGCATCGAGGCGTTCGACACCGACCGTTTCACCGAGGCGCAGCCGTTCTCGGGCAAGAGCATGCTCGCCGATCTCACGCTCGACTACGCAGACGTCGAGAAGAAGGGCCTCTGGCTCACGGCGCACTGCTACGCCGCGAACGAGGCCTACCGGACAGACGGCGGAGAGGCCCCCGAGGCGAGGCGCGAGAAGGGCTGGAGGTTCCAGCTCGCCACCCCGAGAGAGGCCGCCGGAATCGAGAGCGTCACCCTGGACGGCTCGACGGTGCTCGCGAGGCTCTTCGGCGAGCTCGTGGACGTCGCCAGGGTAGATCGCGCTTGCGCCCTCTTCGTCGGGCCCGGAGGGTCGCTCGCCAGCCGCATCGTGAGGCTGAGCGGCTACCTGGCGAACGACGACGAGAGGCTGGCGGCAAGCCAGGCGCTCATGGCGGAGGCGGTCGGCGTCACTCCGCTTACACTCGAAAGGGCGGTCGAGGCCGAAGCGGCACAGGAGGTGCCAGCAGACGACATGGAAGACGATTGGATGGAAGGATTCGGAAATGATTAAAGCGGTGTTCAGGGGAATCGGGGCGTTCGTCCGCTGGATGTTCAAGGCGGTGTTCCGGTTCATGTAGGCAAGGCGCACCTTCCAATCGCCGTTTCACGCGCAATTGCATGCGAAAAGAAGGATAATTGAGAAACGGCGCGCATTCCGTCCCTCGAGACCGATCCCTATCCAAGCACGAAAGATCGAAGCTATGAACGAAATCGCAGAAGATAATAAAAGAAAGCCCAAGCTCACCGTCGAGGAGCAGATAGAGCACCTGAAGTCCAAGGGCGTGACCTTCGAGCTGTGCGACGAGGGAGAGGCCTCTCGCATCCTCTCCGAGCAGGACCACTACTTCCGCCTCGCGGCGTACCGCGTGCTCTTTCCCAAACGGGTGGGCGGCAAGCACGACGGCGAGTATGCCGAGCTCGACTTCGGGCAACTGGTCGACCTCGCGGGGATAGACCAGGAACTGCGCAGGTTCCTGCTGCCGCTCACACTCGACGTGGAGAACGCCGCCAAGACAAAACTCGTCGAGAAAATAACCGACAATCGCAACGAGGACGGCTACTCCGTCCTCGCCGACTACCTCACGCACCTCAACCACGCCGAGCGCAACAGGCGCGAAGGCGAGATCTCGCGCTTGGAGAACGACGCCTACCTCGGACCGCTCGTCGAGCGCTATCCGCTAGACGAGATGCCGGCATGGGTGTTCCTGGAGCTGTCGTCGTTCGGCGCGTTTGCCAGCTTCTACCTCTTCTGCGCAAACCGATGGGGCGATACGGAAATGAGAGATGACCATTACCTTCTCAGGCGAGCGAATTCGCTCAGGAACGCCGCTGCCCATTCGAGCGCCATCATCAACGGCTTGGGTATCTTCTCGGCCACGTCGACGAGATACCCCGCATCGGTCGCGAAAGCGCTCGGCGACGCAGGTGTCTCGAAGCGCCTGAGACGATCCAAGATGCGCAATCCGCGAGTGCTCCAGACGACGGTGCTCGCCTATGCCTGCAACCGTTTCGTCACCCGAGAAAGGCAGGCGAGAGCATACGACGGATTCCTGGCATTTAGGCAACGTGCAGAGGAGAACTCGGATTGGTACAGGGGGTGAGCTCGCCGGCAATCGAGCAAAGCCCGATGAGCGGGGCGCACCAGTCCCAGTACGACTGCGAGAATGCCGATGCGGCGTCCGCGTAATTACGATGCGCCTCTCCTGTTTTTCCGAACGCTTTGACCACCTTGATGCCGGACACGAGCTCGACCATCGTCGAGGACACTTGTGCAAGGTGCCCGTTCATCTCGGCGGTTTTCGGTCCCATATCCTTCATAGAGAGCGCCTGCAGCAGGAAATAGAAGGGGATCGTGGCGATGCCGATGAGCGCCAAGCGCCAATTGATCCAGAACATGAAAGCCAGAAGAACCATCGGCTGCAAAACGCCGTTAAGACGGTCGACCGGTCCGTGTGCGATGACGGTGTGGACCGTCTTCGTGTCATCCTGCACAGCGCTTCTGACCTTGCCGGATTCCGTAGCGCTAAACCAAGCAAGAGGCGCGCGGCTCAACCGCTCAACGATACCCTTGCGAATGACGTAGCGCAGTTTCATATCGGCAAAATGCGTGATGATGAGCGCAAGAGCGCGAAAGAACAGCTGCGAGAGGAACGCCATGACGAGGAGGAGGGCAATTTCGTGCACCTTGGAGGCATCGGCCTGCGCGAGCGGGCCTTCCCCCGCCAGAAATAGGTCTCCCAGCCATACCAAAGCCAAATACGGGGCAAAGGATAAAAGCGCCGAGAGCACCGTGAACGCCTGCGCCAGCATGACGCGTCCCTTGACGGGGCAAGACAGGCGCCTGATAGCCTCCCGCCCCGCTTCATCCCGTTGCCGGTCTTGTTCGCTTGTCTCTGCCATGGGCACCACCTCAAGTATAGTTTCGGTTAATAATGACTTAGTTATCTTTGACGCAAAAAAAGAAAGAGCCGTCAAAGCGTGCGATATTTCTCCCAGCCCGCATTGAAGAACGTTGAAATGACCTCGGTCGTCGCGTTGAGCTCCTCGACGCTCTTCGCGTGGATGATATTCTCGGAAAGGGCGCTGTAGAACGCGTGGTTGACGATGTGGAGAGACTCTTTCGAGATGACGGTTCGAGCCTTCTCTGCGCCGTGGATCAGCTCGAGAACGCGGAGGGTGGTCCTGTCCTCCTCGTCGACGAGCCAGTCAAGGAAGTGCTCGTAGGGGGTGCCGTAGGAGCGGAACACAAGGAGCTCGTAGATGTCGCGATGGGAGTACAGCATCGCCGTGGTCGCGAGCGTCCCCGCCGCCTTGGCCTCGAGCGCGGCGCGCACCTGCTCCGGGGTCACGGGCTTCCCTTCGTCGTACCCGGCGAAACCTCGCTTCTCGCCTTGGGCGTAAGCTTTGCGAATCATGCTCGCCAGCGGCTCGACCAGCTCCGAGAAGAGCGCCTCCTTGTCTTTGAAATGCTTGTAGAACGCCCCGGTGGTCACGCCGGCAGCCTTGCAGATCCTGCGCAGGTTCGCCTTCTCGAACCCCTCTTCCAGAAACGCCGCAAGGCCGCTCTTCAAGATGCGCTCGTGCGTCTCCTGGTAGTTGCCGTTGCTCACTGCAGTCACCTCCCTCCAATAATAACTTAGCTATCTTTCGTGTTGGGAATTCTGCCACCAAAGTTAGTCACTGTCAACTCTTATGCTCATGATATCTCAGTAGAAGCGGCCTTGGCTTGATAGACGGAGGAGCCTCGATGAACCGCCTAGTTAATTTGGGCGGGAACTATCTCTACTCGAATCGAAGCGGGGCGTCCTGAAAGGTTCTGTCTGACTACAATCACGTCGCGTGCCGTTTGCTCCACTCGAGGAGCTCGTCCCTGAACGCGAAGCGCCCCCTCTTTCTGCCCATCATCCTCCTCAGTGGCAGGGGGTCGTCCTCGAGGAGGCTCCATTCGTAGACCGCGTTCCTGCTCACACGTAAGAGTATCGCTATCTCCGCCACCGAGTACGTGTCCTGTATCGGCACGGGGATCTTGACGTACGGGCATCCTGCTGATTCGACTGCCATGCGTCTGCTCCTTCCGGAGCGGCAGACGCTGCACCTCGGCGTCGCGGGGCTTGGCGGCGATGGCGCGATGCTCGTTGCCATCGCCGCCGCTCGATATCGTCCCCTCGCTCAGCGAGGAGTTGCCTAGTGGGCGGTATCCGAAACTGAGCCAGTCGCCCAGTCTGGCCTGCAAGCCGCCCTCCGTTTACCCGCCATCGCCCTCGTCTCGTCGGCTCCCGAGATAGGCCGCGAAACGTCTGTAGGAGTCCTCTGACAGGCAGTGCTCCATGCGGCAGGCCTCCGCCGAGGCGGTCTCGGCGTCCACGCCTGACTCGACGAGCAGCCGCTCGAAGAAGCGGTGCTTGTCGAGGGTGGCCTCGGCGAGGCGCCCGCCCTCCTCGGTCAGCCGCACGTCGCGGCCGACCACCTCGGCGAGGCCCCTGCGCGCCAGGTTGCCGAGCGCCTTGGTGACGCTCGGCTTGGCGACGCCCATGCGCTCGGCGATGTCCACGTTGCGGCACGACCCGCGCAGGCGGCGGATCACGAGGATGGCCTCGAGGTAGTCCTCGGAGGATTCTCGCCCGCCCATCCGCTCATCTGCCCGTCGGGACATCGGCGGCATCGCCCCTGTCGGCGGGAACGGTCCACGACGAGCTTTCCTGCTGGAGCCTCCACAGCCTCGCGTACAGCCCGTCCTCGGCGAGCAGCGTCTTGTGGTTCCCCTCCTCCGCCACGCGCCCGCTGTCTAGGACGACGATCTTGTCCGCATTGGCGACGGTCCTCAGTCGATGGGCGATGACGATCACCGTTTTGCCTGCGCACAGGGTTCCGACCGCTCTCTGGATAAGCGTCTCGTTCTCGGGGTCGAGCGAGGCGGTCGCCTCGTCGAGGAGCACCACGGGCGCGTCTTTCAGGAGAGCCCTCGCAATGGAGAGGCGTTGGCGCTCCCCGCCCGAGAGGGAGGCGCCGTTCTCGCCCAGCACCGTGTCGAACCCCTGGGGAAGCCTCTCGATGAACTCCAGGCAGTGCGCCGCCCTTGCAGCCTCGGCCACCTCTTCGTCGGAGGCGCCTTCGCGGCCGATGCGAATATTGTTCGCAACCGTGTCGTCGAAAAGGACCACGTCCTGGAAGACTATGGAGACGTGCGCGAGCCACGATTCCTCGGAGAACTCGGCGATGTCCTTTCCAGAGCAGAGGACCCTGCCGCTGTCGGGCTCCCAGAATTTGGCCGCCAGCTGGGCGCAGGTCGACTTGCCCGAGCCGCTCGGCCCGACGAGCGCGGTGACTTCCCCCTCGCGCGCGACGAAGCTTACGCCGTGGAGCACCTCTTCGTCGCCGTACCCGAACCGGACGCCCTGGAAGGACAGGTCGTGGCCGGGCACATCCGCCGAGGCGGACCCCCTCGCTTCGGGCTCGTCCATGACCGCCTTGATGCGGGCGGTCTTCGTCGAGAGGTTGAGAAGGTTGGGCAGCTGCGAGACGAGGGCGAGGATGGGCCCGTAGACGCGGGAGACGATGAGCAAGAACATGAGCAGAACCATGAAGTCCACGCCGCCGGAGGCGAGAAGCACCGCCCCGACGCAGGCGGTCAAACCGACTCCCGAACGGAGGATGGCGCTCGCGAGGGAGACGGAGACGTCGACGGCGAGCTCGACCCGCATCGTCACCCTCTTGAGCTCGAGCATCGCCTGCTCCATGGCGGCGGAGTCCTTGCCCACCGCCCTGCAGGCCCTCATGTCCTTGATGCCCTCGAGGTAGTCCTGCACGCACGCCAGCGCATCCAGGCGGACGCGGTTCTGCCTTTCGAAAAGGCGCGACTGATGACGGCGGCTCAAGGCGATGACCCCTGCCGAAAGCGGAAGCGTGACCATAACGCAGCAGGCGAGCCGCCAGTCGAAGAATGCCAGCATCGCGCAGATGACCACGGTCGACACGATTCCGGCGATGAGCTGCGGGAGCGTCGACGAGAGCATGGACTCCTGCGCCGTCACGTCCCCCATGATGCGGTCGGCCACGTCGGTCGTGTCCCGGCGGTTGAAGAAGCTCATGGGCAGCTTCCTCAGGTGGTCGGCGAGGCGCAGGCGGGTGCCTTCGGACTCGGTGTACGCGGCCACGTAGGTTTTCTTGTAGTCGTTTCTCGAAGCGACGAAGACCACCACCATCCCCGCAAGCCCCACGGCGAAGATCGACCAGAGCGCGGCGGCGTCGAACGGCTCGCCCGCAAGGGTCCCCACGAGAGCCGCGAACGCGGCGACCGTGCAGACGAAGGGGATCATGAGCGCCAGATCGCTCAAGGTGCAAGCAATGGCCGAGCGCTTGAGGCCGACGTAGCCCTCGTCGGAAAGGTTGAACGTCCTCTGAAGCCAAGGCGCCCTGCCGCTCGACGGCTTGCCGGGTTTCTCCGCAGGGTCGTACTCCTCGGCGGAGACGCCCTGCGTTGCATGCGGGGCGGTCGCTTCGGAGGATCGGGCGTCGTCGCGCGGGGCCGCTTCGATGCCCCATTCGACCGCTTCCGTGTACTGCCTCCACATCTTCGCGTACGTCCCCGATGCGGCGAGGAGCTCTTGATGGGTGCCTTCCTCGACTTTGCGCCCGCCGTCGAGCACGACTATCTTGTCGGCACCGACGACCGTGGAGAGCCTGTGGGCGACCATGATCACGGTCTTGCCGGCCATGAGCCTCTCGAACGCCTTCTGGATCAAATGCTCGTTCTCGGGATCGGAGAACGCGGTCGCCTCGTCCAGCACCACGATGGGCGCGTCCGAGATGATCGAGCGCGCGATGGCTATCCGCTGCTGTTCGCCGCCGGACAGGTGCACGCCTTCGGAGCCTATTACCGTGGCGTAGCCATGGGGAAGGCCGTTTATGAACGCGTCCGCCTGGGCGGCCTTCGCGGCCTCGACCACCTCGTCGTCGGTCGCCCCCGGCCTGCCGCGCCTGATGTTCTCCGCGACGCTCTCGCGAAAGAGGTGGGAATCCTGGAACACCAGGCTGAGGCTGCCCATCAGCTCATCCTGGCCCATCTCGCGGACGTCGACGCCGCCGACGAGAACCTGGCCCGAATCGACGTCCCAGAAGCGGGCGACGAGGTTCGCGAGGGTCGATTTGCCCGAGCCGCTCGGCCCGACGACCGCGCACACCGTGCCGGCGGGGATTTCCAGCGAGACGTTGCGCAACGCCGGCTCCGCGTCGTCTTCGTAGGAGAAAGTCACGTCCCGAAGGGACACCGAGGCGTCCTTCGGGGCTTTCGGCGCCTCGGGACAAGAGAGCTCTTCGATGCCGAGCACGGAGTCGATGCGGTCGATGTTTGCCTGGGCGAGCATCCCGTCCTCGCTCACGTAGAGGATCTTCGTGAACACGCTCGATATCGAATGCACGAACAGGAGGTAGAAGACGAGCGAGAGCACGAACGTCGGCCAGTCCTGCGCGCCCGGGGCGAGGAGTATGCCGACGGGCAGAACGAACAGGTACGCGTTGTTGAGGACCGCCGTGAAGCCCGGCATGGAGTTCCTGAAGAAGAGCGTGACGTCGAGGGAGAGGCCGGTGTAGTCCTTTATCGCGTCGGAGAGGCGCTTGAACGAGCGCGCCGTCTGGCCGAAAGCCTTCACGACGCGCATTCCGCGGACGTACTCCACGGAGGCGTTGCCCATCTGCTCCTTGACTTCCTGGTAGCGCCCCATGCTCGCCATGACGCGCTTGTCGGCATAGCCGGAGAACTGCACGACGCATGCGACGGCGACCGCCGCCAGCGTGGCGACGCCGAAGCGCCAGTCGAAGACGAAAAGCAGCGCCGCCAAAACGACGGGCGCGGCGGCGGTGGCCGCCAGGTCCGGGATGGAATGGCCGATGAACTGCTCGATCCCGCCGACGCTCTCGTCCATGACCTTCGAGATCCTACCCGTGCCGAGCCGCGCTATGTGCCCAAGAGGGATCCTCCCGAGATGGGCGGCGATATCGAGCTTCGTGCGGTACTGCGCGTCGAACGCCGCGGCGTGAGAGCACAGCAGCGCGGCAAGATAGCACCCCACGTCAACGACTATGCCTGCCACCGCCAAGCCCGCGTAGCCCGTCATCGCCGAAACGTCGACGGCGGCCAGGTTCGGATAGACCCCGACCGCATCCCTAATCATGAAGTAGATCGCCACGTATGGGACGAAGGACGCCGCCGCGGATAGGACCGCCAGCGCCATGGAGGCGAACACGAGGGGCTTTCTTCTCCCCGCGAACCGCAGGCAGCGGGAAAGGGCCCCCGGCTTCCTTCCTTTGCTTTCCTTGCTCATTGAATACCTCTTCTCTCATGTTGCTTTGAAAAAGGGCGCTAGGCGATTCCCGCGCGCTCGAGGTGCTTCTTGAACACCGCCCGTCCGACCAGCGAGCCGATGATGCCGCCCGCGAAGGTCACGACCGCGATGATCGCGAACGTCTCGGGAGTCACCGTGGACAGAAGGGCTTCCATGTAGGCCGGGTCGATGCTGTTGGACCCCATCAGCTCGCGGTAGTAGTCCTGGGAGGCGAACATGGGAACGAAAAGGCCCGCCGCCCAGCAGGTCTCGAAAAGCGCGTACCCCACGGCGACGCCTGCGAACCTCCCGTACCCGAGCGCTTTCCGCGCCAGCTCGGAGACGGCGCCGCCGACGGCGAGGCCGAGCGCCACGGGCCATCCCGACCCGATGACGAAGATGACCACGGCGAAGACGAGGGCCATGATCAGCGAGGTTCCTGCGCGCGGCACGCGCGCATGCATGTAGACCCAGACGATCCCGGCGGGTATCGCCGCGATGGCGCAGCAGCCGCAGTACGCCACGACGCTCATGGAGGTGATTCCCACGACGAGCATGCTCACCACCATGAACAGCAGAGAGAAGACGCCGAGGGCTATGAGGTCCCTGGAGCTGAGGCTGCCGCTTTCCTTCTGTTTTGCTTTTGCTGTCATTTCCAAATCCTTTCTTTCATAGGAATCCTTCTCAGTCTTTGCAGGCCGGCTCACTCGATGAGCACGATCTGGTCGCAGGCCTTAGACAGGAACTCCGTGTCGTGGCTGACGACCGCCACCGTCTTCCCGCGAGACGCCTCTTCGCGCAAGATGAGCGCGAGGCGCTCCATGTTCCGGAAGTCCAGGCCGCTCGTGGGCTCGTCGAGGAGAAGCGCCTGCGCTCCCGATTCCGACGCGATGGCGCAGACGCACCGCTGCTTCTGCCCTCCCGAGAGCGATGCGGGATGGCGGTCGGCGACATCTCCCAGGCCGAACTCCTCCAGGACCGCTTCGAGACGAAGTTCGTCGACGTCGGAAGGAGACGGGGCCGCGGATGCCAACTCGTCGCGCACGCTCGGGCGAAAGAGCTGGTAGTCGGGGTCTTGCATGACCAGAAACGCATGATTGGGTCTTCTCTTGGGAGGGACTACCGAGCCTTGGAACCGGACATGCCCGAGCTCTTCTTTCTTGATCCCCGCCAGGCACTTGAGCAGGGTTGACTTGCCTGCCCCGTTTCGCCCGACCACGCCGACGACCCTCCCGGGGTCGAACGAGACGGTAATCCCCTCGAGGACCGGCACACCCCTCTCGTACCCCGCATAGATTCCCCTCGCCTCGACGGCGGGAAAGGCGGAGGCGGGACGGGAAAGGCGCTGCATCAGGTCGGCGAGCTTCGGCGGCTCGGAGGATCTGAGCCCGCAGGACTCTCGCTCCGCGTCGGACAGCCCCAGGAATCGCTGCGCGTCCCATTCGGCGGCGACGGAACCGCCTTCGAAGAGCAAGTACCGGTCGGCGACGCTCGCGAGGTAGGAGAGCCTGTGCTCGGCGATGATCACGGCAGACCCGCTCGACTTGGCTTTCGAGATGAAGGAGGCGAGCTTCTCCATGGAGGGAGGGTCCAGATTGCTCGAAGGCTCGTCGAGGACGTAGACGCTCGGCTTGCAGGCCCATGCGCTCGCGAAGGCCACCGATTGCATCTGGCCCCCGGAGAGCTCGAAGATGCCTCTGCCCATCAGGCACTCTATGCCGAGCTCGCGCACGACGTCGCGCACGCGCCTGTGCATCTCCTTCCTGGGAACGCCGAGGTTCTCCATGCCAAACGCAATCTCGCCGGTCGTGTCGAGGTTGAAGAACTGGGTGCGGGGATTCTGGAAAACGCTGCCCGTCAAAGACGAGAGCTCCCAATCCTCCAGGTCGTCGATGTCCCTGCTTGCTACAAGGATCTCCCCCGTCCGGCTGCCCTCGTAGAACCCTCCCGCCAGCCCGTTGACGATCCGGGTCGCGGTGGTCTTTCCGCAGCCAGACTCCCCGCAAAGAACGATGCATTCGCCCGGTGCGACGGCAAGGCTCACGTCGTCGACCGCCGGGGCATCGAACCCCGCATAGGTGAAGGAGACGCTTCTGAGCTCGACGGCGTTTTTCGTCACAGCAGGCCTCCGATCCCCTGATTGACCTTCACGGCTACGAGAAGCGAGCAGCAGATAACGAGGAACGCGAGCGACAGGAAATCGACCCGTCCGAACCGGGGCGCGTTGTAGGAGGTCTTCCTCCCGGGCCGGTCGATGCCGCGCGCAACCGCCGCAGCAGCGAGCTCGTCTGCGATCTTGGCGCAGCGCAGCATCACGGGCACGACCGCGGATTCGAACATCAGCGCCGGCTTCGAAACGAGATTCTTAAGCGAAAGGGCGAGCCCCCTCACCCTCATCGCGTCCGCTACGGCAGAAGACTCCTCCTTGAGCGTCGGAAAGAACCGCACCGCTATCACCAGCGGAACGACAACCGTCTTCGGCAGCCTCATCCCGTAGAGGGCGGCCGTGAGGTCGCCGATCTTGGTGGTAGTCGCGAAGACCGCCGCGAACAGGCAGATGGGCATGCAGGTGCGGCAGGCCAGGGCGAACGAGCCGAGGGCTCCGGCGGCGTTCGGCGGAAGCATCGTCGTGACCCAGAAGATGCCCATGAGAAAGAGATAGGCGAAAGAGAAAGAAGCCGCCATCCTTCCGCGCCCGATTGCGAAGGAGAGGAGGACGACGACGGCAAAGAGGACCGAGCCCAGAACGTAATCCTTCACGATAGCCCCGGTCGCTATGAGCACGACGAGCATGGCCACCTTCGTTCTGACATCGATGTCCTCCGCGAGTGTTTTCCGTGTTCTTCTTCGCAAAACCAGAGAGCCTTTCTTTTATCGCTATAATTGACAAAGAAATGTTAGCCTTGGTTAATATGAATCAGGTTGCACCTGGAGGGAAAAGTCCGAGCGCGCAAGAATTGCGTCCGAACGCGAATAAAAGGATCGGAAGATGTACGACAGGGAAACGATGTTCTCCCACGCCGCCCAAGCCGCGGCGGAGACCTTTGCGGCCTCGCTTGAGCCAATCGGCCTCGTCTTGGCGGACGGTTGGAACGGCGAGGGAGCCCTCTTCGAAGGCGACGGATGCCGATGCGAGGGGTGGTACTGGGCGTGGGAGGCGCGGCGGTTCTTCTCCGTCGTCTGCTGCGATTTCACTTTGAAAGAACCCCTGCCCTTCTGTTTCGATTCTGGCGGTTATTTCGCCGTCCGCCGCGAAAGACATGGCCTCATGCCGCAATCAAGCGTTTCCGCCTTTCTGGAAGCAAAGCCCAAGACAAGCTCGATCCTGCTTCCAAAAGAAGCGAGATTCTCTTACACGGAGATCGAGTACTACGACGAATACTGTCAAAGCGTCTTCGGGGAAAGAATCGACAAGGCGCTAAAACCGCTAGCGACCAGCCTGAAGGGTCTTAGGAACCAGGCTTCCTGGGATCCGGAAATAGCGGAGATGCTCGGCGAGATAACTCCAAGGGAGATCCCGGGGCCGGAAGCGAGCCTCCTGTATTCCGGAATCGCGAACTTGGTGATGGCAAGGCTGCTCAGGATGGGAGAGAGCCTGTGCGAGGGAGTGGCCGAGCAGGACCGCCTTTCGATCGCGAGAGCCGTATCGTACATCGAGAACAACCTAGGCGGTGCGATCAGGCAGAAGGATCTGCTCGAGGCCGCGAACATGGGGTCAACCAAATTCAAGAAGACATTCAAGCAGGTGACGGGATTGACAGTGACCGAGTTCGTCTCCTCGGAAAGAATCGAGCTGGCGAAAAGACTGCTCACCGACCATGATATGAGCATAGACGAGGTAGCGCATCGTTGCGGGTATGCACGAGCAACAAGCTTTTCCGCCCTCTTCGCGAAATCGGTCGGCATGCCCCCACGCAAGTGGAGATCGATCGCGAAGGTCGCTTTCGATGACGACCCGGAATCGAAATTACTGGGTGTTCTCGCAAGCGGGCGCTCCTGCGTCAGCGAGGCGGAATCTCATTCTTAGCTATCTTCGGAGACGTCGTGAGTTTGCCCTGAAATGACAGCGAAATCCTTCTGAAGAGCGAACTTGCCCCCTTTGAGTTTCGATCAGAATGATGCTTGGCAAGCCGACTCGAAATGAAGGGCATCAAGAACCCTTATCGTAGTCGCGTTCTCGATGGGTGTTTCATTCGAAAGAAAAGGATTCAATCGAACGGGGATAGCGGGTTTTCGCAGGCCGCGCACCAAATCCATCCTTCGTCGAAACTCAGGCGTAAAACTCACGAAATGGCAAAATGAAAAGAGCTGAGTTTGGGATGAGTTTTCTCTGAGAGAGGCTAACCGAATACAGCTGACAACGAGAAAAAACCACGGATAAAACGAGGACAAAATCGTAAAAATGAAACACTATTGTTTTATCGAGTGGGAGTAAACGATATTCGTTGATTTCAAGCCTCTGACCTGCGAAAACAGGTCGGGGGCTTCTTATTTTGCAACCTCTGTGCAACCTTTGCGGTTTCGCGCCCCGTGAACAGGGGACGTAGCACTGTTCACGTCTGGGCCCATATCGGCACCGATTATTGCCCGCGCTGCTTCTGCTTGCGCTTCAGCTTCCGCTGCTCGAGGCACGTCGCCCGGTGTTCCTCGCCAGAGGAGAGCTGGCCGTTCCTTGCGAAACCGCGAGGCCACCTATATCCGCTTGCTGCGGGCTTGCTTGAACCAGTTCCTTTTGAAAGAGCCTATACCTCCGAAGAACTTGTTGTACGTCTCACCGTCCTCCTTGGCCTCGTACTTGACCAAGGCAAGTTCGATAGTACAGAGGTAATCCGCCACTTGCTCGAGGCGGTAGTCGGTCATCGAGGTCTTGCGGCGTCGGACGACCCCTTTTGAGAGGATCTTGCCCACCGAGTCGTCTCGCCCGCGGAACAGAAGGAGCGCATCCTCGCGACCTTCGGCGACCTGTGCTGCGAGATGGAGGGCTGCACCATCGTGCAGGGCCCTTTCCAAAGCGAAGTGTCGAGCCGAAGTGTTGAGCGTCGGCCCTGAATGTTCAATGGCCGTTGTTTTCTGCCCCTCAAGTGGTGAACTTCTCCTCGGGGCTGTTGATTCCCCCACGCGCCCCCTTCCGTTCTCTGTGTTCCCCTTATACTCCTTGTACAAGGAGGTAAGAAGTCATGGACAAGACCGCACAGGACAGCTTGGCAAAGAAGCCCGTCGACATGAGGGACAGGATTCTCGAGCATCTCGAGGCCCTCACCTCTGCCGTCTCGCTCGACGACCTTGCCCGTCTGTCCACCTCCGACATCGCCGAGACGCTCATCATCTCCAGGAGTCTGGCGAGCCAGTACCTCAACGACCTTGTTCGCGCCGGCCTTGTGGTTAAGGTGGCGGGCAGGCCTGTCCGTTATTTTCATCGCCGCGCGTTCCAGAAGCGTTTTCAGGTAAAGCTCTCTGCAAGCGAGTACGCCTCGCTCGCCGACCTCATCCAGGCGACGGGAATCGCCGATCACCGTGACTTCGCGCGTGCCGTGGGCTTTGACCTGAGCCTCAGCTCCGTTGTCGAGCAGTGCAAGGCTGCGGTTCAGTACCCTCCGTTTGGCCTACCCATCCTCTTGAGCGGCGGCGTGGGTGTCGGCAAGTCTTTCCTTTCTCGTCTTGTGTACGAGTACGGTAAGAACCAGGGCTTGCTGCCCCGCGACTCCTCCTATGTGCGCATCGACTGCGCCGGGGTCCCGGACGCCGCCTCGTTCAACGGGCTTCTTGACGAGTCGATCGCGAAATCGCGCGGGGGTGTGGTTTTTGTCAACGGCATCGAGGCACTCTCTCCCTCTGCGATGGAGCACTGCCTTGCGACGGCCCTCGGGCTCGATGCCTCCCAGGATGCGCCGCGCGCTCGCCTCGTTCTTTCGACGACGCTTTCCGCCGATGACCTGAAGGTTTCCTCGGCCTACAGCAAAATGCCCATCTGTGCCCGCGTCCCCTCACTCAAGGAGCGGACCCCCGAGGAGCGCGAGGATCTCATCTTGAGCTTCCTGCGCAGCGAGGGGTGCCGAATCGGTTCTGATGTGAAGATTAGCCGCGGCGCATACCGTTGCCTCGTGAACGCGGACTTTTCCGATAACATCGCCGGCTTGCGCGCCTGCGTGACGAACTGCTGCGCCAAAGCGTTCCTCAATCGCGAGGGCGACTACGTCGTCGTTCGCCCGTATCTTCTTCCCAGCGGGCTCCTCTCCTCCGCGCAGATCGATCAACAGCCCGATGATGGCGTTCTGATCGACGCGTCCCTGGATGCCGCCGAGAGCACAGGGCCGGTCGAGCAGGCGCTCGATGCCCTGCGCTCCCTCGATGAGCGATTCTGCGCCGGGGAGCTCTCTGTCTCCGAGCTCGTCTCGCAAGCTGTCTCCGCTGTGCGCGGCGTTGAGGATCACTTGATCTTCGACCACGGCGTCGCCTCCTCGAGGTCGCGCGCCTTCGAGCGCGTCGTGGGCGCGGTCCTTGCCGACGCAGGCTCTTCTTATGGCATCGAGCTTTCGAGGAAGGTCGCTTTTCTACTGGCCCAGGAGATTTGCCTGCAGTTGTGGCCGGGTATCGGCCTGGCTAAGCGAAAGTCTGCCTGTGCGGAGCAAATCTCCCATCTCCTCGGTGCCGTGACCTCCGAATTGCCGTTTGCCTCGAGTGTCTCCGATCAGGTCGCCGCAGACGTGGAAGGGGCGCTGGGAATCTCGCTCGATCACTTCACGAAGACGCTTCTGACGCTGTGCGTCGCATCGGAGTCTCGCGATGCGAAGGCCCTTCGGACGCTCTGCGTCATCTTGTCCCACGGCTACTCAACGGCGACGAGCATCGCCGACGCGGCGAACCGTATGCTCGGCATGCATGTGTACGAGGCTGTCGACATGCCCTACGACCAGCAGCTGAAGGACATCGTCGGTCCGCTCCAGCACCTCGTTGACCGCCATTCCTACTGCACCGGGGTCGTGTTCCTCGTCGACATGGGCTCCTTGGAGGAGGCCTATAAGGCCCTCGAGAACGTTACCGACTCCACTATCGGCGTGGTGAACAACGTCTCTACCGGTCTTGCGCTCGAGATCGGGGTCGGGCTGCTCGGCGGCAAGTCCATCGCCGAGGTTCTTGGCGATGCGACCGCCGCGTGCGTGACGCACTGCAAGGTGATCGAGCGCGTCAACCGTGAGGACGCCATCGTCTTCTGCTCCGAGTCCGGGGTCGACGCCGCGGAGAGGATACGCCAGCTCGTCTCGCAGAGCCTCCCGCGCACCATAGGCGCGCGCCTGCTCACGAGGCCCTTCAAGCAGCTCGTCGCGAACGGGTCGAACGACGCCGTTTTCTCCGAGCACCGCGTCTGCGCCGTCATCGGCACGGGAGACCCCGGGGTCGCCTCCATCCCCTTCGTCGCCCTCGAGGACATCATGTCGACGGCGTCCGCCTCTAAGGTCGATGCCGTGTTCGGCAGGTGGCTTGACGCTTCCGAGCTCTCTTCTTTCCACGAGAAGCTGCTCTCGAACATGACGCTGCAGAACGTCATCCGCTCCATCACCATCCTCGACCCGGAGCGGCTATTCCACGAGATCGAGAGCGCCGTGCACGAGCTTCAGCGCAGGACAGGCGAGAAGATCGGCAGCAACGCCATCATTGGGCTCTACGTCCACCTCTGCTGTCTCGTCGAGCGCCTTGTTACCAGAAACCCCATTGAGACCTACGTTGGCCAGGACTGCTTCGAGGAGGAACGCGCCGATTTCATCGAGTCCTTCAGGCAGAGCTTCTCGAGCATCTCGACGCGCTATCGCGTAGAGGTTCCCGTAAGCGAGATCGCATATGTCTTCGACTACATAAGCGTGAGCGCCGCCCCGGCGCGAGAAGAGTGCCTCGGCTCCTCGGACCTCCTGCTCGACGAGTGACCTTCCCCGCGCCGCCGCAAGCTGACCGCGCGTCCTCAATAATCCGATAACCCCTTGCCCGGCGCGAATCCGGATAGCGCCGAGGCAGTACCGAACGTAAAACTTCATTTGATAGGAGCAAACATGAGTGTTGTTATGGCACGAATCGACAATCGCCTGCTTCACGGCATCATCGTGACGCAGTGGGCCCCGGTGTCGGGCGCGACCCGAGTCATGGTCATCGACGACAAGGTCGCCGGCGACGAGGTCCTGAAGTCCACCATGAGGATGGCGCGCCCCGCGGGCATGGCCGTCTCGATCATCTCCGAGCAGACCGCGCTCAAGAACTTCGCGGCGGGCAAGTACGACCGCGAGAAGGTCTTTGTCATCGCCAAGGAGCCCGAGACGATCCTTCACCTGGTCGAGTCGGGCATCGAGCTCCCGTCGCTGATCGTCGGCGGCTCTCTTGTCAAGGAGGGCGGCGTCCAGCTCACCCAGCGCGCCTATGCCTCCGCCGAGAACGTCCAGAGCTACAAGGCGCTCATCGCCCGCGGCGTCAAGGTGACGGCACAGTTCGTGCCCGCCGACAAGCCCGTCTCCGTCGCCGACCTCATCTAAGGAGGGATCATGGTCAACTTCACTATCCTGCAGGTCGTCCTTTTGACCCTGCTGGCCTTCATCAAGCACGTGGACTACTACGGCATCCCGATGATCTTCGTCAACTATGCCGTCTTCTGGGGCCTTATCACCGGCGTCGTCATGGGCGACTGGAGGACCGGCCTTGTCATCGGCGGTACCATTCAGCTCATGCAGCTCGGCGTCGCGGGCTTCGGCGGCTCGTCGATTCCCGACTACGGCACGATGGCCATCATCGCCACCGCCTACGGCGTGACCCTGGGCGCGGACACGGGCCTCGCCATCGGCCTGCCGGTCGGCATGCTCGGCATCCAGCTCGACGTCATCGTCAAGATCCTCAACGGCTTCGTCGTCGAGAAGTCCCAGAAGTTCTGCGACGAGGGCAAGTTCAAGCAGATGAACGCCATCCTGTGGGTCTGCCCCGTGCTCTTCGGCCTGTGCGCCGCCCTGCCCGTCTTTGTCTCCGTGACCCTCGGCCAGCCCGCCGTCAACTGGCTCCTCGAGGTTATGCCCCAGTGGTTCCTTTCCGGTCTCACCCTCGCCGGCAAGATGCTCCCGGCCGTCGGCATCGCGATGCTGCTGCGTTACATGCCCACTGGCAAGTACTTCCAGTACCTGCTCGCCGGTTTCTTCCTCTCGGCCTTCCTGAACGTGCCCATCATCGGCGCCGCCATCGTCGGCGTTGCCCTCGCGATCGCGTTCTACCAGCGTGCCGAGAGGGACACCGAGCTCGCCGCCCACGCTTCCGCAGACGCCTTCATCGGAGAGGATGAGTAACCATGGAAAACGAGAACATCACCGCCGTCGCCGAGGGCAAGCCCTCCGGCTACAAGGTCACCAAGAAGGACCTGCGCAACGCGAACTGGCGCTGGCTCATGAGCGTGTGCACCTTCAACTACCAGACCCAGCAGGGCGCCTCAGTCGCCTACGCCCTCTCGCCGGTCCTGAGGAAGATCTACACGAACGACGAGGACTATAAGCAAGCGCTCAACAACCACTTCCGCTACTACAACACCCAGCCTTGGCTCGCCGCCATCATCCTCGGCGCCTGCGTGGCCATGGAGGAGCGTGACGGCCTCGCGGCGGCGGACGCCGTCCAAGACCTGAAGATCGGCACCATGGGACCGCTCGCCGGCGTCGGCGACTCCCTGCTCATGACCATGATCCCGACCATCATGGGCTCCATCGCCGCCTATATGGCCATCGAGGGCAACCCCGTGGGAGCCGGCATCTGGTTCGCGCTCATCCTGGCCATCTTCTGGGTCCGCATGCACGCCCTCGAGTTCGGCTACAAGCAGGGTGTGAAGCTCGTCACCGACTTCAGCGAGAAGCTTCCCAACCTCACTGCCGCCGCCTCCGTGCTCGGCCTCACCGTGGTCGGCTGCCTCATCGCCTCGGTCATCGGCGTCACCTGCCCGATTAGCTTCAGCTTCGGCGACGTCTCGATGGAGATTCAGCCGCTGCTCGACAAGATCCTGCCTGCCATGATCCCCGCCGCCATCACGGGAAGCGCGTATTACCTTCTTACCAAGAAGAACGCGAGCATGACGGCCCTCATCCTCGTGGTGATCGTCCTCGCGATGGTCGCCTCCGCCGCTGGCATCCTCGCCTAGCTTCGACCCAAGAGATTGGTGAATCAATGAGAAAGATAGTTGTGGCGAGCCATTCCCTTCTCGCCCAGGGCTTCAAGGACACCCTCGAGTTCCTTACGGGTAAGAGCGACGCCGTCAACGCCGTGTGCGCCTACGTGAACGACAACGGCGAGGGGCTCGACGCGGCGGTCGAGGCGGCTCTTTCGGGCACTGACGAGGTCGTCGTCCTCACCGACGCGCTCGGCGGCAGCGTGAACCAGCGCTTCTCCCGCTTCGCCTCCGACCGGATCCACGTGATCGCGGGTGTCAACCTCCCGCTCGCCATGACGGTCGCGCTCGCGCGCCCCGACGAGAAACTCGACTTCGACGCCCTCGTCGACGAGGCGCGCCAGCAGATCGTCTACGTGAACGGTGCCAGTTCCGCCGAGTGCGAAGACGACGAATAGAGGAGGTCGACGATGAGAGAGTTCCTTAAGGACGTGTGGATGCACGGCGGTGAGGAAAGCCGCGCCATCACCCCCGAGAACATCACGGGCGAGAAGGGCCGTGCCGCCATGTCGGCCAGCCACCTCGGCGTCGGCCGCAAGGGCTCGTGCTGCGTGCCCCTTGAGTCCAGCGAGACCATCACGCTCGCGGACATCGAGGGCCCCGGCATCATCCGCCACATCTGGATGACCGTCCCCGACAAGACCGCCGCCGGCAGCTTCGTCATGCGCGACCTCGTGCTGCGCTTCTACTGGGACGACGAGGAGACCCCCTCGGTCGAGTGCCCTGTCGGCGACTTCTTCTGCAACGGCTTCGGTGAGCGCGCCATCGTCAACTCGATGCCCATCTGCGTGAACCCGACGGGCGGCATGAACTGCTACTTCGAGATGCCTTTCAGGAAGCACGCCAAGGTCACGCTTACGAGCGAGCACCCCGGGTTCATTAAGTACATCTTCTACACGTTCAACTACGCGCTCACCGACGTGCCGGACGACGCCATGTACTTCCACGCCCGTTTTAACCGCGAGCGCAGCACCCGCAGGGGCGTCGACTACACCGTGCTCGACGGCGTGCGCGGTAAGGGCTACTACGTCGGCACCTACATGGCCCTGTGCGCCCTAGAGCGCTATTGGTGGGGCGAGGGCGAGATGAAGTTCTTCCTCGACGGCGACGAGGAGTTCCCCACGGTCACCTCGACGGGAGCCGAGGACTACTTCGGCGGTGCCTGGGCCTTCCTCGACAGGCCGCCCCACGCGCTGCCCGAGGCGCAGTGCTTCAACACGCTGTTCGCCGGCTACCCGTACCGCTCGACGCGCGACGCCACGCGCGACCGCTTCAGCGCGGGCAAGCCGAACCCGAACCCGATGCTCGCGACCAACGACGACGCGCTGCCCAGGCATGGCCTCTACAGGTGGCACCTTCCCGACCCGATCTCGTTCAAGGAGGACCTGCGCGTGACGTTCCAGGACCTCGGCAACGACGACATCAAGCTCTACGAGCGCGAGGACGACATCTCCACCGTCGCCTACTGGTACCAAAGCGAGCCGCACGCCGTGCTCGCCCCGTTTGCCGCAAGGCAGGACCGCGTGCCCAGGTAGGGTCGCCTCGAAACAAGCCAACGTTATGGGCGCCCGCGGTTGACCATGACTGCGGGCGTCCCTTTGTAAGGAGGATCACATGAGCGAAAAGCAAATGAGGCTCGGCGCCCTCGAGGCCGGCGGGACCAAGATGGTCTGTGCCGTGGTGTCCGGCGACGGCGAGGTCCTCGACCGTATGGAGACCCCGACGCTTATGCCCGCCGAGACCGTCCCACAAATGGTCGAGTGGTTCACCGCCCGTGATGTGAACGCGTTGGGCATCGGCGCCTTCGGCCCGACCTGCGTCGACCCCGCCGACGAGCGCTACGGCTCCATCCTCCAAACGCCCAAGCTCGCGTGGCGAGGCTATGGTCTTCGCGCCGCGTTCGCCGACGCCCTCGGGATTCCGGTGGCCTACGATACGGACGTGAACGTTGCCTGCCTCGGCGAAGTGGTCTTCGGCTGCTGCAAGGGGCTCAAGGACGCCGTCTACGTGACCATCGGCACCGGCGTGGGCGCGGGCGTCATGTGCGCGGGCAGGCTCCTTCACGGCATGCTGCACCCCGAGGCCGGTCACATGCTGGTAAGGACCCGTCCCACCGAGGAAGGACGCTGCGTCTGCCCGAGCCACGCGAGCTGCCTCGAGGGCCTCGCCTCCGGCCCCGCCATCGCCGCGCGCTGGGGAAAGCCCGCGGCCGAGCTCGCGGACAACGATGAGGTGTGGGCGCTCGAGGGGGATTATCTGGGGCAGATGTGTGCGAACCTCGTGCTCATGTACTCGCCTCGCCGCATCGTCCTCGGCGGTGGCGTGATGCACCAGGAGCAGCTCTACGGCATCGTCCGCAAGAAGACCCTCGAATATCTGGGTGGCTACATCCAGACCGCCGAGCTTAAGGACATGGAGAGCTACATCTGCGCCCCGGGCTGCGGCGGCGACCAAGGAATCCTCGGCGCGGCCGAGCTGGCAAGAAGGGCGCTCGCGTAACTTGCGCTCTCTCCGCCATACAACGCGTTAAGAAAAGACGAGCGCTTCTTGCCAATTGAGCGGCAAGAAGTGCTTGTCTTTTGCATGTTTGCCTCTCAAAATCTTATTTTCACGATTTGCATTTTCATCCCGTTGTCACCGACCCTTGCGAGAAACCGGAAAAGCCGCTGACAGAAGGGTCTTTCAAATCGTTGTAGCCCAGCATATAGTCGCGACTTGTGACCTGCAGACGGCTGTCCCACGTGCCGATTTCCTTGGCGGCATCCGAAACCGCAAAATATGCCCCCACATCCTTGATTTTTGCAGTCTTAAGCCATGTTTTTGCGATCATCTTTACTGCCGTCCGATTGGCAGCATCAAAGACCAGCACACCGCCGGGGAAAGCGTCCGCCATTCCCCGCACCAGTTCCCGGACCTCCTGGGTCAGAAAGTAATAGAACACCCCGGAGGCAAAGAACACCGCCCCGCCGGAGGCATCGATTTTGCCAAACCATGCGGTGTCTTTCAGGTCGCAGGGGATATTTTGTTCCCGATCCCCGGCGGGCAGTAGCTGCTGCCGCAAGGTAATCACATCCGGGAAGTCCAGATTGTAGATCTTGCATCTACCGTTGTCGCAGGTTCTGCCGGTGTTGTCCAACCCGCAGCCCAGATTGACCACCGCCGCATTGGGATGGCCTTTCAGGTAATCCCGCACCTCGAAAGCAAGATCACTCTGCCGCACGGCTACCTCCAGCGCACCAAAGCGCTGCATCAGGCTGCGGGAGTTTTTCTCCGCCTCTGAAAAGTCGTAGTCGATCTGGGCGAGCAGGCGAACCGCTGTTTCATCCCTGTAAAGGTTCGGGTACAGCTCCGTACACAGCTTTCGGGAATACAGCGGGAGGATCAGCGTCTCCTGCACGGTGTTTTTCTCAATTTTACATTTCATAGGTTTCTTCCTCAGTGAATAAAAATTGTCACAATTGCCGCCAGCACAGCCGCTATAACCGTCATGCCTATCGCCATGTGCGGGATGGATGCAAAAATGCCCGCATGGCGTCCTCAAACGCCATATCCGCCACACTGCCTTGCAGAACGGCGCAACGCCCCTCCTGAATTGCAGTTCGGTTGAGCTTTCTAGCCTTCTCCACGCTGACGGGCGAATAGTCGATGCCCTTGACGACGCCATGCGGGCATTTTTTCAGCAGTCGTTTTATGTTTGCCCCGCCGCCGCAGCCACAATCCAGCACTTTGGCATTTGGCGCAAGTCGCAGAAATCGAAGTCCCCACCGCGCCACAGGGCCGTGGCCCAGATTCATCATGGCAACCATAAGTTTTCCGCCGAGGCCCACGGGCTTGCGGGTGTTTTCAAAGAACGACATCTGGCCCCTCCGATTTCGTGCATTCCGTATAGGTCAACTGGAACGAGGCCTTCAGCACCGCGCTTTTCTGCACCGCCCAGCCGTTTTGACGCAGGAAACGCAGGTATTCCTCGCTTGTCCACCTGCTGTGGAGGGGGAATCCCGCCATGCTCATGAAAAGGGCTTTTGCTTTGCCGGAAACCGAGTTCCCCGCGTGGGTGAAGGTTGGCGCGATGAGCACGCCGTCGTCCTTCAGCACCCGCCTGATTTCTTGCAGGGCCTTTTCCGGATGCGGCACTATGTGAAGCGCGTTGGACACGATCACCACTTCGAAGGACTTCTGTGCATAGGGCAGGCGGAACATATCTTGTACGGAAAAGTGCAGCTTTGCGGATTGATTGTCCCGTTTTGCTTCAAGGATCATCTGTGCAGAAGCGTCCGTAGCCTCGATATGCGCCGCCGCATTCACGATGCTCTTTGCGATAAGCCCCGTGCCGGTGGCAACCTCCAGTACGGTTTTTTCTTTCACCACCGGCCGGATCAGCCCATACATCTTCTCATACGCCGCCCGGTCGTTTCGCATGAAACGGTCGTACCGACCGGCATTCTTGTCCCAGAAGTCCTTGCGTTCGTGCATGGCTATCGCCCCCAAAAAGTTAGAGCCATCTAACCATAACACACGAATCATGCAGTAAGTCCTTGTGTCCGTTCATGAGAGGCTCGGAGTGAAACGGAATGTTGGGGAGGTCAGCCCTGGCGAGCTTGGTCTCATAGCCCGTGACCGCCTCGGCGATGCTGTCTGCCTGGTCGTGAAAGACGAGTGTGAGCAGATAGTAGCGAGCTTTGCCGCCGCGGTCGCCGCTCTCGTCGACGAAGATGTTGAGCTCCTTGGCCAATGGGGATTCCTAATGGAATGGATAAAAAAATAGCCGGGGGACTCCCCCGGCACTTGGAAGTAGCTCAATGGGCCACCAATAACCTTATAGCATGCTCTGACGGTAAGTGCAGGGGGGGCGAGCCGGTACATGGCGTCGCGGCTGATGCGCAGCATCGCGCACGCCTCGTCGGCGCCGAATATCGCGTTGGTCGATGCGATGAGCCTCACCTGGCTCCTGCTAATGCTCTTGGTCATGGTCGTCCTCGAGCTCCTTTCGTCTCGAGGCTCCCTCGCGTGCCCGGCCGCGGGCGGCTCCCGGGGCGGTCGCCGCAGTCATTTGCGACGTGCTTGAGGCGGAGGCATCCGATCAGGCCGGCCATGCGTCCTGGGTCGCCAACATCCGTGAAGCGGCGGACGAGATGGCGACTCGCATCGCCGACATGCTCATGCACATGGGCGGTGACTAGCCAGGGCGATCCCCGCAACGGGCATTATTATCCGGGAAGCGTTTGGTTGCGAGGCACGCCCCTGTGCGGGGCCTGAGTCGTCAGGCCCCGCACAGGGGGACCGCGATGGTGGCCACCGCGCCGCCCGAGGGGCTGTTGGCGAGCGAGACGGAGCCCCCGTGGGCGCTCGCGGCCTCGGCGGCGGCGTGGAGGCCGAGCCCGTAGTGGCGGCCTCCGTCGCGCGAGGAGCGGGAGGAGTCGTCTGTGAAGAGGCGCTCACAGCCGCGTTCGAGGGCGGCGGGAGAGAAGCCCGGTCCGTCGTCGGCCACCTCGATGACGAGGTGTCCGCCCGCGACGTCGCAGGAGACCGCCACGCGCGAGCGCGCGTGCTCGGCGGCGTTGACCACGAGGTTCGCGGCGGCTCGCGCCAGGGTGGTTCGGTCGAGCGGGGCCTCGGGCGCGCCCGCGACAGCGGGGCCCGTGGCCGCGTCGAGCGTCACGCCTCGCGCCCGGGCGATCTGGGCGGCCTCGGCGAGGACCTGTTCGCAGAGCTCGGCCGGCCGCATGGGGACCCTCTCCGCCCCGCCGGACCCGCGCGAGGCCTCGATGAGCAGGCGCACGTAGCCGTCGAGCCTTTCGACACTGCCGGCTATGTCGCGCGCGGCGGCCGCGAGGTCGGCGTCTTTCTCGTCTTCCAGCTCCTCCGCCACGAAGTCGGCGTTGGCGCGCAGCACGG
>DBGDFS010000036.1:0-2060 GCA_048342015.1 Collinsella sp. | reverse complement strand
CAACGACGTGCTGTACAAGGAGGGCCTGGACCTTCTCGTCGTGCCCTCCGCCGAGCTCTCCCGCGGCCGCGGCGGCCCGCGCTGCATGAGCATGCCCTTCTGGCGCGAGGACCTCTAAGGTCTTTCAGGATCCGTACAGGTCATAATACATACATCTAGCTGCCATTAGATGTCTCCCATTGGGGCGGTGCGGGTTTTCGCACCGCCCCAATCTTGTATGAGGGACGTCAACACGATTGGATGACTGCTTTTGTAAGGAGCTTGGCCATGGACATCAAGACGATTGGCGTTGAGGAATGGCTCAACGTTTGGGAGAAAAGTGCCACGTGGGACATCGCCCAGTCGACGATCTCGTCGCTCACCATGGGCGAGCTGCGCGCGCTCGATGAGCAGGACGGCGCCACGTTCTACGAGCGCTTGGACCGCGAGAAGATGAACTACGGCTGGATCGAGGGCTCGCCGGAGTTTAAGGCCGTGGTTGCCAAGCTGTATCGTCGGGAGGTCAATCCCGACCACATTCTGCAGACCAATGGCTGCACGGGTGCGAACCTCAACGCCATCATGGCCGTGGTCGAGCCCGGCGACCACGTTATCGCCGAGTGGCCCACCTACGCGCCGCTCTACGAGATTCCGCGCACGCTGGGCGCCGAGGTCGAGTATTGGGAGCTTCGCGAGGAACTCGGCTGGAAGCCCGATATCGAGGAACTCAAGCGCTTGGTGCGCCCCAACACGAAGCTCATCTGCATCAATAACGCATCGAACCCCATCGGTACGGTGCTTGATGCCGATACGCTCGGCCAGATTGCCGAGATCGCCCGTTCGGTGGGCGCCTATGTGCTGTGCGACGAGGTGTATCTGCCGCTCGAAAACACTGGGTCCTTTATGTCGATGGTCGACGTGTACGAGAAGGCCATTGTCACCAACTCGTTGTCGAAGACCTATTCGACGCCTGCGGCCCGCGTGGGCTGGGTCGTGGCCGACGAAGAGGTGTCCAACCGCATCCGTACCTATCGCGATTACACCATGATCTGCGGCGGTGTGTTCAACGACGCCCTGGCGACCTATGTGCTTGAGCACAAGGACAAGATCCTCGAGCGCAATCGCAAGATCGTGTTTGGCAACCGCGATATCGCGCAGGCTTGGATCGATACGCAGCATCGCGTTTCCTGGACGGCCCCACAGGGCGTGTCTACCTCGTTTATCCAGCTGGATATTCCCGAGGACGACGAGGAGTTCTGCAAGCGACTGCTGTCCGAGAGGGGAGTGCTGCTGGTACCCGGCAGCCGCTTTGAGCTTCCCTGTGGCGCACGCCTGGGCTACTGCGCGAGCGAGGACGTTCTGCGCGAGGGCCTGAGGCTTTTGGGCGAGGCGCTGGCGGAGTTTGATCGCTAGGATTCCGATGATCTTCGAGGGCGTTATCTAAATTGGCCGAAGATAATCGAAAACGGACCCGTTTCCCTAGTGAAGCGGGTCCGTTTTTCTATACCGAGAAGTCAAGTTGTTACAAATGGGGCCGTAAAGCGAGTCGGTATCCGCTGGGCCTTATACTGAGTTTCCGGTGAACGGTATCAAGCGTCTGGTAAACGGTAATTTATTTACCAGAAATGAATAGGACAAACTTTTTTCTGAATAAAAATGAAAATGGTTGAGACGCGGTATGAACCGCTAATTCTATTCATAGCTTTAGTGGAAATATGCAATTTGAGGATGGTTTAACAAAGTTTAGTTCCATTTGATTCTAGGATTGAAAACGCGTTTAAGCACGTAAATACGCTTTATTAAGATGAAGTGTGCCATGCGTGAAGTATATGTGTATGCCGTTCACCCCCTATAAAAAACCGTTCGGGGGCAAGGTGGAAGTATGAGCTGATTTTGGATATAAATATGTCGTCAGCAATAACGCCTCACACGGAGGGGCGCTAACGAATCGGCCCTGACAGGGGCCCGAAAGAAAGGTAGGAGGCCATGACGAAAGGTCTGCACGTGCCTTCCGAGATCGGCAAGCTCAGGAAGGTCTGCCTGCACCGTCCCGGCGACGAGCTCCTCAACCTGCCGCCCGA
>DBGDFS010000035.1:0-1192 GCA_048342015.1 Collinsella sp. | reverse complement strand
CTTCCATGTTGTGTTCCTCCTCTCTTATTTGGCGACGGTCTTACCGCCGCCGTGGCCAGTGAACTTGCGGGTGGGAGCAAACTCACCCAGTTTGTGGCCAACCATATCCTCAGTAACGTATACGGGCACATGCTTGCGGCCGTCATGGACAGCAAAGGTGTGGCCGACGAATTCGGGGAAGATGGTGGAGGAGCGGCTCCAGGTCTTGACGACGCTCTTCTTACCGGCCTCGTTCATCGCTTCAACTTTCTTCATCAGAGAATCCGCGACGTAAGGGCCCTTTTTGGTGCTACGAGACATATCTTATTTCCTCCCTTAACCGTTGGCGCGCTTCACAATGAACTTGTTGGAGCGAGCATGATGTTTGCGAGTCTTGAGACCCATTGCCGGCTTGCCCCACGGGGTGCGCGGGCTGTCGTGACCAACCGGGGCGCGGCCTTCGCCACCGCCGTGCGGGTGATCGCAGGGGTTCATGACGGAACCACGGCTGCCGGGGCGAACGCCCATGTGGCGCTTGCGGCCAGCCTTGCCCAGGTTGACGTTCTCGTGGTCGAGGTTGGAAACAACGCCGATGGTGGCGATGCAGTTAACGGGGATGTTGCGCATCTCGCCGGAAGGCAGGCGAACCAGTGCATAACCGTTCTCCTTAGCCATCAGCTGAGCCATAACACCAGCGGAACGGACCAGCTGGCCGCCCTTGCCCGGGTAGAGCTCGATGTTGTGGATCATGGTACCGACGGGGATGTTCTCAAACGGCAGAGCGTTGCCCGGCTTGATATCGGCGGTGGGGCCAGCCATAACCTTATCGCCAACCTTCAGGCCGTCCGGAGCCAGAATGTAGCTCTTGGCGCCGTCTTCGTACTCAACGAGAGCGATGAAAGCGGAGCGGTTCGGGTCATACTCAAGGGTCTTGACCGTTGCGGGAACGCCGAACTTGTTGCGCTTGAAATCGATCACGCGGTACTTGGTGCGGTTGCCGCCGCCCTGATGACGGACGGTGATACGACCGGTGTTGTTGCGGCCGCTGTGCTTCTTCATGGGCTCCAGCAGGCTGCGCTCGGGAGCGACCTTGGTCAGGACGCTGTAATCCGTGACGGTCATGCCGCGGCGGCCCGGAGTAGTGGGGCCATACTTCTTGATAGCCATAGTGCTATTCTCCTTTGTTTATCTTATGAATTATTATCGGGGTCAT
>DBGDFS010000034.1:0-6645 GCA_048342015.1 Collinsella sp. | reverse complement strand
CGACTCGAATTCTTGACGGCCTGACCAATCGTCAAGATCGGTCGGAGGGGTGGCTTTGTAAAGCCGTTTGTCTCCACCCGCGTAGCGGGTGGTTTAAAGCTGGCCGCTGCGCGGCCAGCAGACTAAAGTCTTGAACAAAAAAAGCCGCTCAACCAGCGGCTTTTCTTATTTCGGCATGAAAAAAGGCGACCGCCCTGTGTGAACGGTCGCCTTTGTTAATTGTTGTGAAATTTGCCTTAGGCGCGGGTCTTGATCTCCTCGAGCACCTTCGCAACAAACTCGTCAACGCTCATCTGAACGGTCTCGTTGGAACGATCGCGGACGGAAATGTTGCCGGCCTCGACCTCCTTCTCGCCAAGGATGAGCATGTAAGGCACGCGGTCGATGCTGCGGGCCTCGCGGATCTTGTAGCCGATCTTCTCGTCGCGGTCGTCGCAGACCACGCGGATACCGGCCTCCTCCAGCTTAACGCACACCTCGTGGGCGTAGTCGCGGCTCTTCTCCGAGACCGGAAGCGCCTTGACCTGCACGGGGGCGAGCCAGGTGGGGAACTTGCCCGCAAAGTGCTCAATCAGAATACCGATAAAGCGCTCGATGGAGCCAAAGCAAACGCGATGCAGCATGATGGGGCGCTTCTTGGTGCCGTCGGCGTCCACGTACTCCAGATCAAAGTTGAGCGGCATCTGGAAGTCGAGCTGCACGGTACCACACTGCCAGGTACGGCCGAGCGAGTCCTCCAGGTGGAAGTCGATCTTGGGACCGTAGAAGGCGCCGTCGCCCTCGTTGACCTCGTAGTCCATGTGCAGCTGTTCCAGAGCGGTGCGCAGGCCCTCCTCGGCGCGTGCCCAGTCCTCGTCGGAGCCCATGGAGTCCTCGGGGCGGGTGGAAAGCTCAACGTGATACTTAAAGCCAAACTTTTGGTACACGGAGTCGATGAGGTTGACCACGCCCACGATCTCGTCGGTCAGCTGGTCGGGACGCACAAACAGATGGGCGTCGTCCTGGCTAAAGCAGCGCACGCGGAACAGGCCGTGCAGGGCGCCGCGCAGCTCGTGGCGGTGCACCAGGCCAATCTCGCCGGCGCGGATGGGCAGCTCGCGGTAAGAGTGCGGCTTGGAGGCATACACCAGAACGCCGCCCGGGCAGTTCATGGGCTTAATGCAGTACTCTTCGTCGTCGATGACGGTGGAGTACATGTTGTCCTTGTAGTGGTCCCAATGGCCAGAGGTCTTCCACAGCTGCTTGTTCATGATGAGCGGCGTGGAGATCTCCACGTAGCCGGCCTTGTGGTGAATCTCGCGCCAGTAGTCCAGCAGCGTGTTCTTAAGGATCATGCCGTTGGGCAGGAAGAACGGGAAGCCAGGGGCCTCGTCACGCATCATAAAGAGGTCCATCTCGCGGCCGATCTTGCGGTGGTCGCGCTTCTTGGCCTCCTCCAGCATGTGCATGTGCTCGTCGAGCTCTTCCTTGGTGGCAAAGGCGACGCCGTTGATGCGGGTGAGCATCTTGTTGTCCTTGTCGCCCTTCCAGTAGGCGCCCGAGACGCCGGTGAGCTTAAAGGCCTTCAGCGCCTTGGTGTAGCAGATGTGGGGGCCGACGCACATGTCGATGTAGTCGCCCTGCTGGTAGAAGGTGATGCGGGCGTCGTCGTCCAGGTCGCCGATGTGCTCGACCTTGTACTTCTCGCCGCGCTCCTCCATAAGGGCGATGGCCTCGGCGCGGGGCTTCTCAAAGACGGTGAACTTGAGGTTCTCCTTGACGATCTTTTTCATCTCGGCCTCGATCGCGGGAAAGTCGTCCTCGCTGATCTTGACGCCCTCGGGCAGGTCGACGTCGTAATAGAAGCCGTTGTCGGTCGCGGGGCCGTAGGCAAAGTCGGCCTCGGGGTACAGGCGCTTGATGGCCTGCGCCATAATATGCGCGGCAGAGTGGCGGATGACGTGCGTGACCTCGTCCTGCGGGAGCTCGGCCACCGAACCGTCATTGTAGAGTGCCTTCATGGGTATGTTTTCTCCTCTCGGATGCCTGATGCAAGTGCGTGCGATGCGCTCGGCGTTTTTGACTTGCATCATTATAGGCAGGTTGCCTTGGTATACAAGCGCCCGCCGCACCTTAATGGCACGGCGGGCGATTTTCTACGCATGCTTCATCGTGTGGGGCGGGGTGTGGGGCGCGCGCGGCTTGCGGCGTGCCCGTAGCTTGCGGCCGGCCCGGCGATGGATGCGTTACTGGATGCGAGTTCGGCAGTAAGGGCAGACCTTCCAGTGCGCATCGAGCGGGCGATGGCAGCTGGGGCAGACATTGCGAACCTGGGTATCGCACACCGGGCAGACGACGAAGTCCTTCTCGATGGGCGCACCGCACTGCGGGCAGGTGCCGTACTGGGCAAGCTGGCGCTCGCGCAGGGCCATGTCCAGCTCCTGCTCCTCGCGGTCAGACGCGTAGGAGTGCGGGCGCAGGACCAGGTAGGCAATGAGGCCCACAAACGGGATGAGGGCGATGATGCCCCATGCCACGTAGGCGCTGGCGCCGCGGCGGCGAGCGTCGATGAACACATAGACGACCGACAGCACATACAGGGCGATGATAAAGCCAACGAAGGCATAGACGACGCCCATAAGCTGCGGCGACATGAGCTCGGAGATGTACTTGGACATTACGGGTACCTTTCGGAATATTAACAGTTCGGTCAAGTTTACCACGGGGTTTGTTTATATGGGACTACGGCTGGATACGGGGCTGGCGCGGACACAAACATCTCAATCTGTAACAGGTGGGAGCGGAATCCGGGTCTAGATGTTACAGATCGAGACAAACAGAGGGGCCGCCTGGCAAACGTCTCAATCTGTAACATCTGGAACCCAAATCCTCATCTAATTGTTACAGATCGAGACGAACGGTTGCCGTAGTTGTCTTCAGACGAGCTTGTCGGCGTTGCCGGGTCTCCCCTCGTCTGCCGTTGGCGGGTGTTGCGGGGCTGTTCGCCGCATTGCCGCCGCACTGGGGGTGTGCGAACCGTAGGATAGTCGTATTGACGGCCTGTCAACTCGTCTGGGAGGCACTGTGACAGAAACGTTTGATATCGCAATTGTGGGCGCGGGCATTACCGGGTGCGCCATCGCGAGACAGCTCGCGCGCTATGACCTATCCATTTGCGTGGTCGAGGCAGCAAACGATATTGCGCTGGGTGCGTCGAAGGCCAACGGCGGCCTGGTGCACGCAGGCTACGATCCGGCGCCGGGCACCGTAAAGGCACAGGTCAACGCCCATGGCTGCGAGTTGTACAGTACTTGGGCGCACGAGCTTGGCTTTCTGTTCTGCCGCACCGGGTCGATGGTGTTGGGTTTTAGCGAAGAGGACCGCGCGCATCTGGAGCAGCTGCGGCGCAACGGCCTTGCCAACGGCGTGCCCGAACTGTCGATCGTCGGACCCGACCGTATCCACGAATTAGAGCCGCGCGCCAGTGCCGATGCAACGTGCGCGTTGTGGTGCCCCTCGACTGGGTTTGTCGATCCGTTTGAGGTTGCCATCGCCGCGCTGGAGAACGCCGTGGCCAACGGGGTGACGTTCATGCGGTCCGCTCCGGTGGAAGCGATTGAAGTCGCGGGCTCGGCCGACGACACGCGCTTTACGCTAGCGACCCCCGCTGGCAACGTGCGCTGCCGCTACCTGATCAACGCCGCTGGCAACGGAGCCGCGGACATCTCGCACATGGCGGGTGCCGAGGAGTTCCAGATGGTCTGGCGTCAGGGCAACATCGTGGTGCTGGACAAGGAGCCGCGCACGCTCATGCCGCTCTACCCCGTGCCGACGCCGGTGTCGAAGGGCGTTATCGTGACGGGCACCGTGCACGGCAACACCGTGATCACCGCCACGGCCGCCGTGCGCGAGCCGGGCGACACGCAGACCTATGCGAGCGATGTGAACGCGCTGCTGACCGGCGCGCGCAAGCTGGTGCCCGATCTGGATACGCACCGCGTGGTGCGCGCATTTGCAGGCGGTCGTCCGGTCATTCAGGGAACGAACGACTTCTTTATTGGACAGTCGGCCGTGGTGCCGGGGCTTTTCCAGGCGGCGGGCATTCAGTCGCCGGGTGTGGCAAGCGCGCCGGCCATTGCCGAGCGCATGGAGCTTGTGATGCGTGAGGCAAGCGTGGAACTGCACGAGCGGACGGACTGGAACCCAATTCGCCGAGCGCCGGACGACTTTGACCGCGCGCCGCTGGCGCGCAAGGAGGAGCTGATCGAGTCCGATCCCACGTGGGGACAGATTGTCTGCCGCTGTGAGACGGTGCCCGAGGCCGAAATCGTGGCCGCGATCCGACGCCAGCCGGGCGCGGTTTCGGTCGAAGGCGTCAAGCGCCGCTGTCGTGCCGGCATGGGTCGATGCCAAAGCGGCTTTTGCCAAAGCCGTGTGGTGGCGATTCTTGCCCGCGAGTTGGGCTGCGACCCTAGCGAGGTATTACTGGAGGACGCCGGCTCCTGGCTGGTCGAGGGACCTTTGAAGGGGGTGCGCTAGGATGGCGGAATTCACATCGAGCGCTAATGATTGCAGCGTCGTCGAAGCCATACAAACGCAAGCCTTCGACGTGGTCGTTATCGGCGGCGGACCTGCCGGCATGGCGGCCGCGCTGGCCGCGCATAAGACAGGCACACGCGTGGCCATCGTGGAGCGCGAGCAGCACCTGGGCGGCATCCTCCGCCAGTGCATCCACCCCGGCTTTGGCCTGTCGCACTTTAAACAGGAGCTCACCGGTCCCGAGTACGCGCAGCGCTTTATCGACCAGGTGCACGCAACCGACATTGCGCTGTTCCTGGACAGCATGGTGATTGGGATTGATTCAGGCGAGCCTACGGAAGACACCGCGGTCCATACCGTCACGCTCATGAGCCCTGCCGGCATGTTGCAACTCACCGGACGCGCAGTCGTCCTTGCCATGGGTTGCCGCGAGCGCACGCGCAGCGAGATCAAAATCCCCGGCAGCCGACCCGCCGGCGTGTTTACGGCGGGTCTGGCGCAGCGATACATCAATATCGAGAACCTCAAACCCGGCTCGCGCGCCGTCATTTTTGGTTCGGGCGATATCGGGCTGATCATGGCACGTCGCTGCACGCTCGAGGGGATTTCGGTCGAGGGCGTGTACGAGCTCATGCCGTACGCCAACGGTCTGCACCGCAACGTAAAGAACTGCCTGGACGACTTTGGCATTCCGTTGCACCTGTCCACCACGGTGACGCGCGTGATCGGGCACGACCGAGTGGAGGCCGTCGAGGTAAGCCAAGTCGACGAGCACCTGGCGCCCATTCCGGGAACCGAGCGCATTGTTCCGTGTGACACACTGCTGCTTTCGGTGGGCTTGATTCCCGAGAACGAGCTTTCGGTTGCCGCGGGCGTGGAGCTTGACCCGCGCACGCGCGGCGCCGTGGTGGACCAGAGCCTGCAGACGGGCGTGCCGGGCATCTTTGCCTGCGGCAACGTGCTGCACGTGCACGACCTGGCAGACAACGTGACGACCGAGTCCGAGCGCGCCGGTGCGGCTGCGGCGGCGTGGGCGCTGGGTGACAGCGCAGATGCCGGGGCGAACGCTGCGGTCGCGGATTGCGAGCTCACGGTCTCCCCCGCCGGCATTGCCGGCTACGCGCTTCCGGGACGCATCACGACCGTGGCGCTCACCAAGGTCAACTTCCGCGTGCGCAGGCCAGTCGACGCCGCTCGAGTGCGCATCTTGGCTAACGGCGAAGAATTATTTGCCGGCAAAGTCCGTCCGTTTAAGCCAAGCGTTATGGAAAGCTTCCCAGTGCCGGCAAAGGTGATTCAGCGAGCACTCGACCTTGGAGCCAGCGAAATCGTCCTGTCCGTCGACCCCGTAGAGGAGGCTTAAAGCATGAGCAATACCGTAATCGAGATGCTGCAGTTCAACTGCACCACCTGCCCATCCGAGTGCCTCCTGACCGTGGAAGTCGAGCGCGACGCCGATGGCCACGTGGCGGAGGTGCGCCGCGTGACCGGCAACAGCTGCCCACGCGGCGATAAGTTCGCGCATCAGGAGCTCACCTGCCCCATGCGAGTACTCACCACCACCGTAGCCGTCTCCGGCGGCGACGAAGTTCTGCTCCCCGTACGCACAGCCGAGGCCATCCCGCTCGAACTACACGCCCAAGCCATGGCCCTCATCCGAGGTCTAGCCGTCAACGCCCCCATCCACATGGGCGACGTAATCCTCCCCAACCTCCTAGACACCAACATCAACCTAGTCGCCAGCATGGACATCGAATAAGCCAAAGTAGTCATTTTGGGACGGGGCTCTTTAAGCTACCCCACCATCCACCCGTCCCCTCCTCAGTTGCGGTGAAATAGTTCCTGATTTCCGCCCAACCCCGGCACCCAGGAACTATTCCACCGCAACTTTCTTTTGGATCAGATTTAAGGCTGTTGCCATATTGGTGCCATTTCAAAACTATGCCGGTTTACGGGGCTGGCTCGGAGACCTCCATCCATACCGGCCATTTTCAAGTTTTGATAAGCCTTCTACCTGCACTGATAATTGTTCTCGGGGGAAGCGGGCACTGCGGGGCGCGGCAACGGCGCGCGATTTCCGCGTCGCAGCGCTACCCTGATGCTGAATGCCGGGACGATGACCCACTG
>DBGDFS010000033.1:0-3191 GCA_048342015.1 Collinsella sp. | reverse complement strand
CCCGAAACGGCTTACGAACGCGGAGAAGGCGGCGGTGATCTCGTCGCTGCGCCCGAAGTGGAAGCTGAAGGACCTGCTGGCGCTGACGCGGATGGCGAAAAGCAGCTATGAGTACGCGGTGTTACCGCTACCATAAAAACAGCCGGTTAGGCTACCGCGCTTTGCCGATGCCGCTACCGCAAATGCGCCACCCGCGCTACCGTACTTTCGCCATTCTGACTACCGGCATTAAGCTGGCTTCCAAGCGTGCCACGTTTGGAGGGAGGACGATTGGAGAGAAACGTAATGGGCGAGCTCAACATGTACCGCCAGCTCGGGATAAAGCCCAACTTCACGGAAATCGGAAGGAAGTACGGGCTGCACAGGCATACGGTGGCGAAGTACTGGGCGCAAGGCGAGGAGATCGAGGACCGCAGGCACGACAAGGCCAGCGGGTTCGATGCTTTCAGGGAGACGATAGAGCGCAAGGCGGAGCTCCCCGGCATCACGAAGCGGGCCATCTACGAGTTTCTGCTGGACCGCCATCCGGATGCCGCTCTCCCCGGGTACGGAGCGTTTACCAAGTACTGCAGGGCCCGCGGGATAGAGTGCTCGGCTCATCCCGAGCAGAAGGCGCACCCCCGGTTCGAGACGCCTCCCGGGCGTCAGCTGCAGTTCGACTGGAAGGAGGGCCTGGAGATGGTTGACGTCAACGGCGAGATCTTCGAGTTCAACGTGTTCTCGGCCGTCCTCGGGTACTCCCGGGCGCATCGCTTCATCTACTCGCGGACGCGCACCGAGGACGACCTGCTGGCCTGCCTGCTGGCCACCTTCGTGCGGTTCGGCGGCATCCCCGAGGAGGCGATCACCGACAACATGGGCGCGCTGGCGTCCTTCCGCGAGGGCAAGCGCGTCAGGTCGGAGCGCGCATGGCGCTTCGCGCGCGAGGCCGGGTTCGAGCTCAAGCTGTGCAAGGTCCGCACCCCGGAGACCAAGGGCAAGGACGAGAGCGCCAACCGGTTCGTCAACAGGCTTCGGGCCTATGACCGCGACTTCGAGGGCGAGCAGGGCATAATCGACGCGATAGCGCGCATCGAGGCGAGGAGCAACTCCGAGCCCAACGAGACGACGGGCCTGCCGCCGGCGGCCCTGTTCATGCGGGAGAAGGAGCACCTGCGCCCCATTGGCAACCTCCGGCTCCTGCAGGAGATGGTCGGCGGCGTGTCCGTGCAGAAGGTCCCCGCTACCATGCTCGTGCGCGCCGCGGGGCGGCAGTGGTCGGTTCCCCGCTCCTGCATCGGGCAGGAGGTCCACGTCGTGACGATGCCGTCCGGCCAGATCCGCGTCACCCTCGGGAGCGAGACGGTCGCGGTCCACGACGCATCCGGGCGCGCCCGCCCCATAAACTACGCCGAGGGCCACTACGTCGAGGCCCTGTCGGGGAAGGGGTGGTTCGGCGACTCCGACATCCGGGACGCCGCGCGCGCGAACCTGAGGCTGCTCGACGAGCTGGGAGGGCGCTAGCATGGGCGCGCTAAACGAGTCGAGCCCGTACCTGCGGGCGCAGGCCAACCTATCCGAGCTCAAGCTCGACCGGATGTCTGCCGCCATGCCCGACTACGTGCGCATGGTGGCCGACGGGGACCGCGACTTTGCGCAGGCCATGGCCGAGATGACGGATTCCGAGGTCGTCGCGCGCAGGGAGCGGGTGATGCGGCAGCGCATACGCTCGTCGGGATTCCCGTACGTCAAGACCCTGGCTGACTTCGACTGGTCGTTCCAGCCCAGCGTGCCCAGGGCCAAGGTCGAGGAACTCGCGACGCTGCGGTTCATGGACTCCGCCGAGAACGTGCTGCTCGTCGGCAGCCCGGGGGTGGGCAAGACGCACCTCGCAGTGGCGCTCGGCATCGAGGCCGTGAAGGCGGGGCGGGAGGTGCGCTTCACCGACTGCGCGCGGCTGGTCGACGACCTGAAGGACGCCCAGGCGAGGGGGATCCTGAAGAACAGGCTCAAGTATTACGCGCACTCCAAGCTGCTCATCATCGACGAGCTCGGGTACCTGGACATCGACGAGCGCGGGGCCGACCTGATGTTCCAGCTCGTGTCGACGCGCTACGAGCAGCGTTCGACGATCATCACGACGAACGTGGGGATCGGCGGATGGGCCAAGGTGTTCGGCGACGACGTGTCGGCCAGCGCCATCGCCGACAGGATGTGCCACCACTGCACGATGATCAAGATAACGGGCAGGTCCTACAGGCTGAAAGACCTGCCTGCGGACAAGAGAAGGGAAGATTAGCCGAAATAGGCGAAAAAACGGTAGCGTGGAAGTAGGGAAAGCGGTAGCGGCATCGGATGCGATGCGGTAGCGCGATCGTCGATTTTTATATTGACTTTATCACGCGGCCGCCCTGGCGCGCCCCGAGAGCGCGGAGCGCGCCGGGGCGCGCGCGGCGGTCGTCAGGGCGTTCGGCGACAGCGGGGGCGCCTACGGCTATCGAAGGATCGCAGCCCAGACGGGCGTCGGCGAGTGGACCGTGCGCGCGATCATGGGCGAGGAGTCGCTCGTCGTCCGCGCCGCCAAGAAGAAGCGCCGCTACAGCTCCTACCGGGGAGAGGTGTCCGAGGCGCCGGACAACCTGCTGCGGGACGAGCGCGGGAAGCACCACTTCAGGGCGGACGCGCCGAACGAGCTCTGGGTAACGGACGTCACGGAGTTCCGCATCCCCGCGGGAAAGTCCTACCTCTCCCCGGTAATCGACTGCTTCGACGGCATGCCGATAAGCTGGGCGATCTCCACGTCCCCGAGCGCCGAGATGGCGAACTCGTCGCTTCTGGGCGCATGCTCCCAGCTCAAGGCGGGCGAGCACCCCACGGGGCACAGCGACCGGGGCTGCCACTACCGCTGGCCCGGGTGGATAGGGATATGCGACGACCACGGCATCGTGAGGTCGATGTCGAGGAAGGGCTGCAGCCCGGACAACGCGCGCGCCGAGGGCTTCTTCGGAAGGCTTAAGGTAGAATTCTTCTACGGCAGGGACTGGAGCGGGGTCTCGCTCGACGAGTTCGCGGACATGCTCGACGCCTATCTCAGATGGTATAGGGACGTCAGGCTGAAAAGCGACCTGGGCTACAAAAGCCCGATACAGTATCGGAGGGATTTGGGGCTAATCGCCTAACCCGAAACGGTCCAGGATTTCCACCGCAGTCCC
>DBGDFS010000032.1:0-56571 GCA_048342015.1 Collinsella sp. | reverse complement strand
GCCGTCCTCCGATCTCCCGGGGCCGGCCGGTCCGGCCCTCAGGGTATCGGGTTCCCATATTCATCCGTACATGTACGGATGAATATGGGAGGTGTTCGGATGAAGTTGATATTCAAGGTGCATAAAGTAAGGGTTTGCGCACGTCAGCGTGTTATTCTAGACATACGTAAATTCGTATAAGTTGGAGGTAGCATGTTCTCAATCGGTCAACACGTCATTCATCCGGGTCAGGGAGTCTGCACCGTCGTCGGTTTTAGGGACGACACACCGCAGCCCATGCTACTGCTCGAGACCAAGCAGGGACATGCGCAGACGATCCTCATGTACCCCGTGGCGCAGGCCGACCGTTTGCACGCCGCCATCTCGCAGCAAGATGCCGAGCACCTGCTGAGCCACTATGACGAGCTGGAGTGCGACACCTTTACCGAGCGCAACAGCTCGCTTGAGGAGACGCACTTTAAGCAGCAGCTCAAGCTGGGCGCACCCGAGACGGTCCGCGTGGCAAAGACCATGATGCACCGCATTCGCCAGGCCGAGGAAGCTGATAAAAAACCCAGCTCCTACTACATGCGCGTACTCAAGGAGGCCAAACGCCGCTCCATCGAGGAGTTCGCCGTGGCCTTGGGCGTCACCGAGGAGGCCGCCGAAGCCCGCCTAGCCCAAGCCGCCCTCAACTAACCCATCCGCGCCAAAAACCACCACAAAGGGAACAGGCACCTTTGTGGTGGTTTTCTTGTTCTAGTAGTATTCATTCTTATCGATACCCACGAGCACAAGGAGTCTCTTATGGCAGAGCCGCTTACCGCCGGAATCACCCGCGACCGCGCGTTCGAACTGCTCAATGAGCACAACAAGGACCCGTTCCATATCACCCATGGCGAGACGGTCGAGGGCACTATGCGCTACTTTGCGCGCGAGTTCGACCCCGAGAACGAGGAGTTTTGGGGCATCGTCGGTCTGCTGCACGACCTAGATTGGGAGGAGCATGAGGACGACCCCATGAACCACACCATCTATGCTGCCAAGATTCTTAAGGATGAAGGTGCGTCTCCCGAGCTCATTCGCGCCATCCAGACGCACACGTCGGACTTCAATACCTCGCTGCCCAAGCCCGAGCTGCAGATGGAAAAGATCCTGTTTGCCTGCGATGAGCTCACCGGCCTGATCGGCGCTGCAGTCATCATGCGCCCGAGCAAGAGCGTTATGGACTTTACGACCAAGTCGCTCAAGAAGAAGTTCAAGGACAAGCGCTTTGCCGCCGGCTGCTCGCGCGACGTGATTTCGCAGGGCGCCGAGATGCTGGGCTGGGAGCTTCCTGAGCTCTTCGACCGCACCATCGCAGCCATGCAGTCCTTCGCCCCCGACCACGATACCTTCCAGGCCTAACCGCCCGCGCCACTTAAAACCACCACAAAGGGGAAAGGCACCTTTGTGGTGGTTTTTGTTTGCGCGGACGCTAGGGGCGGACCTGGCCGGTGCCTCGGAGCTTGTATTTGTAGGTGGTGAGGGCCTCGGCGGCAAAGGGGCCACGGGCGTGGAGTTTTTGGGTCGAGATGCCGATCTCGGCGCCCAGGCCAAACTCGCCGCCGTCGGTGAAACGCGTGCTGGCGTTGGCGTACACGGCCGAGGCATCGACCGCATCCAGGAAGCGCTCGCAAGCATCCGTATCCTCGGCAACGATGGCCTCGGAGTGCATCGTGCCGTAGCGGTTGATGTGTGCGATGGCCTCGTCCTCGTTTGCCACGACCTTCACGCTCATCTCGAGAGCCAAGTACTCGCGACCCCAGTCCTCCTCAGTCGCGGCGACGTAGTCATCGCCCTCTACAAAGCCGACGTCGGCGCACGCGGCGCACGTGGCCTCGTCGCCGTGAATGAGCACGCCGTGGTCGTGCAGCACGGCAACGACCGCAGGCAAAAACGCATTGGCCACAGCATGGTCGACCAGCAGCGACTCGGCGGCATTGCACACGCCCACGCGCTGGGTCTTGGCATTGACGATAATGTTGAGCGCCTTATCAAAGTCGGCGGATTCATGCACGTAGATGTGGCAGTTGCCCGTACCCGTCTCGATCACCGGCACGAGCGACTCGCGCATGCAGCGCTGGATCAGGCCTGCACCGCCGCGCGGAATGAGTACGTCGACAATACCGCGGAGCTTCATGAGCTCGCCGGTGGCCTCGCGGTCGGTGGACTCGATCATCGACACGGCCTCGCGCGGGAAGCCCTTGGCCTCGAGCGCATCGGCCAGCAGCTCAGAAATCATGGCACACGAGTGATAGGCCAGCGAGCCGCCGCGCAGAATGCAGGCGTTGCCGGTACGGATGCAGATGCCTGCGGCGTCGGCCGTCACGTTGGGGCGCGCCTCGTAGACCATAGCGACCAGGCCCAGCGGCACACTCACACGGGTCAGGTCCACGCCACTTGCAAGCACGCGGTGGTCGAGCACGCGGCCCACGGGATCGGGCAGCTCGGCGAGCTTTTCCAGGCCGGCGGCCATGCCCTCGACGCGCTCGGGCGTCAGCAGCAGGCGATCGAGCAGTCCGGCCGAGGTACCCGCATCGCGCGCGGCGGACATATCGAGCTCGTTAGCGGCGACGATGGAGTCGACACCGTTGCGCAGTGCTGCGGCCATGGCGCGCACGGCCTCCTGACGCTGCTCATCGCTCGCCGTGGCAAGCGAGGCCGACGCTGCCTTGGCGGCAACGGCAAGATCGTGGACATACGTGGCTATATCGACCGACATGGACGGCCCTTTCTCCTAGAAGTTTGCAACCATGGTAGCCGATTTGCGCATGGCCTCGCCCGCGGCGGTAGAATTGGTCAACCCGAAACACCGCAACGAACGGAAGACTCACATGGCCCTCATCACTTCGTACCACGTCCCCGGCCTTTACGTCGAGGACCACAGCATCGACGTCCCCCTTGACTGGCGCGGCCTGGAGCCGATGCTCCTGGCCGTCGGCAGCACCATGCGCCGCGGCGCTATGCCGGCACCCATCGCCGGCGCGCCCGAGAGCATCAAGCTCTTCTACCGCGTGGTTTGCGCGCCCGACCGCATCAACGACGATCTGCCGCTGCTCCTGTTTTTGCAGGGCGGCCCCGGCGGCGAGAGCCCACGTCCGCTGTCGCCCACAAGCGACGGCTGGATCGAGGAGGCCGTCAAGCACTTCCGCGTGGTCCTTCCCGACCAGCGCGGCACCGGACGCAGTAGCTGCGTGGACGGACGCACGATCAAGGCACTGGGTGATCGCGCAACGGCCGCCGGCGCCGATACAGCACGCTCGCAGGCTGACTTCCTCAAGCGCCACCTCGCCAGCTCCATCGTGCGCGATTTTGAGTACCTGCGCCTAGTGGGCTTTGGCGGCAAGCCGTGGGTCACGCTCGGCCAAAGCTACGGCGGTTTTTTGACGCTGAGCTACCTGTCGCTCTTCCCCGAGGGCGTGGCGGCGAGCTTTACCTGCGGCGGCATCCCCCACGTACCGGCGAGCGCAAGCGAGGTCTACGCGCACACCTTCCCGCGCATGGCCGCCAAGACGCAGCAGTATTATGACCGCTATCCCGCTGACGTCGAGCGCGTGGCAGCCCTGGCCGATGCGCTCGAGGCTCAGAAGCCCGTGCTGCCCGACGGCTCGCCGATGACGGTCGAGCGCCTACAGCTCATGGGCAGCGACTTTGGCATGAAGCCGAGCTTTGAGCGCATGCATTGGACTATCGATCACGCTTTTGTTACTGGCGACGGTACGCTGAGCTGCGGTTCCTCGGTATCCGACAGCTTTTTGATGCGCGCCTTCGAGCGCACCAACACACGCACGAACCCGCTGTACTGGACGCTTCAGGAGTTCATCTACGCCGACGGCGACACCATGCCCACTCGCTGGGCCGCGGCAGAAGAGAAAGCTCATCGTGCCGAGTTCGACACACTCGCTCGCCCGCTCATGTTTACCGGCGAGGCCATGTTCCCGTGGATGTTTGAGCAGATGCCCGAACTTAAGCCTTTCAAGCCGGCGATGGACCTGCTGATGGAGGACACCAGCTGGGACAAGATCTACGACCCGCAGCGCCTAGCATGCAATGAGGTGCCACTCCAAGCCGCCGTGTACTTCGACGACATGTACGTGGATTCGGGCCTGCAGTTCGACACGCTCAGCCGCGTGGGCAACTCGCACGCCTGGGTGACCAACGAGTTCGAGCACGACGGCCTGCACGGAAGCGTGGTATTCAAGCACCTCTTCGACGAAGCCCTCAACCGCGGAGACCTGCGCCGAATCTTCTAGTGAAGAAGTGTCCCCCGTCAGCCGGCACAAAAGGAACGTCCCCAAGTGCCGAATAAGTACCGACAACGACGATGCCGCAGGTAGAGGACGGAAAGCGAAAACGCCCCTAAGCGAGCAAGGTGACGTGAAAGAGGAGGGCATTGACCTTTTGGTCATGCCCGACGATTGAACGTCAGATTGCCGCTTAGGAGCGTTTGCAGCGTCAATTGGTTAAGCAAATACAATCAGATTATCTCGGTGGATCGCGGGTTTCTCGGCCAGGTCTGCCAGCAGGCGATTGCTGGCGATCTGGTCCTGGCGGCGGCCGGCAGCAAGCTCCAGCACGTCCGAATCGGCCTCGGCGATACCGCGGGCGACAACCATACCGCTCGGGTCGCACACATCGAGCACATCGCCCTCGGCAAACTCGCCATCGACCTCGCGAATACCCACCGCAAGCAAGGAAGAACCACGGCTGACCAGTGCCTTCGCGGCACCATCATCGACCGTCACCGAGCCGTGAGCCTTGTCACCTAGCGCGATCCACAGCTTGCGGGGCGCAATGTCCAGACGTTCCGCCGGCGGGTCGAACAGCGTACCCACGCTCTCGCCTCGGGCAAGGCGTACGAGCGCATCGGGCTCCTCGCCCGAGCAAATCACGCTCTGAATGCCAGCCGTCATCAAAATGCGGCTCGCGCGGATCTTGGTGATCATGCCGCCGGTGCCCACCGACGTCGAAGAATCGCCCGCCGAGGCAATGATCTTGGCATCGATTTTGCGCACGACCGGGACAAACTCGGCCGTCGGATCCTCATGTGGATTGGCGGTGTAGAGGCCGTCGATGTCCGAAAGCGTCACGCACAGATCGGCAGAAACCAGGCAGCTCACGAGCGCAGCCAGCGTGTCGTTGTCGCCGAACTTGATCTCGTCAACGGTAACGGTGTCGTTTTCGTTGACGACCGGCACCACGCCCAGCTCCACCAGACGCAGCAGGGCGTCGCGCGCGTGCAGGTAGGACGTGCGGCGCGCCGTGTCGTGGCGCGTGAGCAGCACGAGCGAGGTGAGTAGGTCACGCGCATGGAACTCCTCGTCGTAGGCCGACGAGATGATGCACTGACCGGCCGAAGCGCATGCCTGCAGGCTCGGCAGATCGCCAACCGGTTTGCGGTCGAAGCCCAGCACGGGATAGCCACAGGCAATGGCGCCGGAGCTCACCACGACCAAGCGCCAGCCGAGCTTGCGCAGGGCCGCGGCCTGATCGGCCAGGCCACCGATAAACGCACGGTTGACCTTACCGTCGGCACCCACCACCGTGGACGAGCCGATCTTTACCACCATCGTTTTATAAGAAGTCGTCATACGTCAAACCAATCGAATGTTGAGCGAGCGGGCGAACGGGTGAGCGAGAATATGATCCGTTTTCCTCCGTCCCCTTCGGATCATTTTGCCCAGGGGAAGGCCGAAGCCGCGGCCATATTCTTGCGCACGAGCTCGTCGCGCACCTGGGCCAGGCCCTGTTCCATACCCACCACGTAGGTCTGCGGATACAGGAAGCGCTTGAAAGCCGCGTCCAGATGATCGAGCGCCCAAGCACAGCGCTCGCGCGCGTCCTTGATGCTCTCGCGAGGAGCCACCGCGCTGCCGTCGCGCACAATCGGCACCAGCAGCTCACGATACTCGAGCTCGGACACATCGGTCACCAAGGCGGCATCGTTCACGGCCACAAGGGTATTGCCGCGCGCGGCGCCCTCCCCTGCCAGATGGTCCTCGTCATAGATCATGTCGCAGACCGGGCCGCCAAAGCCATCGTAATAGCGTCGCACGCGCTGCACGCCGGGGATCGTGCGCTTGTAGGGCTGCTCGGAAAGCTTCACCACCGGCGTCCACGGCTCCGCGTCGCTCGCGCGGCGGGCCGAAAGCTTGTACACGCCGCCCAACGCCGGCTGATCGTAGCAGGTCGCGAGCTTGGTGCCCACGCCAAAGCTATCGATGGGCGCGCCCTGGTCGAGCAGCGACTGGATCGTGTACTCGTCCAGGTCGTTGGAGACCGAAATCCCCACATAGGGCAGGCCCTCAGCATCGAAACGGCCGCGGACATACTTGGACAGCTTGGCGAGGTCGCCCGAGTCGATGCGAATAGCCGACAGGCGCTCGCCCACCGCCTCCATCTCCTTGGCAACCGTAATGGCGTGCTCGCAGCCCTCGCGTACATCGTAGGTGTCGATGAGCAGCGTACAGTTCTTGGGGCTCGACTTGGCAAAGGCGCGGAAGGCCTCGAGCTCGGAATCGAAGCTCATCACCCAGCTGTGCGCATGCGTGCCAAAGACGGGAATGCCGTAGCGGCGCCCGGCAAGCACGTTGGACGTAGACGAGCAGCCCGCCACGTAGCTCGCGCGCGCAACAGCCAGGCCGCCATCGGGACCCTGGGCACGGCGCAGGCCAAACTCGGCCACGGGACGACCGTCGGCCGCCAACACCACGCGCGCCGTCTTGGTGGCAACAAGCGTTTGGAAGCCGACGATGTTGAGCAACGCGGTCTCGAGCAGCTGGCACTCCAGCGACGGGCCGGTGACGCGCACCATGGGCTCGCGCGGAAACACGAGCTCGCCCTCGGGCACGGCGTCAATGTTCACGTGCGCACGGAAGTTGCGCAGGTAGTCGAGGAATGCAGGCTTAAACATCGCGCCGCCGGCCGGAGCCTGGAGCGAAGCTAAATAGTCGATATCCTCGGGCGTAAAGCGCAGGTTCTCGACAAGCTCGGGCAGCTCGGCGGTGCCGCACATGACGGCATACGCGCTGCCAAAGGGATGGTCGCGGTAAAACGCCGTAAAACAACCCTGCTCATTGGCCTTGCCGCTCTCCCACAGGCCCTGGGCCATAGTGAGTTCGTACAGATCGGTGAGCATTGCGATGTCGGTGGGATGCGAGATGTCGGTCAAAGCCATGGGGCGACCTTTCGGATGTGTTGTGCAGAGGTTGAGGGTTGGGCAAAGCGGGCGTGCGGGCATGGAGCCCGGCGCGAACAGGTTAGCGCAGGCCCATGCTGCCCGTGATCGTGTAGACCATAAAGACGATAAACGCGATGAGGGCGAGCACGATGATGATTTTTTGAGCCGGAGCCATGCCGGGGATCTCATTCTCGCCCGTAGGCTCCTTGGAGGTAACCATGCGCTGGGCAAAGGTCATCTCGTCACGGCTCGGTTTGGGCTCGGCGGTCTTGGGGTGAGCGGCCTTTTTAGGCTGAGGTTTGGGTGCGATGGGCGCGGGCATCGCGGCGGCGGGCTTGGGCGCAGGCGCGGGCGCAGGCTCGGATGCAACCTTCGCAGCGGCCTCCTCGGCCTTCTCGCGCTCGGCACGCAGGGCGGCCAGCTCCTCACGCTCGCGGCGTGCCTCTTCCTGGGCCTCGCGACGAGCCTTCTCGGCGCGGAGCTCTTCCAACTCGGCGCGCTCCTCGGCAGACAGTGGTTGGGACTCAAGCTCGGCCATAGTGCAGCCCTTTCTTTTAAAAAAAGCCGCCGACACAATGTCAGCGGCTTATCAAATCCAAGGGTGGAGACGAAGGGAGTCGAACCCTCGGCCTCTGCCATGCGACGGCAGCGCTCTCCCAACTGAGCTACGTCCCCAGGACAAGTTGATATTTTACCTACGGCTCGCCAACTGTCAACGCCCAATACCCAGTCTTTTTGGGACGGGGCTGTTTTGACTACTTTTCGAACGCCTGAGCCACCCGATGATTTTTTAATCCCCGTCCCAGAAAAATCATCGGCAAATGCACTACTTCGCGCTGGTGAGGACGCCGGTGGTGTCGAACGCCGGGGTAAAGCTCTCGTCTACCGCTCCGCCTTCTTGCCAGAACATCGTCGTAAAGCCCAGGTCGTCGGCATGATCGAGCACCTGCTCGTACTCCTCGCGCGTCACGGCGCGTGCCAGGTCGCCGCCCTGCTCGCGCATGAGCGCATTGGGCGTGTACTGGTTCATGACCGAAATCGGCACGTCGCCCACCGTCTGCCACACCAGGTCCAGCACGCGGCACGAATCGTCCGCATGTCCCGGCAGCACTAGGTGACGCACGATGATGCCGCGCTTCATGAGCCCCTCGTCGTCCACCAGCTCTCCCCCGCGGCGCTCGACCTCGCGCGCCATCTGTGCCAGACCCGACACGGCCACGCGCGGGTAATCCTTAATATGAGAAAGTGACTGAGCAAGCTCGGCATCAGCATATTTAAAGTCGGTGAGCCACACATCCACCAGGTCGCCCAACGCGGCCACGGCACTCGCCCGTTCATAGCCACTCGTGTTGTAGACGATGGGAATGGTCAGCCCGCGCTCCCGCGCTGCGGCAATCGCAGCCGGCAGCAGGTGCGCATAGTGCGTCGCCGTCACCAGATTGATGTTGTTGGCGCCCTGGTCCTGCAGCTCCAGCATGATCTCGACCAAACGCTCGAGCGAAATCTCGAGACCGAAATTGCCCGTCGAGATCTCGTGGTTTTGGCAGTAGACGCATTTGAGCGAACAGCCGCTAAAGAAGATTGTCCCTGAGCCTGCCTCGCCCGAGATGGGCGGTTCCTCCCACATATGAAGCGCCGCGCGGGCCACCTTGAGCGTATCGTCGGCGCCGCACACGCCGCGCGCGCCCTCAGTGCGCGCCGCGCCGCAACGGCGCGGACACAAATGGCAGGCGGGCGAAAAAAGTTCGGTCAACGACGTCGACATGAAAACATGCTCCAAAACAACGATTCAGCAGCTCAAACGTAAGGGCTCAGGCCGCGCAGACGGCTCCGTCCCTAAGGCGCCGTAATCGTCCGACACGATTTTTGTAATGTCAAGACTGGAATCGACAAAGTGCCGCTTTATGATGTAGGTATTCCGCCCCCCGCGGAGCAACTGGGTGAACCGTCGCGTTTATTTAGGGAGCCCACACAGTCGTACCTAGTACAGGTATCCTTCGTTGTTAAGGACGCTGGAACGGTCGATGAGGGCACCCACCTGTTTTAGGTGGGTTCATTTTCGTAACGTGGGGGGTGGTTTTCTTTTGCCGATTTTGCCAAAAATTGCCATCGCAGATCCCGTATGACACCCAACGGCGCTCGGCAGAACCCCCGCCAACATCCCAATATCTGGTAAGCGCGTGATAATCGCACGGCGCAAACCCCCGCACCCCCTCGGTCGAGTATCATGGGTCAGCTATGCCCTTTTGCGCGTAGCGCCCTTTGACCTTTTCCTTCGACGCTTGGCGGTTTTTTGATTCATGGCTTCATCCACGAGCTTCATACCGTACTTATGCGTGGCGGCCGCTGCCTTTATCACGACCTTTCTCACGGTACCCCTGGTCAAGCGCCTGGCAATCAAGCTCGACGCCGTCGACTATCCCTCCAAGCGCCGTATCAACACTAAGCCCATCCCACGCATGGGCGGCACCGCGGTCTTTTTGGGCCTCGTCGTCGCCTGTATTGTGCAGATCCTGGGCACCTGGTACCTGGGCTGGCCGCCCGTTTTGGTACCGCACCCGCGCCTTCACATCAGCTACCCCGTGCTGGCACTCTCCTTTACCGTGATCTTTGCGACCGGCGCGATCGATGATGTCTTCCAGCTCAAGCCCAAGCAAAAGCTGGCCGGCCAGGTGCTCGCCGCGCTCATCGCCTGCATCGGCGGCTTAAAAATCGGCGTCATCATCAACCCGTTTGCCCCCGGCGAGATCATGCTCGGCTGGCTCGCCTACCCCATCACCATTGTCTACCTGGTGGCGTTCACCAACATCATCAACCTTATCGACGGCCTCGACGGCCTGGCCACGGGCATTTGCGGCATCGCATCGTTCACCATGTTCACGATGGCCATGCTTTCGGGCCGCATCGACGCCGCCGCGCTCTCCATCGCGCTCTTTGGCTCGTGCGTGGCTTTTCTGCATTACAACTTCAACCCCGCGAGCATCTTCTTGGGCGACTCGGGGTCGCTGCTGTTGGGCTTCGCTTTGGGCTCCATCTCGCTGCTCAACGTGAGCCGCACCGCCGCGCTCACCTCACTCATCATCCCGCTCATCGTTGCAGGCGTACCCATCATCGACACGTTCAGCGCCATCGTGCGTCGCAAGCGCGCCCACATTAGCATCGGACAAGCCGACAAGGGCCACATCCACCACCGCCTGATCCAAGAGGGTTACAACCAAAAGCAGGCCGTGCTGCTCATCTACGCCTGGTGCATCATGCTTTCAGCCGGTGCCGCCGCGATCAATCAGGTCGAGGTGCCCACGCGCGTGCTCATCTTTGTCGTGCTCGCCATTGGCTCGGCCGCCTTCGCCAAGCACCTGCACCTGTTTGAGCCCGTCCTGCGCCACCATTACAACAAGCGCACGCACGAGGACGAGCTGGTAACCCCCGACGATCCCGCTTTTAAGCAGGAGGAGCAAGCAGCCGAGGAACGTAAAGAAGAGCGCCACCACAAGCTCTAGGATAAGCTGCCGAGGATGCGCCCAGGCAACGCTGGCCAAGCGCAGCCGCGCCGCGCCCATCGCACAAGCCGCCCCTCTCCCACTTACGCCCCACCCCTTTCAATAAACGCGTTATCATCTTGACCAATACGCATACGTTAGGAGCAATCATGCCAAACGAGAACAGCTACGAAGTCGCGCTGCAAAAGAGCAACGCCATTCGCGAGGGCCTGGCCAAGACGCCCGAGAAGTTCACCATGCTTACCGGCGACCGCCCCACCGGCCGTCTGCACCTGGGCCACTACTTTGGCACCCTCAAGGGCCGTGTTGAACTGCAGAACATGGGCGCCAAGACCAACGTGCTCATCGCCGACTACCAGGTCATCACCGACCGCGACACCACCGAGCACATCCAGGACAACGTGTACAACATGGTCATGGACTACCTTGCCTGCGGCATCGACCCCGACAAGACCATGATCTACGCGCACTCCGCCGTGCCCGCCGCAAACCAGCTCATGCTGCCGTTCCTGTCGCTGGTGTCCGAGGCCGAGCTGGCGCGCAACCCCACGGTCAAGGCCGAGATGGAGGCCTCGGGCCACGAGCTCACCGGCCTTCTGCTCACCTACCCGGTGCATCAGGCCTGCGACATCCTGTTCTGCAAGGGCAACGTCGTGCCGGTCGGTCGCGACCAGCTGCCGCACATCGAGCTCACCCGCACCATCGCACGCCGCTTTAACAACCGTTACGGCAAGGTGTTCCCCGAGGTCGACGCGCTTCTGTCCGAGACCCCGCTGCTGCCCGGCCTTGACGGTCGCAAGATGAGCAAGAGCTACGGCAACGCCATCAATATTTCGATGACCGCCGAGGAGACGGCCAAGCGCATCAAGAAGAGCCAGACCGACTCCGAGCGCATGATCACGTTTGATCCCGAGAACCGCCCCGGTGTGTCCGGCCTGCTTTCGACGGCCGCCATCTGCACCGGTCGTTCCGAGGTCGAGATTGCCGAGGAAATCGGCATGGGCGGCTCCGGCCAGCTTAAGAAGTACGTGACCGAGTCCGTCAACGAGTACTTCGCCCCGATCCGCGAGCGCCGTCAGCGCTACGAGAACGACCTGGATTACGTCAAGGACGTGCTGCACGAGGGCAATCGTCGCGCCAACGAGATCGCCGAGCAGACCCTGGCCGAGGTTCAGGACGCCATGGGCATGGTGTACTAGACCGATCTGCTGGCTTGAGCTGTCGATTGTTTTAGGGCGGGCGCTACGGCGTCCGCCTTTTTGGTGCCCAACCGGCTCGGCTCCGCCCATTGCACTCCCCCAAAACAGGAACAGGCCCGCTGGCAGTTAGTTGCCAGCGGGCCTGTTCCCGAAGTACACCGTTGAATCGCACAGAGGGGAGGAATGCGAATCAAACTCAACAGGGCAGGCTTTTTCATCGCCTATTGCCTGCTCCGTTGCTGAAACCAATATAGTTCACCGAGGTTTACTTTATAGCGTCAATATGCGCCGCCATACCTTCTCCATAAGTTAGACCCGGTAAACCTGCAACGGAAAACCACCACGAAGGGGACAGGCACCTTTGTGGTAGTTTTGGCCACGGCGGAGCCGCTAGAGCCCTGCTGGCCAGCGACAGGCGGCCATGTCGACGTGCATGGGATCGATAAACGTCACGCCCTCCCCCGTTAAGAGCTCACGCTGAGCATCGGGGCCGCCAAACGCAAAGCCCTCGCAAATGCGGCCATCGGCAAACACCACACGATGGCAGGGAATCAGACCAGGGCGCGGATTGCTGTGCAGCGCATAGCCCACATAGCGCGCGCTTCGCGGACGACCGGCGAGCAGCGCCACCTGACCGTAGGTGGCGACCATCCCCTCGGGAATCTGCTCGACCACCTCGTACACCCGCTCAAAAAAGCCCTCAGACGCCATTGCTCACTCCCTTCCACCCGGAAAAGCATAAACCACCACAAAGGTGCCTGTCCCCTTTGTGGTGGTTTTGACCGGAAAGCTAGTTGGCGGGCTGGAAGAAGGCTACGGCTACGGCGCCGGGGCCTACGTGGGTGCCGATGGTGGCGCCGATGGTGTGGACGGGCAGCTCGCCCTCGGTGTGGCCAGCCCACAGCGCCGCACTGTCCTCGATATATTTCTTGAGCACCGCATCCGAAAGGCCCGTATAGCCGAGCGCCAGCGGCATGGAAAAGTCGATGCCACCCGCCTTTTCTACCTTCTGGTTGAGCAGGTTGCGACCGTTCTTGGAACCGCGTGCCTTACCCAACTGCACGATGAGGCCGTCCTCGGCGGCCACGACCGGCTTCACGTTGAGCAGCGTACCCACAGCGCCGGCCGCAGCAGACAGACGGCCGCCGCGCACCAGGTACTCCAGCGTCTCGAGCAGGCCGATAACCACCACGCGGTCGCGCACGGCCTCGACCGCCGCCGCGATCTGGGCCGCACTACGGCCCTCATCCACCAGGCGCAGCGCATACTCGACCAGCACGCGCTCGCCCAAGGTCACGTTATTGCTGTCCACGACGAACACGTCGCCGCCCGGCGCCTCGGCAAGTGCGGTACGGGCGCTCTGATTGGTGCCCGAAAGCTTGGCGCCCACGGTAATAATCACGGCCTCGTCGCCGGCCTCACGCGCTTCGGCAATCGCCTGTGAAAAGGCGTACGGGTTGACCTGACCGGTCTTGGGCAGCTCATCGCGCTCCACGAGCATCTCGTAAAAGCGCTGGTGATCGATGTCGACGCCATCCATATACACATCGGTGCCAAAGGTGACGAACAGCGGCAGAACACGCAGAGCGGGGTGCTCAGCCGGCGTCATATCGCTCGCGGAATCGGTAATAATACGAATGGACATAACGAATCCTTTCTTGCGCGCACCTTGCGCGGGGAATTTTGACAGCAAGCCCCGGCACGGTATACGCGCTCAAACGGGACTATGCAGTTGTTAATTGGAAGCAAATGCCTTGGCGGCCTTAGATCTCGCGCAGAGTGTTGAGAATCGTACGCAGCGACGCATACATCTGCTCGCGCTGCTCCACGCCCATGGCCTTACCGGTGGTGTCGAGCACTTCGCGAATGATGCGATCGGCCTCGCTCATGCTCTCGCCGCCCAGGGCAGTCAGGCGCACCGGGGCACGGTACTTGACGGCCGCATCACCCGAGTCGTCGACCTCGACGTAGCCGCCCTCCTCCAGATGTGCCAGTGTGCGCGAAACGGCGGCACGGGTAACGCCGGCCATGCGGGCGAGGTCGGCGCCAGTCAGGCCGTCCTTGCTGCGCTCAAGATAGTACAGGCACATGACGTCGGAGCCCTTAAGGCCGAGCCTTGCACCTTCGGACGTCTTGATGCGCTGAATCTCCTTGTAGAGGCCGCTGATCAGTCCGACAAAGTCCTCAAAACGTGTCTCGTCGTTCCACTGCATGGTGACGACCGCCTTTCGCTTACATGATGCTAACGGGTAAACATCTTAGACGCATAAGGCAACACCCATACCCAAACATCCCATTTGTTAACCCATCAACATAAAAACCACCACAAAGGGGACAGGCACCTTTGTGGTGGTTTGGGGCATCAATAGGTTCTAGACGCCGCTACAGCTCCACGCAGGGATTGTCGCGCGTCACAAGGGTCTTAACGACAACCGTCGCTCCCAGATAGCGCTCGAGCAGCTCGGCCAAGCGATCGATGGCGGCCTGGCAATCCCCCATCCGCTCGGGCTCCACGCACTCAATCGCCAGAAATGCGTCCGCCGAATCGTCGGACAGCGCCGTACGAACGCCGTCGCGCCAGTTCCAGCAGCGGCACACGGCGCCCGCATCATCGATGTAGGCGAGCTCGCCAGGCAGCGTCGGATCATCCGCCTCCTCGCCAAGTGGCAAGAACGCGTCGCCGCCGTCGGTCACCGCCAGGCGCAGATTGCCCTCAATAGCATGCAAATCCTCACCGCCAACGGGCAGCGCATAAGTCAACGAAATCGTGTTGTAGATATCCACCGCCGGCGTGATGTGGCCGACCGGCTTGCCTTTGAGCACGCGCTTGAGCAGGTTCTCAACTGAGCAACGCGCGCCCTTCTTGGTCTTGAACAGGCGATACGCCTCGCGCCATGCCTTAACCGGCGCGTTCTCGCTGATAGTATCGCTGGTCAGATGACGCTCCGCGTCGATATTGGCGCGATCAAGCAACGCGGCAATCGCATCCACGTCCTCCTGGGAAATCTGCGCCGCGGGCTTCATGCCCTTTACGACCACAACGCCGATAGCCGCCTGCGGAAACAGCTCCCAAAACGAATCCTCAGCAACGAAACTCTTCATATGCTCTCCCTTCATAGCGTGCGCCCGAGCCCAGGCACCCAAACAAAAAGCGCCCTCACAGCGGCCACCTTCAAAGTCCTACGGTGCCGCCACAAGAGCGCTTACGCTGCCCCCATCCGGAGAAGGGGGCGATATGTCAGGCGTATTGTAACCTGAGTCATCCGCCCAAGCAAAACCACCACAAAGGTGCCTGTCCCCTTTGTGGTGGATATGGACTCGCGGCGACGCTAGTGGCGGAGTCCCAGCAGGCCGCGGCCGCGATGACGGGCCTCGGCGGACACCTGGGCGTGCGGGCCGGCGGCCTTGACGGACTCGGGCAGGTGCGAGTACTTCTTCTCGAAGTTCTCCTCGAACATCACGGCCAGGTTGTGCGCTGCCTCGTCGTAGCGCGCGGTGCTCTGCCAGTACTGGCGCGGCACCAAGATGCCGTCGGGCACACCGTGGCACGTAGTGGGAATGTCAACATTAAAGATATCGTCGTGCACAAACTCGCTGTCCTCGATGGTACCGTCGAGGGCGCGAGCGACCAGTGAGCGCGTGTAGGCCAGCTCGATGCGATGACCCACGCCGTAGCCGCCGCCGATCCAGCCGGTATTGACCAGATAGACGCGGGTGCGACCGTCGGCGATACGCTCACCGAGCATCTTGGCGTAGACCATAGGATCGAGCGGCATAAACGGCTCGCCAAACAGCGAGGAGAACGTGGGCGTGGGCTCGGTGACGCCGACCTCGGTGCCGGGGATCTTGGCCGTAAAGCCCGTCACAAAGTGGTACATGGCGGCATCGGCCGTCAGGCGCGAGATGGGCGGCAACACACCAAAGGCATCGCAGGTCAAAAACAGCACGACGCTCGGAGTGGTACCCATGCCCTTGGTCCACGCATTGGGGATATGCTCGACGGGGTAGGCCACGCGCGTATTGTGCGTGATCGAGACGTCGTCGTAGTTAGGCTTGCGATTCTCATCGAGTACGACGTTTTCACAGATGGCGCCAAAACGAACGGCGTTGAAAATCTCGGGCTCGTGGGACGCGTCCAGGCCCTCGCATTTGGCGTAGCAGCCGCCTTCGATGTTGAAGATGCCCATGTCGGACCAACCGTGCTCGTCGTCGCCGATCAGCAGGCGCGTGGGGTTAGCCGAGAGCGTGGTCTTGCCGGTGCCGGACAGGCCAAAGAACACGGCCGTCTCGTGCGTGACGGGATCCATGCTGGCCGAGCAGTGCATGGGCAGCACGTCGTCCTCGACGGGCAGCAGGTAGTTCATGACGCTGAAGATGGACTTCTTGATCTCGCCGGAGTAGCCGGTGCCAGCGACCAGGATCACGCGCTCCTGGAAGTTGATGACCACCGCAGCACTGGAGTTGAGCCCCTTGATGGCAGGGTCGCACTGATAGCCGGGAGCGGCAAGGACGCAGAAGTCTGGCTCGCCGGTGCGCGCGATTTCGCGGGCGAGTGGGCGGGCAAGCATCTGCTTAATAAAGAGCGCCTGGCTGGCACGCTCGCAGGCAACAAGCAGGCGACGCGTGTGGTTGCGGTCAGCGCCCGCCATGCCGCGCGTGACGAACACGTCGCGCTCGTTGAGATAATCGACGATGCCGGCCTTAATAGCCTCGTAGCTCTCGACAGATAGCGGGCGGTTGACGGCGCCCCATGCGATCTTGTCGTGCACGTCGGGCGTGTCGACGATAAAGCGGTCGTTGGGCGAACGTCCAGTACGCTCCCCCGTCTCGATCACCAGTGCGCCGTTGGAGGCCATGCGGCCTTCGTTGCGGCGGATGGCATGCTCGACGAGCTCGGCTGCCGGCAGGTCAACCAGCAGGCGGGGCTGGTTCTCGGCAGGATCTTCGACCAACGTAAGACCAAAGTTGGACAGTACTTCTGCAGGGGTAACACCAGGCATGGGGCCTCCTTTAAAAGCGCGTCACGCGGGCGCGGCGCGCACTTTACTCACGTAAAGCCCGTTGTACCCGATATGCAAAAACGTTTTTGCGGCAACGGCGAAGCGCCCGCTCAACGGTCAAAAATCGCACGCAAGCGGCCTAGTCATTGGGGACATTCTTAAACGACTAGTCGTTGGGGACACTCTTGAACAGGCAACAGCCAAGGAGTGTCCCCAGATGCCGGCACATAAGGAACGCCCCCAAGTGCCGACTATAGCGGCAGGCCTTGGCCGAGCATGGCGATGACGCTCATGAGGACCAGCATGCCGGCGGCGTAGGGCAGCACTGCGCCCAGGAGCTCGGCGTCCTTACCGCGCACGTGAACGGCGGCAAGGCCAATGGCGAGGGTCTGCGGCGAGATCATCTTACCGGCGGCGACACCCAGGGCGTTCAGCGCGACCATCCAGTAGTCACTCACACCCAGCGCCGAAGCGGCCTGGCTCTGGATGGGACCAAACAGCATGCCCGAGGACGTGCCCGAACCGGTCACGAAGGCACCGACGGCACCGATCCACGGAGCCAGAATCGGGTACAGCCCACCGGCGACGGCAATGCAAAACGCACTGATCGACGAGATCATGCCCGCATAGCCCATCACCTTGGCGCAGCCCAGCACCGAAAGCATCGTGATTACCGTCGGCGTCATCTGCTTCACAGTCGCGGCCAGCACCTCGCCTATCAGACGCGGCGAAGCGCCCTGAATCGCACCGCCGATAAACGCGGCCAGGAAGATCCAAACACCCGGCGTGTTGATCCACGAAAACGTAAGCGTACCGGGGTTCTCGCCGCAATACACCTGCACGTGGCTCGCAAACGGCGCGAGCGCCGCGTGCACGACGGGAACCAAGTTGGAGGTACCCAGCAGCAGCACAAAAATCAGAATGAAGCACGACCAGGCAGAAAGCGCCGACTTAACGGTGAGCTGTTCGCCGGCCTCGATATTCATATGGAAGCGCGCGTCCAGGCGACCGGACTTCTCGGCGCGCATGGCAAGCGCGGCGGTCAGCGCGAGTGACACGATGGAGCCCACGACTACGGCCAGTTCGGGACCCACAAACATAGCAACGACCAGGGCCGCACCAACAAAGGACACACCGGAAAGCAGTGCCACGCCGGCAACGCCGTGCAGGCGCTCGGCAACGCTTGCAACATTGCCCTGGTCATCGGCAACACGACCCGCAACCAGCACGATAAGCAGCGGCATCGCCACAAAGAAGGGCGCAAGCTGCACCAGCTGAACGGTCGCCAGATGCAGGGAATCCAGACCCACCAGGTCGGCAACGGACACCGTGGGGATGCCAATGGAACCGTAGGGCGTGGGCACGCCGTTGGCCAGCAGGCAAATGAGCACGGCAGGCACGGCCTCAAAACCAAGGCCCGCGAGCATGCCGGCGGGAATGGCAACGGCGGTACCAAAGCCGGCCATGCCCTCCATAAAACCGCCGAAGCACCAGGCCACGAGCAGCGCCAGCAGACGACGATCGCTGCTGATGGAGGTGATCATACTGCCGATCACGTCCATGGCACCCGTGCGCACGCACAGGTTATACGTGAACACCGCGGCGATAATTACGAGCACGATGGGCCACAGGGCCATCAAAAAGCCCTCGAGCGAGGCCGTGGCTATCTGCGCCGCCGGCAAATGCCACCACGCAAAGGCGAGCACGCACGAAAGAACAAACGAACCGATGGCGGCTTTCCAGGCCGGCCATTTAAAGCACAGCAGCATCACGACGAGCCAGATGATCGGCACAAGAGCCAGCAAAAACGCAGCGACATCCATGGGTAGAAACTCCTTGGTACCGCGCAAGCGGCATCGGGGGGTCACAAAACTTCAACAGGATACCGCACGTTTACCGACAAATTACAGCCGCCCGCCGAAATTATTGAACAACCTGTTCAAAAACACGAATGGACACCACCGCGACTATACTAGAACGCAGCAAGAGAAAGGAATCGCCTTGAGCATCTCGCCCCTCGATAGCATCCGCCGCGCCATCGCCCGCCGCAACGGCGTCACCGACCCCACCGTATCGGGCGGGGCGCACGGGCAGGGTGGACGCATCGAGAACGGCCTATTCCCCGCATCGCACACCGCCGAGGAGCTTGCACGAATCCAAGAGCTAAGCCAGCGTAACGCCGGCGGTCCCGACACCAGCCAGGCCACGCGCCGTCGCCGCGAGCGCAATCGCGAGCCCGGCCCCATCCACCGCATGGTCAATGCCTGGTGGAACCGCCTGCTCGGAGCTGTCTACGGCGGCGGCTTCTCCACGCAAGAAGCCGAGTACGAAGATCACGCCACCCGTCGCGACTACCTTTGGAATACCCTGGGCACCGCCGTATGGGGCATGGCGTTTCCGCTGCTCACCATTGTGTCGACGCAGCTCGTGGGCGCCGAGGAGGCCGGCAAGTTCTCCATCGCCTTTGTCACCGGCACCCTCATCATGATCGCGTGCAACTACGGAGTGCGAAACTTTCAGGTCTCGGACATCGACGAAAAGACGTCCTTCGCCTCCTACCAACTCAACCGCTGGCTCTGCGGAGCGCTCGCGCTGGCATGCGGCCTGGTATACAGCAGCGCCCGCGGCTACGATGCGCAGATGGCCACGATCGGCCTGGGCGTCTACCTCTATAAGGTGATCGACGGCGTGGCGGACGTGTACGAGGGCCGCCTGCAGCAGGCCGATAAGCTCTACCTGGCCGGCATGAGCCAAACGCTGCGTTCCGCCGGCGTCATTGCGGTCTTTAGCGTGGCACTGTTCCTCACGCGCAGCATGCCCATCGCGGCTATGGCCATGGGTATCACCGCCATCGCCTCGCTCGTGCTGGTCACCGCGCCGCTCGCCCTGCTCGAGACCGAAAAATCGCGTCACGTGAGCCTGCGCGAGGTCGGCCACCTGTTTGTCCAGTGCGCTCCGCTCTTTGGTGCACTGTTCCTGTTCAACCTTATCGAGAGCATGCCCAAGTTCGTGATGGAGGGCACGCTGGCCTACAAGTATCAGCTGTACTTTAATGCCCTGTTCTTTCCGGCGCAGGCCATTTTGTTGAGCATTGGATTCATCTATAAACCGCAGCTCCTGCGTCTGTCGAGCATTTGGGCGAATCCGCGCAAGCGTCGCCGCTTTGACCTGATTATTGTTGCCGTTATGGCACTGATCGTGGTCATCACCGGAGCGTGCGCCGCATTTATGGCAGGCCCCGGCATCCCCATCATGAGCTTTATGTACGGCCTCAACTTTGAGCGCTACCGCACGCTGGCACTGCTGATGGTTGTCGCCGGCGGCATCACCGCGGCAATCGATTTTATCTACGCCATCATCACGGTGTTGCGCCACGCCGGCGACGTCACCAAGATCTACCTGATCTGCTTCGCCGTAAGCGTGGTGCTGCCAGTGATCCTGATTAAGCTGCTGGGTCTGATGGGCGCTGTGGTGAGCTACCTAGCCATCATGGCCCTACTCCTGGTGCTACTGATTATCGAGTACGCCCACATCCGCCAACGCATCGAACGCGACCGCAACCCATACGGCGCCTAATTAGCTGCCTCCGGTCGCCGGAATTTGCGATGGAATCGCCCCGGCTGGGGTCTCGTTGCGGACAATATGCATCACGCAAAACTAAGTGAGTAGACTTTTACCGAATCCCCGACCACACCGACAAAGCACAAGTCTGTGACCTGCAGTTTTATTGAGGCAAATATGTTGGGTGCTCGGCATTTCCAAAAAAGCCTACTCACTTAGCCAGCGGGCAGCCAAATGATTATTTAATCCCCGTCCGAGAGAAGTCAATTAGCGGGCAGAAGGGCAAAAGTAGTCAAAAAAGTCCCGTCCCAAATTAGCTACCACTTGCACCGATTATTCGCCCGGGTTGATGTTCGCGTAGAATTCGGCCCCGTCGTCCAGACGCAGGATCCCGACGCGGCCGAACTCGGAGCCCGTGGCGGCGGCGCAGTCGATGTCGATGCGATCGGGCACGCCGGCGGTATCCTCGCCGCCCAAGCGCACAATCTGCCCGCGGCCCGACTCCTCATCGAGCCCCGCCAGGCCGCCGACCTCGCAATAGCGCCCCAGCGACACCGTGGGCGTGTGGCCGCTCACCACGACCGGACCCTTGCCCTCGGCGGAAAGCAGCCCCGTCGACGCATCCCAGTAGCCGTGACGAATCCACAGCAAGTCATCGGACGACTGCACCGCAAGCATCTGCTGCAGTAGCTCGCGATCGGCATCCACTGCCCCCGCACCATCGGCACAATCAACCCCATGTTCAAGCAAAAACGCCCGGGCCGCCTCGGTCTGGATGCCGGCATGTACCAGCAGGTACGGACGCTCGTCAGTCTCGACCACCGCGTAGAGCGGCAGCGTCGCCATCCAACGCACGAGCTCCTCGTACGCCTCAAATTCCATATCGTTGAGCTGCTCGCGCGTCGTCCAGCCACCGTTGATATCCCAGGTCTCGGCATCGAGCGGATCTTGGCCAATGATGGCATCGAGCATAATCTGCTCGTGATTGCCCTTGAGCACGCGAGCGTTGGGCAGCGAGCGCACCAGTTTAATAACGCCAACCGGATCGGGCCCGCGATCGATCATGTCCCCCAGCACGTACAGCGTATCGTCGGATGCCAGCGAAATCTTGGAAAGGGCCTCGTCAAGCGCACGCACGTGCCCGTGAGCATCGGATGTCACATAGATCGCCATGGAACGCCTCTCTTTACATTGCGGCCGAAGCCCGGATCCGCAAGTAAAACTTCAAGTTGAACTTAAATGTTATCCATTGTACTCCGTTGCAATAAAGCTGGAAAGGGTTGCATACCGTCAACGGTCGCCAGCGCACGCCTGCCTGCCCGCGCCGCTCACGCCTCGCCGTCAGGCCCAGCGCCCCGACCAGCGACGCTCGCGTCACAGTCTCGTGTCGAAAATGCGCACGCCCGCAATCCGCCCCCATAAACCCACCATCTTTGGGTACAAATAACCGCAGACAACTGACCGTGCCACGCCAACCATCCAGGAGCGGACACCATCCATGAACCAGATACTTCTTTTTATCGGCCTCGTCATCATTTTGTGCCTGACCATCAAACCCGTCGGCAAAAAGCTCCCCTTCCCCACCCTGCTCATCTTTATCGCGCTGGGCATGTTACTTGGCGTCAACGGTCCGGCGCACATCGACTTTAGCGACTATGCGCTCACCGAAACCGTCTGCAGCACGGCGCTGCTGTTCATCATGTTCTATGGCGGCTTTAACACCAACATCGACCGCGCTAAGCCTGTCGCCGCGCCCGCGGTGCTACTGAGCACCCTCGGCGTCGTCATCACCGCCGGCATCACTGGCGTGTTCGCGCACTTCGTGCTGGGCTTCGACTGGATCGGCGGTCTGCTGCTGGGCTCGGTCGTGGCGTCGACCGATGCGGCCAGCGTCTTCAGCGTACTGCGCGAGCACAGCCTGTCGCTGAGAGGTGGCACCGACTCGCTGCTCGAGGTCGAATCGGGCTCCAACGATCCCGTCGCCTACATGCTTACCGCGGTGCTCGCGACCCTTGCGGCAGGCGGCGACGTTAACATCCCCGTGCTGCTGGCCAAGCAAATCATCCTGGGCGTGGGACTGGGCATTGTCATCGGCTGGGCGGCGGGCCGCCTGATCGAGCGCGCGCACGCAACAGCCGAAGGCGCGCAGACCATCTTCTTGTTCGCCGTGGCCATCGTCGCCTACGCGCTGCCGAGCTACCTGGACGGCAACGGCTTTTTGGCCGTGTACCTTGCCGGCATCGTGCTAGGCGCGAGCGACATCACCGGCAAGGTCGAGCTAGCGCACTTCTTCGACACCCTCACCGAGATGGCCGAGATGACCATCTTCTTTTTGCTCGGCCTGCTCGTGACGCCCGCACGCCTGCCGCAAATGCTGCTACCGGGCCTGGCACTTATGGCGTTTATGCTCTTTGTGAGCCGTCCCATCGCCGTAGGCATGCTGCTGGCGCCGTTTAGGACGAACCCTCGCCAGATCGCGCTCGTAAGCTGGGCGGGTTTGCGCGGCGCCGCTTCGGTCGTGTTTAGCCTCTTTGCCGTGGTAGCCGGTGTTCCCGGCGGTCACGACCTGTTTGACCTGGTGTTTGTGATTGCCGTGTCGAGCATTGTGGTGCAGGGCTCGCTGCTGCCGGCGGTGGCCAAGAAGCTCGATATGATCGATGCGGAAGGCGATGTGCGCCGCACTTTTAACGACTACCGCGACGAGGACGGCATGTCGTTCGTCAAGCTCAAGGTAGGCGCTGGACATCCGTTTGCCGGTCGCTCGCTCGCCGACATTGGCAGCGCCACAGACATGCTCGTGGTCTTGGTGCTGCGCGACGGCGCGCACCCGGTGCTGCCCAACGGCGATACCGTGATCGAGGAAGGCGACCTGCTGGTGATGGCCGCGCCGACGTTTGAAGAGCGTGCCGAGGTTACGCTGCGCGAAGTCACCGTAACGCCCCACGGTCGCCTGGCTGGCCAGCGCCTGCGCGATGTGCCGCAAGGCAAGCATCCGTTTATTGTGGTGATGCTCAAGCGCGAAGGTCAGACGATCATCCCCGATGGCAACACCCTAATATACGCCGGCGACGAAGCCGTCATCGCCACGCTAGCATCGTAGTGACTAGGAGGTAGCTACTTTAGGACGAAGAGATCAAGCGCCTAGAGAACCTCATGTCTTCGCTCGCAGATTTGGATTTGCCTGAGGAGTAAGGTCACCCCTCCCCCATGTAACCATCCTGTAAATCATAGCGGCGCAGTAGAGTTTTACCGTGATGTGGTCGCGCCTGGCGCTCCACTGTGCTAAAGTATCCCGAACGTTCAAACGACTACGAGGGAGACTAGAAGATGGCACGTGTGCACAACTTCTCAGCTGGCCCGGCCGCACTGCCTACCAGCGTGCTCGCCGAGATCGCCGACGAGATGATGGACTACCGCGGTTGCGGCATGTCCGTGCTCGAGATGAGCCATCGATCTAGCATGTACCAGCAGATTATCGACGACGCCGAAGCAACCCTGCGCCGTCTACTGAGCATCCCGGACAACTACCGCGTCCTGTTTTTGCAGGGCGGCGCCACGCTGCAGTTTGCGGGCATCCCCATGAACCTCATGCGCCGCGGCCGCGCCGGCTACATCGTGACCGGCAACTTTGCCAACAAGGCATACAAAGAAGCCGCCAAGTACGGCGAGGCCGTGCAGCTCGCGAGCTCCGAGGACACCAACTTCGACCGCATTCCCAACATGGCCGACATCAACGCGCGCATTGCCGACGAGGCCGCGGGCGACGGGCTCGACTACGTCTACATCTGCCAGAACAACACTATCTTTGGCACCATGTACCACGAGCTGCCCAACTGCGGCAACGTACCGCTAGTCGCCGATGTCTCGAGCTGCTTTCTGTCGCAGCCGCTCGACGTTGAGCGCTACGGCCTCATCTACGCCGGCGCTCAGAAAAACGCCGGCGCCGCGGGTGTGACCGTGGTCATCGTGCGCAACGACCTCATCGCAGATGGCCCCGCCTTTGCGCAGACGCCGCAGTACATGGACCTCAAGACCCAGGCCGCCAAGGGCTCCATGCTCAACACGCCCAACACCTTTGGCATCTACGTGTGCGACAAGGTGTTCCGTTGGGTTGAGCAGACCGGCGGACTTGCCGCCATGGCCGAGCGCAACTGGGCCAAGGCCAACCTGCTCTATGACCTGCTCGAGCACAGCGAGCTGTTCCACGGCACCACGCAGACAGACAGTCGCTCCATCGCCAACGTCACGTTCCGTACCGGCGACGCCGAGCTCGATGCGGCCTTTGTCGCAGGCGCGGCCGAGCACCAGATCCAAAACGTCAAGGGCCATCGCCTCGTCGGCGGTATGCGCGCCAGCGTCTACAACGCCGTAACCATGGAAGACGTGCAGGCACTGGCCTCGTACATGAAGGACTTCGAAGCGCAGCATAGTTTGAGCCCGCGATCTAACTAGCCCGCAGCACGCGGGCCGACCAGCCATCTCAAACCACCCTGTTTAGATCAAAACCTGCTAAGGAGTTTTTCTATGCGTAAGATTAAGACCATCGACGACATCACCAAGGACGGCAAAGTCGAGTTTGGCGAGGGCTACGAGTTTGTGGGCACCGCCGAGGAGGCCGACGCGATCCTGATGCGCTCGACCGACCTGCACGGCTACGAGCTGCCCGAGGGCATCCGCGCCATCGCCCGCTGCGGCGCCGGCGTCAACAACATCCCCGTCGAGGAGTACGCCAAGAAGGGCGTCGTCGTCTTTAACTCCCCCGGCGCCAACAGCAACGCCGTCAAGGAGCTCGTCCTGGGCATGCTGGTGCTTTCGAGCCGCGGCGTCGTGCAGTCGATGAACTGGGTGCGCGACAACGCCGACGACCCCGAGATCCAGGTCGATGCTGAGAAGGCCAAGAAGGCCTTTGTGGGCCGCGAGCTCAAGGGCAAGCGCATCGGCGTCATCGGCCTGGGCAACGTGGGCTCCAAGGTCGCCAACGCCTGCGTCGATCTGGGTATGGACGTCTACGGCTACGATCCGTTCATTTCCGTCGAACACGCGTGGGTGCTGAGCCGCGAGGTGCAGCGCGTGGGCACGCTCGAGGATCTGTGCCGCGGCTGCGACTACCTCACCGTGCATGTGCCCAGCAAGGCAGACACCATCGGCATGATCAGCACCGAGCAGATCAACCTGCTGGCACCCGACGCCGTGCTCATCAACTACGCACGCGAGACCATCATTGACGAGGACGCCGTTGACGCCGCCCTGCGCGCGGGCAAACTCAGCTGGTTTAGCTGCGATTTTGCCACGCCCAAGACCGTCAAGATGCCCAACACGTTTATCACCACGCACTCGGGCGCCGGCACTGGCGAGGCCGAGGCCAACTGCGCCGACATGGCCATCAGCGAGCTTAAGGATTACCTGGAGAACGGCAACATCGCGCACAGCGTCAACTACCCCGCCTGCAGCATGGGTAAGGCACGCGCCGCAAGCCGTATCGCCTGCCTGCACGCCAACGTGCCCAACATGATCGGCCAGATAACGGCAATCCTTGCCAAGGACAACGCCAACGTGCAGCGCATGACCAACGAGTCCGCCGGCGAAAACGCCTACACCATGTTCGACACCGACGAGCACCTGGACAGCAGCACCATCGAGGCGCTCAAGCAGATTCCGTCGATGTATCGCGTGCGCGTAATCAAATAGCGCCGGCTGATCTGACGGGCAGCTCCCCATGTGGCCTGCCCGTCACTGACATTGAATGCCCGCGGGGACGCCTTTCGCACGAGAGGCGCCCCCGTTTTTGTGAGCACTCCATTAAATACACCGAGCCGCTTCTTGACATACAATCTGTATGTTGACCTAACTATCTGTGAGGTGCCTATGGTTGATAAAGATTTTGCTTGGCGGCTTACGCAAGGACTCGTGCGGATCGACAGCTCAGACCCGGGTGCGTATGAGGACGAGATTGAGCGCTATATCAAAGCGTTGGTTGAGGAACGGGTGGCACAGCTGAGCCATCCGGTGCTCCATGCCGTGCAGGTTGAGGAACTCGAGGTGCTGCCCGGGCGCCGCAACCTTATGGTCACCGTGCCGGGACTGAGCGACGAGCCACGGCTCGTCTATATCTGCCATATGGATACCGTTACGCTGGGCGATGGCTGGGACGCGGACATTCCGCCGCTCGGAGCGATCGTGCGCAACGATAAACTCTATGGCCGCGGTGCCTGCGATATGAAGGGTGGCCTGGCCTGCGCCATTGCCGCACTGGTCCATACGCTCGAGCGCGTGGCGGCAGAAGGCGAGCTGCCCCGCCGTGGCTTCTCACTCATTTGCTCGGTCGACGAGGAGGACTTTATGCGCGGCTCAGAGGCCGCGATCGATGCCGGCTGGGTCGGCTCGCGCGAATGGGTGCTGGACACCGAACCCACCGACGGACAGATCCAGGCGGCGCACAAGGGGCGCACGTGGTTCGAGATTGAAATGGCTGGCGTAACGGCGCATGCGAGCCAGCCGTGGAAGGGCGCGGATGCCGTCGCCGCCATGGCCGAGGTCGTGTGTTCGCTCCGTCGCGCGTTTGTGGCGCTGCCCGCGCACGATGAGCTGGGGCCTTCGACCATCACGTTTGGCCAAATCGAGGGCGGATATCGCCCCTATGTCGTGCCCGACCGCGCCAAAGTCTGGGTCGACATGCGCCTGACCCCGCCGACCGATACGGCCGCCGCGACGCGCATGGTAGAGCAGGCCATCGCCGTTGCCGAAGCCGCGGTCCCCGGCTGCCATGGAAGCTACACCGTGACAGGCGACCGCCCCGCTATCGAGCGCGACCCGAACTCTCCCCTTCTAGCAGCGCTCAAGCGTGCCGCCGATGACGTGACGGACGCGGACACGACCGTCGGTTTCTTTACCGGCTACACCGACACCGCCGTCATTGCCGGCAAGACAGGTAACCGCAATTGTATGAGCTACGGTCCCGGGTCGCTCGCGCTCGCGCACAAGCCCAACGAATATGTACCCCACGCCGATATCGTTCGTTGTCAGCAGGTGCTAATCGCGCTCGCCGATAACGTGCTCTGGGACGCGAGCGGCCAAGTTGGGGCATAATAAGCCGCGAACAAACCGACTCGTGCGTTAGGACCGCCCATGAAAGCACTTCCGTTTCCCTGCATCCGCCCGGCTCAGGACCGCGTGCTCGAGGCGCTGCCTGCAATGGACAGCATCCTGAGCGGCAACGATGCTCTGCGCGGAGCCATTGCCGATGGTCTGATGCTCAAGGACCCGGGTGCGGCGTATTACGTGTACGAATGCTCGGGCGAGCCGGGACGTGTGACGGGTGTCGTGGCGATCCGCCCGGTTGGTGCGCTGGCGGGCGGCGACGCGGTTGCCGCCGATACGACCGCCGCTGCGCGCGCAATCGCCGACCTCAAGGTACAGCCCCGTCCCGTAACGCTTGTCTACGAAGCCTCTCCCGTCATGGATATCATCCTCGGCGCCGCAAAAGAGGGCGCTTCACTCTATGCCGTCACCGACCCCGCCGGCATTACGCACCGCGTGTGGGAGGTCAAGCGCGAGGACGCCGTCGGGGCCATCCGCGCCATGCTCGACCAGGCGCCGGAGCCGGCACTGGCCGACGACCCTGCCTACGCTGTCGCACTAGTCGAGGCATCACAGCTCCTGGCCGACGATGCACGTGCCGCCGGCACCTACACGGGCAAAGAGCCGTTCAACTTTGCCGTAGCTGCGCTCTTCCCCGCCGCGCAGGTCAGCGGCGCCGCGCCGCAAGTTCCGACAGGTCTGCTCACGCACCAGGTCGCGCGGTTCTAGCAAGACCAGACCGCCCAGCACAAAAATCGGCAGCTCAACAAACAGGGGGCGGAGATGCAGCAGGTACATGCATCTCCGCCCCTTTTGCGACGAGAAGTATGCCGGCGACCCGTGCCGCCGCGCTCGCGTTATCCGCGCTGCGGGCCTGCTGCCGCCACAAGTGGTTCAAGCCCCAGCTCGCGCGCGTAATCCTCCTGCGTAAAAATCTCAACCAGTTCAAACGTATCCGTCGCATCATCAAACGCAAAGTGCAGCACCGAGCAGTTGCCTGGCACGCGGTCGCGCTCATCGGCCGCCGCGCCCTTCACATGGTCCATGAACTCCTTGATGGCCGAGCCGTGGCTCACCGCGAGCACGCACTCGTGGTCCGGGCGACGCATAAGATCGGTCAACGTCGCCACCATGCGCTCGCGCACCTGCATCTGGCCCTCGCCGCCAAACTGGCGATAGAAGTCGCGCCACGGGCGCTCGGGCATGAGCATCACGCGCTCGGCCTCAAAGTCGCCAAAGAACCACTCACGCAGGCCGTCCAGGCGCTCGTACGCCAAGCCCGGCCACAAGTTGGCGATGGTCTGCTCGGTGCGGTGCAGCGTCGAGGTGTAGGCATGATCGGGCTCAATGCCGCGCGCACGCAAGAACATGCCGGCACGCGCCGCCTGGTCGCATCCCAGCTGCGTGAGCGGCGAGTCACTCCAACCCTGAATAATGCGCTTAAGGTTGAATATTGTCTGCCCATGACGAACCAGATACAGGTCTTTATTCATAGGGGTCCTTTCGTTCGTTACCAATCAAGGAGCGAAAACGCCCCGTCGCAATAGCCAAAATGAAGCACGGCACCGTTGTCGGGTAGCTCTCCCCTGCCAGTCACATACTCAAGAAACTCCTGGCAGGCTGAGCCGTGGGAGACTGCCAGCACGCAGTCGTGCTGCGGCCTGGCCATGATGCGCGACAGCACCGCGACCATACGCGACTGGAGCTGCACTTCAGACTCGCCACCAAAGGCCACCGGATAATCACCCCAGGGCTGCGGCGGCATCTCGCGATTTGATGTGCCCTCCAGCGAGCCAAAATGCCACTCACGCAGGTCATCGACCAGCTCTATGGAACGGCCCTCGCCAACGATAAGCTCGGCCGTATGCCACGCCCGGCCCAACGGCGAGGAATACACATGATCAAAGGCCACGCCACGCGCCGCAAACGCCGTACGCGCCGTCAACGCCTGCTCGCGCCCGCGCGCCGTAAGCGACGAATCGTGCCAGCCCTGCAAAATGCTCTGCACATTGAGCTCAGTCTGCCCATGCCGCACCAAATACAGATCTGCCACACACCCTCCCCTCGTACCACCACAAAGGGGACAGGCACCTTTGTGGTGGTTTACCGCCGGATCACACCGCGGTGACGCTCAGCTACACCAGTACGTCGGCGAGCGAACGCTTGGGTACGTGGTGCACCTGCGCCTCGTCGCGCCAGTAATTAATTGAGCCGTCGGGGTTGGAATCGATCGCATCGATCACCTGCGTCTCGGCCGGAACGCCAAACGCCATGATCAGCTTGAGCTCATACTTGTCGCTATCGAGCCCCATGGCATCGATCGCGTGGGGCGTAAAGGCCTTGAACATGCAGGCAGCCACCTCGGGCGTGGCGCTGCGGGCGGCGAGCATCATCGTCTGCGCGGCAATGCCCGTGTCGACCTCAGTAATAGGAGCGGCGGGCTTGCCCGGAACGGCGCGCTCGGCAAGAATCGCGATGTAGCCGGTCGGGCGCTCACCCTCGGCAGGACCCGGCCAGTCCTTAAGCGCGCCGGCCCATGCAAGCTCGTCAAACACGCGAGCGCAGTCCTCGGAACCGCTCACCACATGAAAACGAAGACGCTGAGCATTGGCACCACAGGGAGCCAGGTGAGCCAGCTCTGCCAGCTCGAGCAAAAACTCACGCGGCACGCGCATGGACTCGTCAAAGCGACGGCACGTACGGGCGCGGCGGACCAGCGCGTCAAACGTGTCCAGGCCGAGCTTTTCGCAACCTTGCTTTGCCATCGACTCCGCGCTCGACGGCGCCGCGGGAACTGTTTCGTTCATAGGGACCCCCAATTTCGGGCAATTGTTCTTAGGAGAATCTAACCTAAAACCTAGGCAATTACATACAGCGGCGTAATGTTCTACAATTGTTGATTAATCCTCACTGGAGCGGGAACAAAAGTAACAATTCGGGAATGTGGGGCGGCAATTCGTCCTTCCCGCCCCATGCATCGGCGCCCTTGGGCGATACTTGTTGCAGCACTTTTGGCGTACGCCGCACGGAGAGCAATGAACGCGACGTGCACCGCACGGAAAGGAGACATTATGGGCATCTTTAAGAATGATGACCAAAAATCGAGCCAGTTTGGATTTGACGAGAAAAGCATGGCAGGCAAGGCCGTCAAGGCCGTGCGCTGGATTTACGCCATCACGGGCGTCTTGGCGCTCGTCGCCGGCATCGCACTGCTGTTTGCGCCTGCCAAGTCCCTCGTCTTCCTAACGACCGTCTTGGGCTTCTACTTTGTGATCACGGCCGCGATCAGGCTGTTTACCGCTGTTTTCGAGCCACTGCTGCCCACCGGCTGGCGCGTGACGAGCATCATCTCCAACCTACTCATTATCTTGGGCGGCGTCATAATCCTGCGCAACCAGGCCTTCTCGACCGCGACGCTCACCACGATGGTGGTTATCGTGGCCGGCTTTGGCTGGATCGTCGAAGGTGTCATGTCCATTCTGGAGTCCGAGCTTTCGTCCAACCGCGCCCTCGCCATCCTGAGCGGCGCACTCTCCATCATCGCCGGCATGTTCGTGTTTATCTATCCGCTGTGGTCGGCCAAGATGCTCGTCATCTTTAGCGGCGCCGCGCTGCTGGTGTTTGGCGTAACGCTGATTGTTCGTGCTATTCAATTTGGCAAACTGGTGCACTAGATGCCACGAACGCTCTTTATTGATGCCGACGCCTGCCCGGTCACGCGCGAGTCGATTGACTGCGCGCGGCGAGCGGGCGTCGCCGTTATTATCGCCGGCAACAGCACGCAAAACCTGGAACGGCACATTCGCCGCGACGACCCGCGTGATGCCGAGCACGCGCGACGCGGCTTTTGGGTCACGACGCTCGATGTGAGCGTGAGCGCCGACAGCGCCGACTTTGCCATTGTCGAACGCCTGCAGGCGGGCGACATAGTCGTGACGCAGGACATTGGCTTGGCGAGCATGGTGCTCGGACGCGATGCCGCCGCCATCGGTGTGCGCGGTCGCGTCTACGACAAAGCGACCATCGACATGCAGCTGTTTATTCGTCACGAGGAAAAGAAGGTGCGTCGCGCCGGCGGTCGCACCCGCGGGCCGGCAGCATTTACCAGCGAAGATCGCGCCCGCTTTAAACGCAACCTCATCGAGCTGCTGCACTAACCAAGGTAGATTTTGGGACATGCCTAAAAATCTACCTTTTTGTTTTGCCGATTGACGCGCATCCAACGCCCAGGTCATGGCGGTGGAATTTATGGCATGTCCTAGTTTTACGGCATGCCCCAAACATCCACTTAGAACCCAAAGGCGGAAAGGATAAGGCCCCAGCCCGCGCCGATAACATACATCATGATCAGAAACACAGCGTTTTCGCGGGCGCTGCGGTTGGTGCGGAACAGCACCAGGTAGCCCACGCCGGCGGAGATAAGCGTGCCGGCGAGCATCGGTGCCAGCTGCAGCGCACCTTCCAGATACAGCTGCGTGATGACGACGCTGGCCGAGCAGTTGGGAATCAGGCCGACAAGCGCCGAGCCCAGAACCGCAAGCGTCTCGTTACCGCGCAGGAACTGCTCAATCGCCGATTCGCCGAACGTCTCGAGCACGGCGACCAGAATCAGCGTCACCAGAAAGATGAATACTGATACCTGTATGGTGTGCGAGATCGCACTGCGGATAATCGACAGAACGGGCGCGCCCTCGTGGGAGTGGTCGTGGCTGTGGCCGTGGTGGTGCTCATGCTCGCCCATGTGACCGTGGTCATGGCTGTGTCCGTGGTCGCGCTCATGTTCATCTTCATCATCATCGCAACCGCAATGGTCGCGCTCGCATAACTCGTGGATGTGGTCGGCGCTCACGCCCGCCTCGGCCACCTCGTCGATGATGTCACCGCCGCTGTGGTCGTCATGCGCGCAGTTAACGTGGGCCGGGTTGGCCACGGTTCCCAGCACGGTACGGCGAATCGCCGCGTGCGCGCGGGCGTTACGGCGCAGGCCGCGAATGGCGGCATCTACGATAAAGCCCGTGACCAGTGCAATCAGCGCTTTCGAAGCCAAAAGCATCGCCATAGTCTGCACGGGAACCTGCTCGGCAAGTAGCAGCGGCAGCATCTCGTCGGAGGTCGAAAGGAACACCGCCACCAAGGTGCCCAGCGTCACGACGCGACCGGCGTACAGCGTTGCCGCCATTGCCGAAAAGCCGCACTGCGGCACCATGCCCAGCAACGAGCCAACCACGGGACCCGCGGCGCCGGCGCGCTTGATGGCCCCGTTAACGCGGTCGCCCGCAACGTGCTCAAGTGTCTCGAGAGCAAGATACGTCACCAACAAAAACGGCACCAGCGAGAGCGTGTCCTTGCCGGCGTCGAGCAGAATATCAATCAGTAAATCCATGACGGATGGAACCTTTCGTGTCTTTCGGCAGCATTGTAAAAGTCCTAGCGGTCAACTAGGGTATTGTAGTTGTCCCGGGCGCGGTGCCAATAGTTGCCCATGGTAAACTATCATCTCGCCACAACTCAGTAACCCCGAGCCGCGCGACGCGGCCCGTCCAAGGAGCAGCCTATGAACGTTTCGCAAGCACTTGAATACGAGCGCCAGCCGTTTATTCCCATGTTTATCTATGGCGACCACGGTGCCATGGAGTCCGAACGCCAGAAGGGCGAAGAGGCCCTCAAGGTGCTCGAGACCGAGTATTTTACTGCCGAGGACGACCCCGGCTTCGACTTTGCCACCGTGCGCGACCTGGCCGACCGCAACCGCGACCTGTGCGACCAGATTGGCGAGGCGCGTCTGCGCAACGTGACGCCCGCGACGCTCTCGCGCGGCCTGTCCGATGCCGACACCTGCGCCGCCATCGGCAAGATGCAAAAGCGCACCGCCGCGTCCGTTATGCGCGAAATCCGCGGCGACCGCGACGCGCTCGGCGTGGCGTACGCCCGCAAGCCCATCCAGGGCACCGTGCTCGGTATCGACATCGAGACCACCGGCCGTGCACCCGAGCGCGGCTATATCATCAACGTCGGCTGGGAGATCATGGACCTCACCAGCGACGCCGTTCCGCACGACGCCGAGGCGCACTACTGCGGCCTGCCCGACATCTACCGCGGCGAGGATGTGCCGTTGTCGAATATCCACCACATTACCTGGGACGACATCGACGGCAAAAAGCCATTCCGCGAGAACAAGGAACTGCAGAAGCAGCTGCTCAAGCTTATGAAGAAGTACCCGTACATGGCACACAACGCCGCCTTTGAGGACAGCTGGTTCAAGATCCACCTGGACGGCTACGCCGAGGCACGCCGCGCGGGTAAGATTATCGTCATCGACTCGCGCCAGATCTGCCGCAGCCTGGACGCCGACGTGCGCTCGCTCCCCCGCGAATCCGCGCCCGCCGCACTCGAGAACTGGGCGCGCCGCCGTGGAACCCTCGCCGCCGACGCCAACGAGCAGCACCTGGGCCTCGACGACACCGACCTCATGCTCCGCACGGTTCAGGCCGAGTTCAACCTCAAGAACCTATTCGCGAAATAACCGATCCATCTGCGGGAGCGCCTGCCAGGCACAGCGCAATCCGTCTGGGCACACCGACACGCAGTAAACTAGGGCGCAGCCTTATGGCTGCACCCTAGTTTTCATCAAAACGAGCAAATACGCGTGCTTCACATAGTCGGCAGGTTGGCCCACCTACATTTTTCGAGTTGTTCGGCCAGCTGAACCACTAGTCAAGGCCCCTTGAACCGCAATCGAAGCTAAAATCGCCTTAATTTCGCAACCAAGCCCCATAAATCTACCTGAATCAATTCGAATAGGACGTTGCGATCGCACCATTTGTATAGGATAAGGCCGAATAACTCAAATTATGTTGGTGAGGCATCTGAGCGGTCGGCAAAAACGCTTAGAAGCTACGAATCCGCAACTAAAGTTCATCAAAAAGGGGCAGCCGGCAGAAACCTCCCCAGCCAAAGCTGCTCCCTCAATACGACAGCTCAAAAACCCACCGTTCGCAGAAGATAAGCCGCGCCCCAATACCGTTGCCCGAAGTTTCGGGCGTATGCGGCGTCCGCTATGCCATCATGCGCGTATGGGAATCATTCTGTCACATACCACGGCACGCGCTGTATACCAAACAGCCAACTCGCTCGCAAGCTACGCGACCGGTCCCATACCTATGGAAAAGATCAGGGTGTCTGCGCCGACCACGTCCGACCTGGAAGCGGCACGAGCATGGCTCAACAGAAAGAATGTCGATTCTGAACGTATCCATGTGCTGACGTTTTCCAATAATGCCAAAAGGCACCGCAAGGGCTGCATCTGCCACTGCACGCGCTATACGTTTGATGCAGAAAGCTACCTAGAACTCGAGCCGAACGTCTACATCGTCGATATCAAGCTGTGCGCGTTAGAAGCAACAGCCGACCTCAACCTTTCGGAGCTCGTTGAGTATTACTTTGAAATCTGCGGCTCCTACGCGCTTGGAACGTCCGACGAAACTCAATATCGCGAGCGCCCAGCCCTAACCAGCGTTGAAGAGCTCAGAGCCTTCTTTTCAGAGGCACCGGGGTATCGTGGATCTAATAAAGCACTTAAGGCACTTTCTTATGTACACGAAGGCTGTCGCTCCCCACTCGAAACGGCGTTTGTCATGATGCTGACAATGCCCAAGTCAATGGGTGGCTTAGCCATACGCGCTATCAAAACGGATTATCCGATCCCAGTCCCCAAAAGATACGCCGCCCTAACGCGACGGACGGTTTTCTACCTCGACGCGCTGCTCGAAAATTCGATGACCGATATCGAATACAACGGCTTTTACCACGACGAACCCGAGCAGCAATCAATTGACGAGGAGCGCCGAAACACGCTGCGAAACATGGGATATGCCGTTATCACGGTTAATCGTCATTCGTTTTTCAAGCAGTCCGCTTTTAAACGGGTCATGGAAGCGATTCGCATTCGCGAGAAGATATGGCCCGGTCGACTCCCGGATAACTTCGCCATCCTGCAAGAAACTCTTCGTCAATTTGTCTTGCGGCGCTACTTCGAATACGGTCGCCGCGTCCTGGAGACACTCAAAGAAGAAGAGGCCGCCAAGCGCGAAATTGCAAGCCAATATCCGCAAGCTGATGACCCGAGCATCAACGATGTGCCCGAACCCGACGACATGCAACACGTCGGGGCCCTTGCTGAGGAAATCAATGGGGCTTGGGAATGCGACATGTTCGCAAAAATCGATGAAAACCGCACGGAAGACGACACGATTATTGATCTAATTGAGAATTCGCTCTTCTAAAGGCGATCTCTGCGGATGTCCACCTACATTTTTCGACTTATTCGGCCACCGATGTGCCAGATTGGCTGCAGCAATGCTCAATATAACTTTAGATAAAACTGATTCTGCAGAAACTCCCGTAGAGGAAGAACTGATTCTCGCGGTATTTGACACGATAAAGTACAAATATGAACAGTTCTAATGCTTCTCAAGGTGGCTTTCTTAGCATGCTAGCCGAACATCTCGAAATATGTTGGCGAGCATTGCGTCGATGTCTCCCAACCCACAGAAAATCGCAGAAGCGGCAAGCAGTCATCGAAATTAACGCAAATTGTATTGACATATGAACATACACTCATATAATCGAAAGCAAGTTATATGAGCGCATGTTCATATGAAAGGATATTGCAATGAGCACCCGCGTTGATGAAACGAAACCCGACATCGAGGCCACCGAACCCGCGATCCCCACCACCTGCTCGCCCGAGGACCTTCCCGACGAGGAGCTTCTCTACGACCTCGCCGACCTGTTCAAGGTCTTCAGCGACACCACGCGTATCAAGATCCTTTACGCCCTCATGGGCCGCGAGCTCTGCGTGGCAGACATCGCCGAAGCGACCGAAACCTCGCAGTCCGCGGTGTCGCACCAGCTGCGCACACTCAAGCAGTCGCACTTGGTTAAATTCCGGCGCGACGGGCGCAATATCCTCTACTCGCTCGCCGACGACCACGTCTACACCATGCTCAACCAGGGCATGAGCCATATCTGCGAATAGCAACCAACCACGGTACCAGCGCGGCCTGCACCCAAGCCGCAAAAACGGGAAAGGAACCCACCATGAAAAAGCAGTACAAGCTCGATGAGATCGATTGCGCCAACTGTGCGCGCGAGCTTCAGGACGAGTTGGCCAAGCTCGAGGGCGTCAAATCCGTTTCGGTCAACTTTATGACCCAGAAGTTGACGCTCGAGGCCGATGACGCCGAGTTCGACGAGGTGCTCAACCGCGTTGTTGAGTTTACGGCCGACGCCGAGCCGGACTGCGAGATCATTCTCTAGCCCAGGTTTACGCCAACCTGCAAGGCCGCGCTTGCCGCGGCCTTTGCTCGCGAAATTATATGAGCGAGTGTTCATTCATTCAAATGGGAGGATACGAGTCATGGCCACCGCCGACCCCAAAAAGAAAAAGAAGAAGCGCAAGAAAAAAGAATCACTCGAGCATAAGCGCAACCGCATCCTGGTAGCGCTGGGCATTTTTGCCGTGGTGTACGCCCTCGATGAGCTCGGCACCCTCACTGCCGCATTCGGCACCCCGGGCGACATCTACGCCAGCTTTGTGCTGTTCCTGGTGCCGTTCCTAATTGCCGGCTACGACGTGCTCCAGAAGGCGTTCAACAACATCCGCCGCGGCAAGGCCTTCGACGAGAGCTTCCTCATGGCCGTCGCGACCATCGGCGCGTTTGCCATGGTGCTCTTCCCCGATACCGACCCGCACATGGCCGAAGGCGCCGCCGTCATGCTGTTCTACCAGGTCGGCGAGCTGTTTCAGGCGTACGCCGTGGGCAAGAGCCGCAAGTCGATCAGTGCCATGATGGACATCGCGCCCGACTACGCTAACGTCGAGCAGCCCGACGGCACACTCGAGCAGGTCTTCCCCGATGACATCGCGGTCGGCACCGTGATCGTGGTCAAGCCCGGCGAGCGCGTGCCTATCGACGGCGTCATCGTCGAGGGCGAAACCCAGCTCGACACCGCCGCCCTTACCGGTGAGTCGGTCCCCCGCCCGGCCAAAACCGGAGACGATATCATCAGCGGCTGCATCAACATGACGGGGCTCATCCACGTGCGCACCACCAAGCCCTTTGGCGAGTCCACCGTCGCACGCGTCCTGGAGCTCGTGGAAAATGCCAGCGAAAAGAAGGCGCGCACTGAGAACTTTATCACGCGCTTCGCCCGCGTCTACACGCCCGCCGTCACCGGCGCGGCCGCGGTGCTCGCGCTCGGCGGCGGCCTGGTCACCGGCGCCTGGTCTGATTGGATTCTGCGAGGCCTGACCTTCCTGGTCGTCAGCTGCCCGTGCGCGCTCGTGATCAGCGTGCCGCTGAGCTTCTTTGGCGGCATCGGCGGCGCGTCCAAGCTGGGCGTTCTCATCAAGGGTTCTAACTACCTCGAGACGCTCGCCGACGTGGACACCGTCGTCTTCGACAAGACCGGCACGCTCACCAACGGCACGTTTTCGGTCGTGGCGGTGCACCCCGAGTCTGGCTATACCGAGCAGTCGTTGCTCGAGGTCGCAGCCCTTGCGGAGTCGTTCTCCGATCACCCCATCGCGCAGTCCGTGCGCGCCGCCTACCATGGCGAGGTCGACCCCAAGCGCGTAAGCGACTCCACCAACGACGCGGGCCATGGCGTGACGGCAACCATCGACGGCAAGCACGTCGTCGTTGGCAACGCAAAAATGCTCGCCGCGACCGGAGTCGAAGCACCCGATTGCGAGGTCGTCGGTACGATCCTTCACGTGCTGGTCGATGGCATCTATGCCGGCCACATTGTAATTGCCGACACCGTCAAGGCCGATGCCGAGCAGACGATCAGCGACCTGCACGCCGCCGGCGTCAAGCGCACCGTCATGCTCACGGGCGACCGCGAGGAGGTTGCGGCGTCTGTGGCCAAGCAACTCAGTCTCGACGAGTTCCACGCGCAGCTGCTGCCGGGCGATAAGGTCGAGCGTGTTGAGGCGTTGCTCGCGGCCGAAAGCGGCAAGGGCAAGCTCGCCTTTGTCGGCGACGGTATCAACGACGCGCCCGTGCTTACGCGCGCCGATGTTGGCATTGCCATGGGCGCTATGGGTTCCGACGCCGCGATTGAGGCCGCCGACGTGGTGCTCATGGACGACAAGCCGTCCAACATTTCCCGCGCGATCCGCGTGGCACGCAAGACCATGGCGATTGTCTGGCAGAACATCATCTTTGCGCTGGGCGTTAAGCTGCTGATACTTGTGCTGGCAGCGCTGGGCATCGCCAATATGTGGCTTGCCGTCTTTGGCGACGTGGGCGTGGCGATCATCGCCATCCTGAACGCCATGCGCGCGATGGGTGTCAAGAACCTGTAGCGCTCGTGGTCCCTCCGGCCGGGGCCGGGCTTGGTTTTGAAAACGTCCTCGCGCATGAGGCCCGTCTTTCCTGCTCCTGCGGAGCAACGGAAAGGCGGGCCTCGCGCTGCGGAGTGTTTTCAAAACCAAGCCCGGCCCCGGCCTGCATTGACACAGCTGGCGGTTCTTGGGCATCGCTTGCTGGCGGGGTTCCTTTGCTGAAATGGACTTGGCCGAAAGGGCCGCTGGTCCCGGTCGCTGGTTCGCGCTTTGCGTGAACTCCGCGCTACTGTGGGTCAGTTAGGCTTCTGTTTTTGGACCCGCTACATCTTCCCGCCTCAGCATCGACCTTAGCTTCTCGAAACTCTCCTCGCTCAGGCAGTGCTCCATGTGACAGCCCTCTTGCGAGGCAACCTCGGGCGTTACGCCTGCGTCCTCTAGCAGACCTACAAAAAAGCAGTGGCGCTCCCACATTTGACGGGCAACCTCAAGACCGCGTTCCGTCAGATGCACGTCGCGTTTGCCCATCTCCACGTAGCCGGTGCTCTCCAAGGCCGCCATGGCTTTAGAGACGCTTGCTTTGGTTACGCCCAAGTATTCGGCGACGTCGATTGAGCGCACCGTGCCTTGGCGCTGCGACAGAACGTAGATCGATTCGAGATAGTCTTCTCCGGATTCACGTAGGGCCATGGGCCGCCTTTCGCGATGGCTTCTAGTTAGCCTTTGGATACTTTCCACGGCTAACTTTAACGCAAAAGTTGCCCATGTCTTACTACTTTGCCTAAAAGTTAGCCGTGTTTCACAAAACGTGCGGGATGAAAACAAAATGGGGACGCCCCGCAAGGAGTGTCCCCAGCTGCCGGCAGATAAGGAACGTCCCTAAGTGCCGGGTCGCAGCTACACGAGTCCAAAGTGCTTCGCGGCGTTGTAGATGCCGTCGTCGTCCACGGCAGTCGTCACATAGGTCGCCGCAGCTTTCACCGTGTCCTGTGCGTTGCCCATGGCCACGCTCGTGCCCACGGCGGCAAACATCGACAGGTCGTTCTCGCCGTCGCCAAAGGCAATCGCCTCGCTCGCGTCGATACCAAGCCGCTCGAGCGTCGCCGCCACGCCCAGGTCCTTGCCGCCGTTAGCGGGAATAATGTCGCAGAACAGGTCGCACCAGCGCGTGGTGAGCGAATGCGACACGGCGTCGGTCACGATATGTTCGTCGGCCGGGTCCACAAAGGCGCAAAACTGGTAGACCGGTGCGTCAAAGGCGTGCTCAAACGGCTCCTCGTGGTAGACGATTCCCGCGTTGCTGCCAGCCGTCACCACGCGCTCGGACAGGCGGTTCACAAACGAGTTCTCGCCCTGCATACACAGCGAATCATAGCGCCCCTGCGCCACCTGGTCCACGATCACCGCGACGTCGTCCGGATCAATCGGGCAGCTGCGGTAGACGCCCTTGGCATCAAAACAGTGCTGGCCCGAAAGCGTAATGTACGCATCCCAACCCAAGTCGAACAGCCAATCGGGCATCTGGTAGGTCGGGCGACCCGTGGCGATCACGCATGCAATCCCCTGCTCGTGAAAGCTGTCGAGCACCTGTTGCGCCGACGCCGGAATCCGGTGCGTCTTAAAGCTCAGCAGCGTGCCGTCGATATCGAAAAACGCAGCCTTGATCATCCTCGCCTACTCCTCGCCCTCGAGCTTCTCGCTCGCCTCGAGCCACGCCATCTCCAGCGCGTCCATGGCGGCGTGGGCCTCGTCGATCTTTGCCTGTTGCTCGCCCAGCGCCGTGTAGTTGGTGGGGTCGACCTGAGCCATCGCGGCCTCGGCCTCCTCCACGCGGGCGCGCTGCGTTTCCATCTTGCGCTCGAGCGAGCTCACCTCGCGGCGAAGCTTCTGACGTTCGGCGTTGGAAAGGCCATTGGGCTGGCCGCTCGACTTGGGCTTTTCGGCCGCAGCCGCCGCGGCACCGGTGTCAAACGTGCCGGTCTTGGCGCTCGGCGCACCCACGGGCTCGCCCTCGGCGGTGGCGTTGCACAGGCGCAGGTACTGGTCCACGCCGCCGGGCATATGCGTCAGGTGGCCGTCGAGCAGCGCCCACTGCTGGTCGGTCACGCGCTCCATCAAGAAGCGGTCGTGCGTCACCAGGATCAGCGTGCCGGGCCAGCCGTCGAGCAGGTCCTCGACAATCGCCAGCATATCGGTATCCAGGTCGTTGCCGGGCTCGTCCAGGATAAGCACGTTGGGCTCGTCCAGGATCGTCAGCAGCAGCGACAGGCGACGGCGCTGGCCGCCCGAAAGATCGCCGATGCGACTCCAGAGCTGCTGCGTCGTAAAGCCCAGACGCTCGCAGAGCTTCTCGGGCGAGGTCTCCTTGCCGTCGATGACGTAATACTTCTTATAGTTGCTGAGCACCTCGCGGATCGTGTCGCCCATGTAGGGCTCGAGCTCCTCGAGCTGCTGCGATAGCACGCCAAAACGCACCGTCTGGCCGATCTTTACACGACCGCGCAGGGGCGCAATCTTGCCCTGAATCACGTCAAGCAGTGTGGATTTGCCGGCGCCGTTCTCGCCCAACAGGCCATAGCGGTCGCCCGCACCGATGAGCCAGGTCACGTCGGAGAGCACCTGCTTGGGCGCGCCATCGGTATCCGCATAGCCGGCATCCACGTCGATGACATCGATAACCTGCTTGCCCAGACGGCTCACCGCCAGGCGCTTAAGCTCCAGCTCGTCGCGCACGGGCGGCACGTCGGCGATGAGCTCGCGAGCGGCGTCCACGCGAAACTTGGGCTTGGTGGAGCGGGCCTGGGCGCCGCGACTCAGCCACGCAAGCTCCTTGCGCGCCATGTTGCGACGGCGTTCCTCGGTGACGGCGGCCATGCGGTCGCGCTCCACGCGCTGCAGGATGTATGCCGAGTAGCCGCCCTCGAAGGGATCGACCTGGCCGTCGTGGACCTCCCACATGCTGTTGCAGACCTCGTCCAAGAACCAGCGATCGTGCGTGACCACGAGCATGGCGCCCTGGCCGCGCTGCCAGCGAGCCTTAAGATGGCGTGCAAGCCAGTTGATGGTGCGCATGTCCAGGTGGTTGGTGGGCTCATCGAGCATGAGCACGTCATAGTCGCCGATCAGCAGGCGCGCGAGATCAACGCGGCGGCGCTGACCGCCCGAGAGCTCGCACACCATGCCCTCCCAGGGCACATCGCTAATAAGACCGGCCAGAATCTGGCGCGTACGCGGACTCGACGCCCACTCATACTCGGGCGTGTCGCCCACAACGGCATGATGCACGGTATCGGTGTCGACAAGCTGATCCTTTTGGCCGAGTAGACCGATCGTGGTGCCGCGGCGGTGCGTCACGCGTCCGTCATCGGGCTCCAGCGTGCCGGCGAGCACGCTCAGCAGCGTCGACTTGCCGTCGCCGTTTTTACCGACAATACCAATGCGATCGCCCTCGCCCACGCCGAGCGTCACGCTATCGAAAATATGCTTGGTGGGAAACTCTAGGCTGATGGAATCGCATCCCAAAAGAATCGCCATATGCCCTGCTCCTTCGTAGAAATTCAACGTTGTCCATGATAGCAGCGAAAAGGCAGGCCGCACACGACACAAAAAGGCGGGCCATCTCGCAAAAGAGATGACCCGCCTCTCCAATCAGTCCCGTGGCGACCGTGGCCGCCGCGGGCCTCAAGCATGTCCCGGACTAGGAGAACATGCCGGTGAGGTAATCATTCAGCCGCTTATCCTTGGGCCGTTGGAAAATCTCGTCAGTCTCGTCGTACTCGACCATATCGCCCATGTAGAAGAACGCCGTGCGGTTGGACACGCGCGACGCCTGCTCCATGTTGTGCGTCACGATAACGATGGCGCGGTCGGCCACGATCGATGACATGAGGTCCTCGATCGCCAGCGTCGAGATGGGGTCGAGCGCCGAGCAGGGCTCGTCGAACAGAATCACGTCGGGGTTGAGCGCCAGCGTGCGCGCGATGCACAGACGCTGCTGCTGGCCGCCCGAAAGCGCGTAGGCGCTCTTGTCGAGCTTGTCTTTGACCTCGTCCCAAAGCGCCGCGCCGCGCAGGCTTTCCTCGACCATGCGGTCGAGCTCGTCGCGGTCGGTGATGCCGTGGCGCTTAGGCGCAAACGTGATGTTGTCGCGAATGGACTTGCGGAACGGGTTGGGCTGCTGGAACACCATGCCAATGGAACGGCGCAGCTCGTAGGTGTTTTCGGTCTTGGTGTTCACGTTGCGTCCGCGGTAGCTGATCTCGCCCTCCACGCGGCAGCCGCGAATCTCGCGATTCATCAGGTTGAGGCTGCGCAAGAAGGTCGACTTGCCGCAGCCCGAAGGCCCAATGAGCGCCGTGATCTCACCCTTGTGGAAGTCGAGCGACGTGTCGTGCAGCGCATGGTGGTCGCCATAGTACACGTTGACGTCCTTGGTGGAGAGCACGACCTCGTCGCTCACGGCCTTGCCACTCACGCGCACGTGCTTCTCGCTCTCCCCCACACTCGACAGGAAGTCCCGGGTGTCGGACGACGCCGCTTCGGTTGCGGGCGTTACATTCATCTCGCTCATTCGGCCGTCATCTTCCTTGCCAGTTGCTTGCCCACAATGCGGGCGATTACGTTAAACAGCAGCACGCAAATCATCAGCAGTGCCGCGGTACCCCAAACGATCTGCTGGGCCTCGGGGCTGCCTTCGCCATAGATCTTGTAGATATGCACGGCGAGCGACTCACCGGGGCGGAACACGTTCCAGGCGCAAGTAGGGCTCGACAGGTTAAGGCTCAAGAAGTTGAGGCGAACCGGCGAGCTCATGCCCGAGGTAAAGAGCAGCGCTGCGGCCTCGCCAAAGACGCGGCCGGCCGAAAGCACGATGCCGGTCACGATAGCGGGCATGGCCTCGGGAATCAGGATGTGCAGCATGGCCTCCCAGCGGGTGAGGCCCATGGCCAGGCATGCATCGCGCTGGGCCTGCGGCACGTCCTCGAGCGCCTGCTGGATCACGCGCACCAGAATGGGGATATTGAACATGGTGAGCGCGACGGCGCCGGAGATGATGGAGTACTTCCAGCCCAGCTGCACCGAGAACACCAGAAAACCGAACATGCCGACGACGATGGAAGGCAGCGAGGACAGCGTCTCGATGGCGGTAGAGGCGATGTCGCGGATAGGGCCGTTCGGCGCGTACTCAACCAGGAAGACCGCTCCGCCCAGACTGATGGGCACCGAGATGACCAGGGTGATCAACAGCAGATAGAACGAGTCGAACAGCTGGTAGAACACGCCGCCCTGGGTTCCGTTGGCGCGCGACGGCTCCGTGAGAAAGCCAGGTTTGAACAGCGTCGAGATGCCCTCGAACAGGATGTAGGCCACCATGGAGATGACGATGAGCATGACGATGGCGACGATTGCCGTCAGCACGCCCGTGGCGATGCGGTCCTGCTTTTGGACACGCCCGAGTCTCGCCTCGTCGATATGGATGCGCGTGCTAGCCACGAGCCTTCGCCCCCTTGCGGCCAATGAGATGGATAATCAGGATGAAGATGAGGCTCATGCCCATCAGCAGCAGACCGAGCGCCCACAGAACATCGTCCTGGGCCGAGCCCTCGGCATAGACCGCCATAGACGTGGTGAGCGTGGTGGTGATGGTGGACGCCGGCGACAGCAGCGACGTCGGCATGGCCTCGATACCGCCGATGACCATGCGCACGGCGAGCGTCTCGCCAAAGGCGCGGGTCATGCCAAGGATGACCGCGGTCATGAGCGACGGCATGGCGCTCTTGAGCACCACGTGCCAGATGGTCTGCCAGCGGGTGTAACCCAGCGCGAGCGAGCCCTGTCGGTAGCTGTCGGGCACGGCGCGCAGGCCATCGACCGAAAGCGTGGTCATGGTCGGCAGGATCATGACGGCCAGCACGATGGCGCCGGGCAAGATGCCCAGGCCCGTGCTCACGTGGAAAACGCTCTTCATAAGGCCGACGACAACGTGAAAGCCGATCAGGCCAAAGACGACCGAGGGAATGCCGGTCAAAAGCTCAATAAGCGGCTGAAAGACCTTGGAACCAAACTTAGGCTGAATCTCGACCGCAAAGATGGCAGAGCCGATGGCGATGGGCAGCGCGATGAGCGTGGAGAGCACCATGACCGCAAACGAGGTGACAATCAGGGGCAGGGCGCCGGTGTAGGGCAGGCCGCTTTCGGCTGTGTTGGCCAGGTCCCACTTGGTGCCGGTGAAGAACTCGACGACCGAAACGCCGTCCTTGAGAAAAGCCGAGAGGCCCTTTTGGGCGACCATAAAGATGAGCGCGGCAACGACAAGCGTCACGAGCGCAACGCACGCGCCCGTGACGCCCAGGCCCACGTTCTCAAGGTCGCGCTTTGGCAGCTGTTTTGCCATTGCAAACCTTTCCGGGGCGATTACTTATTTAGCGGAGACCTTGCCGCTGGCGTCCTTGACGACCTTCATGGCAGAGACGGGGATAAAGCCCTGCTCCTCGACGAGCTTGCCCTGGACGTCATCGGAAAGCATGAACTCCAGGAAGGCCTTGGTGGCCTCGTCGGCATCCTTAGCGCAGTACATGTGCTCGGTAGCCCAGATCTTGAAGGAGTCGTCGGTGACATTCTTGCTCTTGGGCTCGACGCCCTCGACCTTGATGGCGTTGAACTTGGAGTCATCAAAGTGCGAGAAATCGAGGTAGGAGATGGCGTTGTCGGTGCTGCCCATCTGAGTCTGGACGTCGCCGGACTTGTCGAGCTCGGCGTCGCCCTTAAAGTCGACGGTCTCGTCGCCAAAGACGGCGGCCTCGAAGGTGGCGCGGGTACCGGAGCCGGCCTTGCGGTTGAGGACGACGATGGTGGCGTCGTCGCCGCCGACCTCCTTCCAGTTGGTAATCTGACCGGAGAAGATACCCTTGAGCTGCTCGAGGGACAGGTCGTCGACCTTGACGTTCTTGGAGACGACGGGGCCCATGCCCACGACGGCGACCTCGTGGTCGACGAGGTTCTTGACTTGATCGGCCTCAAGCTTGGTCTCGGCGAAGACGTCGGAGTTGCCGATGGTGACGGTACCGGCGGCGACAGCGGTCAGGCCCTTGCCCGAACCGTTACCCGAGCCGGAGACGGAGACGTCGGGGTTGGCGTCCATGAACTTCTCGGCAGCGGCCTCGACGAGAGCCTGGAACGAAGAGGCACCGTCGTAGGTCACCTCGCCGGAGACGGACTCGGCAGCAGCGGCGCTACCCTTGTCGGCGGCATCGGATGCGCCGGAGCCGCCGCACCCAACGAGACCGAGACCGACGATGCTGGCAAGACCACCAGCGAGGCCGAGGAACTGACGACGAGAATAAGCCTGATCGAGCATGATCTTCCTTTCATACATGCGATTCGCGGGCACCCTGCCCGCTTTGCTGTTTGGAAAGATACGACCCCGATCGGGTAGCACCAGCGCCAACTGCGGTTTTTTACGGGCATCTGATAGACCCTTACCGCAAGCGCAGCACGGCCTTTACAAACGAATAACAATCCAGCGCCGAACATGGCGCACCTTTTACACCAGAGGAAGGTAGTTGTTGGGGACGTTCTTAAACGACTAGTCGTTGGGGACGTTCTTGTTTGACTAGTCATTTAAGAACGTCCCCAAGGACTACCTTGGAAACCCCACAGGTTGAGCATAAGTCAGCGAAAACGCCCCTAAGCGAGCAAGGTGACGTGAAAGAGGAGGGAAGCGTACTTTTGTACGCGACCGACGATTGAACGTCAGATTGCCGCTTGGGGGCGTTTGCAGCGTCGAGCTGTTACGCGGTTTGGTAAAACCGCGTAACCCTAAAGCTCTAATTCATTCAAACGGAGGATCGCAACAATATAGATCTTGAGCGCCTGCTTGAGCTGTTCCTCGTTGGCGCACTCGTTGGGGCCGTGCATCTGGCCGCCCCATGCGGGCAGCTCCAGGCCGGTCTCCTCGGGGCCAAACGAGACGGCGCGGGCAAAGTTGCGCGCGTACGTGCCGCCGCCCATGGCAAAGGGCTCGGCATGCTTGCCGGTGAACTCGTTATAGGTATCGATAAGCGCCTTCACGGCCGGATCGTCGGCAGACACCGAGAACGGCACCTTCGCACGACCCACACGGCACGTCACGCCAAAACGGCCCACGAGCGGCTCGAGCTGCTCGCGGATGGTATCGGCACTCGTGCTGTCGGGGAAGCGCACGTCGATGACCTGCTCGATATGGCCATCCGCCACACGGATGACGCCAGCGTTGCAGGTAAGCGGGCCAAACGCTGGGCTCGTCGCGTCGATACCCAGGCCGCGACCATAGGCATCCGCATGCACAAAGGCCAGGAACTTGACGAACTCGTGCTCGGCAGGCGTCAGCAGGCGCTCGTCGCGTGCACCAAACGCGTCCTCGGCCTCGCGCAGATACGACACGATCAGGCCGACGGCATTGATCGTCCCCTCGGGCATCGAGGCGTGACCGCCAATACCGTGGGCGAAAATCTGCACATGACCATTGTCGAGAGCCGTGATCTCCAGGCGGTCAGCATTCTCGACCGGCGCCGGCAGCTCATCGGCGGCAATCGCGAGCTCGCAGATAGACTGCGACGGAATGGCGTTGCTCGCCTCGGCACCGCTCCAGGACACAATGCGCCCGCCGTCGATCTTGGGGCTCACGAACGTCGCCCCAAACTGGCCCTTCTCAGCATTGCAGACCGGGAACTCGGCATCGGGCGTAAACAAAAAGTCGGGGTCTGCGTTGTTCTCCAGATAATGGTGAACGTCGGACATGCCCACTTCCTCATCGCAGCCCAGCAGCGCGCGGAAGGTGTAGCGCGGAACAATGCCGTGCTTGAGCAAGTAGGCGCCGGCGTAGAGTGACAATACCGCCGGGCCCTTGTCGTCAATCACGCCGCGACCGAGCAGCCAGCCCTCGCGGCGCTCCATGGTGAACGGGTCGGTGTTCCAGCCAGGGCCGGCGGGAACCACGTCCACGTGGCAGATAGTCGCGAGCTGTTTGTCGCCGCGGCCCGGGATATCGGCGATTCCCACATAGCCCTCGTCGTCGCTCGTCTGATAGCCGAGCTTCTGCGCGATGCCGAGCGCGCAATCGAGCGCGTCACGGACCGGGCGGCCAAACGGCGCGCCGGGCTCCGCATCGGCAGAAACTGCCACGGACGGATAACTCACCAGCTGCTCGATATCGGCGACGACATCCTCCCAGACCTCGTCGACATACTCGGCAACGCTCTGCTCCACCTGATTCATGGACGACCTCCTTACCAATGAGCGGCGAGCGTGCCCGCCCCTCACATCAAATACCTATATAGCGAAAAGTTTAGCAAGCTCGGCCACCGAGTGCACCACTGCATCGGCACCCGCCGCCTCGTGCTCGCCCGGCGCCGCCGCGCCCGAATAGATACCAATGCACGGCACGCTCATCGCGTGCGCGCCCTCGACGTCGTTAAAGCGATCGCCGATCATCACGGCATCGCCCGCGGCCGCACCCAAGGCCGCCAACGCGTCGCGGACCGAATCGGCCTTGGTCTCGCGCCCCTGCGGCGGATTCATGCCAACCACCGCCTCAAACTGAGAAAGTCCCAGCTCTCCCACCATGTCAACGCACTTTGCCTCCATGCGCGACGTCGCCACGGCCAAGCGCTTGCCCTGGGCGACCAACCCATCCAGCAGCTCGGGGATCCCGTCAAACACGGGATACTCCTCCGGTCCCAGCTCGTCAAAAAAGGCGCGGTACTCGTCGGCCACCACAAGCGACTCCTCGCGGGAGAAGCCATAAAAGTCGTGAAAACTCTTCCACAGGGGCGGCCCGATCATGCGACGCAGGTCACCCATCTGCGCCTCCGAAAACCCGCGTGCAGCCAGCGTCTTGCGCGTCGAGGTCATCACCGCCCGACCCGTATCGGCCACCGTGCCATCAAAATCAAACAGCACGACCGGCCGTTTGCATATCTCCAGCGCCTCCATCGGCATCCCTCTTCCCCAGTTGACGATTTCCACACCGACACTTCAAACTGTTGACTATTCAACAATTGAACCTAGAAATGTGGAACGACTCCACTATACTTGTCGCACTTTGCTCTCAGAAGGCGGCGCCGTCGCGCCCCAACGAAAGGTGCAATTATGTCTTTTGCCATCATAACCGACTCCACGTCGGACATCTCCCCCGCCCGCGCCCAAGAGCTCGGCATTTACGTGATTCCGCTGCATGTGATTATCGAGGGCGAGGACCTGCTCGACCAGGTGCAGATTACCGCCCAAGAGTACGTCGCCCGCATGGCCGGCTCCGAGCAGCTGCCGCACACCTCGCAGCCGAGTGCCGGCGAGTTCAAGGAACTCTTTGACCGCGTGCGCGCCGACGGCCACGATAGCGCCATCTTTATCTCGCTGTGCAGCGAGTGGTCCGCCTGCTACGCCAACGCCAGCCTGACGGCCGAGACGCACGAGCTCGACGTGCGCTGCATCGACTCGCGCACCGGCTCGGGCGCCGAGGGCCTGCTGGTGGAGTACGCGCTGGCCATGCGCGAGGACGGCCGCAGCCTGGACGAGACCGAGGCGCAGATCCGCGCGACGCTGCCCGACGCCCACCTGCTGCTGATTCCCCGCACGCTCGAGAATCTCGTTAAGAACGGCCGCGCGCCCAAGCTCGCCGGCCAGCTCACGCAAATGCTCAACATTCGCCTGGCCGTTTCGCCGGAGTGGAAATCGGGCGAGATCAAGGCCATAAAAAAGGGCCGCGGTGCCAAGCGCATCGTTACCAACACCATGGCCGATTGCCTCGCATTTTTGGCCGAGTATCCGGGCTCCAGCGTGCGCGTGCTCACGACCGGCGCCGCCGAGGAGCAGGAGCTTGTCAACGAGGCACTCGCGGGTCAGGATTACGTAGACGCCGGCACCGGCCCCATCGGCTGCACCATCGCCACCCACGTAGGCGTCGACGCCATCGCCATCAGCTACTGCCCCCGCTACCAGCCAACTCACTAGGGACGCCCACATCAGTTGCGGTGGAATAGGGACTGTTTTTGGCTTATTAGCCGCCAATCAATCCCTATTCCACCGCAACTTAGAAATCGGCAATCAGCCCTGCGGACCCTGAAACAGTTCCTCATGCGAGCCCATTCTCACCAGCCTAATCACTGGGTTAGTCTTATGGGGAAGATAAAGAACGACCACATCGACCAAGCCATCGGATAGGTGGAAATCGATGTGGCCGTTGTAGTTTCCGCCCGGGTTTGAGAGCTCGTGGGCGCCATACTCCGCCGGAAGTGACCCATGAGCCACAAGCTCCGCAACCGCCGCTTTAAACTCACTTTTTAGCTGCGGATGCATGCGCATCGTTCGTTTGTAGTCCACCTTAAATTGAGCCTCGACTTTAATCTCGAACATCGCTATTCCTCATCGAGGAATGACATAAGCTCATCAGCGTTATTGAATGACGGGCTATCGTCCGGCAAAATCCCCAACTCATGAGCCTCGGCGATCACCATGGCACGCCTCGTCGCCTCGTTGGTCACCTCCGCCCTTCCTACAATCTCAAAAGGAATCTTTCGTTGATTTACCAGCTGCCGAACGGCAAGATTGAGATAGGAATTGAGGCTGAGGCCGACCGAATCCAAGAACTCAGTCGCCTGTTCCTTGAGCCCCTCTTCGATGCGAACCGTCGTAGGCTTAACCGTTGCAGTAGACATACGCGACCTCCTCGCCCTCGTCTTTTACACCAGTATACCCAATATAAATGGCAATCTGATGTTAGATAACATCAGATTGCCATGCGTATTCATGTCGCGTGAGCACGATTGATCTACATCAGCCCGCTCAGGGCAATGTCGACGGCCTCGTTGAGGTCGTCGGTGATGTGCACGAGCTCGGGATCGAGCGGGCTGATCATACCGGCGTCCAGCACCGGACCGTTAAGCCAGTCGAATAGGCCCTGCCAGTACTCGCTGCCTACCAGCACAAGCGGCATGCGCTTGACCTTGTGCGTTTGCACCAGCGTGAGCACCTCGAACATCTCGTCGAGCGTACCAAAACCACCGGGAAACACAATGGCACCCGAGCTGTATTTGACGAACATGGTCTTGCGCACAAAGAAGTAGCGGAAGTCCATACCGAGGTTCACGTATTTGTTGAGCCCCTGCTCGTGCGGCAGTTCAATGCCCAAACCAACTGACTTGCCGTTGACGCTCGCCGCTCCCCTGTTGGCCGCCTCCATGATGCCGGGGCCGCCACCGGTAATAACCGCCACGCCGCGCTGGGCGATCTTGCGACCGACCGTGCGCGCCGCCTTGTAGAGCGGATCGGTCTTGGGCGTACGGGCGCTACCGAAGATGGTCACCGCAGGCCCGAGCTCGGCAAGTGCGCCAAAGCCATCGACAAACTCGGCCTGGATGCGCAGTACGCGCCACGGATCGGCATGCAACCAGTCGGTCGACTCCTCGGGCGCCAGCAGGTTGGCGTAGGTGTTGTCCTTAGGAATCATGGGGCCGCGCATGACCACGGGACCACGGCGGTACGTCTCGTCGTAGGCAGGCTCGCCCTCGACGTTCTCATTCTTAATCATGGGGCACTCCTATCGAAAATAGAAGCGGGTGGGGTCGACGCCATGCGTCAAACACCCGCCCGAACATCAACTATTCGGTATGGTACCCACGATGCATCATGCGCTTGCAAGGCATCGGTCAGCGGTCGCGCAGCCGGCGTCCGCGGATGTGACGAGCGGCTGCCGCTCAGCCTTTGCCGTTGCCCACGCTCTGCAAGCGTGTCTGTCGCCCTTAGTAGTCCACCGCCGCAGGGCTGTTCATCCAGTCACTCACGAACGCGCCGTAACGGCCCTCGATAATGGCCTGGCGAGCACGCTGCATAAGGTTGAGCAAGTAGTAGATGTTGTGCATCGACAGCAGAATGCCGCCGAGCATCTCCTTCTGCGTGACCATGTGACGGATGAGCGCGCGGCTGTAGCCGCCCGTGCACACCGGGCAGGTGCAGGTGGGGTCGATGGGACCATCGTCGTGCGCAAAGCGCGCGTTGCGGAAGTTAAGGCGACCTTCACTGGAGAACGCCGTACCCATGCGGCCAGTGCGCGTCGGCAGCACGCAGTCGAACATGTCGATGCCCACGCCCACACCGCGCACGAGGGTGGTGGGGTTGCCGACGCCCATCAGGTAGCGCGGCTTGTGCTTGGGCATGTACTCGCTTACGAGCGGTGCCAGGGTCTCGAACATGGTCTCGTGGTCCTCGCCCACCGAGTAGCCGCCGATGCCGTAACCGGGGAAGTCACCGCACTCCTCCAGATGGCGCAGCGAGCGCAGGCGCAGGTCCAGGTGCATGCCGCCCTGAACGATGCCAAAGAGTGCCTGGTCGTCGCGGGTATGCGCCTTATAGCAGCGCTCGGCCCACATGCTCGACAGCTCAACGGCGCGCTCAACGTAGGCGCGCGTGGCGGGATAGCCCGGGCACTGGTCCAGCTGCATGCAGATGTCGGAGCCGAGCTTCATGGCGATCTCCATGTTGTCCTCGGGTGTCCAGAACACGTGGCGGCCGTCGTAATCGTTGACGATAAAGCGCACGCCCTCGTCGGTGAGCTTGACGGCATCGTTGTGGCTGAAGACCTGGAAACCGCCCGAGTCGGTGAGGATGGGGCCGTGCCAGTTCATGAACTTGTGCAGGCCGCCCAGCTCGGCGATGGTGTCCTCGCCGGGACGCATGGACAGATGATAGGTATTGGCGAGCACGATCTGGGCGCCGAGCTTCTTGACAGTCTCGGTAGGAATGCCCTTGACGTTTGCCTTGGTGCCCACGGGCATAAAAATCGGCGTCTCGATGTCGCCGTGCGGGGTGTGCAGTACGCCGGCACGCGCGTGCGTCGTCGGGTCCTCGGCGATCAGGTCGAATTTAAAAAGGTTCTGGTCCATAAACTGGAACTCCTTGGTTGCGGTTCATACGCAAACCATTATACGGGCAACCCGCAAGAAGCACCGACTCGACAGAAACTGGCGCGAGGAGGATACGGCAGGGACACGGCAAATGAGCGTGGATTTTTGGACGCTTACCGGATGAGCGTGGATAATCTCCCACTTTTGCCCAAAGCACAGCCCAAAAACGGGAGATTATCCACTTTCATTCTGCGGGCACTCATTTAAGTACGTCCCCGATGAGTGGAGCTATTTACCAGCCACGGCAACGCCGATATTTTGGCAACGTCAGCGAGCGGGTCGCATTTGAGACAAGGTGCCGTGAAATGAAAGGGCGCTGACCTTCTGGTCGCGCCCTTGAAATTGAACGGCAGATTGTCCAAATGCGGCCCGCGCAGCGTCGGCCGGTCCGCCGTTCGGTAGAACGGCGGAACCCCTAAGGACGCTGGCCCATGCCACCCTCGAGGGTGACGGTCTCGCCGTTCATATACTTAAAGTCGGGACCGCAGAGCTGAACGACAACGCGGCCGATTTCCTTCTCGACGTCGCCGTAGTGGCCTGCCGGCGGCATGTGGACGTTGGCCTTGAACGCCTCGGGATAGGCATCCTGGAAGTTCTCGAGCGCGGCGGTCCAAGCAAGCGGGCAAACGATATTGACGTTGATGCCGTCCTTGCCCCACTCGTTGGCGGCAACGCGAGTCAGACCACGGATGCCTTCCTTGGCGGCGGCATAGCTGCACTGGCCGTAGTTGCCAAACAGGCCGGCGCCCGAAGCAAAGTTGACCACGGAGCCCTTGGTCTCCTTCAGGTGCGGATAGGCCTTCTGCATGTACAGGTAGGTAGCATACAGACCGGAGTAAATGGCCAGGTTAAACTGATCCATGGTGTGATCGGCGATGGTCACGCCCGAGGCGCTAGCCTGAGCATTGTTGACGACGGCGTCGATGCGGCCGAACTCCTCAATGGCCTTGTCGATGACGTTCTGGACGACGGCCTCGTTGTCCTGACCAGCCGAGACATCGGCCTGAACAGGCAGAACCTTGACACCGTACTCGGCCTCGAGAGACTCCTTGGCGGCCTCGAGCTTGGCGACGTTGCGGCCGGTGATGACGAGGTTCGCGCCCTCCTTGGCAAATGCGATATCGATGCCGTAGCCGATGGAGCCAGCGGAACCGTCCTTAAGCGTGGCCTTGCCGCCGCCGGTGACGATCACGGTCTTACCAGTGAAAAGTCCCATACAAAGTCCTTTCAAATCGCGACGGGCACGCCCGCCGACTGCGCGTATCCAACTTCACGCGCCAAAAGCTGAGATGCAACTTTAGCGTGTTCAAGCAAAAATAAAAGACCGCGGTAGGCGAACGGCACCACGTAGTTCGGCGAAGGGATTGTCAAGTATAAACTGGATAAAACGGCCGAGTTATTGTTATCAGATCGAGCCATCGAACACGTTTTGAAACTTTGCTGCGGCGCGCGGGATGTCGGCGCGAGACCTTATCATAGGGTGACAAACAACGATGAGGAGCACATGCCTATGACAGACGAGCTGGACCCCCAGACTCAAGAGCATATTGATCATTCCGCAGACGCCGTCGACGACTGCGATACTCCTACCTGCGTCGACGCCTCCACCGATGCGCCCGCCACCGCAGATGCGCCCGCTGCCGCAGATGTGCACGCTGCCGCAGATGTGCACGCCGATGCGGATAAAGCAACAGACACAGACGATACTGTCGAGCATGACGAAAGCGAGCAGCCGGAGCCGAGCGATGCCGAACCCGACACAGACCCCGCGCCACAGGCGGCAGGCCCCATCGAGGTGTCTTCGGAAGAAGAGCTCGATGCCGTCATGGACTCCATGATGGATGCCGTCAAAGCGATGAAAGACGCCGTCGCCGATGCCGATATTGATGCCGAGGAAGAGGAGGCCGCCGAGGCGGCCTCGACCTTTGTGCCCGGCGAGACTCCGGTTGCCGACCAGGGCAGTACCATGCCCTCGTTTCTCCAGCTCGAGCACCCCACGATTGGCGCCGATGCGGTCGATCCGCACGCAGCAGGCTTTTCTGTGGTCGAGGGCGGTACCGGCAATATCGCCGCGCCGCAGACTGCCGATGCGGACGCTGCCGACACCACTCGCCCGACCGCCCCGCACTCCCCCGCCGCGAGCCGCGATCTGGGGACCGCTGTCTCGAACACCGCGAACGCCGTGGGCACCTTTATCGCCCAGGGCGCCTCGGCCATGCGCGAGATGAATGCCGCGAAAAAGGCACTTGCCGATGCCCGCGCCCACCTGACCGAACTTGAGCAGCGCATTGCCGATCAGGCCGAGGAACTCGAGACGCGCCAGGATATCGCAGGCCGCTACGACCAGATCGTCGCCGACCAGCGCCAAGCGATTGCTACAGCGCAAAAGGCCGCCGCGGCAGCCGAGATTGACCGTGATGCCCACGCCGCCAAAGCGACAGAGCTCAAGGGTCAGTTCGAACAAATGAAGACAGAGGATGACGCGACTGAGCTCCGCCTGAAGGCCGCGCTCGACGCCGTGGAGGCCCGCGAGGCAAGCTCTCGCGAGACCGGCAACCGCCTCGTTCGACGTCTTGAGGATTCCAAGCGCATCCGCGACAAGGTGAAGGCAGAGCGAGACGCCGGCATTGCCGCCGCACAACAAACCGTCGACGCCACGCGCGCCCAGCTCGAGACGCTACGTCATGAGTACGCCGAGCTGCAACGCAATCCCTCGGCAAATCCCGCCAACTATACGGTGCGCACCAGCGAACTCTCGATGCAGATCTCCGACACGGCAGATGCCCTGCGTAAAGCCGAAGAAGATGTCCCGCGCATCACCGCCGATCTTGAGCACTCGCTTGCCGCAGCCGAGCAGGCCGTCGAGCAGGCTCAAGCCCCTATCGCCGACGCAAAACGCGCGCACCAAGCCGTGACGACCGAAGCCGATGCCGCGCGCGACGAGTTGCAGACGGCAAAGACTGCCGCCGCGACGCGCCAGCGCGAACTGCGCGAGAAAATCGCCGCCGAGGACAAGGCACGCCACGACCAAGAGCAAAGCATCGCCAACGCCCAAGCAGATGCCGCACACGCGCAGTCGATCATCGAACAGGCGACCGAGGTGCACGACCACCCAGAGATCACTGAGTCGCTTGCAGGATCCTTGGCCCGCGACAAAGCCGAATACGCCGAAACCGAGCGAGAAGTCGCCCAGCTCGAGGCCACCGAGGACGCGGTGCGCGAGCGTACCCGCGACTCACGCATCAAATTCACCGGCGCCATCGTCTGCATAGTCGCCGCAATCCTGGTGATCATCCTGGTCTGGCTGTTCGCAAGCAAGTAAACCAGCTGCCAAAAAACGCTCAACGCAGTTGCGGTGAGATAGTTCCTGTTTAGCCCCAAAAAGGCCAATTCAAGAACTATCTCACCGCAACTTATTTAGATCGACGCAAGGCAACCTATCCCTCTTGCACCGATCTCTTGACATAAGGACTGTCCCCAGGTGCCGGCACAAAAGGAACGTCCCCAAGTGCCAAGTGCCGTAAGAGTGTCCCCTTTGACTAGTCATTTAAGAACGTCCCCAATGACTACCCAATGACTACCCAATGACTACAGCGACAACCACGGCAACGCCGATGTTTTGGCAACGACAGACACTATGACCCAATCCGAGGGCACTAAAAAGATAGGAGCCCCCGCTCGTGACCGCGGGTCGGGGCTGCGACAATGATGTTGAAGTGCCATAGGCGCAGCCGCGCCGCAACGAG
>DBGDFS010000031.1:0-1028 GCA_048342015.1 Collinsella sp. | reverse complement strand
TCAGAAGCGTCGATCTTCTCGGTCTGTGCTTCGTCGTCGTGGTCGGTGCGTGCCAGCACCATCACCTTGTCGTTCTCGCCCAGACGCATCACCCGCACGCCGGAGCCGTAGCGGCTCTGCAGCGGGATCTCGTTGGCGTGCAGACGGATGATGATGCCCTCCTGACTGCTCAGCAGCACATCATCCACATCGTCCACGATCTTCACAGCGGCTACCTTGTCGCGGCTCACATCGTAGTTGCGGATGCCCTTGCCGCCGCGGGCGGTGATGCGGTAGGTGTCGATATCCGAGCGGCGTCCCTTGCCGTTCTCGGTCACGGTCAGCACCGTGCCGCCCTCGCGGCAGATGCACACGCCGACAACTTCATCGCCCTCCGCCAGACGGATGGCGCGCACGCCGTGGCCGTTACGGCCCATCGGGCGGGCGTCCTCCTCGTTGAAGCGGATGGCCTGACCGTTGCGGGTGGCAACGATGAGCATATCGTGGCCGGAGGTCAGGCGGGTCCAAGCCAAGGCATCGCCCTCGTTCAGGGCAATGCCGATCAGGCCGCTCTTGCGGATGTTGGCGTACTGTTCCAGCGGGGTGCGCTTGATCAGACCCTGCTTGGTGACCATGGTCACATAGCCGCCCGACTGCTCAGCATCCTTGCTCTGGCAGATCATGTTGGTGACCTTTTCGCCCTCTGCCAGCTGCAGCAGGTTGACGATATTCATACCCTTGCTGGTGCGGCTGCCCTCGGCGATGGTGTAGCCCTTGATGCGGAACAGACGGCCACGGTCAGTGACAAAGAGCACATAGTCGTGGGTGGAGCCTACGAACATCTCCTGCACGATATCCTCTTCCTTGCGGGTCATGCCGGAGATGCCGCGTCCGCCGCGGCGCTGTGCCTGATAGGTGGCCTTGAGCTGACGCTTGATATAACCGGCCTCGGTCAGGGTATAGACGCACTGCTCCTCAGCGATCAGATCCTCGATATCCACCTCGCCGGTCACGGTCTCGATCTCGGTGCGGCGGTCATCGCCAAAGCG
>DBGDFS010000030.1:0-70574 GCA_048342015.1 Collinsella sp. | reverse complement strand
GCGCAGCGCGCCGCATCAGAAACCACCCGCTATGCGGGTGGGGCCAAACGGCTTTACAAAGCCGCCCCCTCGCCGGACACTTGCGATTGTTCAGGCCGCAGGGAATCCGAGTCGAGAGGGCGGTGGTGGCGTATGGCCCAGAAGGCCTGCAGCCTGTCGCACACGAAGTGGATGTGCAAGTACCACGTCGTGTTCACGCCGAAGTATAGGCGCAAAGTCATCTACAACCAAATAAGGTCCGACCTTGGGGAGATCTTCAGGAAGCTCTGCCAGTACAAGGGGATAGAGATCATCGAGGGGCACCTGATGCCCGACCACGTCCACATGCTGCTGGCGATACCGCCGAAGTACAGCGTATCGAGCGTGATGGGCTACCTGAAGGGGAAGAGCTCGCTGATGGTATTCGACAAGCACGCGAACATGAAGTACAAGTTCGGCAACAGGAAGTTCTGGGCCGAGGGCCACTGCGTGTCCACGGTCGGCCTGAACGAGGCCACGATCGCGAAGTACATCCGGGAGCAGGAGAAGGCCGACATCGCGCTCGACCGGCTGAGCGTCAAGGAGTACGAGGACCCCTTCGGCAGGGGGCCGGGGCGTAAATAGCGCCGGTTTGACCGGCCCGCCACGGGTCAATCTGCAGTGCGGCCCGAACCCCGTGAGGGCCGGCGCCTTTAGACGCGTGCCGGAAATCCAAGGGTTATACCCTAAGAGCAAACCACCCCTTTTAGGGGTGGTTTTGATTGCGGGGCTGGGCATGCGCTTGAGCAGGAGTATATGTCGCTGCCTGCCGCCCCATGCAAAAATGTGTTGCTAATTTAGAAGCCTATTCAAGCGCGCCGAAGTCGTGCGTGCTGGCGTAGCATGAGCAAAAAATCAAGCAATGGAGGGTAACGTGGCAACATTGAAGACGCGAGAGCTCGAAGATTATTTTGAACGCATCGTACGCACGCGCGAAGGTGACCTACCTGGTCGTCGCAAAGGCGACGAATACTTGTCTCAAACCCATGCGCTCTACCATGGTGATCCTGCGCCCTGGGCTCTGACGCCAAAGATATTCGACAAGGATATGACGGCGCTTCTTAAGGAGGCCGCCGAGCGCATGTACGGCATTATGGACAAGGTAACGCGGGCGTTTTGTTCCGATGCCTCCGTGCGTGCGTGGTTTCGCATGGATCCGGCTTTTGCTGACCTGTGCGCTATGGATGCCGGCTATGATTGCCAAATTCCCCTTGCGCGTGTTGATATCTTTCTTGACGAAGATGCCGGTTCGTATACGTTTTGCGAGCTCAATACCGACGGCAGTGCCGGAATGGTAGTGACCGATGCGGTCAGTCAGGCTGTTCGGATGACGCCCTCCTTTGAGGAATTTGCATCCGACCATCCCGGCTTTCGGCAGTACGACTTGTGCGGTAGCTGGATAGATGCATTGTTTGAGACCTATGCAGAGTGGAAGCGGGTCCATCCTCGCCGCACCGAGGATGGTGCACGATCGGACGACGGGGCCCGCGTTGACGAGGGGCTCTATGCGCCACAATCAAAGATATATCCCGCTTCGGTGGCAATCGTCGACTATTCGGAAAGCATTGACTTGGAAGATGCGGCTCATTTTGTCGACCTTATGAGGCGGCGGGGTGTAGTCGCACGCTTTGCGGATGTGCGCGACCTGCGGATTGCCGAAGACGAGAGCGGTGCTAGGCGCCTGTGCGATGCCGTCGGTCCTATTGATTGCGTTTGGCGGCGTGCGGTGACCGGCGAGCTGTGGGATAAGCCGTGCGACGGACGTTCTGCCTTAATCGAGGCTGCCCAGGAAGGGCTTTCGTGCATCGTCGGTGGATTTAGAACATGGCCGTGCGCGACTAAGACTGTTTTTGCGTATCTGTGGTCTGAGGCGGGTCAGTCCTTGTTAAGCCCGGAGGAGCAGGCGTTTGTCCGGGAGCATGTGCCCTATACCGAGATCCTGGACGAAAGCACCCAGTTGTCGCGATTTGCCGAAAAGGATCGATGGGTTGTCAAGCCGTGCGGCGGCTACAACGCGGTTGGCGTTGTCGCCGGTTTGGATGCCACAGAACAGGAATGGTCCCAAGTGCTTGCTCGCGCTGCGGCCGCTGGGGCGATTGTGCAGGAGTATGCTCAGCAGTATCAGACTCCCTGCTTGCGTGGAACGCTTGTCGATGGGCCGCATCGAGGAGAGGCGCCCAAAGGACTTGTGGATGATCTTGGTTTTGCGCCCGCTTCTAATATGGAAGGCCTGTACCTGTATCGCGGCCGTTTTGCGGGCGTGTACACACGCGTCGGCTTTGCCAACACCATAGGCGAGTGGACGAGCCGCTTGAACGTTGCGAGCTTTTTTGAGGAATAGCCGTTTCTTGGGGCACCTTCCGTGGTTGCGGCGTTCGAAGTGACGGGGAGATTTTGGCGAAGCCGATGAGCCCGGTTCTATCTGGCGTTTTTTGCGGGGCTGGGCGTACGCTTGAGCTGGAGTCCTCTCCATGCGCTACCATGACAGGCAACGAATTTGACGAACGACCCGCCGAGCTTGCCTCGGCGGGCTTTTGGCGTTGCAATGCCGGAGGAACAGCATGCTCATTCACCGTATAGCCGCGCAGCTCTACACTGCCGAGGCACTGCAGACCGTCGAGGCCGGGCTCGATTCTGGCGAGGACGTGACGCTGGCCGTGTCTCAGTCGGGCCGAACGCTCATGGCGGCCGCCCAGTTTGCGCGTCGTCCGCGCCCGACGGTCTACATCGTGAGTGGCGAGGATGCGGCCGATCGCGCCGCACGCAGTCTGGCCGCCTATGTAGGCCTGGAGCACGTGTGCCGCTTTCCCGAGCGCAAGGACTACCCTTGGCGCGAGCAGGCGCCCGACGATGCCGTGGTAGCTCAGCGCTGCGAGGCGCTCGGGCGCATCGTGCGCGGGGACAACTGCATCATGGTCGCCTCGGCCCGCGCACTGCTGCGCTGCGTGCCGCCGGTCGAGAGCCGCTACTGGGAGTCCACGACCTTTGCGGTGGGCGAGGAGATTCCCTTTGACGAGGTGCCACAGCGCTTGGTGGGCATGGGCTACACCAATGCCGGTGCCGCCGACGCGCCCGGCCTGTTCCGCGTGCACGGCGACACCGTCGAGGTGTTCCCCGCGCAGGAAAAGGCGCCCGTGCGCATCGAGTTCTTCGGCGACGAGATTGACCGCATCCGCCGCATGGTGAGTTCAACGGGCCAGACCATCGGCAACGAGGACAGCATCGAGATCTTCCCCTGTCGCGAGCTTGCACTCACCGACGAGGCAGTCCACAACATGCATGTGGCGCTCTACCGCGCCAGCCAGGACGACAGCAAGTTGGCGGCGCTGCTCGAGATGGTGGATGCGCGCATCGTCACGCCTGAGCTCGACCGCTTTTTGCCGGTGATGTACGGCCAGACTGTGAGCCCGCTGTCGCATGTGAGCGGCAAGGCGCTCGTGGTACTGTCCGAGCCGCGCTCGCTGTTCGACGATTGCCTGCGCGCCTACGAGGATATCGAGGCACGTGCCGGCGAGGCGGGGGTCGACCGTCTGGACGGCCTGTACGTGCGTGCCCAGCAACTCGACTTTGGTGCTCAACAGCGCCTGAACTACGTGAGCCTCATCCGTGCCGGCGGTGCGGTGACGGCCGAGCTCAAGATTGAGCAGCCTGCCATCGCAGGATCGGACAATCGCTTTATGACGCGCATCCAGGAGGTCGTGGGCAAGCGCTATGCCTGCGTGTTTGCCATCCCCGACCGCGGTGCGCGCGAGTCGATGGAGTTCACCTTTGGCGACGAGGGCATTACCTTTGAGGAATCGCTGACCGCGGCGCCCGAAAACGCCGGCGCTATCGGCGACCGCGTGCGTGTGGCAGCGGCGGATTCCGCTGACCGTGCCGCACGCCAGGAGGCCCATGCCTCGATTCGCGAGCGTAAGGCCGACGCGCTCAACGCCCGCTCGCTCGAGGCGGGCGCCGCGCAGGCTGCCGCCGGCGCCGCCGTGCCCACCATCTCGCGCGGGCGCGTGACCTTTGTGGACGCTGCCCTGCCGCAGGGCGTGGTGGTGCCCGACGCCAATTTGGCCGTGTTCTCGATCGCCGACCTCAACGCCCGCATGGATGCCAACCGCGCGCGCAGCCGCCGCAAGGTGGACATTACGCAGATCACGTTCCCGTTTAAGCCGGGCGACTACGTGGTGCACGCCACCCACGGCATCGCGCTCTTTAGCGAGATCGCGCGCCAAGAAGTGGGCGGCAAGGAGCGCGACTACTTTTTGCTGGAATATGCCGACGGCGACAAGCTCTACGTGCCGCTGGAGCAGGTTGACCGCATTACGCGCTACGTTGGTCCCGACGGCGATAAACCGCGCTTGACCAGGCTCAACACCGCCGACTGGACGCGGGCCACCAACAAGGCGCGCAAGAATGCCAAAAAGCTGGCGTTTGACCTGGTCGACCTGTATACGCGCCGCTCGTCGATTACCGGTATCGCCTGTCCGCCCGATACGCCCGAGCAGATCGAGATGGAGCAGAGCTTCCCCTACGACGAGACGCGCGACCAGCTGGAGGCCATCGCCGACATCAAGGCCGACATGGAGGCGCCCAAGCCCATGGACCGCCTGCTCTGCGGCGACGTGGGCTTCGGCAAGACCGAGGTCGCCCTGCGCGCGGCGTTTAAGTGCGTGGACTCCGGCCGTCAGGTCATGGTGCTCTGCCCCACAACCATTCTGGCCCAGCAGCACTACGAGACATTCTTTGAGCGCTTTGCCCCGTTTGGCCTGGAGGTCGAGGTGCTCAGCCGCTTCCGTACCCCGGCGCAGCAAAAGCGCGCGCTCAAGGCGTTTGCCGAGGGCACGATTGACGTGCTCATCGGCACGCACCGCCTGCTTTCGGCCGATGTGAACCCCAAGAACCTGGGCCTGGTGATCATCGACGAGGAACAGCGCTTTGGCGTGCAGCACAAGGAGCAGCTCAAAAACCTGCGCGAGCAAATCGACGTGCTCACGCTCTCGGCAACGCCTATTCCGCGAACCATGCAGATGGCCACGAGCGGTGTGCGCGACATGAGCCTGATCACCACACCGCCGACCGGGCGCCGTCCCGTGATCGTGCACGTGGGGGAGTACGACCCCGACGTGGTGAGCGCGGCGATTCGCCTGGAGGTGGGCCGCGGCGGCCAGGTGTACTACGTGTCCAACCGCGTCAAGACCATCGACGACGCCGTGGCACGCGTGCACGAGGCTGCGCCCGAGGCGCGCGTGGGCGTGGCGCACGGCAAGATGAGCCCGCGCGAGGTCGAGGACGTGATGATCGAGTTCGCGACCAAGAAGATCGACGTGCTCATCGCCACGACCATCGTGGAGAGCGGCATCGACAACGCGACCGCCAACACGCTGATCATCGAGGACTCGCAGCGCTTGGGCCTGGCACAGCTCTACCAGCTCAAAGGTCGTGTGGGCCGCTCTGCCACGCAGGCCTACGCGTACTTTATGTTCCCGGGCGAGCTGCCGCTCACCGAGGAGGCGACGGCGCGCCTGACCGCACTTTCCGAGTTCCAGGACCTGGGCAGTGGCATGCGCATCGCCATGCGCGACCTGGAGATTCGCGGCGCCGGCTCGCTTATGGGCGCCGAGCAGCATGGCAACTTGTCGAGCGTGGGCTTTGACCTGTTTACGCAGATGCTGGGACAGGCCGTGGCCGAGGCGCGCGGCGACGACGATGCCGGCGTGGAGGCGGCGAGCGTGGGTATTAACCTGCCGGCCGACTACTTCTTGTCCGAGGAGTACCTGCCGGCGGTGGACCAGCGCGTGCTCGTGTACCGTAAGCTCGCAGCGGCCGAGGACCTGGAGAGCATCGACGAGGTGCAGGAAGAGACCGAGGCCGCGCATGGCGAGCTGCCGTTGGCGGGACTCAACCTGTTCAATCGCGCGCGCATCCGCATTCGCGGCGAGCGTCTGGGGCTCGAGAGCGTCACGCTCAGTGGCGGTCGCATCACGTTTTTGGGCGTTGACGTGCCTAAGAAGGTGGCCTTTGAGCTTAAGACCCGCTATGGCGCGGTGAACTTCCCCAAGAGCCGCAAGCTGTCGGTACCCTACAAGGCAGGCGCCGGTGCGGGCAGCGGCCTGGGTCGCGGTCTCGACGCCAACGACGGCACCGGCCCGGTGGTCGCGGCGCTCATGCTGCTGCAACAGCTGGGCGCTAGCGACGACGATTAACGGGTCGACGCTGCAAACGCCCCATTTGGGCAATCTGACCCTCACTCGTCGGTCGCGTACGCAAGTACGCTTCCCTCCTCCTTCGGGTCACCTTGCCTCAAATGGGACGTTTTCGCTTGCTTATGCTCAACCTGCAGTATTCATCCCACCACGTTGCAGGTTGATAACTTCGCCCGACCGAAAGGAAGCTATGTTCGGGTACATCGATAAGAAAGACGCTGCCGCTATCGCGGTCATCCTTTGCCTTTGCCTGCTCACGGGCACCTTCTTCGACTATCAGATCTCGAGCGCACTGTTCGACTCGTCCAGCCTGTTCGGCCGTTTTGTCGAGGCGGCCGGCGAGCTGCCGTTCGAGATCACGGCGAGCATCGCAGGCGTTATGCTCGTGCGTTGTGCCGGCGATGGCTGCAAGGGCAGCAAGGGGCTCGCCGTGCTCGGCGTTCTGATCAATGTGGGCCTGGTCGGCTACGAGGTGCTCGGATCTTTTCATGTTGGCGGCAAGCTCGTCGCGGCTCAGCTGGTGCTGACGTTTGCCCTGGCCATTGCCGGCAACGTCGTCGCCTACCGCGCCACGCACGATGCCGCGCCGCAGGAGCTCAAGCGCTGGGCGCTCATGGTGCTGGTCGTGTGGGTGATTCAGGCCATCATTCTCAACGTTATCGTTAAGCCGCTGTGGTCGCGCCCGCGCATGCGCGTAATCGAGGTGACGCAGGGGCTCGAGTTTCAGCCGTGGTGGGTGATCGGCAACCCCGACAAGTGGACCTATATCGCCGCCGGCGTGATCAAGGACGGATTCAAGTCGTTTGCGAGCGGGCATACCGCGCACGCGGCGATCGGCATGATGCTCGCGGGCCTTCCCGCGGCGGCCTTTAAGCAGGAGCCGTCGCGTCGACGCGTGGTCTTTTGGGCGGCGGCTGCCACAGCGGCGCTTGTCGCCTTTGGCCGCATTGTCATCGGCGCTCACTTTTTGAGTGATGTGAGCTGCGGTTTTGCGCTCGTGCTGGCGCTCGAATGCCTTGCCGCGCGTATTGTCTATCCGAACGGCGTACAATAGCTCCGTTTGAATCATCTGGCCGAGACCCGGTAAGAGAGGATTATCATGCTCGCGTTCAACAACGATTACTCCCACGGTGCGCACCCGGCGGTGCTGCAGGCACTCGTCGACACCAACATGGAGCCGCAGCCCGGCTACGGCACCGATGTGCATACCGAGCATGCCAAGCAACTCATTCGCGAGGCCTGCCAGGCGCCCGATGCCGATGTGTTTTTGCTGGTGGGCGGTACGCAGACCAACGCCTGCGTGATCGATATGCTGCTTGCGCCGTACGAGGGCGTCGTTGCCGCCGAGACCGGTCACGTTGCCTGCCACGAGGCGGGCGCTATCGAGTTTGGTGGCCACAAGGTGCTCACCATACCCGGCTACGAGGGCAAGATGCATGCCGAGGACCTCGACAATTACATCGAGGTCTTTTACGAGAACGAGAGCTATGAACACATGGTGTTTCCGGGCGCCGTGTACGTGAGCATGTCCACCGAGTACGGCACGCTGTATTCCAAGGCCGAGCTCGCGGCGATTCACGCGGTGTGCCAGAAGCGCCAGATTCCGCTGTTTGTGGACGGCGCGCGCCTGGCCTATGCACTGGCCGCCGACGAGTGCGATATCACGCTGCCCGAGCTGGCGCAGCTGTGCGACGTGTTCTACATTGGCGGCACCAAGTGCGGTGCCCTGTGCGGCGAGGCCGTGGTGTTTTGCGGCATGCATGCTCCGGCGCATCCCGTTCCGCGCATTAAGCAGCACGGCGCGCTGCTGGCCAAGGGCCGCCTGACGGGCGTGCAGTTTGAGGCACTCTTTACCGATGGCCTGTATTTTGAGATTGGCCGCCAGGCGATCCAGACGGCGCAGGCGCTTCGTCGCGTGCTGCACGAGCGCGGCTACGAGTTCTTCTTGGAGACGCCCACGAACCAGCAGTTTGTGATTTTGCCCAACGAGAACATGGCGCGCATTCGCGAGCATGCCTCGATCGAGTATTGGGAAAAGTACGACGAGACTCACACGGTGGTGCGCTTTTGCACTAGCTGGGCCACGACGCAAGAGGACATCGACGCGCTGGCGGCTGTCCTGTAGGTTGATGAAATGACGAGGGGCCGCCTTGCGCTGCGATGCGGCGCGAGGCGGCTTTTGCTTTTGAGGGGGAGGGGCTGTATGCCCGAGACGACCGAACCGACGATTCGCCTGGCGACGCCCGATGACGCGCCGGCGCTGCTGGCCATCTATGAGCCGTATGTGCGCGAGACGGCCATTACCTGCGAATACGAGGTGCCGAGCGTTGAGGAGTTCGCCGGGCGCATCGAGCGTACGCTCAAGCGCTATCCGTATCTGGTGATGGAACTGGACGGGCGTCCGGTAGGTTATGCCTATGTGAGTCCGCTCAACAGTCGCGAGGCATATGACTGGTCGGTCGAGACGTCGATCTATCTGGCGCGCGACGTGCGCCACGGCGGGCTGGGCCGCAAGCTGCACGATGCGCTCAAGCAATGCCTGATTGCGATGGGCATCACCAACATGTGCGCGCTCATTGCCGTGCCGCACGACAAGGACGATGAATACCTGACGCACAACAGTCAGGATTTCCATGCCCATATGGGATATCGCCTGGTGGGCGCCTTCGATCGCTGCGCCCAAAAGTTCGGCCGCTGGTACGACATGTGCTGGATGGAGCTGGTCTTAGCCGAGCGCGTCCCTAACCAACCCAAACCAACTTGGTTCCCCGACCTCCCCAAACCTACCATTTAGGGACAGGTTTATTTTGGCAGGTTAGCCGATGGGCTCGGTGTATTTGGCGCGGTCGGTGCGTTGGATGCGCTTGGAGACATGGAGCGGGCGGCCGTCGGTGTCGTAGACGTAGTCGGTGATCAGGATCAGTGCCTGTCCGCGCTCGACGTTGAGCAAAAACGCCTCGTTTTGCGAGGCATAGCACACCTCAAAGGTCTTGTGCCCCTGTGCCGGCGCGCGATGGAATTCTTGACGCAGCGTGGCGTAGAGCGAACCGTTGATATCGCGATCGATGAGCGTCTCGAAGCTTGGCGGCAGGTAGGTGGTCTCCAAGCACAGTGGCGCATCGTCCAGATAACGCAGGCGGACAAGTTTGACGAGCTTGCTGCCCACGGCGGCGTCAAAGAACTTAGCTATGCTGCCGGCCGCCTTGGCAAAGCCCGAGTCCACGGTGCGCGTGGTGGGCTTCATGCCCTGGCCTTCGACCTGCTTGGTATAGCTCGAAAACACCAGGTTGTTCTCGTGGAGCGCGGGCGTGTCGGCCACAAAGGCGCCACGCCCGCGCTCGGTGCGCACCAGGCCCTCATCAACGAGCACCTTAAGGGCGTGGCGCACGGTGCTGCGCGACAGCCCCGATTCGTCCATGAGTTCCATCTCGGACGGCAGCTTGTCTTCGCGCGCGTAGACGCCGGCGGCGATGCGGTCACGCAGCATGCCCGCCAAGCGCTCGTATTGGGCCAAGTTCTTTTTCGACGAAGCGCTCATTCGATCAACCTGTATCTAACTTATATGCTTACCGAACAAAGCATGTATCCAATATGACAACAAAACCGCTGGTAATTGATTACCGAAAACCTTACCAGTAAAAATTCTAAGAATAATATAGCATACAACTAGTCGACATAACCAAAACATGTATGTAACTTGTATGCCATCGAGAGCATCAAACGAGAAGAAAGGCTGATGCACGATGACTACTCAGGAACAGGTCAAGGACGTCGTCTCCCAGGTTTTGGCTGACAAGGCGGACAAGGGCGGCATCAAGCGCGTCGTGTGGATCGGTGCCGGCGGCTCCAACGGCGGCAACTATCCTGCCCAGTACTTTATGGAGCACGAGGCCACGCAGGTCGTGAGCTCTAGCTACACCAGCAACGAGTTCGTGCACGCAACTCCTGCCTACGTTAACGAGAACACCCTGGCCGTCGTCGTGTCCATGCGCGGCACCAAGGAGACCATTGTCGCCGCCCAGGTCGCCAAGGACCACGGCGCCAGCACCATCGCAATCTATGTCGATGAGTCCGGCCTCACCGAGGTCTGCGACTACAAGATCCAGTATGACAGCCTGGCCGTCGACGAGTCCTGCATGGGCCGTACCAACTCCGCCGTCGTGACCATGATCGCCATGGAGCTCACGCAGCAGACCGAGGGCTATGCCGAGTACGAGACCGCTATGGCCGCGTTCGACCTGGTCGACCCCATCTATCGCAAGGCCGTCGAGTACACCCGTCCGCTCGCTGTCAAGTGGGCCGAGCAGAACGCCGACAAGCCCTGCATCAACGTGATGGCTCAGGGTCCGCTCTTTGGTGCCGCCTACGTCTTTAGCATCTGCAACGTGCAGGAGATGCTGCAGATCGACTCCTGCACCATCAACACCTGCGACTTCTTCCACGGTCCCTTCGAGATCCTGGACAAGCGCACTTCGCTGTTCCAGCTCATCAGCGTCGGCCGCAGCCGCTGCAACGACGAGCGCGGCATCCGCTTCGTCAACCAGTACGGTGGCGAGCGCGTCTATCAGCTCGACGCCAAGGAGCTCGGCCTCAACGACATCAAGGACAGCGTGAGCGAATACTTCAACCACCTGATCTTTGCCCCGATCCTCAACAACGTGTACATGCGCGCGCTCTCTGCCGTCACCCACAAGGACTACATGACGCGCCGCTACATGTGGAAGCTTGACTACTAAGGGATAGAGTGGCCTAACAGCCCAATACCCCTCATAAGTTGCGGTGGAATAGTTCCTGTTTGGGGGCGTGAAACCTCTGTTTGAGAACTATTTCACCGCAACTGCTAGAGCGGCACTTGGGGACGTTCCCTTTCTGCCGGCAGTTGGGGGCACTCCTTGTTTCAAAAGTTACCCGTTCGCCGATTTCAGTCTTGATAAATGTATATAACGACTATAACGTAGCATGAAACATATTGGAAACAATACCGAGGAGGCTGCGTTGAAGAGGAGCAATCTGGGCTATGTGCTGGTGCTGATCGCCGCGCTAATGTGGGGCACCATCGGAATCTTTGTTAACGGAATATCGGCCCTGGGCGTTTCGTCTCAGAGCATGGCGGCCTTTCGCCTGTTGTCGGGTGCCGTCTTGATGGCTCCGGTCTTGGCATTTATGGGTTGCCAGGGAGGTGCTCGTGAGGGAAAGGCCTTGGGTCCCATGACGCTGTTCAAGGCAAGCCCTAAAGAGCTCGTTCCCTGCGCGCTTGTCGGTATCGTCGGTTTAGCCGTCGCCAACACCTGCTATTACGAGTGCATGGGCGAGGTGGGCATGTCCACGGCCTCGGTGCTGCTCTACACCTCGCCGGTGTTTGGCGTCATGTTCGGCCGCGTGCTTTATCGCGAGGACGTGACCCCCAACAAGCTCGTCGCCATCGTCTTTAACATTGTGGGTTGTGTGCTCGCGGTGACGAGCGGCGACCTGTCCGGTTTCCATTTCTCGGCCTGGGGCGTCGCGTCGGGTGTGATCGCCGGACTTTGCGGTGCGCTGCTGGCGGTGTTTAGCCGCATGGCCACCAAGACGCTGCATCCGCTGGCGGTGACGTTTTGGGGCTTTGTCTTTGGCGGATGCTTTATGGCAGTGCTTTCGGCTCCGTGGTCCGATATGGCCGCGGCAATGTCCCCGCAGCTCATTCTGCTGTTCGCGGGCTTTGGCTTTATTCCGACGGCTCTTGCGTACATCTTCTATATGCAGGGCCTTTCGATGGATATTGAGACGTCGAAGGTGCCGGTCGTGGCTTCGTTCGAAACCGTGGCGACCGTTCTGGTCGGCATTGGTATCTATGCCGAGTCCGCCGGCGCGATCAAGGTCCTGGGCATTGTGCTGGTGCTCGCGTCCATCCTGATTATGAACACCAACTTCTCCAAGCTGCGCAACAGTGTGTTTGTCGGCCATGTCATTGAGAGCATGACCTTTAAGCCCAACGCGTGGTGGACGGAGAAATCGCAGGACATGGATCTGTTCCGCGAGCGCACGGGTATCGCGCTGGAGCCAACCGTTCAGGAAAGCCCCTGGTATTTCGTGCGATAGGGGGCGTGGTATAGCGCCTGAGCTGCGGTTTTCAGCCAGCGCCGGCCCACCCCGCACCAACGTTTCGAGTACGTTAAACCCGTCAACGGTCGATTTTCACCCGTGAACGGTCTTTATACTAATTAGCAATATAAGCAACGTATAAGACGTTATAATGACCATAACGAAAAGGAGGAGGCAAGATGAATCAGATCATTCTCGCATCTCATGGTGGCCTGGCCGCAGGCGCCAAAGACACGCTCGAGATGGTTCTCGGCGACGTGTCGAACGTCCACGTCGTGTCGCTTGCTCGTGACGACAAGGAGCCCATCACCAATAAGGTGGACGCCCTGATCGCCACGTTCAACGCGGACGACACCGTGTATGTGCTAACCGATATGCTCGGTAGCTCGGTCAACAACAACATGGTCGAGCTTTCCAAGAACGGCACGAAGTTCACGGTTGTCAGCGGTTTCAACATCCCGCTGGCGCTCACGCTCGCTCTGAGCCCCGCCCCCGTCAAGGGCGCCGAGCTCGCGGCCCTCATCAACGAGGCCCGCACCGGTCTGACCAACCCCAACGCCCCGGTCGAGGTTGCTCCCGCAGCCCCCGCCAAGAAGGCCAAGGCCGCCCGTCACAACGCCGGTCCCGCCAAGATCGTCCTCGCACGTCTTGACTACCGTCTGCTGCACGGCCAGGTCGTCTTTACCTGGACCACCAAGGTCCAGGCCGAGCGCATCATCGTCGTCGACAACGCTGCCGCCAACGATGAGATTAAGAAGGGCGCTCTTAAGCTGGCCAAGCCCCAGGGCGTGCGCCTGAACGTCTTCACCGTCGAGCGTGCCCTCGCCAAGATGGACAAGCTCAACACCCTCGGTGAGCGCGTCATGTTCGTCTTCGGCAACACCGCCGAGATGCTGCAGTTCTGCCAGGGCTACAAGCTCGATGCCATCAACCTGGGCGCCACCGCCAACCATGACGGCGCCGATCAGGTCGGCGGCAAGGACAGCTCCGTCTTCTTCGACGCCACCCAGAAGGCCGACGTCAACCAGCTGCTCGACATGGGCATCAAGCTCTACGTCCAGCAGACCCCCACGTATCAGAGCGTCGACATCGACGCCAAGCTGTAATCAACCAGGCTTTTGCCTGACTGAAAGGAGAAGGGTATGAATACGTTCATCAGTGCGGTGCTCGTCGGCCTCGTCGGCGTGTTCTGCATGTGGGACTCCCGCCTGCTCGGTCGTCTTAACTTCGAGCAGCCCCTCGTTGGCGCTACGCTCGTCGGTCTGCTGCTGGGCGATGTGCCCACCGGCCTCGCCGTCGGTGCCGCCGTCGAGCTCGTGTCCATGGGCCTGGTGCAGGTCGGCGCAGCCGTTCCGCCCGATATGGTCCTGGGTGGCATCGTGGCCGCTGCCTTCGCATGCCTGACCGATGCTTCCGCCGAGACCGCCATGACGATCGCCATCCCGGTCGCCGTTCTGGGTCAGCTCCTCGGCATTGTCTTCCGTTCCATCATCGCCGCTCTCACCCACGTGGCCGATAGCGCGATCGATAACGGCAAGTTCAAGACCGCCTACCGCATGCACATCTGCGCCGGCTCCGGTCTGTACGCCATCATGTACTTCCTGCCGATCTTCCTGGCCGTCTTTGTCGGTACCGACCTGGTCCAGGCCATCGTCAACATGGTTCCCGAGTGGCTGTCCGTTGGTCTGAACGTCTCGACCAAGATCATGACCGCCTACGGCTTGGCCCTGCTGCTCACCATGATGATCAAGAAGGGCATGACCCCGTTCCTGTTCATCGGTTTCCTGCTCGCCGCCTACCTCAACCTGTCCGTCATCGCGGTCGCTCTGATCGGTGTGTGCCTGGCTATCGTCTTCATGGGCTTCAAGTTCAACGGTTCCCATGCAGCTGCCGGTGTCGATTCCGACTACGATCCGCTCGAAGACGACGAAGACTAAGGAGGAACACACTATGGCAACCGCAACCAAGGACGTGTCCCTGAACAAGAAGGTCAGCCAGTTCTTCTGGCGCTCCTGGGCCATCCAGGCCTCTTGGAACTACGAGCGTCAGATGAACATGGGCTTCCTCTACGGCATGGTTCCCACGCTCGACCGCCTCTATCCGGATGAGTCCGACCCCAAGCAGCTCGCTGCTAAGAAAGAGGCCTACCACCGTCACATGGCGTTCTACAACTGCACCCCGCAGACGAGCGCCTTCATCCTGGGCCTCTCCGCTTCCATGGAGGAGGAGTACGCCAAGGATCCCGAGAACTTCGACCCCGATTCGATCAATGCGGTCAAGACCTCCCTCATGGGCCCGCTTTCCGGTATCGGTGACTCCTTCTTCCAGGGCACCATCCGCGTCATCGCCTTTGGTCTGGGCGTTCAGCTGGCTCAGCAGGGCTCCATCATGGGCCCGATCCTGGCCATGCTCATCTCCATCGTCCCCTCCGTGCTGATCACTTGGTTCGCTGCCAAGATGGGTTATCAGGGCGGCCACCAGTACCTGAGCAAGCTCCAGGGCGGCGACCTCATGGAGAAGCTCATGTATGTCTGCGGCATCGTGGGTCTTATGTCCGTGGGCGGCATGATCGCCACGCTGATCGGCGCCACCACCCCGCTGCAGTTCGCTGAGGGCACCGTCGTTATCCAGGACATCCTGGACGGCATGATGCCCCAGATGATCTCCCTTGGCCTCACCGGCCTTATGTACTGGCTCATCAAGAAGAACGTCAACACCGGTTGGCTTCTCGTGATCGCCATCGTGGGCGGCATCGCCCTCTCCGCGGCCGGCATCCTGGCCTAGTCGCGACCAAGCGTCTAACCGCTTTCCCCCGGGGGCCTGCCTGGCATCCCATACCCCAGGCAGGCTTCCATCCCCAAAATGCGACAATGGGACAGTCCCTTTGTCGCATCCTCAACGGGCCGGCGACTCGGTCCAAATCACGGTAACCCTGCGAGCGCCCGGCAATGTGGCGCCGCAAAAATCGAAAGGAATGTGTCAGATGTACGAGATCGACCTTAACCTCCCTAAGCAGATCGTCGCTGACGTCCTGTCCAACCACGAGATCCACAGCGTTGCCTTCGTCGGCTGCGGTGCCTCCATGTCCGACCTGTACCCCGCCAAGTACTTCCTGGCCAACAACACGGACAAGCTGAACGTTCAGATCTTCACCGCTAACGAGTTCAACTACGACACGCCTTCCTGGGTCAACGAGCACACCTTCGTGATCACCTGCTCCCTCGGTGGCTCCACGCCCGAGACCGTCGAGGCCAACAAGACCGCCAAGAAGCACAACTGCCCGGTCGTCTCCCTCACCAACAAGGCTGGCTCCGCTCTGACCGTCGACGCCGACCACGTCATCGTCCACGGCTTCCACGCCAACTATGCCGCTAAGGCCGAGAAGCCTGGCTACGCCATCGCTCTTGCTCTCGAGATCCTTCAGCAGACCGAGGGCTATGATCACTACGAGGATATGATCACCGGCCTCACCAACATCTTCGACCTGTGCGAGAACGCCGCTCAGCACTGCACCAAGCTCGCCAAGAAGTTCGCTGAGGACTTCAAGGACGACAAGATGATCTACTTCATGGCTTCCGGTGCCTCCGAGAAGATGGCTTATTCTCACGCCGCCTTCCTGTTCACCGAGATGCAGTGGATCGACGCCGCCGCCTACAACACCGGCGAGTACTTCCACGGCCCGTTCGAGGTTTCCACCGAGGGTAAGCCCTACGTCTTCTTCATGTCCGATGGTGCTACCCGTCCGATGGACGCCCGCGCCCTCACCTTCCTTGAGCGCATGGGCGCCAAGGTCGCTCTGATCGACTCCAAGGACTACGGTCTGGCCGACGCCGTGCCGGCGAGCGTCATCACCTACTTCAACCCGCTGCTGCACCTCGCCGTTATGCGCGAGTACGGCAACCAGATCGCCGAGGCCCGTCAGCACCCGCTGACCATGCGTCGCTACATGTGGAAGCTTTCCTACTAATCACAAGTAAGTAAACCTTACGGGTTGATTGAGAGGGGATGGGGTTTGCGCCCCGTCCCCTTTTTTGCTCTTGAGAGGAGATGCGTATGATCAAGGCAGTGCTGTTTGATATGGACGGCGTGCTGGTCGATACCGAGTGGTTCTACAACCGTCGCCGCGTGGCGTTTATGGAGGAGAAGGGCTTCCACTTTGACGAGATCCCCGATCTTTCGGGGTCTAACGAGCCCGCCATTTGGGAGGCGCTGGTGCCCGACGATATTGAGCTGCGCGAGCGCCTGCGCGTGGAGTACAAACAGGTCTACAGCCCGGACCACCCCGTTCCGTATGCCGAGCTACTCAACGAGCAGACAGAGCCGGTGATGCGCGAACTGCACGAGCGCGGCGTGAAGTGTGCCATCGCGAGCTCGTCCTATCGCGAGCTGATTGACGAGCTGGTGGAGATCGCCGGTATCGCCGACGTGCTGGACTACACCATCAGCGGCCACGAGTGCAGCGCGTTTAAGCCCGACCCCGAGATCTACCTGCGCGCCATGGAGACGCTGGGCGTGGAGCCGGCCGAGTGCCTGGTCATCGAGGACTCGCCCTTGGGTATCGAGGCAGGCAAGCGCTCCGGTGCTCGCGTCCTGGCGCTGCGTCCGCACGAGGGTGTCAACCTAGATCAATCGCGAGCCGATGCCGTTATCGATAATCTGACTGACATTTTGGCCGCTTTGTAGCGTCAATCCGCCGCGAGAAGCACTGATTCACGCGTCTTTTGCTGCGGATTGGCTTAATTTGTCATCTATTTGGATCCGTTTGGCTTCGATTCGGACTAAGTGAGTAGACTTTTTGGTGCAGGACGAGCACAAAGCGCATCTGCTCTAGTAAAACCGCAGGTCACAGGGGTGGCGGTTTTGGGTGTGCTTTTCAGGTCGCGTAAAGTCTACTCACTTGTAATTTGGGCCTTTGGTCGTGGGGTTGCTGGTCCCGCTTTGGTTGTCGAGAGAGGGTGAATTGAAGCGCCCCCCGCACGCTCCATGCTACAATCGCGGGCATCCCCCACAACTATATCTGCCTTCGAAAGGAGCCTCCGTGGCGAACGCCATCGATCAGCTCACGGACCGCGTGCTCGTGCTCGGCCGCCTCACCATCGTCCGCCGTGCCATTACCGCCGTGGCGGTCACAATTTCTGCCGTCCTCCAGACATTCCTAATCCAGGCGTTCATTCAGCCCGCCGACCTGCTTCCGAGCGGTCTCACCGGCGTCGCGGTCCTGCTCGATCGCGTTACCTCGCTGGGCGGCGTTCACATCGACATCTCGCTCGGCATGCTTGCGCTCAACATTCCCGTGGCGCTACTGTGCTGGAGCGGCATTAGCAAGCGCTTCGTCATTTTCTCGATGATGCAGGTAGCGCTGTCGTCGCTGTTTCTCAATGTCTTTCACTTTGCGCCGTTTTTGGGCGACAAGATCATGCTTATCATCTTTGGCGGCGTGGTCTCGGGCATGGGCGTTGCCATCGCGCTTAAGGCCGGCGCCTCGACCGGCGGCACCGACTTTATCGCGCTGTGGGTTTCCAACCACACGGGCAAGACCATCTGGGGCGTCATCTTTGGTTTCAACTGCTTTATCCTGGCGATCTTTGGTTTTATGTTTGGCTGGGACAAGGCGGCGTATTCCATCGTCTTCCAGTTTATTTCGACCAAGACCATCGACAGCTTCTATCATCGCTACGACCGCGTGACGCTGCAGATCACGACGCGCAAGGCAGACGAGGTCATGACCGCCTATGTTGACCATTTTCAGCACGGCATTAGTTGCGCCGAGGTCATCGGCGGATACAGCCGTGAAAAGATGTACCTGTTGCACGCCGTTGTCTCGACCTACGAGAGCCAGGACATTATCAAGCTGGTGTGCGACATTGATCCCGGTGCCGTGATCAACGTGTTCCACACGCTCAACTTTGTGGGCGGCTGGTGGGGCGGTCATGTCGACGAGCCCATGCCCACGGCCGTACCCGATCCCGACAAGCCCGCGCGTATGGCCAGCAGACAGGCGTGCCTCAGCGAGCAGGACAGCCTGCAGCAGGACGACGGCAGGTAGAGTGTTGGTATTTTGCCGGCACGGCGCAATCCTGTCCGCTTGAGCCTCCCGAAAGCCTCGCTGCTTTCGGGAGGCCTTCGTTTGCCCAGATAAAACCTACCAAAATGAAGCTGTCGCTTTTTGGTAGGGAGGGTGTATCGTTTTATCATTATGAGGTAACATGAAACTAGACGTTATATACGTATTAGTTATTTCGATATTTCGATAAGAGTGATTAGATATGCCTACACCCAAAAATGCACCGCTTTACCAGCAGATTTATGACGAAATCAAGGATGCGATCGAGAAAGGTGTTTATGCACCCAAGGAGCGTATTCCGTCCGAGCTTGAGCTAGCCGAGCAGTACGAGGTGAGCCGCATCACGGTGCGCCGCGCCGTCGAGGAGCTGTGCTCCGATGGCTACCTGGTTAAGCAGCAGGGCCGCGGCACCTTTGTTTCCACGCCGCACATCAATCGCCAGTTCCACGCCTCGACGCTGCAGACGTTTACCGCGCTGTGTGCCAACAACGGCATGAAGGCCGGTGCACATGTGGTCGATCGCCAGATTGTGCCGGCGCGCCAAAACGAGATGGAGTTCTTTGGCCTGCAGAAGGATGCGCTGCTGCTGCATATCAAGCGCGTGCGTACGGCCGACGGCGAGCCCATCTTTGAGGAGAACATCTTTGTGCCGTTTGACGCCTACCGTGAGCTGTTGACGACCGATCTTGAGGACAAGTCGATTTTTGCCGAGGTCGAACGTGTTGGCGGAACGCCGATTGTCTCGGTTGGCTACCGTACGGTCGAGGCCGTTCGCGCCAATGCCGAGCAGGCGGCCGAGTTGGGCATTGCTCCGCACGATCCGCTGCTCAACCTGCGTGCCGGCTTTACCGGTCCCGATGACGAGCCGGTTTTGATGGGTAAGCAGTACTACGTGGGATCGCGCTACGTTATGGTCATGTAAGTTACGCGGCTTTACCAAACCGCGTAACGGCTCGACGCTGCAAGCCCGCCAGAGCGGCAATCTGCCTTTCAACTTCGGCGGCATGATCAGAAGTTTTTGTTCCGTCGTTCTAACGAACGACGGACCGGTCGACGCTGCAAACGCCCCTAAGCGGCAATCTGACGTTCAACCGTCGGTCGCGTACCGAAGTACGCTTCCCTCCTCTTTCACGTCACCTTGCTCGCTTAGGGGCGTTTTCGCTGACTTATGCTCAACCAGCGACGTTTCCACGCTCATCCGGAAAGTGTCCAAAAATCCACGCTCGTTCCCTTTGGACTGCATCGCCCGTGGCCGACAGCGGCGCGGCATCGGTCCGCGTGGCGGCGTATAATCGGCGGCAGATGACTTGGACGTTAGGAAACCATGACCGATAGCATGCAGCAGATGGCGCTCGACACGCTCGGCGCCTATTTTGGCTACACCTCGTTTCGCCCGGGACAGGACCGCATGGTCGATGCGATCCTTGCCGGTCGTGATGCGCTGGGCGTTATGCCCACGGGCGCCGGCAAGTCCATTTGCTACCAGGTGCCCGCGCTCATGCTGCCCGGCATCACCTTTGTGGTGAGCCCGTTGCTGTCGCTTATGGAGGACCAGACCCGCGCGCTGCTCGCGGCGGGTGCGCGCCCCAGCTATCTCAACTCCAGCCTTACGCCGGCTCAGCAGAATACCGTGCTCAAGCGTGCTCGTGAGGGGCGCTACCAGCTAATGTATGTGGCACCCGAGCGCCTGCTCGAGCCGCGCTTTCTGGCCTTTGCGCAGGAAGCTGCGGCCGAAGGCGGCATCGGCGTTCCGCTCGTGGCTATTGACGAGGCCCACTGCGTGAGCCAGTGGGGCCAGGATTTCCGCCCCGCGTACCTGCAGATTCGCGAGTTCATTGATTCCCTGCCGCAGCGCCCCATCGTGGCGGCCTTTACCGCCACGGCGACCGAGCGCGTGCGTGCGGACATTCAGCAGATGCTCGGCCTGCAAAACCCCGCGACGGTGGTGACGGGCTTCGATCGCAAGAACCTCTACTTTGGTTGCGAGGAGATGGGCGACAAGGCCAAGACTGCCTGGGTGCGCGACTACGTGATTACGCATTCGAGCGAGAGCGGCATCGTGTATTGCTCGACTCGCAAGACGGTCGATGCGCTGGCGGGCGAGCTTGCCGAGGCGCTGGGGCCCAGCGGCATTCGCGTGGGCCGTTACCATGCCGGCATGGGCAACGACGCCCGCCGCCAAAGCCAGCGCGCCTTTATCGACGACGATATCCAGGTGATGGTTGCCACCAACGCCTTTGGCATGGGCATCGACAAGCCCAACGTGCGCTACGTGATCCACAACAACGTGCCCGAGAGCATCGAGGCCTACTATCAGGAGGCGGGGCGCGCCGGCCGCGACGGCGACCCGGCTAGCTGCTACTTGCTGTGGAACGGCAACGATTTTCGCATGCGCCGTTTTTTGATCGACCGCGGCGACGCTGCCGACGAGGCGCTCGACGACGAGCAGCGCGCGTGGGCGCTCCAGAACCGTTATCGCCTGCTCAGCCAGATGGAGGGCTACTGCAATACCACCGGCTGTCTGCGCGAATACATGCTGCGCTACTTTGGCGACGAGACCGCGGCCGAGCATGCGGCAGCCGCCGCGGGCGGCACGGCAGACGACGCCGAGGGCTGCGGCAACTGCAGCAACTGTCTCACGCAGTTCGAGGTCGAGGACGTCACCGGCATGGCCCGCGCCGCCGTGCGCTATGTGGCCACGCGACCCATGCGCTTTGGCAAGTCGCTGATCGCCGACGTGCTCCACGGCGGCAACACCGAGCGCATTCGCCAGATGCATCTGGACGAGGACCGCGGCTACGGTGAGCTGTCGAGCGAATCGGTCGGGCGCATCAAGGACATCATCGGCCAGCTGTGCGGTCGCGGTTATTTGGCCACCTCGCAGGGGCAGTACCCGGTCGTGGGACTGGGTCCGCGTGCCGGCGAGGTCGAGGACGAGGCGTTCGTCTTTACCGTTAAGCGTCGCGCGTCCAAGCGCAAGGCCTCGGCCCGCGCCCGCCGCGCCGTCGATCTGCTGCGCGAGGAGGCCGAGCTGGATCAGCGCCCGCGCGTTGGCGACGATGCCGAGCTGTTCGAGCGCCTGCGTGCCCTCCGCAAGGAGATCTCGACCGAGCTGGAGATGGCGCCGTATATGGTCTTTTCCGACAAGGCCCTGCGCGGCCTGTGCCGCCTGCGTCCGCAGACGCGCGAGGAGCTGATCCAGGTCAACGGCATTGGCGAGAAAAAAGCCGACGCCTTTGGCGAGCAGTTTATGGCGGCGATTGAAGAATTTGAGTCCGAGCATGCGCGGGATGGAGCGTAACGATGGCATTCGACGATAAAACCGACCGCACTGACGTGCCCGCCGTGCCGCTGTACCAGCAGGTCATGGACGACCTAAAGGGCGAGATCGCGCGCGGCGTGTACCCCGCCGGCTCGCGCATCCCTGCCGAGATGGAGCTCGCGAAGTCCTACGGCGTGGGGCGCATCACCGTGCGCCGTGCCATCGAGGAGCTGTCGCGCGCGGGGTATCTCAACCGCCAGCAGGGGAGGGGCACGTTTGTGTGCGCTCCCAAGCTCAAGCGCAAGATTCGCCAGAAGGGTGACGTCCAGAGCTTTACTGAGGGTTGTGCTGCCAACGACATGGTGCCGGGTGCGCGTCTGGTGTCGCGCACGGTGGTCGCGGCGACGCACGAGGATGCGGCGTTCTTTGGCGTGGAGCCCGGCTGCGAGCTTATCGTGGTCGAGCGCGTGCGCACGGCCGACGGCATTCCCGTCATGCTCGAGAACAACGCCTTTGTGCTCGCCGACCATCCCTACCTGCAGACGCTGGCCGACGAGGACCTCACCGATAACTCAATCTTTGCGCTCGTTGCCGAGCATTCGGGTCGCGCGCCGCTCAAGTCCGACCCCTGCACCGTGGAGATTGCGCTTGCCGATGCTCAGACGGCCCCGCTGCTGGAGGTGCCGGTCGGCGAGCCGCTCTTCTATATGGAGGCCTACTTTACCGACGCCGGCGGGCGCCCTCTACTGCTCGGCCGCCAAAAGATCGTGGGCTCGCGCTACGTCTTCGACATCTAACGTCCACAGATAGAACAACATAGAACAAATTTGCCGAGATGACTTCACGGGCGTTGTTGCACGTGCTATAAATAGGACAACATAGAACGACAGCAGGTACGAGCTGTCGTCGTTCAAAGCCGCCCCACAAGGAGGAGCATCAGCATGAACGCACATGATCTGGTTCAGGAAATCATCGAGCGCAAGGGCAAGGTCAAGAACGTCTTTTGGATCGCTTGTGGCGGTTCGATGATCGACCTGATGCCGGCCAACGAGCTGCTCAGGCGCGAGGCTACCACGTTTACCTCGACGGTCTACACCGCGCGCGAGTTTTGCCTGATGGCCCCCAAGAGCCTCGGCGAGAAGTCGCTCGTCGTCGCCTGCAGCCATAGCGGCAACACGCAGGAGGTCGTCGACGGCTGCGAGATGGCGCTGGCTGCCGGTGCCGAGGTCGTCGCGTTGACCGACTGCAAGGACTCCAAGATCGACAACGGCAAGTGGACCACCTGGGTCTATCCGTGGGGCGAGGGCGTGTCGCAGGCCGAGGTGCCGCAGGGCATTGGCGTGCTGCTGGCCGCTGAGCTGCTCGATCAGCAGGAGGGCTACGAAGCGCTTGCCGACATGTACGCTGGCCTTAAGCAGATGGACGCGCTGCTGCCCGCCGCGCGCGAGAAGGTCAACGCCGAGCTGGGCGCCCGTTTTGCCGAGCTCTGCCAGCAGCACAAGTTCTTCTACATCTTGGGATCCGGTCCCAACTTTAGCCAGACCTACGCCATGGCCATCTGCTCGCTCATGGAGATGCAATGGCAGCACTGCTGCTACATCCACTCCGGCGAGTATTTCCACGGTCCTTTCGAGGCTACCGAGCCCGGCGTGTTCTACTTTGTGCAGCTCGGATCGGGCGAGTGCCGCCCCATGGAGGAGCGCGCGCTGGCGTTCCTCAACACGCACACCGATACAGTCATGGTGCTCGACGCGCTCGAGTATGGCGTAGGCGAGGTGCCCGCCAGCGTGCGTTCGTACCTGGAGCCGATCTTCTTCTACAACATGAGCTGCGAGCTGCGCGCCGCACGCGGCAAGGTGTTTGACCACAGTCCCGAGGTCCGTCGCTACATGGGCATCGAGCAGTACTAGGTACCGGGAAAAGTATTCACCTTCGATTCGCAAGCGAATAGCGTGCGTAAAAAGCGGGCCGCGCCGGGGATTTCCGGCGCGGCCCGCTTTGCATGGTATCCGTATGAGCGAGGTGTCGCGGCAACCGACGCTTACTTGGCGTCGTAGGCTTCGGCATCCCACCAGTCGAGCTGGGCGATGTTGTCGCGGATGTGCTGACAACTCTTGTGGAAGCCCTCGAGCTCGTGCTCGGACAGGTCGAGTGTGTAGACCTCCTCGACGCCCTCGGCACCGATCACGCACGGCAGGGAGGTGAAGATGCCCTCCTCGCCATACTGGCCGGTCATGAGCGTGGAGGCGGAAAGCACGGCGTGCTCGTTGTGCAGCACGGCGGCGCAGACGCGCGCGGCGGAGTTGGCGACGGCGTACTCGGTGCACTGCTTGCCCTGGTAGGTCACATAGCCGCCCTTGCGCGCGAGCTCCTCGACCTCCATGTGGTCGAAGGCGTACTTGTCGGGGTTCTCGGCCTGAAGCTCAGTCAGGCTCTTGCCGGCGATGGTCGCGGCCTTAAAGGCGGCCAGCTGGCTAAAGCCGTGCTCGCCGATCATGTAGGCGTCGATGGACTTGGGGCTCACGCCGACCTTCTTGGAGATCTCGGTGCGCAGGCGTGCGGAATCCAGACCGCAGCCCGAGCCGATGATCTTCTTGGGATCGTAGCCGGTCAGGTGCCACAGCTCGGTGCACACGACGTCGCAGGGGTTGGAGATGCTCACGAAGATGCCGTCGAAGCCGGCGTCGACGATGCGCTTGGCAAAGGTGCGGGCGGCGTCGGTGGTAAAGAACAGCTCACCGTCGCGGTTACCGGCGGCCAGTGCGACCTTACCGGCGGCGTTGACGATGACGTCGCAGCAGGCCAGCTCCTCGTAGTGGTCGTAGCAGTTGACGATCTTGGTGTTATACGGGACAAACGAAAGGGAGTCGCGCAGGTCCTGGACCTCGGACGTCACCTTGGCCTCGTTGATATCGCACAGGTACAGCTCATCGGCAATGCCCTGCATAAGCAGGCTGTTGGCGACATGTGCTCCTACGTGGCCCTGGCCGACCACACCGATCTTACGCGTCTGGTACATATGAGTATCCTTTCGGCCGAGTTTTTCGCGTTGAAACATTGTAGCGTCCTGCCGTTACTTTGCTAGGCTAAAGTGCAGCAGATTTTAGAGACATGCCTTAATTTCTACTTTTGGGGCGTTTTGGGCCGTTGGCGGCATCGCTGGGCGATGTGCTCGCGCGAATGGGGCCGCTCGTTGTACCATAGCTGCAACTGACTCGTAAGGAGCATCCATGCCCATTCGCATTCCAGACGCCCTCCCTGCCGCCGCGCAGCTCGAGAGCGAGAACATCTTTGTCATGACCGAGTACCGCGCGCTGCACCAGGACATCCGTCCGCTGCGCGTACTCATCCTCAACCTCATGCCCACCAAGATTGCCACCGAGACGCAGATCATGCGCAAGCTCTCCAACACGCCGCTACAGGTGGAGGTGGACCTGCTGCGCACCAAAACGCACGAGGCCACGCACGTGAGCGCCGGCCACCTGGAGACGTTCTACCGCACGTTCGACGACATCCGCGACATCCACTACGACGGCCTGATTATCACGGGCGCGCCGGTGGAGCAGATGCCGTTCGAAGAGGTCGACTACTGGCCCGAGCTCTGCCAGATCATGGACTGGTCCACCACGCACGTGCACTCTACGCTGCACATTTGCTGGGGCGCGCAGGCTGGCCTGTACCATCATTACGGTATCCAGAAGTACGACCTGCCGGCCAAGGCAAGTGGCGTGTTCGAGCATTATCTGGTGAAGCCGCAAAGCCCGCTGGTCCGCGGCTTCGACGACCGCTTCTATGCCGTGCATTCGCGCAACACCGATGTGCGCCGCGAGGACGTGGAGGCCGAGCCGCAGCTTGAGGTCGTGGCCGTGTCTGACGAGGTTGGCCTGTACATCGTCAAGTCGACCGACAGCCGCCGCTTCTTTGTATTTGGCCACCCCGAGTACGATACCGACACGCTGCGCCTGGAGTACGAGCGCGACGTGAAGCGCGGCCTCAATCCTCAGGTGCCGGCGCATTACTTCCCGGGCGACGACCCCACCGCCGAGCCGCGCAACGTCTGGCGCAGCCAGGCTCAGCTGTTCTACACCAACTGGCTCAACTACTACGTCTACCAGACCACGCCCTACGACCTGGCCCGCGCCGGCGAGGAGCACTAGACTGCGACTGTGACTGTGGCCGTAGCTGTGCCGGTGGCGTGACGAGCGTGGATTATCGGACACACGAGCGTGGATTTTCGGACGTTTGAAAACGAGCGTCGATAATCTCCCATTTTTGGCCGAGGAACGGGCTCGAAACGGGAGATTTTCCACGCTCATTTTTTAGGCATGTAGATGCCGATGGCTCGGCTAAGAGACGCTGCATGCAGAGGCGAAGTCGCATTTGGCGTAGTCTTGAATCTCGACGGGTTTTTCTTTCTGATAATCCGATGGACCAAGGCATCTAAATGTGGAGACAGGGACCTCTCGACAACCGCCCTACCTGCAGATATAAGCCATCAACCCAAAACGTCCAAAACCGTCAAGCATTTGGTCGGTGCCTGGATAGCATTTGGTCAGACTTCGCATGAAACCGTCTGGTACGTTTGCGCCGTTCCAAGATCTGGGAGGCGACATGGGAAACATGACGGCGAATCAAAGACTTGCAGGTCACATTAAGGCATGCGAACAGCAGATGAGCTGCGTGTACGCGCGAACGGCGGCGGAGGCAAAGCAGATTGAGCGGCGAGTGGCGGCGGGAAGTCTAGAGGCGGTCATGCCGGGGCTGTATGCGCGTCCGGAATACTGGTCCGAGCTCAAGTTTCGGCAGCGTTATCTGCATCGAGTGCGGGCCCTTGCGCAAAAGCACCCCGACTGGACATTTTGCTCCTATACGGCGGCTGTTATCTATGGTCTTTCGGTTTCGCATGCCAATTTGACGCACATCCATATCGCCGTGGCACCGGCACAATCAACGACGCCGGGCTCTCAGGTCGTTCGCCATCGTTATGTTCGTCAAACACGGGCCACCCAGATGGACATTGCCGTGACCGATATCGATCAAACGATTACGGATTGCCTGGTCGATGCATCGTTTGTCGAGGGCTTGATCATTGCGGACTCGGCGCTCCATGAGCAGCTGTTGTCGAAGGAACATCTCGTTGAGACGGTCGACAAGCTTGGCCTGAATCGACGCGGTGTTGTGACGGCGCGAAGTGTTGCACGGTGTGCCGACGGCCTGTCGGAAAGCGGTGGCGAGTCCAAGGCGCGCGCCCTGATGATCGAGCGCGGCTGGCAGACGCCGGAGCTGCAAATTGAGCTGTTCGACCCGGTTGAGCCGGGACGGCCGTATCGCGTCGACTACTTGTGGCGCGTGGGAGATCGGCTGATCATCGGGGAATTTGACGGATTCGTTAAAAGCGAGAAGGCGGCGGAGGAAGGCAAGCTCGCAAAGGCGCAGTTTGATGAGCGCCAGCGCGAGTCGAGGCTTTCGCTGCTTGATAACTGCAAGATCGTGCGCTTGTGCTGGGATGATCTGAGGGATCCGGGAAAGCTTGATCGCAAGCTCAAAGTTGCCGGCGTGCCGCGTGCGTGCTGAGGGGGTTGCAGGGCGTTGAGCCGCACGAGCGTGGAAATCCGAACACACGAGCGTGGATAATCGGACGCTTGCTGAATGAGCGTGGATAATCTCCCGTTTTTGGCTCGCAAGGGGGTTCAAAGCGGGAGATTTTCCACGCTCATCGTGCAGGTGCGATGCAACGGCGGTTAGGCGCTGATGATGTGGGGTAGCGGCAGGTCGTGGACATCGATGGGGATGTGGTTGACGTGCTGCTCGTCAAAGGCGATGCCGATGATTTGACATGCGGGCGAGAGCATGGGCAGGTAGCGGTCATAGCAGCCGCCGCCGTAGCCCAGGCGCGCGCCGGTTTGGTCGAAGGCCACGAGCGGCACAACAATCATGTCGAGTGCTTCGGCAGACACGATAGGGAAGTGGTCGCTGTCGATGTCCATGGCCGTGAAGGCCCGCGTGGGGTGGGCGATAAACGGAGCCGAGGACGCATCGTCGACAGCAACTGCCCGCATGCACATGCGCTGGCCACAAGCTGCGGCATCAATTGCCGAGAGCATGCACGGATAGGCCACGCGCCAGCCGCGTTTGACGGCCGCAGCGGCAAACGCGGCTGGGTCGACCTCGGAACCCATCGCGGCATAGATGGCAACGGTGTGCGGCGCCGCGGCATCCAAGCGGCCCAGCAGCTCAATCAGCCGCGCACAGATAGCGGCAGACTTCGCCGCGCGCAAGTCCAAATCAAGAGCGTCGCGCCGAGCAATCACCGCCCGTCGCAACTCAGCCTTATCCATCCCAGCTCCCTCTCCCAAACCTACCAAAAAGGGACAGGTTTATTTTGGCAGGTTTTATCTGGGCAAACGTCGAAGCCGCCGCAAAGGCACCCTTTGTGGCGGCTTCGACTCGACGTTGGCTTCACAGCGCCGCAGCGATCGCTTCAGTCACAAACTTATTGAGTGACTCACCCTTCTTTGCCGCCGCTAGCGCTGCTTGCTTGTGGAGCTCAGAGCCCGTTCTTACGTTGAACGAGCCCTTAAAAGCTCGCTCGGGTTCCTTGCCCTTCTCGGCGCAAAACTCAAGGTAATCGTCGACGGCGTCGTGGAAGCATTGCTCCACTTCTTCAGCCGTGGAGCCTTCAAATACGATTGCGTCCCTAATGCCGGCGACCATACCTGTTAGCACATGCTGTTCGGCATCGAACTCAACCGGGGCGAAATAACCCTTGTATGCCAAAACGTTACTCATGACTACCTCCGACATCTTGCAGAAAGCGAACGATGTTTCGAATGGTCCCCGCTGTCAATGCGTCAGATGGATGAGGCGCGTGCATTACGAACATCCTGCCATCTGATGGCCTGTAGAAGCGAACGCGCGATCCGGATGTCTTGCCTTTGCTGTCCATTTCAAAGCCATATGAAGCCATAACTTTAAGAAAGTCAGCGAATCTATACGTTGAAGGACAGCTAAGCAGCTGGGCGATGAGTTTGTCGATCCGAGTCATCCTGCCTCACATCCCGCAACTATATTATAGTTGCAATTTAAGCCCGAAGCAATCACCCATACTATAGAACACATGTACGTATAGAACAAGTGTTCGAACCGCCACAAAGGTACCTGTCCCCTTTGTGGCGGTTTTGCTTGCTGTGGTTATGCCAGCAGGTCGACTACGTTGAAGCCGGCGTTGCTCTTGGCGATGACGTCTCGGCCGCCAAAGACACAGGTTGGCGACTCGGCTGCGATGCGTGTCACGTCGGCGCCGAGCGAGCGCAGCTCGGCGGGCGTGGCGGCGAGCATCTGGGCGCGGCGCTCCTCACGTGCGTGCGGATCGAGGCCGGCCAGGTAGGTCGTGTTGCGGCGCTTGGTGAGCGCGTACGGCTTTACCGGTGCGTCCATGCCGCTCACGCAGCTCACGATAAAGCCCCCGAAGGCTGCCTCGTCGGGCTCAAAGCTGCCGAGCCATGCGCCCGCGCGCTCCACGCGCTCGATCGAGGGGTCGATCGCGGGGTCGCGGTAGGTGTAGAACGCCGCCTGGCGCTCGCCGGCCGCGCGGAAACCGCAGCCGTACGCGCCGCCCTTTACGCGGATCTCGTTCCACAGGTAGTCGTAGGAGAGCGCGTTGGCAGCCACCGCCCAGGCGCCTGTCACGTCAATGCCCAAGCGACGAGGATCGCAGGCGCGCGCCGCAAAGCAGATGTCGCTGGGGATGACAAAGGCCTCGTGGCGGTCGCACGGCGCCGGCACCACGAGCGCGTCGCGGCCAGCGCCGTCGCTCGCGCTCAGCCCCAGGTCGCCCGCGGCATCCCAGTATGCGTCAAAGTCCTCGTCGCTGCCGGTAAAGCTCGCCATGCAACCATCGGCCACAAAGATGCGCTCCGCCAACTTGGCAAGCTTGGCGTGCAGCCCGTCCAGGCGCTCGTCAAAGTGATCGAGCAGGTCGCGCAGGAACAGGTAGAAGTCCACGCCCGAGAGCTGCTCGCGCACCACGGCCGAAGGCGAGCTGTAGCTCATCGCGCGGCCCAGCGCCGCCGAGTGGCCGTTGTTAATGAAGCCCTGCTCGAGTCCAATACGAATCTGCGTGAGCACGTCGCGCACGCGGTCGGCGTCGGCGTCCGCCAAAAGTGTGCTCGACCACACCTCGCGCGGCAGGCTCGCCAGCGCATCGATCTTCTCGGACAGGGCGCCGGCGCTCACCAGCAGGTAGGGGCGCACGCCGTCCACGTCGGGCTGCGTCATGACCTCGGTCGTAAAGCTCAAAAAGCCCAGCTTGCCGGCAAGCAGGTTGTCGAGTTCCTCTGCCGAGTGCTCGCGCGTGGGCAGCTGCTTAAGCAGGCGGCAGAGCAGCGTCACGTAGGGCAGGTCCTCAAATGCGACGCTGCTCAGGTCGAAGTACTGCATGGCGTAGGCCAGGCGGTTGGTGGGGATGCCGTGGCGCAGGCAGGGGATGGGCGCGGTCGTGTCCACAACGAGCGGCGGCTCGGGGCGCGCCTCGCCAATGTCGGACACGCGCAGGCGCGGCAGCGTGGCCTTGGCCTCGGGCGTGTCCTCGGCCTCCTGTGCGGCACGCAGCGCGGCCGTGCGCTCAACCACATTGGTCAGCTCGGCATCGGTCATGGCGTCACGCTTGGCGGCAAGCTCTGCGGCCTCGGCGCTCTCCGCACCCTCGGCGGCGTCCACCGGCACCAGCTCGACGAGCGCCATGTGGTCGTTTCCCAGCACTAGCTCGCGCAGCAGATCCTCAAAATAGCTGCCGTCCAGCTCGCCGCGCAGCTCCTCGTACACCGGGCCGTACTTGAGTGCCAGCGTCGCGGCGTCGTCATCGTAGAGCCACGTGCTCAGCGCATCGCACGCAATGGCCACGCCGTCGGCGATGCCATAGTCGCGCTGGCGCAGGTCGTACTCGTTGCTGCTGATGATGGCCTCCAGACGCTCGCGCGGAACGCCGTGCTCACACAGGTCACGACAGGCGTCCTGGAACACGCGGCGCAGCTCGCGCGCCACGCCGGGCTGTGCGTTCTGCAGCATGATGAGCTCGTAGGGCTGCAGGCACTCGGCCGCGGTGTAGCTCACCACGTTGCCGCCCAGACCTGCCGCCAGAATAGCCTTTTTGACCGGCGCCTCGTTGGACCCCAGCAGCGCCTCGAACAGGATATCCGCCGCGATCGTGCGCTTGCGGTCGAGCGCGTTTCCCAGCACAAGGCCCAGGCCCACCAGGGCATTCTCGGGTGTGGTGGCCATCTCGACGCGCTCATACTCGCAGGTCACGGGCGCCTGCACGTCCAACGGATTGGGCGCCAGCGCGGACGGATCCTCGCCGGCGGCAACGGCGGCGTCCATGCGGCGGCTCGCGGCGCTCGACTGCGACAGGTAGCGCTCATCCAAAAATGCCAGCGCACGGTTCACATCCAGGTCGCCGTAGAGCGTTATATAAGAGTTGGAAGGATTGTAATGGCGAGCGTGCGTGTCCAGGAACTGCTCGTAGGTAAGCGCGGGAATCGCGCGCGGGTCGCCGCCGCTCTCGTGCGCATAGGCGGTATCGGGATAGAGCGCGGCGTTAACGGCGTCATCCAGCACGCTCATGGGATCGGACAGCGCGCCCTTCATCTCGTTGAAGACAACGCCGTTATAGCGCAGCGTGCCCTCGCGTAGGTTCGCGGAGCTGCCGTCGCCCTCGCCCTCGACGCTCTCCGGCAGGTCCAGCTCGTAGTGCCAGCCCTCCTGCTCAAAAATGGTGGGCTTGGTATAGATGGCCGGGTTGAACACCGCGTCCAGGTACACGTCCATCAGGTTGTACAAATCCTGCTCGTTGGTGGTGGCAACGGGGTAGATGGTCTTGTCGGGGTAGGTCATGGCGTTGAGGAACGTCTGCATGGAGCTCTTGATCAGGTCGACAAACGGCTCCTTGACGGGGAACTTGGCCGACCCACACAGCACCGAGTGCTCAAGAATATGGAACACACCGGTGGAATCGGCCGGCGGCGTCTTAAAGCCAATGGCAAAAGCCTTGTTTTCGTCGTCGCACGCCAGGTACAGCAGGCGAGCGCCCGAGGCGGTGTGGCGAAGTACGTAGGCATCCGAGTCGAGCTCGGGCACGGTCTCGCAGCGCTCGACGGTAAAACCGTGGCAGGTGGTACCGGGTACCAGCAGCGCGGCGGCAGCGGCGCGCGAGTCGGTTGAGGTGGTGGGCATATGCAGTCTCCTTTGACGCCCCAGCGGGGGCGAATCGAGTCGAATCCTCGAGAGTATACCCATATGGGGCCGCGGTTCTGCAGCGAACTGAAGGCGATACCGGCGGATTGGGTAAAGGCCCCGCGTGACCGCCGCGCGAGCGTGGAAATTTGGACACTCGCCAAACGAGAGTGGATATTTGGACGGAATTTGCCGCAAAAGCCCCAAAAACCGTCCAAATATCCACTCTCGATATCCGACCGTCCGAAAATCCTCGCTCGTCCATCACTCGCGTATCTCTCGTCTCTCATTCGTCTCTAATACGAGAGATGACAGGAAGATGAGAGAAAAATATGAGAGATAACTGAGCAGCAAAGAGGTAGGCAATCATGGTATTGTCTCAATACCGATTGTTCTACCAGCAAAAATATGTATAAATGAAGCAAATGGTAGACATTCCATCTCTATCTATCTCTTATCTCTAAGCCGAGAGATAGAGAGATAAATGAGAGATAATTACGAGAGATAACTGAGAGACGAGGGAAATCTATCCGCGGCATTCTCCGCAGGACCGAGCGAGTGGAGCTTCAGGGCGTCATCGTTCTCGTCATTACGATTGAGGAGCTCGATCCGTCGAGCAAGCCCTGCTATGTCATAGAGTGGGGCGCCCAGGGCGGCAGCTACAAGCGCATCGATGACAAAGATGTGCCGCTTTCATCGACCGAGGTGCTCACATTGGCGTCATACGGTCGAGCGACTCCGAGCGATCGGGACGCGGTGGCGGGTGCGGGCGCGGACAATCTCGACGAGACGCTGGTCGACCGTACGATCGATCGGGCTTTCTCGTTGACGCCTCGAGCGATGCGCGGCGCGCCGGACAAACAAACGAAGCTGGAGCGCCTAAATATCCTTGATTCCCAGGGCAATGTCACCAAGGCTGGACTCCTAGTTGTGGGCACCTACCCTCAGCAGTTCTATCCCAAGCTCTTCATTGACGTGGCTGTCCATGCGGGAACTCAGAAGGGCATGGCGGGGTTGCTGAGGTTCATGGACCGCACAATCTGTGAGGGAACGTTGGGCGAGATGATCTCGGATGCCGTCGCAGCCGTCGCCAAGAATTTGCGGCGAACCTCGACCGTCCAAGGCGTCTCGCGTGTCGACTCGCTTGAGATTCCCGAGGAGGTTCTGCGCGAAGCAATCGCCAACGCCGTAATCCATCGAGAATACGGGGATCGGTTCTGTGGACAATCGATTGCCGTCGACGTCTTTGATGATCGTGTCGAGGTGACGAATCCTGGCGGCCTTTACGGGGGAAAGACTCGCGAGAACTTGTTTGACGGCAGCTCCCGATGCCGTAACGCGACGCTTGTGAAGCTCATGTCGATTGTCCCGCTGCCGGATGGCGCAGGTTCGCCGGCTGAGGGCAATGGCTCGGGCATCCCGATGATGATCGATGCCATGCGCGCGCATGGTCTGGCCGAGCCCCTGTTCTGCCCGGGATTCGATCGGTTCAAGGTCGTATTTTACCGTTCAAAGATCGAGCCGGTCGATCATGGCGGGGGCTTAATTGTGACGGCACTCAAACACTACGGCGAGCTGGGGACGCGCGAGCTGGCAGAGCGCACAGGGCTCACAATTTCCCAGGTTAGGTCGCGCGTCAACGCGCTCATTGCTCAAGGCGAGCTTGAGCCCACGGCGCCGGCGACGAGCCGCAACCGCAAGTATCGACTGTCGGAGTGCGTGGGATAGATGCGTTAGTGGACGAGGCGACCCAATAATCGACCCTCGATTGGCGTCCATTAAGGTAAAGCGGTTGTTGCCCAGTCGACGGTGATGCTAAAGACTCGGCTTACGCCGGCATGGCCCCGAACCCGTCTGTCAAGAACAGCCTAAGAACCAGCTTGATGACATTTCCCGGTTTGACTTCTGCCGCGTCAAAGACGTGGCGCTCGGCGAGCTCGCTACAGTATGCATAGATGTCGCGGATAAGGTCCGCGCCCGAGAGCGTAAACATGTAGCCTGCGTCCGAAAGCGCATTGGGCGCGGCAGGCAACTTGGCCATGTGACAGAACGTTTGCAGGTCGGGCGCCATAACGTTCTGGTAGTCGAGGTGGCCGTTGGCATCCTGCGCGGCAAGCTCCAATTGGCGCACAAAATCCAGCGCCGCCGCTAACACAAAGCTCGGCGTAGGCGCATTGACGTCCTGAGTGGTCGCCACAAGCCTGCCCGCCGCCTGCGTGACAAGCCAAGCGACCTCGCGCTGGCAACGCACGGCCTTGCGCGTAACCGGCTTGATGGACGAAGAAGAAACGCTCCCCTTAGGCGGATTCGAGGCAGCCATAAGACCCTCCCATGAACGACCCGGCCCAACAAGCCCGGATGAAACACGTGCTACATCAGTATACAGGGAAGTGGGGTAGCGGGGTACAAGCGCGCCAGCGGCAAACCGAGAGCATCAACGATGTGCCGATCGCGGAATGAGATCTCGTAATAATTGACTCTCGGCCATATTATTGAGGGGCATGACTCGCGTTCGTATGGTTGTAGGTGCTGGCGATGAACGACATTGACCTTGCTGTTCCGTTGATGGATGGACCAAGCTATGACCGCGCCTGCAGTCTCGTGCCTTCCGAATACGTTGAGGCATGGGAGTGGTTTCTGGGTGAGGAACAGCGCGGCGGCGTTTGGACCAGCCTTCCGCACCACACCAAGGAAGATAGCCCTCAGTATCAGTATCGTTTGAGAATTGGCTCGGACTTCTTTCCCGTAACGCGGGATTCAGGGATCTTCTGGCCGGGCCAGGATCGGGTGAAGCAAGATCCCAATAAGATCTTTGCGCTTTCGGTCCATAACTCTAAAAAGAGCTTCTACACCGATGTACCTCCGCTCTATTTGGACGATGGTACGTGGGTCATTAAGTATTCGGTCCAAGCGCCAGGCGCCGTTGGTTCTCGAGACCAGAATTACAGCCGTAAAATGCTCAACTGCATGGAATGTGGCGTTCCAGTCGGAGTCATATTTGCAACCGAGGTGGGCTACAAGGTGCTCGGCCTTGCGTTTGTTGAACGGTTCGAGCCCGAAAACGGATGGTTTGTTCTGCACGGTCCTGTTCATAAAGGCGGACCGGACCCCCGTTTTGCGCCCGACATGAGCTATCTGAAGCACATGCCCGTCGATATTGAGTTTGCCGGACAGGGTACGACCGACGACGAAAAGGTCCGCTATGCGTTAAGGCGCGGGCGATTGGGGCAGCAATGGTTCCGCAAGCAGCTCGTTGCCGCCTATGATGGCCGTTGCGCGGTGTCGGACTGCGGCGTCAGCGAAGCTCTGGAGGCTGCACATATCGAGAATTACTCGGGACCCAAATCGCAGGTTGCCAGCAACGGCATTCTGCTTCGGCGCGACTTACATGCTTTATTCGATGCTCATCTGATTTCGTTTGAGCCTGTTTGCGGCGAATATCGGCTGTGCGGATCGTACCTGCTGGATAAGACCGGCTACGCTTCCTTTGCGGGTGCGACGCTAAGGCAGCCGAATGAGCGTCAGTGGCGACCCAATACGGTGTTTCTTGAGGCCCATCGCATTGAGTTCGATCGCTCGGAAAAGAAGCGTGAAAAGGCGGGGCTTCTGCCGTATTAGCGTATTTGGCTTTGGCATTCTTTGACGATCGTGTTGTTTGATCGGATCGCGTGGCGATGCAATCTCGCGCATGCCCGCCGGTGCATGCTCTTCCTGTTTTGTATAGCGAGAGGGGAGCGTGTATGAGCTGGCGAGGCGATATTGCGATGGGGAAGTACGGAAAACTGCCGTGTGCCCTTATAGACAACAATATGTTTCCGAGCGTAGAGGTTGATTGCGGGTCGTTTGTCGTCACCTGCCCTTGCTGCGGCTCGCAAATACCGTGTCTCGACATTCGGTTCATCGATGCGCGCGACAGGTTCAGCGACGAAGTGAGAAAACAGACAGGCGTTCATATGCCGGTGTATCCGGAGAAATGCCCCGTTTGTGGCCTCGATATCGTGTACGACGCCGGCGACGAGGGATAGGTGATGCGGAGGAGCTGACTGTGAAGGCCTCTCCGTCCCTACAAATAAATCCCCTCACCGAGCTGCTTGTGGAACTCGGCGTGATGGTCGCGTGCCCAGGTAAAGAGCGCCTGGTCAAAGTCGGTACGCGTGGCCGGGACGCCAAAGACGCCGGCAACTTCGACGCGTATAAACTCCAGTGCCGGCAGCTTGTTGATGGCAGTGAGGGCAAACGGGGACGAGGGCTCCTCGAACAGATAGCGGCTGCCTTGCAGCGCGTCGCAACTGGTGCACGTGTTGCCGAGCGACGGGGCTTTGGAGGCTCGCGCGCCTACGGGCTTGTAGCCGCAGCGCTTATGAAGGTAGTCGCGGATCTCGCCCGGCACGCAGCCAAGAGCGGGCACGATGGCGAGTGCGTTGGCGTTGGCAGTGTCGATGGCAATGTGCCCGGCTTCGTTGGGCGCGTGCGCGATGGCGATGCTCTCGTCGTTATCGGCTCGATAGGGAATGCCGAAGGCCGCGACCGAGGTCTCTTTGTGACACTTCCAGCACTCGCGCTTGCCCAGTACTAGATATATATACGGCGCAGAGGGGTCGGATCGGTCAATACCAGGCAGCCACTCGGCAAAGGGCTCGGGGTTGACGCCGCTGGGTACATACCAGATTTTCTTGGTCCGGTCCCATTTGGCGCCCAACGCCTTGGCTTCTTCTTTGTGCGAAAAGGGAACATCGAGCTCGGTGCGCATGGTGGCTCCTTGGTGCTGCAGGTGTAAGTGGCTCAAGGATACCGCAGGGCGCAGACATCGTGGCGTTTTGCTGAGAAGTTGCGGTGCGGACTGATTGGTTATGCCGATGGATAGATCGGCAAGTAGATGGTCGGCTTTTGGCCAGTTGGGCGGTTGGAGCAGCTTGCGGCGCAGTTTTGTGCCTGGCTATTGTTGATGTTGGGGTATTGAATTTGTTTGGCAGCCATTCGTCAGGTGAATTGATGCTACGTTGCGATGACGGTTGGAACTGCCAGCGGATTTGGCGACATAAAACAAAACAGCCCAGAGGACATAGCCTCTGAGCTGCGAACATTTGGTGGGCGTTAGAAGATTTGAACTTCTGACCTCTTCCGTGTCAGGGAAGCGCTCTCCCCCTGAGCTAAACGCCCGATCAAGGGTGCGCAAGCGCGCAAGGGATAATATAACGGAGCCTGAACTCGGTGGCAAGAACATTTTTAAAAATCGCTTACATTGTGGAATTCGGGGGTCTTGTCATATCCATTTCAAAAGAGCCTGCTGCCGCGATTTGGCTGTCGCATAATGCAAGGCCGTTGCGGTGTCGAGCTATGGAAAGACGCCTGCGGAATTGTCCTACCGATAAGCGGACAAGCCTTCGGCTGGTGCCTTCGCCGTGGTAAGGTAAGCCGAATTGCTTCCAGACTGTTTCGGGGGAGTGGAATGAGCAAAGAGTGTGTCGAGCAGGTCGAAGGCGCAGGGGCTTCGGTGCCGATGACCGATATATCGAACATTGATGTGCCCGAGGGCACCGACGAGCTCAGCCGCAACACCCGTCGCGCGTGGCGCGACCGCCTGAACAGCGCTTCGACGCGCAAGATGATCACGGGCGTCTTGGCTACGCTGGTGGGCGGTTCGTTTTGGGGCTTCTCGGGCACCAGCGCGAGCTTTCTGTTCGATACCTACCACGTCGACACCTTGTGGCTTATGAGCGTGCGTCAGATTCTCGCCGGTCTACTCTTTATGGCCGTGGTTGTTACGCGCGACCGCGAGCGCCTGATTAAGCTCTGGACCACACCCGCCGATCGCAAGCAGCTGCTGCTCTTTACCGCCTTTGGCCTGCTGTTCAACCAGTTTTGCTATCTTTCGGCCGTGCGCCTGACGAACGCCGGAACCGCGACGGTGCTCCAGTGCCTGCAACTGGTCATCATTATGGGCTACACCTGCGTGATCGACCATCGCATGCCTCGCGTGCGTGAGGCCGTTGGCATTGGGTTGGCCCTGGGCGGCACCTTTTTAATCGCTACCGGCGGTGACCCTACCAGTCTGAGCATATCGCCGCTTGGCCTGGTCGCAGGCCTTATGTGTGCGGTCAGCGCCACGTGTATGGCGGTGATTCCCGCCAAGATCCTGCCCGAATACGGCAGCCCCATCGTCACGGGCTCGGCAATGCTCACGGCGGGCGTGGTCTCGTGCGTCTTCGTGCAGCCTTGGGCGCATATGCCGGCACTCGACGCTGCCGGCGTCGAGGCGCTCGCGGTGTTCGTGGTTATCGGCTCGTTTTTTGCTTACATGCTCTATATGCAGGGCGTTAAGGACATCGGCTCGGTACGTGCGAGCCTCATCGGAACTGTGGAGCCGGTTTCGGCGACCATCACCAGCGCCGTTATGCTGGGTACGGTGTTTTTGCCGACCGACCTTATCGGCTTTGCCATGATCATCGTGATGATGTTCCTCACGGTGTAGTTGACGCCGCCGCCAAGACGGAAAAGGTGTTGTGCCGCATTTTCGCCAATTGACGTCCGTGTCTGGAGTTTAGCTGTCGATGCTCAAAATGCCATAAACTAGTAACGTTATGGACTTTTTCATTGCGACTCAATTGCGAGGATTTCTTTATGGCTGGTAATCACTTTAAGGGCAGCGATAGCGGCCGTCCTGCAGTTCCGCCGCGTCCGAACGGGGCTGGTAAGGCCGGCACGCCGGGCGGCGCTGGACAGGGCGGTTCCGGTAAGCGCGTGTCCCCGGGCGAGACGGCGATGTTCACCGCTCTGTACGAGCAGTCTCAAAAGGCAAAAAAGACCGGCCGTGCAAGAGGGAATGTCTTTGCGGGCGGTGCAACCTCCGCGTCGCAGCCGAGCGGGGCTCCTTCGGTGCCTGCGAACAACGCAGGTGCTGCCAACGCCGCGAATGCTGCCGGCAACGTTAATGCCGGCAAGGCCGCCAACAATACTCCCTCTGCCGGTGGCGCGGGGCTTACGGGTAACCTTGGCACGATTTACACCGGCGCCTCCGAGACTGGCACGTTCGCCCGCCTGGATGATAGCGGTGCCGAGTTTGCGGGCTCGGGTTCCAAGGAAGATTATTACGATTTTGGCTTGAACTACGGTAGCGATGCTTCGTCGAGTTCGACCTCTGACGGTCTGGTCCGTCATCGCCATCGCAAGGGCGAGCGCAAAAAGCGTCACACCGGCGCCATTATTGCCGCTGTAGTCGCGGTGCTTCTCGTTGCGCTTGGCGCAAGCGGCTTTATGCTGCTTAACTCGGCAAAGACCGTAAAGAGCGAAGCGAAGGAGGCTGTCGAGATCGTCGGTGGCCTTAAGGACAAGGTCACGTCGGGCGATTTTTCGACGCTGCCCGACGACGCGAAGAAGATCGATGAGCTCTGCGACAGCATGAAGGCGGAGACCTCGAGCTCGCTGTGGACGGCGGCATCGTTTATCCCGGTGTATGGCAGTGACATCAACGCAGCCCGCACCATGATTGATGCCCTGTCCGATGTCTCGAGCAACGCGCTGGTTCCCATGGCCGATAACCTCTCGCAGGCCACGCCCGGCAAGCTGTTCCAGGACGGCATGATTAACGTGTCCGCGCTACAGGCGGTCGCCGATTCGCTTTCCAGCAGCTCGAAGGTGTTCAAGAGCGCCAACGAGAAGATCCAGGGCATTGGCGATACTCATATTTCCCAGGTGACCGAGCTGGTCGATAAGGCCAAGGACGGCTTTGCCACCCTCAACGGCGCGGTTGACGCGGCGGAGAAGGTCGCCCCCGTCCTTCCCCAGATGCTCGGCGCCAACGGCCAGACGCGCAACTACCTTGTGTACGCCATGAACAACGTCGAGATTCGTGCTTGCGGCGGCTTTGGCGGTTCGCAGGGCCTGATTTCGGTCACCGACGGCCAGATGTCGATTGGCGAGTTTGTTCCCTGCATTGCGCGCAGCAAAGACGAGGCGGTTGAGAGCGTCGACGAAGAAGATGAGACGCTGTTTGGTGACCACAGCAACCTATACATCTCGGGCAACACCTATTCGCCCGACTGGCCCCGTAATTCGCAGCGTGTCGCCGCGCTGTGGAAGTCTGAATATGGTCAGGACGTCGATGGCGTCATTGGTATCGATCCGGTATTCCTGCAGTATCTGTTGGGCCTCGTGGGTAATGTTTCACTGCCCGACGGTACAGTCGTTGACGGCACTAACGCGGCGAAGGTGCTTATGCATGATGTGTACTGGAACTATCCGGTCGAGGAGTCGGACGGCATCTTTGCATCCGTCGCCAGCGCTGCCTTCGACAAGATCCTTGGCGGTATCGGCGACGTCGATGTTGCGAACCTTGTCAGCGCCGTTGAGCGCGGTGCCGAAGAGGGCCGCCTGATCGCGTGGATGAAAAACGATGACGAGCAGAACGCTATCAAGGAGATGAACATCGACGCCTCACTGCCCGATCCGGATGACCCGAGTGAAGATCCCGTTGCTGGTGTCTACTTTAACAACCTGAGCTTCTCCAAGCTCGACTGGTATCTGAACGCCGATACGCAGATTGGTCAGGGCGTGAAGAACGGCGACGGCGCTTGCTCGTATCGCATCACCGTTACCCTGACGAACATCATGACGCAGGAGGAGGCAGGTAAGCTGCCCGACTACGTAGCGGCCAGTGCGCCTGGGACCTCGCGTGACGATGAGCGCTTGTATGTATCACTGTTTGCGCCGACAGGCGGCAGCATTACCGATCTAAACGTCGAGGGGACTCAGTTTGGACTGTTCGCTGCCACTTGGCACGGAGTTCCCTGCTATTCGGGCACCGTTGACCTGCATGCTGGCGAGACGACGACGATCACGTATACGCTGACCACGTCGGCCGAGGCGGGGGACAAGCCGCTTACGCTGCGTCAGACTCCTACATGCCAGGCGGCTCGCGACAGCGCGTCGGCGTAGGGTTTTTCTGGTAGCGCAGATAATCGAGTACCATTTTGGGGCGGACAGGCAATCTGTCCGCCCCTATTTTGTAAGGAGAGCGCATGAAGTACTTTGGCACCGAAGGCTTTCGCGGTGAGGCCAACGTTGGGCTGACGGTAGAGCACGCTTATAAGATTGGCCGTTTTGTGGGCTGGTATTACGGCGCCAACCGCAGTGCTAAGGCGCGCGTGATCGTGGGCAAGGACACGCGTCGCTCGAGTTATATGTTCGAGGCGGCGCTGGTGAGTGGCTTGGTCGCGAGTGGCGCGGACGCCTACATGCTGCACGTGATCCCCACGCCGGGCGTGGCGCATCAGACCGTAGAGGGCTGCTTCGATTGCGGCATCATGATCAGCGCGAGCCACAACCCGTTTTGCGATAACGGCATTAAGCTCGTCAACAGCGACGGCTTTAAGATGGACGAGGACGTGCTGGAGCTCATCGAGGACTACATCGATGGCAAGAGCGAGGTGCCGCTGGCAACGGGCAATCACATCGGCGCCACGGTGGACTACATGCAGGGCCGCAACCGCTACATTGCTTCGCTCATCGCCAGCGCGAACTTTTCGCTGCAGGGCGTCAAGATCGGTATTGACTGCGCCAACGGCTCGGCTTCCTCGGTGGCCAAGCCGGTGTTTGACGCGCTCGGCGCCGACGTGCGCGTGATCAATGCCGCGCCCGATGGTTTTAACATCAACGTCGACTGTGGCTCCACGCATATGGAGCGCCTGCAGCGCCACGTGGTGGAGCAGGGGCTGGACGTGGGCTTTGCCTACGACGGCGATGCCGACCGCTGCCTGGCCGTGGATGAGCGCGGTCGCGTGGTAGACGGCGACCAGATCCTGTACGTGTGCGGCGTGTATCTGAACAAGCACGGGCGACTCTCGGGCGGTACCGTGGTGCCGACGATTGCCAGCAACTTTGGCCTGGTCAAGTCGCTGGAGCTTGCCGGTCTGAGCGCCGTGACCAGCGGCGTGGGCGACCGTCACGTGTATGCCAAGATGCGCGAGGGCGGCTACAGCTTGGGCGGCGAGCAGACGGGCCATACGATCTTTGGCGATATCGAGCGCACGGGCGACGGCATTATGACTTCGCTGCGCGTGATGGAAGTGATTCGTGCCGAGCGCGAGACGCTCTCGCAGCTCACGGCTCCGTGCAAGCTGCTGCCGCAGGCGCAGGTGGCCGTGCACGTGGCGGACAAGGACGCCGCGCTCGAGAACATGGGCGTGCAGAACGCCATCGCCGAGGCCGAGGCTGCGCTGGCAGGCGAGGGCCGCGTGCTCGTGCGCAAGAGCGGAACCGAGTCGGTTATCCGCGTGCTGGCCGAGGCGCCTGACCAAGCATCCGCCGATGCCGCCATGAAGCGCATCGCCAACGCACTCGAGGCTCTGTAGTTACGCGGTTTTACCAAACCGCGTAACTGCTCGACGCTGCAAACGGCCCCAAGCGGCAATCTGACGTTCAATTTCAAGGGCGCGACCAGAAGGTCAGCGCCCTTTCATTTCACGTCACCTTGCTCGCTTAGGGTCGTTTTCGCTGACGTTGCCAAGACATTAGCGTCAACGAACTAGTCATTGGGTACCTAGTTATTGAGTGAAAAAAGGGGGCGCTGCGGATTGGTTCCGCGGCGTCCCCTTTGCGTTGGCGTGTCGGTTATGCCTTACAGTTCGTAGAGCGTGGTGAACTTGTCCTGCAGGTAGCTGCAGTAGTAGCGGGCATCGAACGCCATGCCGCACGCGCCCTTGATGAGCTCCGGCGCGTCCTTGGCGCGGCCCCACTGCCAAATGTGCTCGCCCAGCCAGGCGCGGACGGGTGTCAGGTCGCCGCTCGCACAGGCGCCGTTGAGGTCGACACCGTCGCGGCACATGGCCGGCACAAACATGGCGTCGTAGGCGCTGCCCAGCGCATAGGTGGGGAAGTAGCCAAACGAGCCGCCGCTCCAGTGCGTATCCTGTAGGCAGCCGTGCGTGTCGTCGGGAACGGGAATGCCCAGGTACTCATCCATGAAGCGGTTCCAAAGCGCGGGGATGTCCTTGGCCGTGGCCTCGCCGGCAAACAGCATGCGCTCGATCTCGTAGCGCACCATAACGTGCAGCGGATAGGTGAGCTCGTCGGCCTCGGTGCGGATCAGCGAAGGCTGTGCGATGTTCACGGCGTGGTAGAGCGTGTCCTCGTCGACGTCGCCGTAGACCTCGGGTGCGTGGCGGCGCAGCACCTCGAGCAGCGGTCCCATAAAGGCGCGACTGCGACCCACGGTGTTTTCGAAAAAGCGGCTCTGGCTCTCGTGGATGCCCATGGAGGTGCCACCCTCCAGGCACGTGCGCGCATAGGCGGGGTTCACGCCCAGCTCGTACATGGCGTGACCTGCCTCGTGGATGATGCTGAAGACGTTGGAGATACAGTCGTTCTCGTAGATGTGCGTCGCGATGCGCGCATCGCCCACGGCAAAGCCCTCGCTAAACGGATGCTCGGTAAAGGCAAGCGTGGTGTCGTCCAGGTTAAGACCGACGAGCTTCATCAGGTCGAAGCTCATGGCTCGCTGGGCGGCCTCGGGCACATGCGCGTGCAAAAAGTCGGCAGCGGGCTGCTGGCCGCGCTCGCCGATGGCGTGCACGAGCGGCACGACCGTGGCCTTGACCTCGTCGCAAAACGCGTCGAAGCTCTTGGCAGAAAGACCACGCTCGTACTGGTCGAGCCAAACGTCGTATGGGTCGCGCTGGGGGTCCATGAGCTCTGCCTGATGCTTAAGTTGGGCGACGATCTTGTCCACATAGGGCTCAAAGCTCGCCCAGTCATTGGCCGTCTTGGCCTTGTGCCACACGGCATCGGCCTCGCAGGTGAGCCTGGTCCAGGCCTCGGCCTCCTCGGTGGGGATGACGCTTGCCTCGCGCTGGTCGCGACCGAGCACACGGATCTCGTCGAGCAGCTGCGGGTCGTCGATTTTGCCGCCGGCGACCGTCTCGCGCGCTAACGAGCGTACGAGCTCAACAGACTTCTCGCAGGTCAGTAGCTTGTGATGTTCGCCGGCAAGCGTGCCCATGGCGTCGGCACGGGCGGCAGCGCCGTTGGCAGGAGCAATCGTCGCTCCATCGAACTCGGCAATCTTGAGCAGGTACTCGCGAGTCCACAGCTTGCCCTCGAGTTTGCGGAACTTTTTGACGGCCTTGTCGACTTTAGCGGCCTTGACGCCCTTGGCGGCCTTTGCCACGGCTGCCTTGGCCTTCTTATCGAGTTTCTTTCCCATACCGTATCCTTAATCTCGCAGGCCGAGCGTCGCAAGCGGGTGCGCGGCCAGTTTGCACAGCTACCTGCCTTGTACCCAGCGCGAACAAAACGGAACGCGGCGATGCGCTCGCGAAATGTGTTATCCTATAGCCCAATGCGTTGACGGAGAGGGTTTTGCCCGCCGCGTCGCCGGCAAGAGAGGGAAGGTCATGGGCTGCAAGCCTTCCTGCGGTGGCAAGGGCCAAGCGTTCACTCCCGAGCAGCGACCTCAACGGGCACGCGGCCGGCGGCAGCGAGGCCCCAGTAGGGAAGCCGTGAGCCTCGCGATAAGGGGCGCAGAGTGGGCGCGGCGGGCCAGACATCCGCCGGGTCAAACAAGGTGGTACCGCGGAATTTAACCGTCCTTGGGCAATGCACATGCCCGAGGGCGGTTTTTTGTTACCGAACCGGGCCGCGCATCCGCAGCATCGGGCGGCGTCAGCCGTCCCGGAGCGCGGATGCGCGAGAGACGAAAGGGAAGACATGAGTCTGATTGATGATCTGGTCAAACTCGAGGAAGAGGCCAAGGAGCTCGTCGCAGGCGCCGACGACGCCGAGAAGCTCGAGGCCGCGCGCGTCGCGCTGCTCGGCCGCAAGGGCCGCATCACCGGCCTGATGCGCATGATGGGCAAGCTCGCCCCCGAGGATCGTCCCGTTATGGGCAAGCGCGCCAACGAGATGCGCCAGCTGATCGAGGGCATGCTCGACGAGCGCACGACCGAGATGAAGGCCGCCGCCCTTAAGCACGCACTCGAGCACGATGCCGTCGACATCACGCTGCCGGGCATCCGTCCGCAGATCGGTCACCAGCACCTGATCAAGCAGATCATCGAGGAGGCCGAGGACATCTTCTGCGGCATCGGCTACACTGTCGAGTCCGGCCCCATGGTCGACACCTCCTACTACAACTTCACGGCGCTCAACGCCCCCATGGATCACCCGAGCCGTTCGGCCCGCGACACGTTTTACGTGGTCGACAACAACCCCGGCAGCGTTGCGCACCCCGAGGCGCACGCCCACGGCGAGTCCGACGTGCTGCTGCGCACCCAGACCTCGGGCGTGCAGATCCACACCATGGAGTCGCAGAAGCCGCCCATCTACATGATCTGCCCGGGCACCGTCTACCGTCCCGATACGGCCGATGCCTGCCACCTGCCGCAGTTTAACCAGATCGAGGGCCTGGTCGTGGACGAGGGCATTACTTTCGGCGACCTCAAGGGTACGCTCGACTATTTTGTTAAGTGCATGTTTGGCGAGGACCGCAAAACGCGCTACCGCCCGCACTTCTTCCCCTTCACCGAGCCTAGCTGCGAGGTGGACGTGAGCTGCCACGTGTGCGGCGGCAAGGGCTGCAACTTCTGCAAGCACAGCGGCTGGATCGAGATTCTGGGCTGCGGTATGGTCGATCCCAACGTCCTTATCAACTGCGGCATCGACCCCGAGAAGTACACCGGCTTCGCCTTTGGTATTGGCGCCGAGCGCGTCGCGGCACTGCGCTACGACCTGCCGGACCTGCGAACGCTCATGACAGGCGATATGCGCTTCCTCAACCAATTTTAGGCTTGCCCATGCACCCCATCTTGGCGTTCAAACCGTCGCTCGCGTACCTTTAGTACGCGTCGCTCCTCTTTCACGCCAACCTGGGGCACCTGGACAACCCTAAGGCGAACGTCTTCATTTGATATTCCTCCCCTTGCGGAGATTAAGAACTAGGAGAGCTACATGCGCGTTTCTTACGACTGGCTCAAGACCATGATCGATATTCCGGAGGATCCCAAGACCCTTTCGGACGAATATATCCGTACCGGTACCGAGGTCGAGGCGATCGACACCGTGGGCGAGTCCTTTGACCACGTGGTGACCGCCCAGGTAATCACCAAGACCCCGCACCCCGATAGTGACCACATGTATGTGTGCTCGGTCGACGTGGGCGACAAGAACCTCGACGCCGACGGCAACCCCGCTCCGCTGCAGATCGTCTGCGGCGCGCAGAACTTTGAGGCCGGCGACCACATTGTCACGGCCATGATCGGCGCCGTGCTGCCCGGCGACGTCAAGATCAAAAAGAGCAAGCTGCGCGGCGTCGTGTCCATGGGCATGAACTGCTCCGCGCGCGAGCTCGGTCTGGGCGGTGATCACTCCGGCATTATGATTCTGCCCGAGGATACGCCCTGCGGCATGCCGTTTGCCGAGTATGTGGGCTCCAGCGACACCGTGCTCGACTGCGAGATCACGCCCAACCGCCCCGACTGCCTGTCCATGATCGGCATGGCCCGCGAGACCGGCGCCATCTTCGACCGCGATTTCCACGTTGAGCTGCCCGCCATCAAGGCCGAGACCGGCCGCGCGACGGACGACGAGCTTTCGGTCGAGATTGCCGACGAGGGCCTGTGCGACCGCTATGTCGCCCGCATCGTGCGCAACGTGAAGGTGGGCCCGTCGCCCGACTGGATGGTCAAGCGCCTCAATGCCCTGGGCGTGCGCCCGCACAACAACATCGTCGACATCACCAACTACGTGATGATGCTCACCGGTCAGCCGCTGCACGCCTTTGACCTTGACACCTTTGCCGAGCGTGAGGGCAAACGGCGCGTGGTGGTTCGCGCCGCCCAGCAGGACGAGAAGTTCACGACCCTCGACGGCGAGGAGCGCACGCTCGACGCCGGCATGGGCCTGATCACCGACGGCGAGCGTCCCGTGGCGCTGGCCGGCGTCATGGGTGGCATGGATTCCGAGATTGAGGACGACACCGTCGACGTGATGGTCGAGAGCGCCTGCTTCAACGCCGGCCGCACCTCGCACACCAGCCGCGACCTGTCGCTGATTTCGGACGCCTCCATCCGCTTTGAGCGCCAGGTCGACGAGACCGGCTGCGTGGACGTCGCCAACGTGGCCTGCGCGCTGATCGAGGAGATCGCCGGCGGCGAGGTCGCCCCCGGCTATGTGGACGTGTTCCCCGCGCCCAAGACCATCGACAGCATCAAGCTGCGCTTGGCTCGCGTGCACGCCATCTGCGGCGCCGACATCGAGCCCGACTTTATCGAGCGCTCGCTCACCCGCCTGGGCTGCACCGTCGAGCGTGAGGGCGAGGACTTTATGGTGACCCCGCCGAGCTTCCGTCCCGACCTGCCGCGCGAGATCGACCTGATCGAGGAGGTCCTGCGTCTGTGGGGCATGGGCCGCGTGACGGCGACCATCCCGGCTGCCAAGAACCATATCGGCGGCCTGACCCGCGAGCAAAAGCTCACCCGCAAGGTCGGCGAGATCCTGCGCGCCTGCGGCCTCAACGAGACCACGACCTTTGGTTTTGCCGCCCCGGGCGACCTGGAGAAGATCGGCATGCCCACCGAGGGCCGCGGCTGCCCCGTGGTGCTCATGAACCCGCTGGTGGCCGAGCAGACCGAGATGCGCCGCTCGCTGCTGCCGGGCCTTTTGCAGTCGGTAGCCTACAACGAGGCCCACGGCACGCCCAACGTGCACCTGTACGAGGTGGGCAGCCTGTTCCACGGCCGCGAGAACGCCAGCCTGCCCAAGGAGACCAAGTCCGTGGCGGGCGTGCTCTCGGGCCAGTGGAGCGAGCAGTCCTGGAACATGAAGTACCGCAAGCTGCGCTTCTTCTATGGCAAGGGCATCGTGGAGGAGCTGCTCGCCCAGCTGCGTATCGAGAAGGTTCGCTTCCGTCCCGTCGAGGGCGAGGGCTACGCCTTCTTGCAGCCGGGCCGCGCGGCCGAGGTTCTGTCTGGCGGTACCGTGCTAGGCTGGGTCGGCGAGATCCACCCCGAGGCGCGCGAGGCCTGCGGCATCGACGAGGTCGTCGTCGCCTTTGAGCTCGATTTGGACAAGCTGATCAAGGGTGCCCGTAACCAGGAGAACTACCGCGAGTTCTCGCAGTACCCGGCCGTCGAGCACGACTTGGCTATCGTGGTCGATAACGCTGTGACCTGCGAGGACCTTGAGCGTCGCATCGCCAGTGCCGGCGGCAAGCTGCTCGAGGGCGTGCGCCTGTTCGACGTGTACCGCGACCCGGTCCGCATTGGCAAGGGCAAGAAGTCCATGGCCTTCGCGCTTACGTATCGCTCCGACGACCATACGCTCACCAGCGAAGAGGTCGAAAAAGCGCACCAGAAGATCGTCACCAAGGTGTGCAAGGGCGTAAACGGCGAGGTCCGCGGCTAGGTCCTGCGCTGGGGTATGGGTCAGCGGTGGCTGCTGCCGAGTCCTACGTGACTGCTGTTTTCGGTATAAGGCACCGTTGAGCCTGCATATATGACACGCGCATTACATAACGGCGTGCTGCTTTGTCGGCAGTGCGCCGTTTTGCTATGATAGCCCGCGGCGTGTTACGAATCTGACATTACGTAACACTGGAAAGGTGATTCAAGCGGCGTTGCAATTCCGTGCGCCGATAACCGGGAGGCGTACATGCACATTCCAGATAATTATCTGTCCCCGCAGACCGATGCCGTCATGGCGGTGGCGATGGTGCCCGTCTGGGCTCACTGTATCAAGAAGGTGCGCGCCACGCTCGATCGCGAGCACATGGCTTTCCTGGGCATCTGCGCCGCATTTTCCTTCTTGCTTATGATGTTCAACGTGCCGCTGCCCGGCGGCACCACTGGCCACGCCGTTGGTGGCGCACTCATCGCGCTGCTGCTGGGCCCCGAGGCCGCGGCTATCGCGGTTTCGGTCGCGCTGGCGCTGCAAGCGCTGCTGTTTGGCGACGGCGGCATCCTGTCCTTTGGCGCTAACTGCTTTAACATGGCCTTCGTGTTGCCGTTTGCCGCAGCCATCGTGTTCCGCGCGCTTAACAGCCGTTTGCACGACAAGAGCTGGGGCACCTCGGTTTCGGCCATCGTAAGCGGCTGGGTCGGCCTGTGCCTGGCGGCCCTGTGCGCAGCAATCGAGTTTGGTATTCAGCCGATGCTTTTCACGAATGCTTCGGGCGCTCCGCTGTACTGCCCCTTCCCGCTGTCCATTGCCATTCCGGCCATGATGATCCCGCATATGTTGGTAGCCGGCGTGGTCGAGGGCGTGGCGACTGCCGCGATCTACGGCTTTATCAAGAAGACGGCGCCGAGCGTTATCGTCGGCCCCGAAGCCGCCGATGGACAGCTTGCTGCCGAGGGCGCTGCTGCAAAGAAGACCTCGCTGGTCCCCACGCTCATCTTGGTTGCCGTGCTTGTCGTGGCCACGCCGCTGGGCCTGCTGGCCACGGGTGACGCCTGGGGTGAGTGGGACGCCGAGGGCGCCGCGACCGCCGTTCAGGAGGCTGGCGACGACAGCCTGCAGGCTTCGGTCGGTCTCGACACCCCGACCTTTGCCGACGCTCTGCCTACGGGTGATTACCTGCAGGCCTATTCCGAGGAGCAGGGTCTCGGCTTTGCCGGTCAGGCTGCCATGTATATCTTGTCCGGCGTGATTGGCGTGGCGGTGCTCACCATCGCATTCCGTCTGATCTCGCTGACGGTCAAGGAAAGCGGAGCCCATGGCGATGGTCGAGCTGCCTAGCTGGCTTGCGGTCGAGCAGCGTTACGAGCCCACGGGCGCTCGTCATCGCGTGATGCAAAAGAACGTCCTGCACCTGGCGAGCCTGCTTGAGCGGGTTCGCCTGGGTGGAGGCGCGCACGAGGGCGGGTCGATGGTCGACCGCGCCCTTTCTTGCGTTTCGGCTCCGGTGCGCCTGGTGGGGATATTCGTTTGCGTCCTGTGCGTGTGCCTGACACAAAGCCCGCTGTACCTCATGTTGATGGCGGCCATTGCGCTGGTGCTCGTTGCCGTGCGTCCCATACGCGGGCTGCGCGCGACCTTTGTGCCGGCGCTTGGCGCCGCGGGGCTCGCAGTGGTTTTGGCGCTGCCTGCCCTGCTGCTGGGTGCTTCCGCTACGGGCGCCATGCTCAAGATTGCGCTCAAGACCTTCATTAATGTGTCGCTGGTGCTGGGCGCTTCGTGGACCCTCACGTGGAGCCGCATGTCGGCGGCGCTCAAGATGCTGCATCTACCCGACGAAGTTATCTTTACGTTTGATATGGCGCTCAAGCACATCGAGGTGCTGGGTCGTACGGCGCACGATCTGTGCGAATCGGTCATGCTGCGCAGCGTTGGCCGTGCGCCCGAGGGATTTTCGCGTACCGATTCGATCGCGGGTATCATGGGCATGACCTTTATCAAGGCGATGAAATGCAGCCGCGCGATGGACGAGGCTATGCTTTGCCGCGGCTTTGCCGGTGCGTATCCGGCTCCCGCGCGCGCCAGGTTTGGCTGGCGCGATGCGGCCTATGCGGCCGGCGTGGCGCTGCTGACAGTGTTGTGCGCCGTGCTGTAGGCGCTGCTGGTTCCGACTGGGGATGCAAATGGGGAAGGGCGACGTTTTGACGATCGATATGAATAGTGCGGCGGGCACGAACGGTGTGGGCGGCGCCGAGGTCGTTCCGCTCATCGAGCTGCGCGACGTGGTGTTCTCCTATGCGGGGCATACGGTTGTCGATGGCGTGTCGCTGCAGGTCGATCGTGGTGAACTCGTTGCCCTGCTCGGTCCCAACGGCTGCGGCAAGACGACAATCATGCGTCTTATCAACGGCCTTGAGCTCGCGGATGCCGGCGCATACCTGTTTGACGGACGCGTGGTCGATGCGGCGTATCTGAAGGATTCTGCTGCTGCTCAGAAGTTCCACCAGCGCGTAGGCTTCGTATTCCAAAACGCCGATGCCCAGCTGTTCTGCGCCACGGTCGGTGAGGAGGTCGCTTTTGGACCGGCTCAAATGGGGCTGCCGGCAGACGAGCTCGACCGTCGCGTGCACGATGCCATGGAACTGTTTCAAGTTGCCGACCTGGTCGATGCCTCGCCCTATCAGCTTTCGGGTGGGCAAAAGAAGCGTGTGGCGCTGGCGGCAGTCGTATCGATGAACCCCGATATCTTGGTTCTCGACGAACCCACCAATGGGCTCGACGAGGATTCATGCGACATCGTGGTCAACTTCTTGCTGGCCTACGTCGCGGCGGGTAAGACGGTCTTGATGAGCACGCATCACCAGGATTTGGTGCGACGCCTGGGTGCCCGTGCAATCTATATCGATCGATATCACCATGTGGTCGAGGCGCCTTCGCCGTCGTATGGAACCGAAAGCGGTGCTACGGACTAGTTGCTGCGTAGAGCGTGCGTAGCCGCCTGCGCGGCTTTGCCGTGATGGTATAGTTATCCAGGTTTTTTATGGGGGTGGCTATGCCAAGCTGGAACATTCATATCGCTCAGACGGAGCGTTTGCTGGAGCGCACTGGTGCGCTTGCCAATAGCGTGCGCGACCGCAATGCCTTTTTGTTTGGCTGCGTGGTTCCGGATATCTTCGTGGGCTATATGGTCCCTGGCATCGCCGATCCCATCCCGTACCGCATTACGCACTTTGCAAAGCCCGAGCCTATCCCTAAGCCTCGTGAGCATGAGTTCTGGGATACCTATGTGGCACCGTTGCTTAAAGGGGCGCCTGTTGGTACGCCGGCTGCCGCGACCTCGATTGTCGAGGAGCGTGAGCGACTCAATCGGGTACATTATCCCCAACGCTACAAGGATGCCGAGCCGGTTGCCGGTCCCGGTGCTAGCGAGCTTTCGCTCGCGCCCGATGACGTGGCGCAGTCGCTGCTCGATCTGACGCTGGGCGTTTGGTCTCACCTCGTGGCCGATACCGTGTGGAATACGCGCGTGAATCAGTACCTGGAGGCGCACGGCGGCAAGCCGTGCGAGGAATTCCGCATTAAAAAGCAAGGCGACTTTGACTGGTTTGGCAAGACGCTCGGGATCGTTTCGATTCCGCGCGCGACCGATCGCCTGTATACTGCGGCGACGCGTTTTGGTCAGTATCCCATCCATAAGGAGTATGTGCTCAAGACCATTGGCGTTATGCACGAGATTGTACGCGAAAACCCCGGCGAGCCCGACCATCCGCCATACCGCCTGCTGACCGAGGAATTCTTCGACGCGACGTTTACCGAGGTCATCGAGCTGACCGAGGCGGGTTTTGCCGCCCGTGTCGAATCGCCCGATGTGCCTGCGCTGCCCCTGATTGCTAGCTGCTAGCTGGCCGGCCCGGCAGTGAATAGCTCAACCCAATCGACAAGTAGCTCTTGCCGTAAGGTATCTTCGGCAATGCGCTCCTGTTTGGTCTTTGGGATGTGGGGAAGCCCGGCCTTTTTATGGATGAGCTCGGCTATGTGGTCGAAGCTCTTCTTCTCCTTGATCTGGTCATAGGTAATTTGGATGACGTCGTAGCCCATGCTTGTGAGTGCGGTGGCGCGCTCGGCATCGGAGAGGCTCGCGGCTTCGCTGTCGTGGGCAGAGCGGCCTTGGCATTCCAGAATGACGCCCATGCTGTCGGTGACGCTTTCGATGAGGATATCGGCGTAGCAGCAGGTTTTGTCATACAGCGAACGTGCGGCTTCACTGAGCGGGATGCGCGCGTTGTTGGCGATCTCGATGCCCTGACCGCCCTCGTCGCGGGGGAGCGAGATAAGCATGGAGGTCTGTACTTCGAAGGGCGAGGCGGCCTGCCCCGTCATGTGCTCGGCCGCCCAGCGCAGTTGTTTGACGCCGCGCAGGCCTGCGGCTTGCTTGGCGAACGCGGCGATATCCGTTGCGGTAAGAAGCGGCGTGCGCTTCCACAAGTTGGTGTCATTGCCCTTGGTGTCGCTAACTCGCTCCCACCCGCAGTTGGGTGGAATGAACTTAAGCGAAATAGCTTCATCGAGTTGTTGTTGCGTTCGCTCGCAGGGCTTAAGCACTGCAAAGGAGCCGCACATCTCGTAGCAAGCCATGAGTAACTGGTTGCGTGAAACCTGCGTAGCAAGGTTGAGCAGCGTGAACTCCGGTGACGTGACATCAAACCCATGTTCAGTCTGCCTAAACGACCCCGGAGGTGGTTCTTGGGTCAGGAGGTGCGATTTAAACAGGCTTCGCGACCCGGATTGTGCCCGAGTGAATACAAGCCTGTGAAGTGGTGCGTGAAGCAGGTCTTTTACAACTGCATGACTTCCGAGGCCACAACATCTGCGATCCATATTGCCAAGGCTAATGGCGGGGTAAAGGCCTAATACCTGCGGCGGGATGCGGTAGTAGTTAAAGGCGGATTGCCCACAAAGCGTCAGGTCCATAATGCCCTCCTGGCCGAAATCATCTCTTTGAAGCGAGTGATGCCAGCGTCAATCCGGAAGTATGCGGCAAAATCTGAACCCTATGAGCGGACCTGGCTTTTGAGGCTAGTTTATCAGGCATTTTGTTGCGAAAAAACAGGGTGTGCTCGGAGGTTCCAGAATTTGCCGCATACTTCCGAAAACCAGGTCGATTTGGTTCTTGCTAAAACGATTTATCAGCCCTGTGTGAGGTGTGGGTTTGCCACCGGGCGAACACTTTTAGCGCTTGGGGCTTTATTTTTTGGGCCTCGGAGGGCGGATTTCGCGCTTTTGGTAATGAAATGGGTGCGTGCCATGTCGTGCGGTAGGCATCGGTGCACAGAAAAAGGGCCCGAAAGGCAATGCCTTCCGGGCCCTTTGCAATGCAAATTTGCTTGCAAGTACGATTTAGCGCACCTGAGCGACGTAAGCGACGTTGGTCGAGGAGACCTTATCCTCGAGCTGGACGCTCATGCGGGGATCGCCGGCGGTAGCGACGGTCAGATCGCCGGCCTCGACGTAGCCGAGCTCCTTAGCGGTCTCGATCGCCTTGACGATCGTGCCGTTGACGGTGCCCTGAGTAATCTCGGCTTGGTGCGGGATAACGCCCCAGTACATGATCATCTGCTGGACGGCCCACTCGTGGCGGGAGAACGCGCAGATCGGCATGTTGGGACGGAAGTGCGAGATCAGGCGGGCGGTACGACCGGTGGTCGTCGGCACGGTGATGCACTTGGCGCCAACGGTGGTGGCCATGTTCACAGCGGACATACCCACAACGTTGTTGACGACGCGGGTGCCGTGAGCGTCGGCCGGAACCTCGAGCGGAGCGTGGGCCGGGAGGTACTTCTCGGCCTCGAGAGCAATGCTGGCCTGCATCTTAACGGCCTCGACCGGGTACTTACCGGCAGCGGACTCGCCAGAGAGCATAACGGCGTCGGTGCCGTCGTAGATGGCGTTAGCAACGTCGGCAACCTCGGCGCGCGTCGGGCGCGGGTTCTGCTGCATGGAGTCGAGCATCTGCGTAGCGGTGATAACGGGCTTGTAGGCCGCGTTGCACTTGGCGATGATCTCCTTCTGGATGTGCGGAACGAGCTCGGGCTTGATCTCGATGCCCAGGTCGCCACGGGCGACCATGATGCCGTCGGAAGCCTCGAGGATCTCGTCGAAGTTCTCGACGCCCAGGGCGCACTCGATCTTCGGGAAGATCGTCACGTGCTCGCCGCCGTTCTCGCGGCAAAGCTCGCGGATGCCGCGGACGGACTCGCCGTCACGGATGAAGGAAGCGGCGATGTAGTCGATGTTCTCGGTCAGGCCAAAGAGGATGTCCTGACGATCGCGCTCGGTGATGGCGGGCAGCGAGATGTTGACGTTGGGCATGTTGACGCCCTTGCGCTCGCCGATCAGGCCGTCATTCTTGACGACGCAGGTCATGTCCTGGCCGCTGACGGACTCGACCTCAAGGGCAACCAGGCCGTCATCGATCAGGATGAGGGAGCCCTTCTCGACCTCGGAGGGCAGAGCCAGGTAGTCGAGGGAGATGTGCTCAGCGGTGCCGTGGAAATCCTCGGTCGTGGGCTGAGCAGTAACGACGATCTTGTCGCCGGTCTTGACGGCAACCTTCTTGCCGTCGACCAGAAGGCCGGTGCGGACCTCGGGGCCCTTGGTGTCGAGCAGGATGCCGACGGGCATACCGAGCTCCTTGGAAATACGACGGACGCGCTCGATGCGACCGTGGTGCTCGTCGTAGGATCCGTGCGAGAAGTTAAAACGGGCGACGTTCATGCCCGCCTTGATCATCTCGCGGATGGTCTCGTCGCTATCGCAGGCGGGACCCATGGTGCATACAATCTTGGTGCGCTTGTACATTCAGACCTCCATCTGACATCGTCTTGCGCTGATAGATAAACCATAAGAAATAAAACTGAGATGATTATAACGAAATGACGACCGAATACCCTCAAAAATCGACCGTATGCCGAATTAGAAGTTCTTTTTTTGCGGTAAAAACGGTATATGAAAAATCTTTACCAACCGTTCTGACCGCTGCTATCTGGGCGATATTTCAGTTTGACGATGCGCCGAAGAAAAAACGTTTTATCAATGTTGAGCATCACACGGTCTGCATCGTTGCACTCGAGCCGTGTTTCCAATTGGAATGTTTTGGCTAGACGCGCCGCTTTGGGGTACCATAGCTCCACTATCAACTGCCGCTCAGCACGGCAGCCTTGATGAGCCCTTGCCCTTCTCCTGGGAATTATGATCGGGCATCAATCTGCTGAGTGGCCCGAATCCCAGGAGGGGACTCTATATGCAAAAGGAATACCTGTCCGCCGCGGCGGAGGTGCTCAGCGACCAAGGTGTCGATGAGAACCTCGGCCTGAGCAACGACGAGGCGTCGTCGCGCCTCGCCAAGACAGGCCCTAACAAGCTCGAGGAAGCCGAGAAGACCCCGTTGTGGAAGCGCTTCTTTGAGCAGATGGCCGACCCCATGGTCATCATGCTGATCGTTGCCGCCGTCATCAGCGCGCTCACGGGCATGGTCAAGGGCGAGGCGGACTTTGCCGATGTCGCCATCATCATGTTCGTCGTTATCGTCAACTCGGTGCTGGGCGTGGTTCAGGAGGCTAAAAGCGAGGAGGCCCTCGAGGCCCTGCAGGAGATGAGCGCGGCGCAGTCCAAGGTGCTGCGCGACGGCAAGCTCGTGCACCTGCCGAGCGCCGAGCTCGTGCCCGGCGATGTGATCATGCTCGAGGCGGGCGACTCCGTCCCGGCCGACTGCCGCGTGCTCGAGAGCGCCACGATGAAGATCGAGGAGGCCGCCCTTACCGGCGAGTCTGTGCCCGTCGAGAAGCATGCCAACGTCATTGAGCTCGCCGCCGGCACCGACGACGTGCCGCTCGGCGACCGCAAGAACATGTGCTACATGGGTTCCACCGTGGTATACGGCCGCGGCCGCGCCGTCGTGGTCGGCACCGGCATGAACACCGAGATGGGTAAGATCGCCGGCGCCCTGGCCGAGGCCAAGGAAGAGCTCACGCCGCTGCAGGTGAAGCTTGCCGAGCTCAGCCGCATCCTCACCATCATGGTGATTATCATCTGCGTCGTGATCTTTGGCGTTGACATCCTCCGCCACGGCGTGGGCAACGTCCTTACCGATCCGACTGCCTTGCTCGACACCTTTATGGTCGCTGTCTCGCTCGCCGTCGCTGCCATCCCCGAGGGTCTGGTCGCCGTCGTGACCATCGTGCTGTCGCTTGGCGTGACCAAGATGGCCAAGCGCCAGGCGATTATCCGCAAGCTCTCTGCCGTCGAGACCCTTGGCTGCACGCAGACCATCTGCTCCGACAAGACCGGCACCCTTACCCAAAACAAGATGACCGTCGTCAAGCACGAGCTCGCTGCGCCCAAGGAGAAGTTCCTGGCCGGCATGGCGCTGTGCTCCGATGCTCAGTGGGACGAGGAGCTGGGCGAGGCCGTGGGCGAGCCGACTGAGTGCGCGCTTGTCAACGATGCCGGCAAGGCGGGCCTCACTGGCCTGACTGCCGAGCATCCGCGCGTGGGCGAGGCCCCGTTTGACTCGGGCCGTAAGATGATGTCCGTGGTCGTCGAGACCCTGGACGGCGAGTATGAGCAGTACACCAAGGGCGCGCCCGATGTGGTGATCGGCCTGTGCACCCATATCTACGAGGGCGACAAGGTCGTTCCACTGACCGAGGAGCGTCGTGCCGAGCTCGTGGCCGCCAACAAGGCCATGGCCGACGAGGCCCTGCGCGTGCTGGCGCTGGCAAGCCGCACCTACACCGAGGTCCCGGCCGACTGCAGCCCCGCCGCGCTCGAGCATGACCTGGTCTTTTGCGGCCTGTCCGGCATGATTGACCCGGTCCGCCCCGAGGTCGGCGACGCCATCCGCGAGGCGCACGACGCCGGTATCCGCACCGTCATGATCACGGGCGACCACATCGACACCGCCGTGGCCATCGCCAAGCAGCTGGGCATCGTCACCGATCGCAGCCATGCCATCACCGGTGCCGACCTCGATCGCATGAGCGACGAGGAGCTCGACGCGCACATCGAGGACTACGGCGTGTACGCCCGCGTCCAGCCCGAGCATAAGACACGCATCGTCGAGGCTTGGAAGTCGCGCGACCAGATCGTGGCCATGACGGGCGACGGCGTCAACGACGCCCCGTCCATCAAGCGCGCCGACATCGGCGTGGGCATGGGCATCACCGGTACCGATGTCACCAAGAACGTTGCCGACATGGTGCTTGCCGACGACAACTTCGCCACCATCATCGGTGCTTGCGAAGAGGGTCGCCGCATCTACGACAACATCCGCAAGGTCATCCAGTTCCTGCTTTCGGCCAACCTTGCCGAGGTATTCTCGGTGTTTATCGCCACGCTCATCGGCTTTACCATCTTCCAGCCGGTGCAGCTGCTGTGGGTGAACCTGGTCACCGACTGCTTCCCCGCGCTCGCGCTGGGCATGGAGGATGCCGAGGGCGACATCATGAAGCGCAAGCCGCGCAACGCCAAGGACGGTGTCTTTGCCGGACATATGGGTCTGGACTGCGTGGTCCAGGGCCTGATCATCACCGTGCTGGTGCTGGCGAGCTTCTTTGTGGGCGTGTACTTTGACATGGGCTACATCCACATCGCCGATATGATCGCCGGCAATGCCGACGAGGAAGGCGTGATGATGGCGTTCATCACGCTCAACATGGTCGAGATATTCCACTGCTTCAATATGCGCAGCCGTCGTGCGTCGCTGTTCACCATGAAGAAGCAGAACAAGTGGCTGTGGGCTTCTGCCGCGCTGGCACTGGTGCTGACGGTGATCGTGACCGTGCAGACGACGCTTGCCGAGATGTTCTTTGGCCCTGTGACGCTTGAGCTCAAGGGCGTTCTTGCCGCGCTGGGTCTGGCCTTCCTGATCATCCCGTTGATGGAGATCTACAAGGCGATCATGCGCGCGGTGGAGAAGGAGTAGGTCGAAAGGCCATCCTTCCCACCGGCCCGACCGCCTGCGGGGTTTCTTCTTCGCTGGTCCTCGCGCTTCGCGCTGCGGGATCGCTCAGAAGAAACCCCTCCCGGCGGGCGGGCCTTCGGATAACCTCTCGGGACCATGAGCTGAGGGAAAGTATGTGAGCCGGTCGAGCGTTTGCTCGACCGGCTCTTTTTGATTTAGGGCTTTGCCCGGCCAGCTCTTTTTGATTTAAAATACCTGCTCAGTTGTGATTTATGGTGCTGGGAGGCGCTTGTGGGCAAGGCTAAGGCTAAGGCGAAGAAAAAGACGACGGGGGCGCGGGCTAAGCGTGATCGTCGTCGGAAGCTCGCGACCGAGGCTCCCGTATCTGCCGAGGAGCTGCTGGCAAGCGTGCCGGGGCTTGACGCGCTGCAGGACGTTCCGGCGTTTGATGACCTGCCAGTCGATGAAACCCAGCAGACTGCCTTTGATGATTTCTGCGCACATGCTGAGGAGCCCGAGCAGATGCAGCTTGGCGCCGTGGTGCGCTTAGATCGCGGGTTTCCGCTGGTGGTGACGGCCGACGATACCTTTCGTGCCGAGCATGCCGTGGGGTTTGCCAAGTCGCGCGGCGAGGACGAGGTGCTGCTGCCCGCCGTGGGCGACCGTGTGGCGGTGCGCCGCGCTCCCGGGCACGATATGGGCGTGATTGAGTGCGTTCTGCCGCGCCGTACGAGCTTTGAGCGTTGGCGCGGCCGTGCCCGCGGAGAGCGTCAGGTGCTCTGCTCCAACGTGGATAGCGTGCTAATCGTGCAGGCGCTCGGTGCCGGTGAGGTGCTGCTCGACCGCGTGGCGCGCTCGCTGGTGTTGGCGCTCGACTGCGATGCTGAGCCGGTGGTGGTGCTCACCAAAGCTGATCGCTGCGATGCCGAGGAGCTCGAGCGCGATCTGGACCGCGTGCGCCGCCTGGTGGGTCCGGACGTGCGCGTGATCGTGACGTCCTCTGCCGAGGGCCGCGGCCTGGACGAGGTCCGTATCTGCGTGCCTGCCGGGAGCTGCGCCATGATTCTGGGCGAGTCGGGTGCCGGCAAGTCGACGCTGCTCAATGCACTGCTGGGCCACGATACATTGGCGACCGGCGGTGTGCGCGAACGCGACGACCAGGGCCGTCACACTACCGTCGCGCGCGTGATGGTAGCGCTGCCGGGCGACGCCGGCGTGATCGCTGATGCCCCGGGCCTGCGCAGCCTACCGCTCGTGGGTCACGAGCGGGGTCTGGCGCGCGCTTTCCCCGAGATTGTCGAGGCATCGCGCGCGTGCCGGTTTGGCGACTGCACGCATACCCACGAACCGGGCTGCGCCGTTCGCGAGGCCGAGGACGCCGGGCAGATCGACAGCCTGCGTTTGGAAACGTTCCAAAGCCTGGCGTCATCCATGCGCGTGAGTGCTCAAATGCTCGATCCCGATGTCCATCTGTAATTGATTTTTTCTATGACAGCCGTCTCCCAACTGTTCGGGAGACGGCTTTTTTCCTGCGGAAAAGCCTCGAAACATGCAGTTTGTTGACGTGCTGACCAAAACCTTGCCACGAGCTTGACGGGCTGGTCAGCTTTTGGTCAGCGATTGGTTTGACATCGAAAACCAAGATCGCGATTGCGCCGCTTTGCACTCTGACCGCCCAGACAATGGTGGTACGGGCATTCGCCCGGCACTGCCATGAGAGGAGCGGCCGTGAACAAGAGCAAGCGCATCGCCATCAGTCTGGTCGCGGGCGTGCTCGCTGCTCTGCTCTGCATGGTTTACGGCTCGTCGATCCGCTCGCAAGCCGAACAGGTCCAGGCTGAGACCTTGGCCAAGTACGGTGGCGATCGCGTCGAGGTATGCGTCGCGGCGCGCGATATCGATGTGGGCGAGACCCTCGATGAGACCAATGTCATAACCCAGGAATGGCTGACAAGTCTGCTGCCGCGTGACGCGGCGACCGAGCTGCGCCAGGTGCGCGGCGACGTGACGACTTCGCGTATTCCCAAAAACGCCGTGATCTGCAATGTCTACACCAAGGCCGAGAGCCACAAGCTCGAGGTGCCTAAGGGCAAGGTCGCCGTTTCGGTGGCGGTCGATGCCGAGCACTCGGTCGGCGGTGCTACGGGCGTGGGCAGCTACGTGGATGTGTATGTGCAAAAAGACGGCGTAACCGATCGGTTGTGCGGCGCGTACGTGATCGATACCAGTGAGGATTCCGGTGCCACGCGCGAGGGCAAGATCGAATGGGTGACGCTGGCGGCTGACCCCGAAGACGTCAAGGAACTGCTGGGGGCATCGGGCAAGGGAACGGTCAGCTTGACGATTCCCGCCACGGCGCGCGGCAAAAAGAGCGGAGGCGACGAGTGATGAAGGCGATCTGGCTTGCGTGCTGCGCGTGCGGCGATTACGGGCTGTTGCAGCGGGAAGTCGAGGGCCGTGACGCGGGTGCACAGGTGCTTCGCGTGGGTGACCTGGACGGGCTGGTTTCCATGGCGCGGGCGTTTCCGTCGCGTCGCGGAGCTGCCATCATCGCGGCGTCTCTGTTTGATACCGAAGATGTGCGCAAGACTGTTGCGCGCCTGACGGCCGAAGGCCGCGTGAGTCGCGTGGTCGTCTTGATAGAAGCGCTCGATCCGTCGGATATCGAGGGGTTGTTTCGCGCGGGGGCGACCGAGGTCATCGCTGCGCACAGTATATGCGGCAACGGGCGCGCGGGCGAGGGAGCGGTTGATTCCGATCGGCGCATGACGATTGAGCCCGATGCTTTTGTTGATAGGGAACCCGGGGCGCCTCGCGCTACAAGAGGCCCGCGTGTTGATGATTGTGGAAAAGCGGAAGCCGAGCATGGTCGGCGCCCCCGGAACCCCCTTGTATGCGATGACGCTGGAGGGCCGGCGCAGCATGCTGGCGACTCCCCGGCTGTAGATATGGGATACGTGCACGGCGTGAATCTGGCGGATGAACTCGACGAAGTTGAGGGCTTTGCCGGGTGCGGCGAGTTGTCGCTGATGCAGCATGAGCAGATTGCGCAGAACGAGCCTGCCTCGCAGACCGAACAAGCCGCCATGCCGGCTTGGACGCAGCGTGTAGTTGCGGCGGGGGAGACGGGGACGCTGTCACCGACGCCCGCCCCGCCGCCTCCGATGCCGCCGGCAGACGCTGCCGCTTCGCCGCATCGAGCTCCGGTCGTCTGCGTCATTTCGGGCTCGGGCGGTTGCGGCAAGTCGACGATCGTTGCCACCATGGCACACGCATCGTCGCTGTTGGGCTTGCGTGCCGCCGTGCTCGACCTGGACCTGATGTTTGGAAACCTTTACGACTTGTTAGGCGTCGATGCTCCGCGCGATATGGCGGCATTTATCGAGCCGTCGGCGGCGGGCACGCTCACCGAGCCGGATATCGTAGCCGCATCGATGCGCGTCGCCCCGGGCGTTACGCTCTGGGGTCCCGTCGCGGCGCCCGAGCAAGCCGAGCTCATGGCACGTCCGGTGGAGCTACTGCTTGATGTTCTGCGTCGCGAATCCGACGTGGTCTTTATCGATACCTCGGTCTTTTGGGGCGACGCCGTGGCGGCTGCGGTGGCGGCGAGCGACCGTTGCCTGATCGTTGGCGATGCTGCGGTGTCGTCCGCGACATCGGCGTCGCGCGTCATTGAACTGGCAAGTCGAGTAGGTGTGCCGCGCACGCGCATGAGCGCCGTGTTCAACCGGTTCGGTGCGCGCGGGGCAGACGAGGACGTCGCCATGCGCTTTGAGATTGCCTGTGCGTTGAGCTCCAAGATTCGTATCGCCGATGGCGGGCAGGATCTCGCCGCGCTCATGGCGTTTGGGCGCGCTGACGAGGCAGTGGGGCAGACTAGCGCTTTTGCGACCAGCGTGCGCGAGGCCACGCGCGAGATGCTCGTGGAACTGGGGTGCGCCGTCGGCCCTTGGAGCGATATGGTCGCCGACCGTGCAACGCGCACCGAACGCCCGCGTATCCGCCTTCCCTGGTCGCGCGAGGGTGATTAGCGATGAGCCTGCAAACGAGGATTAAGGCTGCCGGCGCTGCAGCGGCGGCAGCGCCTGTAGATGCGGGGCGTCGCCGCGCGGTGAAACGACGCACTAAGCGCGCCGTGATGGACCGCATGGGTTACGACGAAGTGGCGCGTATCAGCGCCTATGTCGACCCGGTACTTGCCCGCTCGGAATTGCGTCCCGCGGTGGAGGCGGCGCTCAATGTTGAGGAGCCGACCGATCTCGCGACGCCCGAGCGCGAGACCATCATCGACGAGATTTTGGATGACGTGGTGGGCTTGGGGCCGTTGCAGCCGCTCATCGAGGACGACACCGTTACCGAAATCATGATCAACGGCTGCCGCTCGGCTTTCTTTGAACGCGGCGGCGTCTTGTACCCCATCGAGCATGCGTTTGAGGATGATGAGCAGATCCGTGTGCTTATCGACCGCATCATCTCGCCACTTGGCCGCCGCATCGACGAGCGCAGTCCCATCGTCAACGCCCGCCTCAAAACGGGCTATCGCGTCAACGCGGTGATTCCGCCTGTGGCGATTGACGGACCGATTCTCACCATCCGAAAGTTCTCGGACCGCATCTGCTCGCTGGACGAGCTTGTGGGGCTGGGGTCGCTGCCGCTTTGGTATGCGCAGCTGTTGTCGTGCGCGGTGTCGCTGCGACAGGACCTGGCGGTTGCGGGAGGCACGGGATCTGGTAAGACCACCCTGCTCAACGCGTTGTCATGTGAGATTTCCACCGGCGAGCGCATCGTGACGATCGAGGACTCTGCCGAGCTCAAGTTTGCGCATCATCCGCACGTGGTGCGTCTAGAGGCGCGCGAGGCTTCAATTGAGGGCGAGGGCGCGGTGACGATCCGCGACCTGGTGACCAATGCTCTGCGCATGCGCCCCGACCGCATCGTGGTGGGCGAGGTGCGCGGTGCCGAGTGCTGCGACATGTTGCAGGCCATGAACACGGGCCACGACGGGTCGCTCACGACACTTCATGCGGGTTCAGAACAGGAGACCGTGGTGCGTCTGACGTTGCTTGCACGTTATGGCATCGATCTGCCGAGCGAGCTCATCGAGGAGCAGATTGCCATGGCGCTCGACGGCATCGTGATGTCCGAGCGCCACGCCGATGGCAGGCGTTTCGTCTCCTCGTATTCGGGGGTGCGTCGCGCCGCGTCGGGCGGCGTAGAGCTCGAGCGCTATGTGACTTTCGATGCCGCCGAGCGCACCTGGAAGCTTGACCGCGAGCCGCCGTTTATCGCAGAAGGCCTGCGGTCGGGGACGCTCACACAAGAGGAGGTGGACGAATGGAGGTCGCTGTGCCCCTCGTCGTAGGGGGTTTGGCAGGGTTTTCTGTTGCGACGGCGTGCGGGGCGGAACCTCGTGTGCCGCAGGTACCGCCGGCGGAGCTGGCGCGTCAGACGCTCGAGACGGTGGCAGAGAAGCTGCCGCGTGAGCTGGTGGAAAACGATCTGCTGAAAAAGATCGCCCGTTCGTGGGCATCGCTGGCTCCGGCGCGTCGCCTTGGCCTCGCGATCGAGGATGCTTCGGGGCGTTTGGCGTTTCTGCTGCTATCGAGCGGTGTCTGCTGCGTTTTGCTAACGATGGTGTCGTTATCGCTCCTCGGATTTGCCTTGGGACTTGTTGCTCCGTTTGCCGTTGGTGCCGCTCGGGATGGCTTTGAGAGCCGGCGCGAGCAACACGATGCAGAAGAGGCCATGCCCGAGGCGTTTACCGCACTTTCCATGTCGCTTGCCTCGGGACATTCACTGGCCCAGGGCATGCGCTTTGTGGGCGCTCATGCGCAAGAGCCGGTACATACCGAGTTTTTGCGGGTGGCGGCGGCAATCGATTGCGGCATCTCGGCGACCGACGCGCTCGATGACTTGCTCGTGCGCATCGACGCCCCTGGCCTTTCGCTTGTGACCTTGGCGCTTAAGGTGTCTCAGCGCACCGGTGCTCCGCTTGCCGACTTACTGTCCGAGGCGTCGAGCATGGTGGGGGAGCGCATTGAGCTCAAGCGCCGCCTGGATGTTAAGACGTCGCAGGCTCGCATGTCTGCGCATATGGTCGCGGCGATGCCGACGGGCATGTGCGCGGTGTTGGCGCTGCTTTCGGCAGATTTTCGTCGCGGTCTTGCGACGCCTGCCGGCGCGGGCACTGTGGTGCTGGGTCTTGCCCTCAACGCCGTTGCCCTGGTGGTTATCCGGCGCATTATGCGGGTGGAGCTATGAGCGCCCCGGTTGCAGTTGCGGCTTGCCTGTGCGCTCTGAGTGTATTTGTCGCGACGGGTTTGGATCGGGCGGATGCACGCAAGATCGCAGGGGCCTGCAAGCGCGAGGCGGTGCTGGTCGCTGCCGCGGGTCGCTCGGTGGTCGATGCTCTGGCCGCGCGAATGAAGGGCGCGGTTGGAGCGGGCGGCCCGGCGCGAGTATCGCTCGGCGAAGTGTCCGAGATGATCGATGTTGTGCGCTTGGGTCTTTCGGCCGGTCTTTCGTTTGATGCGGCGCTTGAGATTTTCTGCGCCAACCGCCGGTCAGTGCTGGCTCTTCGACTTGAGCGGGCCTGCATGGCGTGGCAGGTGGGCGTGGGCACGCGTGAGGACGAGTTGTTGGCCGCCGCACGCGACCTGGACGTGCGAGCGCTCGAGACCTTTGCCATCACGGTGGGGCAGGCGCTCGCTCTGGGTGCCCCACTTGCCGAGACACTGGCCGCTCAAAGTCGCGAGATCCGTGCGGCTCATCGCGCCGCGGTCGAGCGCGAGATCGAGCGTGCGCCCGTCAAGCTGCTGATTCCCACCGGCACGCTCATCTTGCCGGCGTTGCTTCTGTCCATATTGGGCCCGCTGTTGGGAGCAGGCGGGATGATGTAGGGAGGAATACATGAACACGATGGTCGAAGTTGCTGACAAGGCTTGGAACTGGGCTTTTTGCCGGGCGATCCGCGCTCGCCAGCATGCCAAGGAGCTGTTGCGGGAGGAGAGCGCGCAGGGTACCACCGAGTACGCCATTTTGGTGGGCGTGCTTGTGGTGATCGCGATTATTGCCATCGTTGCATTTAAAGGCAAGGTCCAAGATCTATGGAACGCTATCAGCGAGGGCATCAACAGCCTGTAGAGGGCGAGCGCCCCATCGGGGTGCTGCTGGTGTTTGCTTGCCTGACCGTGGCGATAGCGGCGGTGCTTTGGGGGCTTAACGCCGCGCAGCAGCAGCGTCCTGGGGCCGCCTTCGATTCGGGCTCAGATTCGGCGGTGGTGTCTCAAAAAGATGAGATGCGAGATGCGGACGATTCGGATGTCGCTGTCACGGCGCAAACCTTTCTGCGGACGCTCGACAAGCGGTCTGGCACTGCGACGGATTCGCCTGAGGACAACGCGATTGCGGTCCGGCTTGCATGGTCCGAGGACCGACCGATGACCGAGGCAGCGGCGGATATGTTACGCGCCTACCGCGAGGTGCCAACGGCCCAGCTCGCCCTGAGCGGCTATCTCGATATTAAGGGCAACGTATGGGGCGCCATCGTGCGCGATGGGCGCGGCTGGGTCGATATGGTGACGGTTGCCGCGGATGCTGGCGATGCTTCGTGTCGTCTGCGCGCGGTGCGCCTGGTCCCGCAAACAATAAGCTCAAAGGAGGGATCGTGAAATGCATGGCGTTCTGCGTGAAGAGGTTGCCCAAGCGACTGTGGAATACGCCATCGTCACGGTGGCGCTGCTATCGATCGTGCTGGCGATTGCGGGACTTTGGCGTGCTGGCACCGATGGACGCTTGGCGGCGCTGGTTGAGCGGGCGGCATCCCATGGCGTTGCCTCGATGTCGGTTATCGACGCCGCCGCGGGCGCTAAGGACATTGCGTTGTATTGATATCGCGCGCGAGGACCGGGCGCAGTCTACGGTCGAGGCTGCTTTTTTGCTGCCGACGTTTCTGACGCTCATCCTTCTCGCACTGCAACCGGTGTGCCTGCTTTATACGCGCGCGGTCATGGAGTCTGCCGCCGCCGAGACCGCGCGGCTCATGACCACGACGACGGCGGAGGACGACGATCTTAAGGAGTTTACCCGCCGCCGGCTTGCCGCAGTGCCCAACGTTTCGATCTTTCATGCCGGCGGGCCGTTGTCGTGGGATATCGAGCTTGGCCGGGCCGGTGCGGGTGGCGTCTCGTCCGTGTCCGTTTCCGGCGAGGTCAAGCCGTTGCCTGTGATCGGTGCGTTTGCGCAGGCTATGGGTGGTACCGCCGAGGGCGGCTACGTTGAGCTCAAGGTCGATGTCTCGTATCAATCGCGTCCCGAATGGCTGGAGGGAGATTATGATTCGTGGATTGCTGCATGGGATTAAGCGTTTCTGGTCTAGATGCGTTTTGACGCGCCGTCCGAGCTGCCATCGCAAACGAGGCGGCTTTATGGGCCGCGCCGGTATCGACCTGTTTATCGAAGACGGTGCCTACACCACGCTTTCTTCTGCCGTGGTCATCCTAGTGGTGCTCACGTTGTTGTTTTCGTCGACCGCGGCGATATGGAGCATGTCGCGTGCCGGGGATACCCAGGTGGCGGCCGATAGCGGCGCGCTGGCGGGTGTCAACGTAGTGTCGTCCTATCACACGGCTGCCACGGTGGTTGATGCGAGCATCTTGAGTCTGGGCCTGGCGGGGTTTGCCACGATCGGGACGGGCCTGGTCGCCATCCTCATCCCGGGTGCCGAACCAGTTGCCGGCAATATGGTCGACACCGGGATTGAGATCATTAAAACGCGCAACAAGTTTGCCAAAAGCGCATCGGAAGGCTTACAGAAAATCGAGACGGCTCTGCCGTATCTGATCGCCGCGCGTGCCACGCAGGCGGTGTCGGCGCAGGATACCGATAGTGTGGCCTATACCGGTACGGCGCTTGCCGTGCCCAGGACATCCGAATCGGACTTCGCTGCGCTCAAAGGGTCAGAGATCTCGACCGATACCATTAAAGACACATCAGATGATTTAGAGCATGCGGCCGAGGAGCTGCGGAAGGCTTCTGAGGACACGGCGAAGGCTAAAGAGCGCGCTTGGCTGGCGGATTGTGGTGGATCGGTTCCGGCTTCGGTCGGTAGCTGTTCATGCATGTGGGAACGTGCGAGGAGTTTGGCAAAGCTCTCGGGTGAGCAGAACCCGCATTATGCCTCGAGCATTTCGTGGGAGCCACAGGTGGCGCTCGACCGCGCGAAGACCTACTACCGTCAACGCCTGGCAGACGAAAAACCGCATGGTTCAAGCGTCGAGACGAAGGCGGAGTCGGCGGCGCGCAAGGCGTTTTACACCTATGCGAGTACAGAGGTCAATCGTGCATATGTAACCGAGGACGGAGATGAAGTCGCTTCCTATATCCCGCTGTTGCCGCGCAACACTGACGAGGTGCGAGCGACGGAACTCTATACCGATACGGTGTGGCCAACCAGTGCCATCGATGGCAAGACGTATCTGCATTACGGAACGAGTTGCCCCAACTATAAGAAGGGGGCGCCATGCGGGCTGGCCTCGGTTGCTGCTTATGACGGGCAGGACAAATGCAATAGATGCCATTTTGGTGTTTCGTCGCTCGGTGCCGTTGCGGCTCCTTCGACTTCTATCGAAAACGGCTTTGAGTACCACTTTGATCGATTCAAAGAGGCTCTGGAAGACTACGTCGAATGCCGCAACAAAGAACTCGAACTTGAGCGTCAGACCGAGGATGAGGCCGACCGTGCGGGCAATGCGTTTGACCAGGCCATTAAAGCGCTTTCCGGCGAGCGCCCGCGTATCGCCCCACCTGGCCGTAACGGCGTGGTCGCCTTTGCAGTTTCGGGTGACATTACCAGCCCCGATCAACTTAACTCCTCGTTTAACGCGGCAGTCAGGCTTGGCGATCGCGGTGCTATCTCTGCCGCGGTGCTGGCCCCCGATGAGGCGACGGCGCAAAACAACGTGCTTTCGCGATTTTTCTCGACATTGAAGGAACGCTCGGGCGGCGTTGCCGGCGTGCTCGACGGCGTCATGGATGTTTGGGGACGGCTACTCGTGGGATACGGAGACATCCAAGGTTCGGCCGACGAACTTATGGACGAGATGATTAAAGACCTAGGAGGGGGCGGCGGTGCGTTGGGCTCCATTGCATCGTGGCTCGGCGATACCGTTTCGGCGTCCGTGGCGGCGCTAGGTTTGGAACCGTGCGACTTGCGCCTGCGAAAGCCGGTGCTGACCGATTCCGCCAACGTCATTAAGAGTCCGGGGTCTGACATTGCGGGTCTCTCTCAAACGCAAGACAAACTGCGAAGTATTCCGTTGGGCGTGACCGATCCCAAGGCGCTTTGCGAGGCGTTGGAATATCAAGTCGAACGCACCATTAGCGGTACGGTGTTCACACTTGCGGAGATTCCTCTGCCCGGCGGTGGCTCCATCCCGCTCACCGTCGATGTCGCCACGCTGGTTGGCGCTCTGGGCGGTGGGTCGTAATGAGTATCCGCATGCGTCTGCGCGAGGAGCGCGCCCAAGCGACGGTGGAGATGGCAGTGGTTACGCCCGTTTTGCTGGTGCTGGCACTCATCGTGTACAACGTCATGATCTTTGCCAGCGCTGTCGCGCGCTTCGACCGCGTGGTGCCCGACATCGTGCTAGCGCATGCCGTGGCGTCGGAGGGGGAGGGCGACGAAAGCTCTGCCGATGCCTCGGCGACGGTTCAGACTCAAATTCTGAATGCCATGGAAGGCTATGACTTACAGATCGAAGTGTCGAGCGAGCAAGGCGCGAAGGCATCGGATGGTGGCCTGCTCTCCCTATCCGGTACGTTTAGGACCTACACCTGCACCATGCACTATGAGCCGTGGCCGACTTCTCTCAGCATCGCTGGCGTTCCGCTGGGGGCGCCGACAACGTTGTCGCACGAGCGTGCGGTGACGGTCGATCCATGGCGTCCGGGGGTGGTCATGTGACCGCGGTCTCGTCCTACATCGCCTACGCGCGGGCACTCAATAGGCTGGGTTGGACGCCGGCCGAGTTTGTGGTGGCGGAGTCGTTTGTCGTGCGCCTGCGCGGCATGCTGGGACGGCGTCCGGTTGCCGCCAACGGCCTGCCGCTCGTCATGGCGTTTCCACGCTGCTCTTCGGTCCATACGTGTTTTATGGCCTACCCCATCGACATCGCCTTCATCGATGCACGCGGCAATATCCTCGCGCGCTACGAAAACGTATGTCCCTGGTGTATGTGCTCCTGCCCCGGCGCCTGGGCGGTATTGGAACGCCCTTCAATCCTCGCTACACCTCCCGCCCTCCAACAAGTGCCGGCGTAAGAGATTGGCGACAGCAGACTTTCGTCATACGAAATTGGGTAAGATGGAGGAGAAGATGCATGGATGTTGAGATCCATCCCAACGCTAAAAAGCACCTGACGGAAAAGCAGTTGCTTAGCGCTTGGCTTGCGGTTACTGAGTGCATTCGTCGCGAGTCGAAGGACGAGCCGCCGAGATGGCTTGCGATTGGATGGCTCCCAGACGGACGAAGCGTGGAGCTTGTCGCGGTCGAGCTTGTCCGTGGGTGGCTTATCATTCATGCCTTGTCTCCAGTCCAGAAGAAATTTTGGCAGGAGATTGAACAGGCTCGGCAAAGGGGTCGATGATGGGCAAGACCTATACGGCCGCTAATGGTCAGGTTGTAACGGATGAAATGATTGACGCGTGGTGCGAGTCGTACGAGCGCGGAGAGTTTCCGGATGGCGAACACACCGTTGGTGGGATCGTGCATGGACGGCCCCCGCTCTCAGGTGAGGGGACGGCAACGCTGTCGGTCAAGATTCCTCTGGGAATGAAGGAGGCCATTCGTCGACGGGCGGCTGCCGAGGGGATGACGCCAAGTGAGTTTGCCCGTGCGGCTCTGAGCGAAAAACTTCTTGCTGCCGGCTGATGTCTCTGACGTGCCGATTTATAGAACCGAGGCTGTGCTCAAAAACTTTTTTAAAATTCTCGGTTGACCGGAACGCGTCCTTGGTTATACTAATCAAGCCTTGAAACAAGGCACACCTCAAATGGCTGGGTAGCTCAGTTGGTAGAGCAGAGGACTGAAAATCCTCGTGTCTCTGGTTCGATTCCGGAACTGGGCATCTGCGGGTGTAGTTCAATGGTAGAACACCAGCCTTCCAAGCTGGATACGTGGGTTCGATTCCCATCACCCGCTTTTTTAGGGGAACGAGTTTCGAAAGGAACTCGTTTTTTTTATAATTTAAATTACGGAGGTTTTTCCTATGGAAAAGAAAACTGCATTCAAAGACCTTTCCCGCAAAGCAAAGGTGCAATATATCTGGGACTATTACCGCTGGCACATCATTGCTGCCATCTGCCTTGTGGCGTTTGTCA
>DBGDFS010000029.1:0-1985 GCA_048342015.1 Collinsella sp. | reverse complement strand
TTCATATGGTTCTAGTATAGGAAAAGGAATTTCTCGGGGCCGCCTCTCGGCGGCCTTGCGAAAAACAAATCCAAGTTAGACCATTTCAAATGGTTCGATGTCTGCCCGGATGCGACACTGAAGTGAGTGTCCATCCTCGCAGTATCCGGTTCTCAAGGTGCACGCCTGCGCTGGTTCCCGGTTCGACCGGGCCGCGCGGCAAGGAGATATATTGCCAGACCGGAGGGGTCCCGTGGGCGGGAATCTGGGTGTACACATTTCCTACACATTTTGTGATCCGACTAACGTTTGCCAGCCGTTACCTACCGCTCGCCGAGCATCTCTTCTATATAAGGCAGACTCATGGTTAAAGCGGATACGTTCCCCTAGCTAAAGCACAGCCAGCATCGAGCAACTCGTCACGTTCTTCCACCGAGAACCCCTCGGCGTAGACGCGCACCACTGGTTCGGTCCCGCTAGGACGGACCAGCAGCCACGTGTCATCCTCGAATGCCAAACGCAAGCCATCCATATGACTAACGTTTTGCGGCACCTTGCCACAAATCGACTTGGGGTTTACGCCCGGCAGCAGGGTTCGTAACGTTTCGGCATCTTCGGCCTCAAGGCGCAAATCGCGTCGACCGTAACTCGTCCTACCAAAACTATCCTCGAGTTGGTCGACCAGAACGCCCAAAGGCGCGCCCGTCTTTGCCATAAGCTCACACAGAATCAGACAGGCGAGGATTCCATCGCGCTCGGGCATATGCGCGGCGATGCCGATGCCACCGGCTTCTTCGCCGCCCATGAGGACGCCACCCTTCTTCATCTCCGCCGCTATATATTTGAAACCGACTGGTTTGACGGTCACGCGGCAGCCAAGCGCCTCCGCAATGCGACGCACGAGCGTCGAGCATGAAAGATTGACGACGACGCGCCCCTCCAAATTACGAAATTGAACCAAGTCGCCCAAAACGAGCGCCATGATCTGATGCGGATGTATATATCTGCCGCGCTCGTCAACCGCGCCGATACGGTCGGCGTCGCCGTCGGTCACCAGGCCAGCGCAAGCTCCGTCCTCGATAACCGTGCGCTCGCAAGCGTCCACCCAAGGTTCAACGGGGTCGGGGCAGATATCTTCTTGGTCAGACGCCTGCCCGGCGTGAATCTCGTGCACCTCAACGCCAAGCTCGCGCAGCAAGTCGGCTAGATAGCCCTGGGCTGCGCCGCCCATGGGATCGACAACCACGCGCAAGTGCGCGGCGCGGATGGCTTCGGCATCGACAAACGATGCCACCGCCTGCATATAGTCAGGAATGATATCCGCGGTGCGATATTGCCCCTCGATCCCCATTGGCTCGGGAGCCATGGTCTCTTCGAGCTCTTCGATGACATCCTGGTTGGCGGTCGAGCCGTCACCCATGCGAATCTTGAGGCACAGATAACCCTGCGGATGATGGGACCCCGTCACCATGAGCGCGCCGCACGCCTCACCGTCATAAGCCGCCGCCCACGTAAGGGCAGGGGTCGGGACAGGTCGCGAAGCGAGCACGGCGTCTAGCCCGTGCGCTGCTAGCACACCCGCCGCAAGCTCAGCGAACTCGCGCGCCAGGGGCCGGGTGTCGAACCCTATATATACCGTTTTGCCCGGATTGGTCTTTTGCCACAACTCGCCGACGGTATCGGCGATACGGGCAACGTTATCGGCAGTGAAGTCCTCATCGACGCGAGCGCGCCAACCGTCAGTTCCAAAATGAATTATCGCGCACACGCGCAGACACCTCACAGTGTTTGGATCATGGTACGCATGAGGTATACCCGCAACACGCACTCGACAACCTGCCGGCACCAGCATTCACCATTTGGGCAAATGCTGCCGAGGACATGCAAGCAATCAGAACCACCCTTAAAAAGGGTGGTTTGCTCTTAGGGTATAACCCACGGGCCCCGGGCTCGCGTCTAAAGGCGCGGGCCCGGACTTCGTCCAGGCCTAGTGCATCTTGACCCGT
>DBGDFS010000028.1:0-55215 GCA_048342015.1 Collinsella sp. | reverse complement strand
TTCATATGGTTCTAGTATAGGAAAAGGAATTTCTCGGGGCCGCCTCTCGGCGGCCTTGCGAAAAACAAATCCAAGTTAGACCATTTCAAATGGTTCGATGTCTGCCCGGATGCGACACTTGAAGTGTCCATCCTCGCAGTATCCGGTTCTCAAGGTGCACGCCCCGCGGCTCATCCGGTCCGACCGGGCCGCGCGGCAAGGAGATATATTGCCAGACCGGAGGGGCCCCGGGGGCGGGAATCTGGGACTCCACGGTTCCTACACAAATGAGGATGGGACCCTCTCTGTGAGAGCCTAGAAAGAACAGGGCCGCGGCCCCCTATTAGAGCGGCCTTTCGGTTTTCCAACGGTTAAGCTTCGGCCGCATTAATGGCTGTATACCCATTAGAAATGGGACATAGCAGCGTTAACGAGTTCAAAAACGATTAGTCCAATAAGAGCCGCTGCGGCAAACTTGATGGCATTCGCAAGCTGTGGATGCTCATAAGCCCAGCCCGTCCTCGTCTCTTCGCTGTCCGCCTTCTTTCCGTCCAAGAAGTCGGATATCTCTTGATACGTCACCAAATCATTCTTCTTCTTGATATGTTCCGCTGCAAGCGCGCAGCACATTGCGCCAGCACCAAAGACGCCTGCCAACACCATCGTCGGAACGCACTGGACCATCCCCCACCCGTGGTTTTGTTGCCACATGAGCCAGGCCATAGAGACGGTAAACGCAAGAAGCCCAGCCAACATCCCCGCACCCAAGCGATAGAGCGTGCCCCTATCGCGTTCAACCCTTTCTCTAATTATCGAAATGTCGCCTTTAACAAGCTCGTCAATCGTTACATCCAGTTGTTCAGACAGCAATAGGAGACTCTGGATGTCGGGGTACGTTTTACCGCGCTCCCAATTACTGATGGTCTGACGTGTTACAAAAATGCGCCTTGCAAGATCCTCCTGGGACAAACCAGCATCGAGTCGATACTGTTTAAGGTGTTTTGGCAGCTGCATGGCGTTCCCTTCGAATGCATCTCAACTCTTATTGGGCGGCTACACAACGGAAGCCGGCAAGCAAAGCGTAATCCCAAAATCAAACCCATACGGATGGCTGCGCGCAGATTAGAGTGTCAAAAATCTTTGACACATACGCTACCTGCCCTTTCTTGCAACTCGGACGCTATCGAATTGATCGGTTTGGCTACGTCCCAAATCGATCACATCCCTAATCAATCAAAAAGGGGCGCTTCCGGATTGGAAGCGCCCCTTTAAGATGCAAGAAGCAATTAAGCCTCGAGAGCCTTCTTGGCAATGGCAGCCAGCTCGTTGAAGGACTCGATGTCCTCGTAGGCCATCTGAGCCAGGACCTTGCGGTCGAGCTCGATGCCGGCAACCTTCAGGCCGTGCATGAACTGAGAGTAAGAGATGTCGTTCAGGCGAGCGGCAGCGTTGATGCGGGTGATCCAGAGAGAGCGGATCTCGCGCTTCTTGTTGCGGCGATCACGATACTGATACTGCAGGGAGTGCTGGACCTGCTCTTTAGCATGCTTGTAAGTACGCGAAGCGGCACCGTAGTAACCCTTCGCACGGTGCATAACGGTACGGCGCTTCTTCTTGGCGGCAACAGCGCGCTTAATACGTGCCATGTTCTATCAACTCCTAGACGGTAAAACGAAAAACGGGAACGCGAACTTAGGCGAGACGCGACTTGATGACCTTGCGGTCGGCAGCGGCGATCTCGGTCTCCTGACGGAAGCCACGCTTACGCTTGGTGGACTTCTTGCTCAGGATGTGGCTCTTGAAAGCCTTGGCGCGCATAAGCTTGCCGGTACCAGTCTTGCGGAAACGCTTCTTGGTGCCGCTGTGGGACTTCATCTTAGGCATGAAATACTCCTTAATCGGTTACAGAACACTAGTTACTTGGTATCGCTTGCCGCTTTATCCTCATCGAAGGCGCCCTTAATCGGGGCGAGCAGCATAAGCATGTTACGGCCTTCCATCTTAGGCTTAGACTCGACCGTAGCGTAAGGCTTGAGATCCTCGGCGAGACGCTCGAGAACGTTAAGACCCTGCTCCGGGTGAGCCATCTCACGACCGCGGAACATGATGGTGATCTTAACGCGCGCGCCCTTCTTGAGGAAACGCAGAACGTGGCCCTTCTTGGTCTCGTAATCGCCAACGTCGATCTTGGGTCGGAACTTCATTTCCTTGACCTCGACCTTGGACTGATTCTTACGAGCGGCCTTGGCCTTCATGGCCTGCTGGTACTTGAACTTACCGTAGTCCATGACCTTGCAGACCGGCGGCTCCGCGTTGGGAGCGATCTCGACCAGGTCGAGACCCTGATCGTCAGCGACGCGCTGGGCATCGCGGATGGCGAACAGGCCGAGCTGAGAGCCATCGACGCCAATCAAACGGCACGAAGATGCAGTGATCTCGTCGTTGATGCGGGTGTCATCAGACTTAGCTATTTTCCCTACCTCCATTCATAAAAAAATAACCCGGCGCTTCTTTGCAACCAGGTCGTACACATAGACATCCTCGGTATGAGGAAGGGAATCTAGGTTGTATGACCAGTCAGCTGCTCATTGGCGCCAAAAGGTGGGAACCCTCGGGTTCCTCTTTAGGGCATTGCGGGAACAACGCCTTGCGAATAATAACACGTACCGCGCGTTATCACATTACGTACACGAAAAAGGGGGCCTCGACCCCCTTGAACGCTCGCTTGCATGTATGGTGCCCGAGGCGAGACTCGAAGGGTCTTCGCTTCGCGAAGCCCCGGGCTTCGGGCGCACGGCGCCGTCGCCACGCTCCGCTACAAACAGGCCGCAGGCCTGTTTGCTTAACGCTCCGCGCGCTCACGCGAGTTCGGCACGAAAAGGGGGCCTCGACCCCCTTGAACGCTCGCTTGCATGTATGGTGCCCGAGGCGAGACTCGAACTCGCACGTTGTTGCCAACGGTGGATTTTGAGTCCACTGCGTCTGCCAATTCCGCCACTCGGGCACGTAATGCGTGAGTTAGTTTATCACAGCTTTCTGTTGATTAGTCCGAAAATGGAACTTCGAGCATTTCGATGAGTTCGACCGAACGAAGCATCTCGCGCTGGCGGCACCCGCGTCCGTTAACCGAGGCTTCGCCCATCTGGTTGTCATAGGGATCCTCGCGCATGCCATCGAAAGCAGGCACAAACTCAGCCTGGAATCGATTGTTAGCCACCATACGCCACGGGTCGAGATTGCCAAAGTAGTGACGACGACGCCACTCCTCCCCCATTCTGCGCGCTGAGGAACCAAACGAAACATCGGCGTTAAGCCAACCGGTCTGGGGTGTGAAGAACTCGGCCCAGTCGTGCGGTCCCACCGAATCGGGAGCAACATACAGGCCGCTCTGCCAACGAGCAGGCACGCCCGCGATACGGCACATGGTGATAAACGTGAGCGCCATAACGCCGCAATCGCCGCGGAGCGAGTGTGCACAGTCATCGGCGATGGAGCCCAAAAGCAGATATGGTGGCTGATAGCGATAGTCGATATGTTGCGTCAGATAATCATAGATGGCGCGAGCGCGATCGAGCGAATCCTCGAGCCCGTCAATAACACGCTCCGTCACCTGTCGCAGATACGGCGTAAACGCAATGTGCGGACGGTCCTCGGAGGTGTCCTCGGGCAGGGGCGCGTCCATACAGGGATGCGATGGGAGCGCGCCACCATAGATATCGCAATAGGCGGCATCGATGTGATAACGATAGGTCACCGAAAATGAATGTTCAGTCGAAGATGTCCAGGAGACAGTACGAGCCGAAACGTTCTCAGAGGCAACAGTGCCCTCCGACGTCATATCGAGAACCTCGACATGAGACTGTTGGCGACAGGCGGCGGCAACGGGCAGCCACGCGCGAACAGTCTCTCCCTCCAGAGCCCCAGGGACAGACACGGACGCCTTAAGCGTGATGAGGCGACTCAACCCGTTTTGCGACTCCATCTCCTTGAGCATCTGGTTGCGAAGCGCAATTCCGTCCGTAGAATCGGGACGCAGACCCGGAACCTCCCTGGGGTACACGCGAAGCGAATCGAGGAAGTTATCGAGAACAAACAGCTCGCCATCGATAAAGCGCCAGTCAATTCGCTTACGATTAATCAGGTCATCAAACTGCTCTTCGGTAAACTCAGGCCACTCCTCGCGAATCATCGCAATAGCCAGATCACGCGACACCGAAAAATGAAGCGGCGTCTCGAGCATGCGATACCGCTCGGCACGAACGCAGGCTGCCAGGGAAGGCTCAGGATTCTGCTCCAAAAGGCGATCGCAGGCAGCAACAGCCCGCGTCAAATAGCCGGCATCCTTGAGACGAAGAATCTCGGGCGGCAGTTCAATATCGAGATGACGAAAGTCATCGCAGCAAACATCAACAGAGCAACCAACAGGACCCTCGTCAATAACCTTCCCATCCGAAGGCAGCACATCAATAACAGCCATACCAAACTCCAAGTCATTAGAACTCTTGAAGCCCATTGTAGCGAGATAAAAAAGAAAGCCCCAATAAAGGAACCCTCAACACCGATAAACGGTACCTATTAAAAATGAATTCAGCCCAGTAACCCTGCGGCGTTAAACGAAGGAAGCCCCGTCTCCCGGAACTGTTTCCTTGGCGCGACTTCTGGCGAAGCCAGGTGAGCGCAAAGGAAACAGTGTAGGGGGACGGGGCTTCCGGCGGGAAGTTTAGCGACGCTTACGCCTTGTTGACGGAGCCAAACTCCTCCATGAGCTCCTTGGTGCGGGCAACGATGTTGTCGCGACCAGGCTTGAGGAGCTTGCGGGGATCAAAGCCCTTGCCCTGCTGATCCTTGCCAGCCTCGATGTACTCGCGGACGCCCTTGGCGAAGACGAGCTGCAGGTCGGTGTTGACGTTGATCTTGGAGATGCCCAGGGAGATGGCCTTCTTGATCTGATCCTCGGGGATGCCGGTACCACCGTGCAGAACGAGGGGCAGGTCGCCGGTCTGAGCCTTGATCTCGCCCAGACGCTCGAAGGAAAGGCCAGCCCAGTCGGCGGGATACACGCCGTGGATGTTGCCGATGCCGCAGGCGAGGAAGTCGACGCCCAGGTCAGCAATCTGCTTGCACTCAGCAGGGTCAGCGAGCTCGCCGTTGGAGGTCACGCCGTCCTCGGTGCCGCCGATGCCGCCGACCTCGGCCTCGATGGACATGCCCTTGGAGTGGGCAAGCTCAACGAGCTCCTTGGTGCGGTCGAGGTTAAGCTGGAAGGTCTCCTCGTGAGAGCCGTCATACATGATGGACGTGAAGCCGGCCTCGATGCACTTGAAGCAGTCCTCGTAAGAACCGTGATCGAGGTGAAGGGCGACGGGAACGGTAACGCCCGTGGCCTCGACGGCAGCCTTGACCATGTCGGCGCAGACCTTGAAACCGCCCATCCACTTAGCGGCACCAGCGGTGCACTGAAGGATCAGCGGAGACTTGGCCTCCTCGGCGGCCTGGAGAATAGCCAGGGTCCACTCGAGGTTGTTGGTGTTGAAGGCACCGAGAGCGTACTTGCCGGCCTCGGCCTTCTTGAGCATGTCTGCTGCGTTGACGAGCATAAAAGAAACCTCCTGTAAGGTTGCTCCGATAACGCCTGAGATTTTACCACGGCGTACCCGAGCATAAACGTTCGTTTGTTCACGAATATCGTCCAAACAGACTTTTTTTGACCGTTTGCCCTACGGAATCGACCCGTTGGGGAAAAATAGCTTGACGTTTGGACGCTTCTCGTGCTTCAGGAGCTGACTATAAAGCTACACCTGCATGAAAGGGTTCTGCATGAGCTCGCGTGCCATGGTGGTCGAATCGCCATGGCCGGTTAGGCAAACGGTATCGGGCGGGAGAAGCCGGGCGAGCTTGGAGAGCGAGCGCAGAATCGCCGCCTCGTCTCCTCCAGAAAGATCGGTGCGGCCGTGGCTGCCCGGGAATAGTGTGTCGCCCACAAAGGCAATGTTCCCCTGCTCGGTGGCAGCAAACAAGACGATCCCGCCCGGCGTATGCCCTGGCGTCTCGATCACCTGCAGGCAGATATCGCCCACCTCGATAGCATCGCCTTCGGCGAGCAGGCGCGTCGGCTCCCCGGGGTCAGGCGTCTCAATGCCCCACATAGCTCGCTGTTCCTCGATGTTCGCATGCGGCACCGCCACATCCTTGGCACACAGCTCATACTGGCAGCCCTCGCCAACGGTGGTTCGCACGCCGGCAACACCACCAACATGATCGGCATGGCCATGAGTGCATACGGCGCCAAGCACGCGTACACCGGCATGTTCGGCTCGAATATGCTCCACCAAACGCTCGCCTTCCCATGCGGGGTCGATAATCACGCACTCATTGTCCGAAATAACAGCATAGCTATTGGTCTGAATGGGACCGTTTACGAGCGTCTCAATCTCGACCGATCCCTTGGGAGTTAAATCCAAGGACACAGCACTCATGTCCCTCTCCTCTCTATAGAACTCGAGGCATCAAACGATGCCTCGAGTGTAGCGAATATCGATAATGTGACACGTTCGTCGCGACTAAACGCGGCGCTTAAGCTGGGCTCCACCCTCGCCGGGCATCAGGCGGCGCGCGTCGTAGACCGAGTCGACGCTGCTGATAGAGGCCAGCAGCGGATCCAGACCACTCGCGTCCGAGATCTCGACCATAAAGCGCAGGGTTGCAATACCCTCGCGGTTGGTCGACGTGGCGGCAGAAAGAATATTGCCGCCTGCATCGCCAATGGCGATGGTGACGTCCTTGAGCAGGCCCATGCGGTCCAGGCACTCGACCACAATCTCGACCTGGAAAAGCGTATCGGCAGCACCATCCCACTCTACGTCAATCATGCGCTCAGGATGTTCCATAAGGCCCTTGACGTTGGGGCAGTTGGCGCGATGCACCGAAACGCCACGACCGCGCGTGATGAAGCCAACGATGTCGTCGCCCGTCACGGGGTTGCAGCAATGAGCCAGACGGACCAGCAGGCCGCTGTTGCTCTCGCCCTTGACGATAATGCCGTTACTGGCGCTCTTGCCGCGCTTTTGCGGCTTGCGGTTGGAGCCGCGAGCGGGCTGCTTCACGACCTCGGCGATAGCCTCGGCCTTGGTGAGCTGTTCCTCGGGCTTGGGGTCCAAGATTTGCTCGACCTTATTGCCCACAGCGCGCGGGGCAACCTTGCCGGCGCCGACGGCGGCAAACAGGTCCTCGAGCTGCTTGAAGTTAAACTGCTCCGCCACGGCGTTGAGTGCACGCGTCGAACGCGGCGTAGAAATGCCATAGCCACGCTTACGCAGGTCCTTGGCCAGCATATCGCGACCGGCGGCAGCGTCGTCGTCCTTGGTCGCAGCGGCAAAATAGCGGCGGATCTTTGACTTGGCGGAAGGTGTCTTAACGATCTTGAGCCAATCGCGCGACGGCTTGGAACTCTTGTTAGTCAGGATTTCAACGCGGTCGCCCGTCTTGATCTCGTGCGTGAGCGGAGCCACCGCACCGTTGATTTTGGCGCCGACGCAATGGTTTCCCACCTCGGTATGAACGGCATAGGCAAAGTCGAGCGGCGTGGAGCCAGCACGAAGCGCCATGACCTCGCCTTTGGGCGTGAAGACAAAGATCTCCTGATCGAACAGATCGACCTTCAGCGAGTGCAGGTATTCCTTGGCATCGGTAATCTCGTCGGAAGCCGCCCAATCGAGCGAATGCTTGAGCCAGTTGATCTGGTCGTCCAAACGTTGAGCGTCATTGGTCTTGGAAGCAGACGATCCGCCCGACTTCTTATAGAGCCAGTGGGCGGCAATGCCGTACTCGGCCTGCTCATGCATCTCGTAGGTTCGAATCTGAATCTCGAGCGGACGAGCCGTAGGGCCGATGACCGTCGTGTGGAGCGACTGGTAGTTATTGACCTTGGGCATGGCGATATAGTCTTTAAAGCGACCAGGCATGGGGTGCCACAGCGTATGCACCGCACCGAGCGTGGAGTAGCAATCGCGCACCGAATGGGTAATTACGCGCAGCGCCACCAGGTCGTAGATCTCGGAGAACTCCTTGCCCTTGCGCTTCATCTTTTGGTAGATGGACCAATAGTGCTTGGAGCGGCCGTTGATCTGGAAGTCCTCCAGACCAATGCGGTTGAGCTCATCGGTAAGCGTCTTGATGGTCTCGGCAAGGTAGCGCTCGCGGACCTCGCGCGACTCAGCCACCATGCGCGCGATGCGCTGGTAGGCATCGGGCTCCAGGTAGAAGAAGGACAGGTCCTCGAGCTCCCACTTAATAGAGCTCATGCCCAGGCGGTCGGCCAAGGGCGCGTACACGTCCATGGTCTCGCGAGCCTTAAACAGGCGACGATCCTCGCGCAGGGCTGCCAGCGTTCGCATGTTGTGCAGACGGTCGGCAAGTTTAACGATGATGACGCGAATGTCCTTGGACATGGCGAGGAACATCTTGCGCAGCGTGAGCGCCTGCTTCTCGTCCATGCTGTCGACTTCGATGTTGGTGAGCTTGGTCACGCCATCGACGAGCTCGGCCACCGTATCGCCAAACAGGCCGGAAACATCGGTGAGCGAGGTCTCGGTGTCCTCGACGGTATCGTGCAACAGCGCGGCGCACACCACGTCACAATCCATCTTGAGATCGGCCAAAATGATGGCAACCTCGACGGGATGGTTAATGTACATCTCACCCGAGCGGCGCTTTTGGTTACAGTGTTTCTCGGCGGCAAAGCAGTAGGCTTGCTCCACCTTGGAGAAGTCGTCCTCATTCATATATTTGAGGCACAAGCGCTCCAGCTTGTCGTAGCTGTCCGCCATAATCTCGGGCGGCAGCTCATCGGCATGCTTATAGTGCTCCATCTCCGAAAACGGCTGGAGGGTGGAATCATGGGCGGTACGGGCTGCGGCATCCATCGAGGTCCCCTTCCCCTAGGCCCGCGGTACGATCGGGCGGTTAACTTTGGCTAGCATATCAGAAGCGCACGAATCGAGCGCCCAACTCCGGAAAGCCGAGAACTCCATGCGCGAGCGCAAGCCCTCCAAATAGCGAATTGACCTGCTCAATTGCACGCGGCCGGGGTTTTCGGCCATCGCGATGCGACGGGTGTCGTCAAACCCCGAAACGCGACAAAAACCAAGCTCTTCGAAGATTCCCAAGCCGCTTTCCACCGAGCGCTCGTCGACCGGCGTGCGAGCATCGATGGCAAGACACATCTGCGCAATGTCGATATCGCTTGCGCAGAATGAATCGTCCCCCGTCTTGCCACGGTTGGAGCGCCACATGGTCTGCAGCGCTCGATAGAGAGTGACAAGCTCATCGCGCTCGGGCGCGTAACAATCGAGCAGGCGCTCATTAATACGAGCGTCACGCGACGAATAGAGCAGGTGAATCACGGCGGGCTGTCCATCGCGGCCGGCACGGCCACTCATCTGGTTAAACTCAATCGCACCAAACGGCATGTGGTAGAGCACGACATGACGGATATCGGGCAGGTTGACGCCCTCACCGAAGGCAGAGGTCGAAACGATGCAACTGAGGCTTCCGTCGCGAAACGCTTCCTCGACACGGCGGCGATCGGAGCGCGCAAGCCCGGCGTTATAGAACGCAATATGGGTCGCGCAGTCGGGCACGCGTTTGCGCAACGTCTTGGCAAGCGCCACGGACTGGTCGCGCGAGTTGACGTAGATGACGGTCTTCTCCCCCGTCGCCACGATTGACACCAGGCGATTTTCGCGGCTCGCAAGGTCACGGTCGTCCTCGAGTTGCAGGTTCTCGCGAACGGTCTCGTCGACCACCGTCCTGGTAATCGGCAATACACGAGCAAGCTCCGCCACGACCGGGGCCGTCGCGGTAGCCGTTGCCGCCATGACAACGGGGTCGCCCAGGGCTTTGAGAATATCGGGCATGTCGAGGTAGGCGCTCCGGTCGCCGCCTTTGGCAAGACCGGCATGGTGTGCCTCATCGATAACGACAAAACCGATGCGCCCCGAACGCGCAAAGCGGTCGCGGTGAATGGACAGGAACTCGGGCGTCGTGAGCACGATGCCGGTACGGCCCGAAGCCAAGCCGGCAAACACGTCATCGCGCGCCGCCTCCACGGTCTCGCCGGTCAGCACGCCAACGCCAATGCCAAGCGATGCCATCGTCGACGAGAGGTGATAGGCCTGGTCGGCAACAAGCGCACGCAGCGGATAGACAAAGATGCTCGCACGTCCGCGAAGCACCGCCTCACGCGCGGCATGTACATGGAAGATGAGCGACTTGCCGCGCCCCGTTCCCATAACGGCCAGAACACTTTGGTGATCGGCCAGGGCATCGAGCGCCTCGACCTGCGCGCGGTGCGGCTGGTTCGAGCCGATAAAGCTATGGATAAGCGAGCGCGTGAGCTCGGTATAGGAAAGCTGGGCGAGCGTCTCGCGCTTGCGCGACTCCAGGCGCAGGCCAGAATCCGCCGGCTGCACGCCACGACGAAGCTCGCATGCCGGATCGTCGACGCCGGGCAGCGTGGTATCGCGGACCAGAACATCCTTGATCATGAGCTTGGGCTTCACACGCCCCTGCCAATGCTCGGCAACGGCCTCGAACACCAAGTCGACAGCGCTATCGCAGTTGATGAGCTTATCGATTTGCGGCACGCGGAACATGATGGCCGGCACGCTCGCGGCGCCATCGGTCGCCACAAAGCGCATGTGCTCGCCGGTTTTGCCCACCACGGCGCGATCGCACATCGTCACGCCCTCGGCGGCCAGCAGCGGCACCTTGTTGCCCTGGCCAAACGGCTCAAGACGGGAAATCTGCTCTATAGTCTCGATATTCAGCTCGGAAAGGTCGACCGTGGCGGCAACCTCGTCGATGTCTTCAAAGTCCTCAGCGGGAATCTCCGATAGCACGGCGGAAAGGCGACGACGGAATTCATCGAGCTTGGATGCCTCGATGGTCACACCCACCGCACCGGCATGTCCGCCGCGACGAATCAGCAGGTCGGAACAGCGCTCGACGGCGTCAAACAGGTTAACTTTGCCCACCGAGCGACCAGAGCCGCGCGCGATACCGTCCTCGATCGAGAACAGCAGCGCCGGCACGTGATAGCGGTTGGTCAGACGGCTTGCCACGATGCCCTTGACGCCCTCGTGCCAGCCTTCGCCGCCCACAACGATCGCGCGCCCGCCGTCATAGGTCTCCTCGACCTTTGCCATGGCATCGCGCGTGAGCTCCGCCTCGATCTCACGGCGCTGGCGGTTGATTTCCTCGAGCTCAGCCGCCAGCGCGCTTGCTTCGATGGGATTGCGGGCAAGCAGCAGGTCGAGCGCCAGCTTGGGATCGGCCATGCGGCCGGCAGCGTTTAAGCGGGGAATGAGCGAGAATGACAGGCCATCCGCCGTAATGCTCGAAAGGTCCGCCTTGGCAAGCGCGGCAAGCGCGATATAGCCGGGGCGAGCGGTTACGCGCATCTGCTGGATGCCCTCGGCAACCAGCGCGCGGTTCTCGGGCGTGAGCGGCATCATGTCGGACACGGTGCCCAGCGCCGCGACCTCGATTAGCGAACGCCAATACGACGGCTTGCCCAGGCGCTCACCCAGGACTTGCACCAGCTTGAGCGCCACACCAGCACCGGCAAGCTCGCGCGAGGGGCCCTCGTCCTCGAGCTTGGGGTCGGTCAGGGGCACACCCTGCGGCACCTGGTCGGAGGGCTCGTGATGGTCCGTGACCACCAAATCGATCCCCAGGTCCTCCAAATAGGAAACCTCTTCCTTGGCGGCAATGCCGTTATCGACGGTCACGATCAGCTGGGGGCGAGCGAGCTCGTTAACGCGGTCGAGTGCCGCGCGCGAAAGACCGTAGCCCTCATCAAAGCGATGCGGAATAAACGGCGTGACATCGGCGCCAAACGTGCGCAGCGCCTCGGTCAACAGGCAGGTCGACGTAATACCGTCGACGTCAAAATCGCCAAAGACTGCAATGTGCTCGTGGTTGCGAATAGCACGCTCGACGCGGTCGGCAACGACCGACATGCCCGGGATAATGAGTGGATCGGCCCAGTCGCGATCGAGCGAAGGCGTCAAAAACAATTGGCCCTCTTTGATGGAGCCAATGCCGTGCGCGACCATAATGCGCGCCACCAGCCCGGGAATGCCCAGACCAGCCGAAAGCTCCTTTTCGAGCTCGGGGTTTTGCTGAGCGACCGCCCAGCGATGCGTCGTCTTAAGCGATGACATAGGCGCCCACCCCCGATAGGGGCAGGTCGCCGCGATACCTCTCACGGTTCATAGCGATGAGTCCTCTGTGTATGCCCGCTTCGGCAGGCAGATCTGTTGAACGGATTTATTATACCGTGCGGCGCGGACGCAAATCGCCGCAGCACGCCGCGGTTTCGGTAAACGATGCCGGTAATAGCCTCGAAATAATCGAGCGTTTCAGCCGCACGGACGCATACGAGCGTCTAGCATATCCATACAAACGAGTTCGCGGATAAAGGGAGTCACGGGACATATGAAGCAATGGACTGGACTGGGAAAGTTCCTCGCGGGGCATATGCAGGTCATCGTTCCGATTTGCGTGGCGCTCGGCGTGCTCTTTCCCCAGCAGATTGGCGTGCTCAAGCCCATTGTTCCCGCCCTCTTCGCCTTTATGACGTTTCAGGGTGCGCTCAGCAACACCTTCCACCAGGTAGCCGAGGTGTTCCGCCGTCCCCTGCACCTGATTTTGGCACTGCTCGTCTCGGCGGCGCTTATTCCCATCGTGGCCTATGCCATGGGATCGTTATTCTTTGGCTCCAATCCCAACCTTGTCTGCGGCATCGTGCTCGAGTACTGCGTACCCGTGGCGGTCACTGCCTTTATGTGGATTAGCATGTTCGGCGGCAACGGCCCGCTCGCGCTCACCATCATCCTGACGTCCTCGGTTATCTCCCCTGTGACGATTCCGCTCACGCTCAAGCTCCTGCTGGGCGCCACCGTCTCGATCGATGTGCCGAGCATGATGCAAGACATGGCCTTTATGATCGCCATCCCCGCCGTGCTCGGCATCGTGATCAACGAGCTCACGCGCGGATGGGGGCACGAAAAACTCTCCCCCGTGCTCTCGCCCGCCTGCAAATTCATGATGATGGGCGTTATCGCCTCCAACTCCACCGCCATGAGCGAGTACGTGCTGCACATGAACGCGGTGCGCTTGGAAGTCGCCCTCTTTATTTTGGTCTTCGCCATCAGTGGCTTTGTCGTCGGTTTTCTGGTCGCCCATACGCTGCATCTGCCATATAGCGAGACGACCACCATGTGCTTTACCTGCGGCATGCGTAACATCTCTTCGGGCGCCGTCATCGCCACGCAGTACTTTCCGGGCGAAGTCGTGTTTCCCGTCATGTGCGGAACGCTGTTTCAGCAGGTACTCGCCTCGCTTATCGGGCATCTCTTTGAGCGTCTGACCGGCGAGGAGCGCGCCGCCCAGCGCAAGCGCGTCGAAGCCGGCCGCGACGCCATGGCACGCTAGACTGTCCGCATTACGCGGGTGTTAGTCTTGCTATACGAGCGTTTCCAGATGCGCACGCAGGCGCTCAGCATCGATATCGAGCGTTGTCTCAGCATTGACCTGGGCCAAACGATAGCCGACAAAGTAGGGCGAAACCACCCAACGTGGCAGCGCCTTGGCAATGGTCCGACCGCCCAGGTGATAGAAGAACAGGTTGTACGACTCTGCGCGACCACCGTGGTGCTCGTTCAGGATATAGCGCAGAGCTACCTGGATCGCATCGGCGAAGAGATCCGCCTCGGCTTGGTCTCTCGTGTCATCGCTGGCAGCGATTCCCTGCGGGGCTGAAACGTTGATCTCAAAGAACCCCATGATCGGTTCGGTTGAGATGTCGACCGAGATTCTCCCCTGTTGCCAGACACTGATGCCTTCAAAGTTGGCTGAGGCCAGCGCCGCATAGCCGTCCTCCTGTTCCAAGCCCACAATCTGCATGTGTGGATGGACGAGGCTGCCGCCCGAAAGCGGGCCTTTGTTCTTGTACATGAGCACACTGCAGTACTGTTGGGAATCGATCATCTGCTGCCAACAGCCCAGGGCAAACCGCATCACATGATGCAGCTCATCCGGTTCATAGGTCACCAGGTCGGCGTCGTGATTGGCAGACTCGATCAATACGGTCTGACGTGTGGCCCGCAATGTCTTGAACTTATTCTCGAGCCAGATGCAGTCACCATCGCGCTGGATGATGTTGGCAAGCCCCTCCGTGTCGCAAAAGGGGCACGCGGTGCCAGGGCGCCGGTTGTCGTCGGGCTTACCGCTCGCCTGCTGGACATCGAATACAAGTGCCACGGGCTACACCTCCAGCGGCACAATCTTGGTGCCATGGAGCTCGGAGACGCCCAGTGCCGCCGCCACGGTATCGCGGTTGACCGTGGAAATGCCGCCGCCGGGAAGGATGGTCAGGCGGTCGCCCGCATACTCGATAAGACGCGACAGGTGCTCCAGGTTGTCCTCGATCGGCGTTCCGGCAGCGCCACCATGCGTCAGGATGCGCGTGATACCGCAGTCGGCGAGTGTGTCGACGGCATCGAGCTGAGCCTCGGGCGAGAGCTGGTCGAAGGCCATGTGGAAGGTGATGTCGATGGGTTCACGCTTGCATTCCTCGGTCGCGCAGCCCGCGGCCATCACGAGGGCGCCCAACGTAAGCTCGTCGAGCGCCCAGCCGCCGGCACAAGGCTTGCAGCAGCCAAAGACCAAGCCATCGGCGCCGGCGCTCACGGCAAGACCCAAGTCCATCTCCATCATGCGCAGCTCGTCCTGGTTGTAGTGAAAGTCACCGCCACGCGGGCGAATCATGCACATCACTCGTGCGTCATGCTCGTGAGCATAGCTGACCGTAGCGCTGATAACACCAGCCGAGGGCGTAGTGCCACCGACGGCAAGGTTGTCGCACAGCTCGATGCGCTTTGCACCGGCATCGATAGCCGCCGGCACCCGCTCAAAGTTCTCGGCACAAAACTCGTACAGCATAGATAGACCCCCAGATGGCAAACGTTTTCCGATGGGCATTGTCGCACGCCCCCATGAAGTTGCGGTGGAATAGGGACTGTTTTGGCCTCTGAGGCTCCCATTTAGTCCCTATTTCACCGCAACATAAAGGGGGCAGTCGTTGGCATCTGCCACAACGCCGATGTTTTGGCAACGACAGCGAAAGCCCGCCAGAGCGAGCAAGGTGCCTTGAAACAAGGCGGCATTGACCTTCTGGTCATGCCGCCGAAGTTGAAAGGCAGATTGCCGCTCTGGCGGGCTTGCAGCGTCGGCTGGTTACGGCGTTTGGCAAAACGCCGTAACTATCTAGCCGCCCAGATATGCCTTGCGAACGTTATCGTCGTGGAGCAGCTCTTGGCCGGTGCCGGTCATGGTGATCTTGCCGGTCTCGAGCACGTAACCGCGTGTGGCGATGGAAAGCGCCATCTGCGCGTTCTGCTCAACCAGAAGCACCGTGGTGCCGGCCTTGTGCAGGTCCTCGACAATTTGGAAGATCTGCTCAATCAGAATCGGCGCCAAGCCCATGGAAGGCTCGTCGAGCATGAGCAGCTTGGGGTTACTCATAAGGGCGCGGCCCATAACGAGCATCTGCTGCTCGCCGCCTGAAAGGGTACCGGCGACCTGGCGACGACGTTCCTTCAGGCGCGGGAACTGCTCGTAGACGCGCTCCAGGCCCGGAGCCACCGTGGACTTGGGCTGCGTATAGGCACCCATCTCCAGGTTCTCCTCAACCGTCATCTGCAAAAAGGCGCGACGACCCTCGGGAACTTGAGCCAGGCCCTTACCAACCAGCTTATCAGCGGGCGTATGGGTAATGTCCTCGCCCATAAACTTGATGGAGCCGGTCTTGGAGCGCAGCAGGCCCGAGACGGTCTTGAGCGTCGTGGACTTACCGGCGCCGTTGGCACCGATCAAGGCCACGATCTCACCCTCGTTGACGTTAAAGGAGATGTCCTTGATGGCGTGGATGGCGCCGTACCAGACGTTGATGTTGTAGACGGAAAGCATCGGCTCTGCCATTTAGTTCTCCCCCTTATCCTGCTTACCCAGATACGCCTCGATAACGGCATCGTTGTTCTGGATTTCCTCCGCCGTACCCTTGGCGATAACCTTGCCAAAGTTGAGCACGCAGATGCCCTCGCAGATGTTCATGACGAGCGACATATCATGCTCGATAAGCATGATGGCAATGCCAAAGGTGTCGCGAATCTTGACGATGTTCTCCATGAGCTCCGCGGTCTCGGACGGGTTCATGCCGGCGGCAGGCTCGTCAAGCAGCAGTAGCTTGGGGTTGGTGGCAAGCGCGCGGACGATCTCCAGGCGACGCTGGGCACCATAAGGCAGCGATCCGGCCTGCTCGTTTGCCAGGTGCTCCATATCAAAGATGGACAGCAGTTCCATGGCGCGCTCGTGGGCGGCCTTCTCGTGTTTCCAATACGTCGGCAGGCGCAACACGCCCTCAAAACCGGAGTAGCGCTCCTGGTTGTGCAGGCCGACCTTGACGTTGTCCTCCACCGTCATGGTGTTGAACAGGCGAATGTTCTGGAAGGTACGGGCAATACCCATGCGGTTGACCTGGTAGACCGACTTGCCCGAAGTGTCCTCACCGTCGAGCAGGATGGTGCCGTGCGTAGGCTGGTACACCTTGGTGAGCAGGTTGAAGACCGTGGTCTTGCCAGCGCCGTTGGGGCCGATGAGACCGGCGATCTCGGTCTTGCCGATAGTCAGGCTAAAGTCGTCGACTGCCTTAAGACCACCGAACTCAATGCCCAGGTGGATGCACTCGAGCGCCGGGCGCTGACCCAGGTCGCGGTCGGGAACGATGGCGCCAGAAGGATACGGGACCATCTTGCCCTTGTTGAACTCAAACTTACTGGGCATCGGCTGCCACCTCCTTCTTGGAAGCAAGGCGGTCCTTAATGCGTGCGAAGAACGCCTTGAGCTGCGGGTTGTTGGTAAAGATCATGACCAGGATCAGCACGATGGCGTAGATGAGCATGCGATAGTCCGAGAACTGACGGAGCAGCTCGGGAAGCACCGTGAGCAACGCCGCGGCGATGACGGAGCCGCGCATATTGCCCAGACCACCCAGAACCACGAACACCAGGATGAGGATGGACGTGTTGAAGTCGAACTTGGTGGCGGAGAGCTGCGAGAAGTTACCGCCGAAGAGAGCTCCGGCAGCACCGGCGAGGGCAGCGGAAACCACGAAGGCGATCATGCGGTACTCGGTGACGGAGATGCCTACGGACTCGGCTGCAATCTTGTTATCGCGCACGGCCATAATGGCACGGCCGGTACGGCTGCGAACCAGGTTGAGTACAATCACGAGCGCGACCATAACCAAGATGGCGCCGGCGAGGAAGGTCGAGTACGTCGACACGCCCGAGGCGCCCTGGGCGCCCTTGATGATGGCGGTGCCGTCCTCGAGCAGGTGCAGGTCGTCGATCGTAGAGTTGCCCGTGATGTTAAAGATCACGTGCAGGCCGCGGGAGTCGACACCCACGATAAGGCAAGTGACAATCTCTTTGATGATCTCGCCAAAAGCCAGGGTCACGATGGCCAGATAGTCGCCGCTCAGGCGCAGGACCGGGATGCCAATCAAGAAGCCCAAGACGGCAGCGGCGATAGCGCCGACCACGATGCTGATGATCAGGCGCACCGGATCGGAGGGAACGGCGCTCTCGAGGGCGACCGCGGTGACGATGCCCGTATAGGCGCCGACGCTCATAAAGCCCGCGTGGCCCAGCGACAGGTCGCCCGCGATGCCGACGACGAGGTTGAGGGAGATGGCCATGACGATGTAGGCCGTAATGGGAACCAGCTGACCGGCGATCATGCGCGGGATCATGTGGTTAGACTGCATAAAGAACACGATGGCAAATGCCACGATGCACATGGCGTACGTAACAAAGTCGTGACGCGTCTGCTTGTCTTTAAGAAACTTCATAACGCTCACCTACACCTTCTCGGGGACGTACTTGCCCAAGAGGCCGGCAGGCTTGACGAGCAGGACGATGATCAAAACACCAAAGACGATGGAGTTGGCAAGGCTCGTGGAAATGTAAGCCTGCGCCATCGCCTCGATGATGCCGATGAGAATGCCGCCGACAAAGGCACCGGGGATGGAGCCGATGCCGCCGAAAACGGCAGCGTCGAAGGCCTTGATGCCAGGCATGGCGCCCGTGGTGGGCTGCAGGACCGGCGAGTAGGAGCACAGGAGCACACCGGCGATGGCGGCAAGGGCGGAGCCGATGGCAAACGTCATCGAAATAGTGCGGTTGACGTTGATGCCCATGAGCTGAGCGGCGGCCTTGTCCTCGGACACGGCGCGCATGGCTTTGCCCATCTTGGTCTTACCTGTAAAGAACATCAGGCCGGCCATGATAACCAGGCAGGCGACGATGGTGACGAGCGAGACTGCGCTTACATTGAACTTGGCCAAGAACTCCGGCACCTGGAAGGTGACGAGCGAAGTGAAGTTCTTGGGCGTGGCGCCCCACAGAAGCTGCGCGGCATTCTGCAGGAAGTAGGACACGCCGATGGCCGTGATCAGAACGGCCAGCGGGCCCGCCTGACGCAGCGGCTTGTATGCCAGACCCTCGATGAGAACACCGAGAACGGTACAGACCACACAAGAGAGAATTACAGATGCCCAGCCCGGGAGGCCGAGATACGACGTGGCGCAGAACGAGACATAGGCACCGACCATGATGACGTCGCCGTGAGCGAAGTTCAGCATCTTGGCGATACCGTAGACCATGGTGTAGCCCAACGCGATGATGGCGTAGACGCTGCCCATGGACAGGCCGTTGACCAGGTATTGGATAAAGACCGTCATGTTCCACATCCCCCTTTCGAATAGGTTTCCAGTTGATGTATGAAACAGGGACGTTACATCGTCCCTAGATACCAAGCAAGCAGGGAAGGCCAAAACCTCCCCTGCTTGGGATCAAAACCGCTCTATGTAAGGCGGCCTATTAGGCCTGTACGTACTTGCCGTCGGTGATGACGTACGCCGTGGGCTCCTTCTGGACCTGGCCCTTATCGTTCCAGGTGAGCTTGCCGGTCAGACCGTCAACGGTAATCTTGAGCATAGCCTTGGGCAGCTTCTCGGCGACCTCGGTCGGGTCGGCGTCGACACCAAGACCGGCCTCCTTGAGGGCCTCGGCCACCGCGTGCACGCCGTCGTAGGCGTCGGCTGCGAACTGGTCGGGGGTATCGCCGTACTTATCCTTGTAAGCGTTGACGAAGTCGGCGTTCTTCTCGTCGTCGGCAGAGAACGGGGTCATGAGCAGCAGGCCCTCGGCAAGGGAGGTGTCGAAGCCCTCCACACCCAGGATGCCGTCCATGCCGTCGCAGCCCATCATCTTGACGTCGTAGCCCATGTCCTTAGCGTTCTTGAGCAGGACAGACGCCGGCGTGTAGTAGATCGGCGCGAAGATCATGGTGGCGCCGGCCTGCTTGGCCTTGGTGAGCTGGTTGGTGAAGCTCGTGGAAGAGTCGTCCTTAAAGGTTTCCTCGTCAACGATCTCGAGCTTGGACTCAGCGGCCTGGGCCTTAAAGGCATCGGCAATGCCCGAAGAATAGGCGTCGCCGGAGTTATAGAAGAGCACGAACTTCTCGTCCGCATACTTCTCGGCCAGGAACTTGGCAGCGTTGACGCCCTGGTTGGGGTCGGTAAAGCAAACCTGGAAGACGCAATCCTTGCCCTTGGTGACGTCCTCGGAAGACGCGGACGGGGTGATCATGAACGTCTCGGGGTCCTTGCCGCACTCGGCGGCAACGGCAACCGATGCGCCCGTGGTGGTCGGGCCGACGAGGGCCTGCATACCCCAGTCCAGAAGATTATTAAAGGCGTTGACGGCCTTCTCGCCGTCGGCCTGGTCGTCCTCGGCCTTGCTGGCAAGCGGAAGTTCCTTGGTGGAGAAATCTTTGCAGCCAAGCTCGACGGCCTGAGTAACGGACTTGCCATAGGAGGCATTTGCACCGGTCAGCGGGCCGATGGTACCGATCTTAAACGAAGCGTCGCTCGAGGCGGAACCGCTATCGCCGCCGTTGGAGGAGCAGCCAGCTAGAATGGACATCGCCCCCAGACCTGCTGCGCTCGCGATAACGCTCCTGCGATTCATAACAGGGTTCAATGACTTACCGGTGAGGCTCGACATGCGGCTCTCCTCTCAAATCTCGTCGGGTTTCGGTTACCCGACAGGCCATCCTTCGCCGTGTTCGGCGTTCGCAAAATAGTAGACGCTTTAGTTAAGAAAAGTGGCGATTATTTCAACTTTTCTTTGGATTTGTTCATTTATCCATATTCCTGCGTATTTTCATTGCTTTATGCAGTTTAGCCACTTTATTATGTAAAAGTAATGTTTCCATTCTGTTACAGGCGTCCCTGCCCTGAATAAAACAGCCTCACCGGTCGTGCTTTATGCGCACTTAGGAAGCGATGTACTTGCCGTCCTGGATCACATAGGCCGTAGCAGGCTTTTCGACCTGGCCCTCGTCATTCCACGCCGACGAGCGCCTGTATGCCCCAGTCGCACAGGGCAAACCTTATGGTGCAAACGTTGACAGTTTGTTACGGAAGTTCGTTTGTAGCGAGCGTGTTTCCAATGTTTCCGCAGCGTTTCGGGGGTGCCGTTTTGTGCGACTCCTGTTGCCTGGCGAGCACGCGCCCTCGGTTCACGCTAGAATGCACTCAACCTTTAAGCGGTTAATCCATCCATAAGATGCACGAAGGAGCTATCTATGAGCGAACCCCTGCGCACCGTGAACGTCGGCCTCATCGGTCTGGGAACCGTCGGCGGCGGCGTGGCCCGTCTGATCAAGAGCCACCACGATGAGTACCTGGCAGCCTACGGCATCGACCTTAAGCTGACCCGCGCCTGCGCGCTTGCCTGGGAGCAGGCCGAAGCCGCCGGTATTGAGCGCGAGGCCTTTACGAGCGACTGGCACGACGTCGTCACCGACCCCGCCGTCGATATCGTCGTCGAGCTCATCGGCGGCGAGCACCCCGCGACCGAAATCTTCACCACCGCCTTCGAGAACGGCAAGCATGTCGTCTCTGCCAACAAGGCCCTGCTGGGCCGTCATGTCGAGACGCTCGCCGAGAAGGCGCGCGCGTGCGGCGTGCAGATTAAGTGCGAGGCCAGCTGCGGCGGTGGCATCCCCATTGTCAGCACGCTCGAGCACGACCTGGTGGGCAACAAGATCCTGACCATCGCCGGCATTCTCAACGGTACCACCAACTATATCCTGTCGCGCATGGACGCCGAGGGCGCCGATTACGCCGATGTGCTTGCCGACGCGCAGGCCAAGGGCTATGCCGAGGCCGACCCGTCCGCCGACGTCGACGGCTTCGACGCCGCCAGCAAGACGGCAATCCTCGCTTCCATCGGCTTTGGCACCCGCGTGACCACCGACGATGTCTACCAACAGGGTATCCGTACCATCGGCGCCGAGGACATCGCCCAGGCCCGCGAGCTCGGCTACACCATCAAGCTGCTGGGCATCGCACGCAACACCGACGCCGGCGTCGACGTCCGCGTGCATCCCACGCTCATCCCGGCAGACCATATGCTCGCCAAGGTCAACGGCGCCATGAACGCCGTCTACGTGGTGGGTGACGCCGTGGGCGAGACCATGTTCTACGGCGCTGGCGCAGGCTCCTTCCCCACCGCGAGCGCCGTCGTGGGCGATATCCTATCGCTCTCCGAGCAGATCAGCCGCGGCGTGGCTCCGCTGCCCGAGATTGAGCCCTACGGTCACAACCTCGCCTTTAAGCCCATGGACGAACTCCAGACCAAGTACTATGTGCGCCTGAAGGTCGCCGACCGCGTAGGTGCCCTGTCCGAGACGGTCGACATCTTTGCCAAGCACAACATCTCGATCTCGCTCATCAACCAGGTCGAGGACGGCAAGTCGGGCGTCAGCGATGCCTGCTCGGTCATCTTCTTGACGCACCGCGCACTCGAGAAGGACGTCCAGGCTGCCGCCGCCGAACTTGCCAGCGTCGACTGCGTGGCCGAGGTCGCCAACGTCCTGCGCATCGAGGACGTTGAGGCCTGGACCGAAGGCGTTATGGCGAACTAGCCCAACGCTCGCCTAGCAATACGCGCCTTGAGGGCTCCCGTCCGATGTAGGACGGGAGCTCTTTTGTCACCTGCCGTAAGCACAACGGCAGAGCATATTTGCGCGAGCCGCTCATCGGTAACGCGGGCTACCGTTCACCGATATGCAAACGCGGCCGATTCCGGCTACCGCTACGCTGAGCTGCGTATGTCCGCCCGCGATGAGAGGAAGCACCATGTTGCTCGAGGGCAAGAAAGCAATCATCACCGGAGGCACGCGCGGTATCGGCTATGCGATCGCCTGCCGTTTTATCGAGGAAGGCGCTGCCGTCACCGTCTTTGGCTCACGCCAGGAGACTGCCGACGCGGCCGTTGAGAAGTTGGCGGCCGCCTATCCCGACGCCAAGGTCTGGGGCCGCTCCTGCGACCTCACCTCGCTCGAGGCCGTGACCGAGGCCTTTACCCAGGCTGCAGCCGATATGGGCGGTTTGGATACAGTCGTCAACAATGCCGGCATCTCCCAGCGCTCACCCCTTTTGGACTACACGGCCGAGGAGTTCGCTAAGGTTATGGACCTCAACGTCGTCGCCGTCTTTAATGGCCACCAGGCAGCCGCCAAGATCATGACCGAGGCAGGTCATGGCGGCACCATCACCACCACGAGTTCGATGGTCGCCAAGTACGGTCAGCCCTCCGGCGTTGGCTATCCCACGTCCAAGTTTGCCGTCAACGGTATGGTCCAGTCGCTCTCGCGCGAGCTCGCCCCCATGGGCATCCGCGTCAACGCCGTCGCGCCTGGCGTAACCAAGACCGATATGGTCGCCAACCTGCCCGAAGAGGTTATTAAGCCCATCGTCGCCACCATTCCGCTGGGTCGCATGGGCGAGCCCGAGGATGTCGCCAACGCCTTTGTTTTCCTGGCGAGCGACATGTCCTCCTACGTCACGGGCGCCGTGCTCCCCGTCGACGGAGCCGCCCGCTCTTAAGGGACCACAAGCCTCAGCTCCCAGCCTCAACATAGTCCAACAAAGAAGGCGCGCCGTCTGCATCAACTGTAGGCAGCGCGCCTTCTTCTGTTTGAAAGGGAAGCTGTGTCCCGCAGTCCCGACTCAGACCGGGACGCAGCTTCCCTCAGGGCCATGTTTCGGAAAGAGCGCCCCGTCTTGAACGCCGATTCTGGGATACCGTTTCCGCAACGGGTCTCTCGCGGAAACTGCATCCCACTCTGAGCGCCCATTCCGGGACACAGTTTCCCAACGGCCCCCGTTTCGGAAACCACATCCCGTTCCGAGCCTTCAAAGCGGGACGCGGCTTCCCCGAGAGAGTATCGACTACTTGCCGTCGTCGTCCTCGGCTTCTTCTCTTGCATAGAGCTCCAACATGCGGCGGCGGTATTCGCGCACGGCGAGCTTGGCGCGCTCCAGGCGGCGACGCTCGCGCGGGGTCAGCTCGGACGGGTCGACCTCATCACCATAGGTCTTATCGGCAAGAAGATGCGCCGCGTCCACGATGCGGGCATCGATGTGGCCGCTCGCCGCCTCGGCGGAAAGACGCTCGGCAATCGTATCGAGCGTAGGCAAGCCCTCGAATACGCGACCATGGCCATGCGAAGTCAGCAGCTCGTGCTCACGTGCGAGCAGGCTCGCCAAATCGTGATGGGCGCGCAGGATGTCGAGCGCATCGGATGGATGCTCGGCAACTTCTGCCACGGCGGCGACCGGCGCGGCGTCGACCACGCGGTAGAAGAGCTGCGCGAGCAACGGCATCAAGAACACCGTGATGGCACCGGCAGCAACCATGACCGACGCAATATCTTGCGACAGCGCGCCCGCGTTGACGGCAACGCTTGTCACGGCAACGATGATCGGCAGGGCCGTGGTGCAGTACAGGGCCACGGTAATGCGACCATACGCCGACACATCGCGCGTCGCAGGACAAATGCTCATAGAAATAAGAATGGGCACGGCACGAATAATCAACAACGCCACGATAAAGCCCACGAGCAGACCCGGGCGCGACGCCACGGCCGTCAGATCGATCTTTGCGCCCGATACGGTAAAGAATACCGGAATCAAAAAGCCGTAGGCCAGGCCATCGAGCTTGGTCTCGAGCGTATGGTTGCCCTCGGGGATGATATAGCGCAAGACAAAGCCGGCGGCAAAAGAACCCAACACGATGTCGAGATCAAAGACGGCCGAGAACGCCACGAGTGTGACCAGGATGAGCACCGTCAGGCGCACGAAGGTCTGCGACGTGGTATCGGCGCGTTCCTCGACAAACGCAAAGAAGCGGCTGCCGACACGCTTGGAGCGGCTTGGGACCACAGCCAGCAACACGCAAACCACCGCAAACAAGCCAAGGATTACGAGCGTTTGGATGCCAGTGCGGGCAGACAGCAGCACCGACATGGCGAGCACAGGGCCGAGCTCACCCCAGGTGCCATACGCGAGAATCGAGTCGCCCACACGCGTGCCAGTGAGCGAGCGCTCACGCATGATGGGCACGAGCGTGCCGAGCGCCGTCGAAGTGAGGGCAAGCGTCACGGCGATACCGTCGAAATGACTGACCGAGAACCACGGGGTAAAGCGCACGGCAAGCCAGGCGATACCAAACGTGACGGCCCACGTCGCCAAGCCGTAGCGCCCCTCGACGCCCGTGATGCTCTTGGGGTCGATCTCAAAGCCGGCAAGCAGGAACAAAAAGGCCAGGCCCAGCTCGGACACAAGCGAGACCTCAGCATCTACATGGATGACGCCGAGCATATGGGGTCCCAGCACCGCGCCGAGCACGAGCAAAAAGACCGTCTCGGGAACAGGTTTTCCGGGAATCGCCGAGGCGATAAAAGGACTCGCAAAGGCCACGAGTGCGATGATGGCGAGCGAAACGAATGCCATGTGATGCCTTTCTCTTGTTTGCGCTTCACTGTAGCACCCTCGCCGTCCTCAACGCGCCGCGAGCTGTCGTATCATAGTGAGGTTTACAAACATGTGGCTCAAGGCGACCGCGAGGCTTGCCCCGTAAACCGACCGCTGCCGCATACCGTACCGTACGCCCAACCGATCAGGAAGGCAGGAACCAATGGTCTCTCGTATCTACGTGGAGAAGAAACCCGGGTTCGACGTCGAGGCTCAGCAGCTCAAGGGCGAGCTGACCGAAATTCTCGGCATCAAGGGCATCGAGGCCCTGAGGATCATCAACCGCTACGACGTCGAGGGCATCGACGAGGAGCTTTTCCGCTCCTGCGTGCCGACCGTCTTTAGCGAGCCCCAGGTCGATGTGACCTACGACGAGCTCCCCGCAAGCGATGGCGCCGTCTTTGCCGTCGAATTCCTGCCTGGCCAGTTTGACCAGCGCGCCGACTCCGCCAGCGAGTGCGTGCAGCTCATCAGCCAGGGCGAGCGCCCCGCCGTGCGCTCCGCCAAGGTCTATATGATCTCGGGCGCTCTGGACGAAGCCGCCATCGATGCCATCAAGCACTACGTGGTGAACCCCGTCGAGGCGCGCATCGCCTCGCTCGACCTGCCCGAGACGCTGTACATGGAGACCCCCGAGCCCCAGCCCGTCGAGGTGCTCGACGGCTTCCGCGAGCTCGACGAGGCCGGCCTTGCCGCCTTTATTTCCGAGCGCGGCCTTGCCATGGACGAGGCGGACATCGCCTTCTGCCAGCAGTACTTCCGCGATGAGGACCGCGACCCCACCATCACCGAGATCCGCGTGATCGACACTTATTGGTCCGACCACTGCCGCCACACCACCTTCGGCACCGTCCTGGATGACGTGACGATCGACGACGCCGTGGTGCAGCAGGCCTTCGACCGCTACATGGAGATGCGCCACGAACTCGGCCGCGACGCCAAGCCCGTCTGCCTCATGGACATGGGCACCATCGGCGCTAAGTACCTTAAGAAGACCGGCGTAATGACCGATGTCGATGAGTCCGAGGAGATCAACGCCTGCACCGTCAAGGTGAAGGTCGATGTCGATGGCGAGGACCAGGACTGGCTGTTCCTCTTTAAGAACGAGACCCACAACCACCCGACCGAGATCGAGCCCTTCGGCGGTGCCGCCACCTGCGTGGGCGGCGCTATCCGTGACCCGCTCTCGGGCCGCAGCTATGTGTATCAGGCCATGCGCGTCACCGGTGCCGGCGACCCCACCGTCCCGGTTTCCGAGACGCTCGAGGGCAAGCTGCCGCAGCGCAAGCTCGTGACCACTGCCGCCGCCGGCTACTCCAGCTACGGCAACCAGATCGGCCTTGCCACCGGTCAGGTCAACGAACTCTATCACCCCGGTTACGTGGCCAAGCGCATGGAGGTTGGCGCCGTCGTGGGCGCTACCCCGGCAAACCACGTTCGTCGCGAGTGCCCCGCCCCCACCGACAAGATCATCCTGCTGGGCGGCCGCACCGGCCGCGATGGCATCGGTGGCGCCACCGGCTCCTCCAAGACCCAGAACACCGAGTCCATCGAGACCTCGGGTGCCGAGGTCCAGAAGGGCAACGCCCCGGTCGAGCGCAAGCTGCAGCGCCTGTTCCGCCGCGGCGATGCCTGCCGTCTGATCAAGCGCTGCAACGACTTTGGCGCCGGCGGTGTCTCGGTCGCCGTGGGCGAGCTTGCCGACGGCCTGTATGTCGACCTTGATACCGTGACCAAGAAGTACGACGGCCTGGACGGCACCGAGCTCGCTATCTCCGAGTCCCAGGAGCGTATGGCCTGCGCCGTCGCCGACGGTGACGTCGAGGAGTTCATGGGCTACGCCGCCGAGGAGAACCTCGAGGCGACCGTTATCGCCGAGGTTACCGCCGAGCCGCGCATGCGCATGGCCTGGAACGGTGTCGCCATCGTCGACCTATCCCGCGAGTTCCTCAACTCCAACGGCGCGCCCAAGCACCAGATCGCCCACGTATGCGCCCGCAGCGTGTGGCAGCCCAGCTGGGCCGGCACCACGCTTGCCGAGCGCATGACCTCGCTTGTCACCGACCTCAACGTCGCTTCCAACAAGGGCCTTTCCGAGCGCTTCGACTCCACCATCGGCGCCGCGACCGTGCTCATGCCCTTTGGCGGCAAGACGCAGCTCACCCCCAGCTCGGCCATGGTCGCCAAGTTCCCCGTGGACGGCGAGACCACCACGGCGAGTGCCATGGCATGGGGCTTCAACCCCTATCTGATGGAGGCCGACCAGTTTGCGGGCGCCTACCTGTCCGTGGTCGAGTCCATCGCCAAGCTCGTGGCTGCCGGCTTTGAGCACAAGCGCGCCTATCTCTCCTTCCAGGAGTACTTCGAGCGTCTGCGCACCGAGGCCGAGCGCTGGGGCAAGCCCACGGCAGCCGTCTTGGGCGCCCTCATGGCCCAAGTCGACCTGGGTGCCGGCGCCATCGGTGGCAAGGACTCCATGAGCGGCTCGTTTGAGGACGAGGCCGGCGAGCTCAACGTTCCGCCGACCCTGATCAGCTTCGCCGTCGCCGTGGGCAGAGCCGCCCGTGCCGTCTCGCCCGAGTTCAAGGGCCTCACGCACCGCGTCGTCCGCATCGCCCCCGCTACCTATGGCGAGGACTACCGTCCCGACGCTCAGCAGCTGCTCGCCGCGTTTGACGCCGTCGAGGCGCTCACTGCTACCGGCAACGCCCTGGCCATCTCCACGCCCGGCTACGGCTGCGGCGCCGAGAGCCTCTTTAAGATGTGCGTCGGTAACCAGATCGGCATCGAGCTTGCCGATGATGTAGACGTAGAGAGCCTCTTCACCCCACTCTACGGCAGCTTTATCGTCGAGCTCGCCGAGGATGCCGAGCTGCCCGAGGTCGCCGACGGCGTTGTCGTCGAGCCCCTGGGCACCACCGTCGAGGGCTATGTCATCGACACCGGCTCCGAGGTCATCGAGCTCTCCGAGCTCCAGGAGGCCTGGGAGAGCGGCATCGAGGGCGTCTTTGCCTACCGCAGCGCCGACGAGACCCCCGAGGTCGAGACCATCGACTTCCGTGCCAAGGACATCCACGTGTACAGCGGCGCCAAGATCGCCCGTCCGCGCGTGATCATCCCCGTGTTCCCCGGCAACAACTGTGAGTACGACAGCGCACGTGCCTTCCGCGCAGCCGGTGCCGAAGCCGACACCTTCGTGATCAACAACCTCACGCCCGAGGCCGTCGCCGAGAGCACCCACGAGCTTGCCCGCCACATCCGTGCAAGCCAGATCGTCATGATCCCCGGCGGCTTCTCGGGCGGCGACGAGCCCGACGGCTCCGCCAAGTTCATCACGGCGTTCTTCCGCGCTCCCGAGGTCACCGAGGCAGTCCGCGACCTGCTCAAGGCCCGCGATGGCCTGATGCTGGGCATCTGCAACGGCTTCCAGGCCCTGATCAAGCTCGGCCTGGTGCCCTACGGCGACATCGTCGACGCCACACCCGATGCGCCCACGTTGACGTTCAACACCATCGGCCGCCACCAGAGCCGTCTGGTGCGCACCCGCATCTCGTCCAACTTGTCCCCGTGGCTGTCGCAGTGCAGCCTAGATGACCCCTACACCGTCGCCATCAGCCACGGCGAGGGCCGCTTTGTCGCCAACGACGAGGTGCTCGCCCAGCTCATCGCCAACGGCCAGGTCGCCACGCAGTACGTGGGCGAAGACGCCAAGCCCAGCATGGATCTTTCCGTCAACCCCAACGGCTCCGCACTCGCCATCGAGGGCATCACGAGCCCCGACGGCCGCGTCCTGGGCAAGATGGGCCATGCCGAGCGTCGCGGCGACAACCTGTACCGCAACGTGCCCGAACATGTCCCCGGCGATAAGTTCATGCCGATCTTTGAGAGCGGCGTAGCCTACTTCGCTTAAAGCTTCCCCATCGGGTACAATCCCCTCGGGTAACAACACCCGCCACCGGCACGCCCGGTGGCGGGTTCTTTTTTGCTTTGCGCGTATAGGAGAAGGACATAATGGAAAGCCGCAAGCCGTATCTCGCCACCCTGCCCGGACTCATCCTGGGCTGCCTCGTCTGCTGTGCGCTCTGGGGATCGGCTTTCCCCTGCATCAAGATCGGTTACGGGCTCTTTGGCATCCCCGCGCACGATAGCGCCTCACAGCTGCTCTTTGCAGGTTTGCGCTTTACGCTTGCCGGTGCCCTGGTTATCGTTGGGATGAGCGCGGCTCAGCGCCATCCCCTCATTCCGCAGGCTCGCGACATCAAGCCCATCTTTATCTTGTCGCTCTTCCAGACTATCGGGCAGTACTTCTTTTTCTACCTTGGACTCTCGCGCGCCAGCGCAATGTCGAGTTCCATCATCGAGGCCAGCGCCAACTTTCTCGCAATCCTCTTTGCCGCCCTGGCATTTCACACCGAGAGGCTCAATACGCCCAAGGTGCTTGGCTGTGTGCTGGGCTTTGCCGGCGTCGCGCTCGTCAACCTTTCGGGCGCGGATGGCACCTTTGGCTTTACGCTCGACGGTGAGGGATTTATCTTGGCTTCCACTGTTGCGGGCGCCCTGTCGACCTGCCTCATTGGCATCTTCTCGCGCGAGCATGACGGCGTCTTGCTCGCCGGCTGGCAGTTTTTAGTCGGTGGCGTGGTCCTTACCGCCATCGGGTTTTTGATGGGCGGCACGTTGTCCCCCACCGAAATCGCCCCCGCCATCGCGCTCATCATTTATATGGCACTCATTTCCGCCGTCGCGTACTCGCTGTGGTCCCGCCTGCTCGCCGTCAACCCCGTCAGCCGCGTTTCGGTCTTTGGCTTTATGAACCCGGTCTTTGGCGTGCTGTTGAGCGCACTGCTGCTCGGCGAGGGCGCTGGCACGAGCCCCGTTACCGTACTTGTTGCCCTGCTGTTGGTCTGCGGCGGCATCATCATCGTCAACAAACCCAAAAAAGCCTAGCGAGCTCACCTTTTTAGGGAGGGTGTTCGCACACTTTAGCTTAATGGGGTGCACTGGTTCTCGTAGATTTCGTACCGAGTCGCGGCGGCAGACGCCCGTCTTGCCGCAACGCGCCTGACCATTATGGCCAGAGGCCCCCGCAAACGCAAAAGGGGCGCACGACCATCACAACGGTCGTGCGCCCCTTTTTTCTAGCGTATCTGGACGCCGGCTTTCTTTTTCTCGGCCTTGACGCGGTAGAGCTCTGCGTCGGCAGTGCGAAGCAAGTCTTGCCAGGTATCGACGCCATCACCAACACGTGCGTAGCCGATGGACATCCGCAACAGATACGGAACCTCAGCGCGCGCGAGCTCGTCGTTGATTGTCGTGCACAGATGCATGATATCCTGCTCCGCCGTCGCCTTTTGAAGCACCACGAACTCATCGCCGCCATAACGCGCGATAAAGCCACCAGACGCCGAGCAGACCTCTTTGAGCGCAGCGGATATGACCTGAAGAGCATGGTCGCCCTCCACATGTCCGTAACGATCGTTAATCTGCTTAAAGCCGTCGGCGTCCATCATAAGCAGATACACGTCTTCGGCCTGATTCACATTTGAGAAGAGCGACAGCATATAGGTCTCAAAACGGTTGCGATTATTGAGGCCAGTCAACGGGTCGGTCGAGATGAGCTGCTCCTGGTAGATGATATAGAGCAGCAACATGCTAATCATTATGCCGACACAAAGGCCGGGCACCGAGTATACGACCTGAAAGGTACCGCCCACCAGGGCCGGAATGGCGAAAAATGCCAAGGTTCGATAGATGGCCTTCATCTGCAGACTCTCGACCCTGCGAGATTGCACAAACGCATGCAGGGACGTATGTATAACGTAACAGTAGCTGACGATGGGCTGGATCATATAGGCAAAGCCGCGACGATACACACCCTGCGAATCGATATAGAACAGGGCGTGCGTCCAGTAACTGGTAAACGCCAGCACGACCACCAGAGCCGTAGGCAACGCTACAAGCACCACCCTATAGCGCGAGGTCAAAAGGCGAGAACCCTGCACCGTCTCGGAATAGATAAACCAAATGAGGCACGCGATAGCAAAGAGCGAAAACGAAACCGCGTTGGAAATCCAGTTGGCAGCAATGCCCAACGTGCCGTCCACACCGTCCGAAAGCGTCCAGATCATATCGAATAATATGTACGCGGCAGAGGTGTAGCCAAGCATGCTAAACAATAGCTGCTGGGTGCTCGAGAACAAGGAGCGACGACTTCGCACGGCAAGCCCGATAAGAACAATCATGCATAGCACGAATATCTCAATCTTGAGTGCCTTAACCACTAACCGCCATCCCTTCAATATCCAAGTGGTCTGAATCGACCAATTCGAATCTGGGCAACAAACACCCCTACCCGCAGGGGTAAGGGGAATAATAGCAGAGCGCCCGAACGTCACTGCAAGACAGCTCTCGTTCGGGCGCTCAAACGGCGCGAGTTGCACGCCGAAATCAATTATCGGTAACGGACGTTACTCACCGTCGATATCGGTTGCGACAGCCTCCTCGATGGCCTCGACGCCAGCAGGCGACAGGTCTTCCTTACCCTGACAGAACTTCTTGTCGACCCAGCCGGTCAGAATCGGAGCCATGATTGCCGTGATGATAACGGCGGTGGCGATCTGAGCGTACGCAGTGGGCGCAAGCTCGGCGTAGCGCGGTGCGACTTCGGCGAGAGCAACCGGTGTGGTCATGGCCGTGCCGGCGATGGTGGAGCAGGCCACGGCAGCCTTGCCGTTACCGCCGCACAGGCGCTCGAACGCAAAGGTGATGGGACCGACGACAAACAGCGTGATAAGGCCCAGCAAGATGCCGGAAATACCGCCGGTGATAAAGCTCGAAAGACTCATGGACGCACCGAGCTGAAAACCGATAACGGCAATCGCAGGATTGGCGCCGGGAACCAGCAGGTTCTTGATGAACGGGAACAAGTTGCCCAGAACCATACCGATAACGAGCGGCAAAATGGAGCCGATGATGGTGCCGACGGGGATGTTGGCGAGACCCGAGACACCGAGGATGATCATGGTGACGGCGGGGCCGGCCGTAAAGAAAAGGATACCCACGGCGCCCTGCTCGGACTCGTCGCCGAACTCGCCCATGATGCCCGTGTAGAGCGCCATGTTGCAAAACGTAATGCCGCCGATGATGGAAACCGAGCTCAGGCCCAAAAGGTTGTCGTTAAAGAAGTACGCGACGCCCAGGCCCAACGCGGCCGCAACAACAAGCTTGGGGATCAGCACGACGATGCCGGTCTTGATAGCGCCCGGCGTGGACTTAAAGCTGATGCCGGCACCCACAAACAGCAGGATCGCGGCGACGATGGTGTTGGAACCACCGCGGCAGGCGGCGGTAAAGAAGCCGCCGATCTCAAAGACCTGCGGGCAGAAGGTATTGAGCAAAAGGCCAACGATCATCGGGTAGATCATGATGTCACCCGGGATACGCGGGACTTTGAATTTCTTTTGCTCGTTGGCGGTCGCTTCCCGTGCCATGAAACCCCCATTTCCGCCGACGCAGAACAAAAGCCCACGTCACACTTTGCTACAGTAAAGTTTGACCATGGTACCAGAAGAAGCAGACCGCCTCGGTGAGAAATTCGATTCGTTGTGCCGGGACGCTAAACGTGCCCCGCTCTTATATGAGGCTCAAAACGATATAGAACACGATGCCCGAGACGCAGCACCACAACATCGACTTTGTCTTGATTGCCACCGCCACGACGCCGGCGGCCGCAATCCAGGGAATCAAGCCCTGCCACAAGCCGGCGTCGAAAGCGCCAGGGCTTATCAAATCGTTGGCGACCAGCGCCGCAAAGGCGGCAGGCGGAATATAACCCAAGGCCTCGGTAACGCGGGGCGACAGCGTTCTCCCGCGCAAGGCAAACGCCGGGGCAATGCGGAAAAACGCGATGGCCGCCCATGACGATAGCCATAGGACCAAAAACTCATTAACGGGCATCGCGAGCGCCCCTTCCCTCGGCGAGGACATCGCACGCGAGTGCCGTGACAACGCCGACGAGCACACTTGCCGGCACGGCGATATTCGTCCACCCCAAGAACTTGCATATGGCGACGGACAGCGCAGCCAAACCGGCAGCTACGACATTGCCGCGCGACAGTCGCTGCGAAAAGAGTAGGCAGATAAAGAGCGATGTGCAGACAAAACCCGCAATAGCGGTGGGAACATCGACAACGGCGCCGACGATGGCGCCCGTCGTACACGAAACGGCCCATGTTGCGATGAGGATTGCGTTGAGCACAAAGGACTCGAGCGGACCCCAATCCTCCCCTTTAACCAACTTGGCAAGCGAAATGCCGTATGCCTCCTCGGTAAGTGTCGCGGCAACAGCCAGTGTCTGACGCTTCGAAGCACCCCTCAAATGCGGTGCGATCGATGCCGAGTAAAGTGCAAAGCGCGAGGAGATTGCGGCCACACTTGCGACAATCGATGCCGCAGGCACACCTGCCAGCCACAGGTTGCAGACCATAAACTGGCCGCTACCCGTCACAAACGTGCTGCTCAGAGCAAAAACCATCCAGGGCTCCATTCCCGTCTGCGCCATAATCATTCCGCACGGCGCGCCTATCGCAACATAGGTGAGCATCACCGGCCAAACGGTTTTAACGATTTTGAGCACCATAGCGTTCCTCGTCCCGACAAGATTTCCGAGCCGCGTTCAACGACACGACAGAATCATCGTCCGGTGGCAACCGAGTTCACCTACAATTGCCACCGGATCGAAAGACACAGAAAGACACAACTTTTTAGGAAGTCATTATGACAGCTATCGATCGAACGCGGGCTGCCGCGGCCTTCAAGACCTACACCGATGCCTACGATGCCGCCAATCCGCGTATCGCGCTTAAAATCGAGCATACGTACCACGTTGCCGAGGCATGCGATGCCGTGGCGCGCGAACAGGGCTGGTCACCTCAGGACATTGACCTAGCGTGGCTTTGCGGCCTGCTGCACGATATGGGTCGCTTTGAACAGCTGCGACGCTGGGATACGTTTAAGGATGCCGAAAGCGTGAGCCATGCGGCGCTGGGCATCGAGGTCCTCTTTGGCGAGAATCCCGCCGATGCACCCGCCGTAACGAGCATCCGCGACTTTATCGATGACCCGGCAGAAGATGAGCTCATCCGAGCGAGCATTGCCTATCACAGCGATTTCCGTCTACCCGCGCAGCTCGACGAGCGCACGCGGAGCTTCTGCGATATCGTGCGCGATGGCGACAAGATCGACATTATGCGCACCATCGCCGACAGCACTGTCGACACTATCCTCAAGGTGGACGAGAAGACGTTTCTCGGCAGCCGTTTCTCGTCGCCGACACTTGCCGCCTTTGACGAGCACCGCTGCGTCGCACGCGATGAGCGCGATGAGCCCGCCGACTTCTTGGTGGGGCTTATCTGCTTTATGTTTGAGCTCGTCTATCCAGCAAGCCGCGCGCTGGCGCGCGAACAGGGCGATATCCACCGCCTGCTCGACGCGCCCTTTGGCATTACGCGGCCCTTTACCGACCCCGCCACGCAGGCAACTTGGAGCCGCCTAAAGGACGAGATGCGCGACTGGCTGGCGCGCGCCTAGCGCTCAAGCTGGGCCAGCAGCTCCTCGACGACCTCGACGGCGTCCCCAACAACCTTGTACTGGGCAGCACCGAAAATGGGGGCATCCGGGTCCTCGTTGATGGCGATGATGCACTCCGCCCCACCGATGCCGGCAAGATGTTGGATGGCGCCCGAAACACCGATACTCACGAGAAGCCTGGGCGAAACCGATACGCCCGTCTGGCCAATCTGGTGGCGATACTCCAGCCAACCCGCCTCCACGACGGGACGCGTGCAACCAAGCTCGGCACCCAGAGCCTCGGCGAGCCTTCGCATCAACGGCAGGTTTTTCTTGGAACCAATGCCGCGACCCACCACGACCAGGCGCTCGGCATTGGCGATCGAGGGCTGCTGTCCCCACTCCTCGGCGGGAATCGAGATCTCGACACGAGCCTTAGCATCATCCGCAAGCGATATCTGGGTGATCGTGCCAGAGCGGCCGTAGTCGAAGTCGGGAGCCTTAAAGATACCGGGGCGCACCGTTGCCATCTGCGGACGGTGGTTGGGGCAAATGATGGTGGCCATCAGGTTGCCGCCAAACGCCGGACGCGTCTGTTGCAGCAGTCCCGTCTCTGTATCCATCGAAAGTACGGTGCAGTCAGCCGTAAGGCCCGCCTGCAAACGCACGGCAACGCCGGGTGCCAGTTCGCGACCAAAAGCGGTCGCACCGTATAGGATGGCCTCGGGTTTGCGTTCGGCTACCAAATCGCAGATCAAGCGGGCGTAGACCTCCGCATCATTTTGGCGCAGGCGCTCGTCGCGACAGGCCAGGACTTCGTCGGCGCCCGCGCAAACCAGATGCTCCAGGTCCCCGAGCGAGCCCTCGGGGCTCATGCCGACCAGTGCCACCAGACGGCAGCCGCGAGCATCGGCAAGCTCGCGCCCCTTGCCCATAAGCTCATAGGCAACGGGAGTCACCGTATCGTGCTCGTCGGTCTGCACGAAGACCCAAATGTCTCGATATGCATCAAGGTCCACCGCACCAGCGGCCTCGTCACACTCGATCGAGATAGCGTTGACAGGGCAGGCGTCGACGCACCCACCGCATAGGATACAGCCGTCGGTTACGCGGGCGCATCGGTTGGGACGCTCGCCCTCCACCACAATGCCGCCCGAGGCGCAGGCGCGAACGCAGCGACCGCAGCCGATACAGGCTTCGCTATCGATAATCAGTCCGCTCATCTATGCCATCCCCTCGATGATCTTGGCAAGTTTTGCCGCCTGCTCGGACGCCGTTCCGTCAACGGCCTCGCACGTTTGGTCACGGTCGGGCACAAACGAGCGCACGACCTGTGTCGGCGACCCGGCAAGACCGCAACGCGCGGGGTCGGCGTTCACGTCGGCGGCACTGACCACGCGCACGTCCGCCTCCTCCGCCGCGCGGATACCGGCAATACTCGGCATACGCAACTGGCCAATCTCCTTGGCAGTCGTCATCGCGCACGGCATCTCAAGGTACACCGTCTCCTCGCCGGCATCGCATCCGTGAACGAGCGCCAGCGAGCCACAGGTCGTAAAGCCCGCGCTCTGCACGCAGCTCACGTCGGTCACGCAGGGAATATCAAAGGCACCGGCAAGCTCGGGACCAATCTGGGCCGTATCGCCATCCACCGCCATCTTGCCGCAGATGAGCAGGTCGAAGTCCTCGTCGAGCGCCTCGATGCCGCACTTGAGGGCATAGGTGGTTGCCAGGGTATCGGCACCTGCAAAGGCGCGATCGGTCAGCAGCAGCGCGTCGTCGGCGCCTCGAGCGATGCAGTCGCGCAGCAGCGACTCGGTCGCGGGGATGCCCATCGACACCACCGTCACGCGCACATCCATGCCAAAGCGGATAAAGTCGTCCTTCAGCGCCAGCGCGCATTCCAAAGCGCTCGCGTCAAAGGGATTAATGACCGCCTGTTTGCCATCGCGCACGATGGTATTGGTCTTGGGGTCCATCTTGACCTCGGTGCTTCCCGGCACGGCCTTGACGCACACCACCATATGGAAATCGCTCATCTTCACGCGCCCCCTTTCTGGACGAGCTCATCCAAGAGCTTCTCCGAAAACAGGTTACCGCGGCCCAGCTGCCCGGCAGGATCGAGCTGGAGCTTAAGCCGTGCCGACTCGACCATGGCCTCGTGACCGTACATCGTCTCCAAGAAGCCCGCCTTGATCTTGCCGACACCGTGTTCGGCGGAGACGGCGCCGCCCATGACCGTGACCTCGGAAGCCCACCGGGCAAAGAGTTCTCCGCCGCGGCGGTATTCCTGCGCATCGCGCGGCAGAATGTTCACATGCAGATGGTTGTTACCGATGTGCCCCCAGGCGGCAGATTCAAGCCCACTTTCGGCCAACGTGCGGCGATAAAGGGCGATGACATCGGCCAAGCGTGCATTGGGCACCGACATGTCCGAGCCCAGTTTGGTGATGGCGGGATCCGTGCGGCGACGCTCGTCGATGAGCATGTTGACGCTCTCGGGCACCGCATGGCGGAAGAACCGCTGGCATTCGCGATCGACCTCGGTGCGCGCAACCCAGGTCGCGTCGTCGCGGCCACCCGCAAGCTCCAGTACCCACCCCAAGTGATACAGCTCCTCAGTCGCCTGAACTTCGTCGTCGCAGTCGAGCTCCACGTAGACACAGACCTTGGCCTCTTTGTCGAGCGCCGGCAGCGAGGCAAACGCCGTCGACTGCTCGCGCTGGCGACGTAGAATATCCAGGGCGCCAGCGTCGAAGTACTCGATGGCAGCCGCATGGGACAGGACGGGACGCACGGAATCGGTGAAGGACACGGCCTTGTCTTCGCTGTCAAAGAAACAGCTCACGCCCCAAACGACCGCAGGCGCCGCCTGCAGGGCAATCTCGAGCTCGGTGATGACGCCGATTGTGCCACACGCACCGATAAACAATTCGATGGCATCCATATCGTCAGCAACGAAATAGCCCGAAGCATTTTTGGTCTTGGGCATGGTGTAGTCGGGAAGGTCAAGCTCGAGTGCACGGCCCACTGCCGTCACGAGCGACAGGTGGCGGCCCTGGGCAAAAGCCTCGCCGCGCTGAAGCTCAAGCAAATCGCCATCAGCCAGCGCGACGTGGAGTCCCGTGATATGCGGGCGCATGGGGCCGTAGGCGTAGCTGCGGGCACCGGAGGCGTTACATGCCGCCATGCCGCCCAGACAGGCAGACGCCTCGGTGGGATCGGTGGGAAAGAACTGCTCGGGGGCCTCTTGAAACTCATCGTAGGCCTTAAGCGATGCCTGGTCCCAACCAGCGGTCGGCAGCACCTTCTTGCTCAGCTGCTTGCGCAGCTCCGAGAGCACAACGCCCGGCTCCACGCGCAGCAGAAATTGGCCTTGTTCATCGCGGCGAAGGCCCAAGTAGCGATTCATACGGGAAGTATTGAGGATATGCCCGCCGTGGGGCACGGCACCGGCGGCAAGGCCGGTTCGGGCGCCCTGAACCGTTACCGGGACACGCTCGGCATGGAGCTTTTCCAAAATGGCACGGACCTCGTCTTCCGTTGTCGGAAACGAGATGCTCGAGGCCTCGCCCGATGCGCGAGACTCATCGCGACCATACTCTTCAAACTCGTCGGTGAAGGGTTTGATGGTTGCAGACACGCGAACTCCCCCTTTAGCTAACTACAGTGTTTGCAGGGAGATGTTACCGCATCGTTTCGTCGACGTGTTCGAGACCGTCTCCATAATTGGCGATTTTTACGTTCGTGCAATTCGGCGAGCGGCTTGATTTCCTCGGCAGGCGATGCTTTTGACACATATGGCCCCGCCGTCGCCGACCGCGCGATTGTCGCTCGAAAAAAGTTGGAGTATTTTTTGCCGCCTTTTACCTGCGGAGATGCCAATCCGTCAAGCATTTGGTCAGAAATTGGTCAAGTAGCGGCTGATACCGTCGGCGTCGACAGCCAAACCGATAGTAGTTTTGGCCCAGAAGTAGGGAGGTTCCCATGGCATATTACTGGCCCCAGTACGGCATCGCCATCGAAGTCGACGACGATTCCTATCTCCTGCCTTTTGACGAAGAGGCATTCCCCGATACGACGGTCTACCACGTTACCACCGATGTGATCTGCGACCCCGAGTCGTTCTCGGCGCTCGCCCACCACATCGCGCATATCCACGACATCGAGCTCCCTCCCGACTTCGAAGAACTCGTCTACTCGCGCCGCCTGATGCTTCACATGCTCTTTGGAGCGGACCCGTCCACCTTTGCGCGCATCTATGCCGCCAAGGATGCCGCATGAGCGCGAAGAAGCCGCCCCACTTTGCAGGTCTGGGGCATCGCAGGAAGCTCATCGTTGCCTGCTTGGCCATCGTCTGTGCCCTTGTCGCCGTAGGACTATACGCTTGGCAGTCGCAGCCCGTACCCGAGGCGGGCGCTTCGGTTACGACGGCCGAGGGCAAAACGCGTCAGGAAATCCAAGATGAGCTCGACGCCATCGTCCGCGACAACATGATGACGATTTCGGTCGCACCGGTCGCTCAGCTGCAGGAGGACGGCAAGCTGCGCGTCAACGTGCAAAACGTCCAAGACAATAAATTTCCCCAGCGATTCCGCGTCATCCAAAACGACGAGACCATGTACGAATCCGGTGTGGTCGAGACCGGCAAGACAATCGAAACGTGCCCCGCCGGCGACATCAAAGAAGGCGAGGCGTACATCGAGATCCAGGCACTCGATGCAAAGACCCTCGACAGCCACGGCAATCCGACACGTGTCAAGGTACGGGTTGAGCAAGCCGAGAACTAGCTTTCCGGCCGACGCGGCACCGCACGCAATTCACCAGCATTCGTCCAATCATCGCGGGGACGGCCCGCGGCGAATAGAAAGGAACGACCATGGACATCACCAGGAACATGAACGGAGCCAGAGCGCTCGTCGTGGGCGCAGGGCTCGCGCTCGCGCTCGCAATGGGCGCCGCCCCGACGCCAGCTATGGCAGCCGGACGCGTTGGAACCACGAAAGTAATGGTCAGGACCGAGATCGACAACGTTGAGTTCAAAGTTCCGACGGTTATTCCCTTCGTCGCCAAGGCCGACGGCACGCTTCAGGGCCCCTCTGAAGACGCGACCACCATCGACAATCATTCGGCCTACGGCATCCATGTCACCAACATGAAGATCGACGCCGTGAACACCTGGACCATTGCTGCCGACGCCAAGGCCGGAACCGCACAGAACTCCATCGACTTTAAGGTCGGCCCCGACGGCGCACTCCAGAACGCCAGCGCCGCAATGCAAGGGACGGGCCTCGATCTTTCCAAGAACGCAGCCTTCGACATGGGCTACCAGGGCATTGCCGGCGGCACGGACAAAATTAAGCTCAAGACAAGCGGAAACGTCGCCCGCGTCACGCGCGACATCTTCCGCGTAACCGGCGAAGGCGATCAGGTTGCAACGATCACCTGGACGGTCGAGCCCGGTGCGCACACGGCATAAGGCCGTCGCCCTGGCCGCCGCCGTCAGCATCCTAGCGTTTGGGCCAGCCATGGCCTTTGCCCAGCAAGAACAGGCTCAGGCCGCCACGCAAGTGACGGTCGACCTCTCGGAGCTCGACCGCGGCGACCGCGAGGAACCGTTGGCGCAGACAGGCGACAGACGATGGCTCTTGGCAGCAGGCGCCACAGCAGCAGGCGCGGGAACCGCCGGCCTCGGTCTGCACATCAAACGCAGCTAGAAACAAAACACGGACAGACCGCACTAAATTAGCTAAGGAGACCCCATGGCATCGAAGAACCTTTTGCCCGTCGTCGCACTCTGCGGCGCGCTCGCAACCGGAACGCCTGTCGCCGCTTGGGCGACTCCCGCCATGGCAGACTCCTTACCAGCGGCCCTAAGTTCCGCACCAAACCCGTCGAGCGCCATTGCGTGCAAGCGTTTTTCGATCGCACAGGCCGCGATCTCAACCTCGGGATGCCTTCGTCGTAATACGGACGGCTCGATAGTCGTGGATATCAAGCGTTCGAACAGGGCAAACGGCTCCCAGGCGGGGTGCGCCGTCTGCACGTGGCGCTCGGTTGTGCTCGATGCGGATGGCGATCCATGCAATTTAGAGCTGCGCATCGACATCGCTTCGGTCGATGACTCGGCGAACGGAGCGAAGGTCGCCTTCGACGGTACGTTTTTTGAGAAAGGAGGCGGTATATGTCTGGGCTGCGCCGCCGCGAATGCAGACGACACGCAGCCCACCCTCTCATTCACGGCATCGTTGCGGCTGACCAAAGCCGGTACCGATGCCATCGCGGCGGGAGAAGCGTCCCTGCTGTTCTACGCCGTCAGCGCCAAAGACACAGACGCTCATTTCGAGAAGCCAGCCGGATCACTCAGCCTTACACGAGGGATAGAGGCAGGCCCTATTGAAATCGATGCCCACGCGCAAAGCAGGCAACGCATTCTTGCCGACCCGGCGCTTCTCGAAATGGAGTGGAACGGATCCGGAGCCATCGGAATTCTCCCCTCCGCGTTTGACGCCAAGACGCCCCCCTCAAACGACGAACCCATTAACGCAACCATACAAGAAGAGGGCGCGGACAAAGAAGCAGATGCGGGCGACACGCCGCCGCCGACAAACGGCGTCCCAGCTTCTTTCGAAGCACCGAATGAGCCCGCTACCGATCCAAACGATACCGAACTCGTGGACAGTCTGGGGCTTGCTGATCCTCAAGAGATCGATGAAGGTAACTGCTGCGTGCTTGCCGCGCTCGACCACACAGAGGTCATCGACGCTGCGAACATCGAAGTTGCCGCCGCCAATCAGCCCGTCCGCAAGTCAGCCATCATCGCATTTCCTGAATCCATCGAAGTCGTCTTTTTGCCATCGGGCGAGGTCGTGGCCCCAACACTGCTCACCTTGTTGGGCGCCAAGAATACTCGAAACGAAATTAAAAAGGTCACGGTTGTCGACCCTGCAACCACCGCCAAGCTGCGTCTATACGCCGTTGCTCCAAACGGAGGCAAGACCTTAGAATTCGATGGTGACACACTCCTAGCCTGGCGACGTCTGGACATTATGCAAGACGTCTCGTATCAGATCGAACTCGAAGGGTTTGATCGTGCCCGCGATGCCAATATCATCGCCGCGGCTATTGAATCCCCACAGCGGCTTATGACACTGCGCTTTGACTACTATCCCTATGTCCCGACAACCACCTGAGGCTTAAATGCTGCGCATCGTTCCTAATACCACTTATATAACGTATTAGATGGGTTGCGATGTGCCTCGCATTTCGTTCTGCTACGATTGCCACGTTGGCATCAATACAGGAGGGCTCATGCCGGGCTTGGGAACAATCATCAACGTTGTGCTTTTAGTTGCGGGCGGTCTTTTAGGATTAGCGAGCGGCCGCTTCATTACACCGCGCATCCAAGACACGCTCATGAAAGCATCGGGGCTGTGCGTCCTGTTTATCGGCCTTGGCGGCACCATGCAGAAGATGCTCCTTATCGATGGGGAGGCGCTGGCGACCACTGGTACCACCATGCTCATTGTCTCGTTCGCCCTCGGCTCGCTCATCGGCGAGGCCGTCAACTTGGAAGCCGCCATCGAGAACCTTGGCGAATGGCTCAAGCGCAAGACTGGCAGTGAGGACGATAACGAGTTCACCAACGCTTTTGTCTCGACTTCACTCACCGTCTGCATCGGTGCCATGGCTATCGTGGGATCAATCCAAGACGGCCTGCTCGGCGACTGGTCCACGCTCGCCCTCAAGGGAGCGCTGGACTGCATCATCGTCTGCACCATGACGGCGTCGCTCGGCCGCGGCTGCATTTTCTCCGCCCTGCCCGTCGCCGTGTTCCAGGGGACGATCACGCTGTTTGCCGGCGCACTCTCCCCCATCATGACCACGGCAGCCCTCGACAGCCTTTCGCTCGTAGGCTCCATGCTCATCTTCTGCGTCGGCGTCAACCTCATCCGTCCTCAGACCTTCCGCACGGCCAATATGCTCCCCTCCGTTGTCATAGCCGTCATCTACGCCCTCCTGTTCTAAATCTATCTACGCAGCGGTATCTCGAACATCTGTTTGATGCTGTGCTATGATATGAGGTCACCGTAGCTGCGTTCGAGAGGAGGAGCGGTGGCCGACCAGGACATCAAGATGCTCATCGAGCGCATTATGGCCGAGGCCCGGACCCATCAGTCCGCCCGTTTCTCAAACGAAATCTACGCAGACGAGCCGATTCTCAAAACCGGCCGACAGATGCAGAACTTCCTCCCCGACCAGTACCGCAAGATGCGTGAGATATCGCGTTGGCAAGAAGACCCCAAGGGCGGTGCGGGCCGTTGGCTTTCGGAAGCCGAGCTTTTTTACCGCCAGGGCCTGCTGATGGCCGACTTTGAGGACGACTGTCCCTACAACGGCACCTTTAAGTCGTACTTTCCCACCTACAACGCCATGAGCGACCGGCAGCTGCGCGGCTACTTTACCTGGCGTGCCCAAGTGCGCCGCGGGAATATCGAGGAGACATCGACCTCGTTTGCGTTTCTGTATCTCTATGAGCTGATTTGCGGCATTGGCGTAGATAATCCGCTCGATGGTTTTAACAAGATCAAGGCCTTTTGGGATGCCTACCGCGCCTTTGAGCCCGGCATCGATCGGTTTGCACGCGTGTGGTTGCAGGATTACGCCGTATTCCATGGGCTCGACCCCAAGCTGCTTCGCGACTCTAAAACCGTCATGTTCGATAACGCCCTTATCGAGCTGCGGCGCGCGGCACGAGACCTTGTACCAGCACCGGCACCGTCCGGTCAGACCCCTAAGCGTCGCAAAACCTCCGAGCCCACGCTCCCCCTTCCACCCGATGAGGTGCGCGAGGAGCGACTCATGGCCGCCATCAACGCCCTCTCCACGTACAACCTAAGTAACTCGCGGCTCGACCGCAGCCACCACCGCGATCTGCGCCACGTGGCATGCGCCGTGTATGTCCGCATGGCGCGCTACTATGACACGCACCGAAAGACCGGCATCGTGGCGAGCTTGTTTGGGGAGGAGACGGCCATGCCCTACACCATGTTTGCCTCGGCCGTATTCTTTGCGCCCAAGCGCCACGAGGACTGCGAATACCGCCTAGATCCTATCCATATCTACCGTTGCCAAAACGGCTTTTGGGAATGCATGCGTATCCATGGCAGCAGGCAAAAGAGCAGCAAGCTCGGTGAAATGATGCGCGCCTGCGACCAACACCTGCGCCTGGCGCTGGACCCCGCCCATCCCCTTAAGGAAGAAAAGGTCCCCAAATATCTGGCCAAGATTATCGATGACGAGATTGTGGAATGGCTTTCGTGGGACGCCGCACACCAGCCCGTCAAGATCGATATCGATCTGAGTCAGCTGGGGCACATTCGGAGCGCCGCCGCGCAAACGCGCGAAGCGCTTTTGATCGACGAGGAACGCGAGGACGGCGCATCCGCAGAGGCCGAGACAGCGGACTCAGGGCAACCGGAAGCCGAGCCCGTAACCGACGCGATTGTCGAACCGGTCGTGGCACCCATTCGGCAGGACTTGACCGACGAGCCGACCATATCCACCGAACAGTTTGGTGTCGTGGCACCGCTTCTCGCGCCGACGCCCGCGTTCGCAGCTGCTGCGCCCGCTGACGCCACAAACGAACTCGCGCCCGCCGCAGATGCCTTCCTTCGCGCACTGCTCGAGCAAAACGCAGCGCAAGCGACATCGGCAGTGGCGCACTCGGGACAGAGCGAGGACATGCTCGTCGATAGCATCAACGAGGCGCTCTTTGACCTGGTGGGTGACACCGTAATTGAATTTAGCGCGGCAGGGCCGCAGATTATCGAGGACTACAAAGCAGACGTGAGAGGATACCTAGACCATGAGTGATACCGCATCCGCAGCACCCCGCGTGCCCAAGCGCGTCGCTGCCGTCATTCTCAACTCGCTCAAGGGCGGCGTGGTCCCGCGCATCGGTCTTCCCTACATCACCGTAGGGCGCGAGGTCGAGATCCGCGCCCTGCTTACCGATCTGAGTCTCATCGCCGATGGCGGCGCAAGCTTCCGTTTTTTAGTCGGTCGCTACGGCGCCGGCAAGAGCTTTTTGCTCCAGACCATCCGCACGCACGCCATGGGCGAGGGATTCGTCGTCGCTGATGCCGACCTGTCGCCCGAGCGCCGTCTGCAGGGCGGTCAGGGACAGGGCCTTGCCACCTACCGCGAGCTCATCCGCAATATATCGACCAAGACGCGCCCCGAGGGCGGTGCGCTCAACCTTATTTTGGATCGCTGGGTCGCCTCGTGTGCCGACGTCGACGAGTCGGTCGTCAATGCCCAGCTGGCCCCGCTCGAGGAGATGGTCCACGGCTTCGACTTCGCCCGCATGCTCCGACGCTATCGCACGGCCGTATCCGAAGGCGACGAAGAGGCCATGAGCCGCGTGACCAAATGGATCCGCGGCGAATACCGCACCAAGAGCGAGGCTCGCGCTGAGCTGGGCTCCTCGACCATCATCAGCGATGACGACTGGTACGACTACGTCAAACTCATCGCGCGTTTTTTGGTTTGCAGCGGCTACAAAGGCATGCTGGTGCTCATCGACGAGCTCGTGAATCTGTATAAGATTCCCAACGCCATCACGCGCCAGTACAACTACGAGAAGATCCTGACCATGTACAACGACACGCTCCAGGGCAAGGCGCAGTACCTGGGCATGATCATGGGCGGCACGCCAACCTCCATCGAAGACCGCCGCCGCGGTGTGTTCTCCTACGAGGCCCTGCGCAGCCGACTCGCTCAAGGCCGCTTTGCACGCGAGGACCTTAAGGACATGCTCGCGCCCATCATCCGCCTGCAGCCACTCACCTACGAGGAGTTGCTGGTGCTGATCGAAAAACTCATGCAGATCCATGCCGGATACTTTGGCTGGACGCCCACGCTTACCGAGAATGACTTGGTGGACTTTCTCAAGATTGAGTTCGGCCGCGTGGGAGCCGATACACACCTGACGCCCCGTGAGGTCATTCGTGACTTTATCGAACTGCTCGATATCCTGTGTCAGAACCCCAATGCAAATGTGGCCGAGTTGCTGCAAAGCGTCGGCGGCGACGCGCTGGCGCCGGCAGCCGCAACAGGCGACACCGGCACCGCAGACGGCGACCGTAACTTCGCCGAATTCACCATCTAACCTGCCAAAAAGGGACAGGTTTATTTTGGTAGGTTCTATCTGGGCAAACGTTGAGACTGTAATGCAGCAAGCCGTTGCCAGCCGCGTTAAGAGATTCGTTTTTGAGAGGAGGCCCCGTGAACGCCTTTGACCGCTACGCCCCGTTTATCCAAGACTTCATCTACTCCCACGATTGGGAGAGCTTGCGCTCTATCCAGGTTGCGGCGGCAGATGCCATCTTTAACACGCAGGACAATGTGCTCCTGACGGCATCCACGGCTTCCGGCAAAACCGAGGCAGCCTTTTTTCCCATCCTGACCGAGTTTTGGGAGAGGCCGCCCGCAAGCGTGGGCGCCCTCTACATTGGCCCCCTCAAGGCGCTCATCAATGACCAATTCGTCCGCCTCAACGATCTGTGCGAAGAAGCCGATATCCCTGTCTGGCACTGGCATGGCGATGTCTCGCAGTCGCACAAGGCTAAGCTCATCAAAAAACCGAGCGGCATCTTGCAGATTACGCCCGAGTCACTCGAGGCGCTCCTGATCCATAAGCACATGGCGATCCCTCGTATATTCTGCGACCTGCGCTATGTGGTTATCGACGAAGTCCATTCGCTCATGCGCGGCGACCGCGGCGGGCAGACGCTCTGCCTTATCGAGCGGCTCTCGCGCATGGCAGGCGTGCAGCCCCGCCGCATCGGTCTGTCGGCAACCATCGGCGACCCCGAGCGCACGGGCGCCTTCCTGTCGCAGGGGACGGGACGCAACTGCGTCATCCCCCGTTTTGAGGAGCCGCGCCGCGTGTGGCGCATCTCCATGGAGCACTTCTACAACTCGGGTCCCCAGGCGCAGCAGCGAGGATTCGCGAGCACAGGTCCGCAGGAAGCTGAGGTGCTCGCATGCGAGCGCATTGAGGCAGCGGCACCAGCGGCACTGCCCGCCGGCGCCCAAGACATGCGTCACAGCGGACAGCTCACACAAGAGGAGCGCCGTCAACGTCGTGAGCGAGCACGGGGCAAGGCCGCACCCAAGGACCGCCGAACTTCCTCGGCCCCCGAGGGCGAAGTCGACATCCCACGAGCGACCGAGCAGGCGCTTCTCAACCCCACCGACACGGCGCCCGACAACGCCGACCCCGGTATGGGCTATATCTTTGAGCATACGCGCGGCCGCAAGTGCCTGGTCTTTGCCAACTCGCGCGAGGAGGCAGAGGCCGTGTGCTCCATGCTGCGCAGCTACTGCGAAAGTCGACACGAGCCCGACCGCTTTCTCATCCATCACGGCAATCTTTCGGCATCGCTGCGCGAGACGGCCGAGGAGCTCATGCGCGACGAGGAGCAGGCGCAGACAACCGTCACCACCTCTACGCTGGAGCTCGGTATCGATATCGGCCGCCTGGAGCGCGCCTTCCAGATTGACGCGCCGTTTACCGTCAGCTCCTTTTTGCAGCGCATGGGGCGCACAGGCCGTCGCGACCTTCCGCCCGAGATGTGGTTTGTCATGCGCGAGGAAGAACCCGAGCCGCGCACGATGATGCCCGAAACCATTCCCTGGAAGCTCCTGCAGGGTATCGCGCTCGTACAACTCTATCGCGAGGAAAAGTGGGTCGAGCCGCCCGAGCTCGATCGACTCCCCTACAGCCTGCTCTATCACCAGACTATGTCGACCCTCGCCAGCACCGGCGAGCTCACGCCGGCCGAACTAGCCCAGCGCGTGCTCACGCTCAGTTATTTCCACCGTGTCTCGGCAGACGATTACCGTGTGCTGCTACGTCACCTCATTAAGATCGACCATATCCAGGTCACCGAAGGTGGCGGGCTCATCGTGGGTCTCGCGGGCGAGCGCATCATCAACAACTTTAAGTTCTACGCTGTGTTCCAGGAAAACGAGGAGTTCACCGTTCGCAGCGAATCGGCCGAGCTGGGCACGATTGTTAATCCGCCCCCGCCCGGTGAGCGCATCGCCATCGCCGGACACTGCTGGATTGTCGAGGAAGTGGACTGGAAGCGTCACACTGTCTTTGCCACGCAGGTCAAGGGCCGGGTACCGGCCTACTTTGGCGACTGCCCCGGCGACATCAATACACACGTACTCGAGCGCATGCGCAAGGCGCTCAACGAGCACGCGACATATCCGTACCTCATGGGTAACGCACGGGCCCGCTTAGCGCAGGCTCGTCATACGGCCAAGCTTTCGGGCGCGGGAACTAAGCCGCTCATCAACCTGGGTGGCGACACCTGGGTGCTCTTCCCCTGGCTGGGCAGCTACGCCTTTTTGGCGCTCGAGCGCATGCTCAAGATTAAGTGTGCCGCTGAACTGGGCCTTCGCGGACTCGACCCGTCACGTCCGTACTTTATGCAGTTTAAGATGAAGGCCGACGAGGAGACGTTCTTTGAGGTGCTCGCCGCCGAGGCCGAGAAGGACTTCGATCCCATCGAGCTCGTCTATCCCGGCGAGGTGCCTTACTTTGACCGCTACGACGAGTTTGTTCCCGAAGAGCTCGTGCGCAAAGGCTTTGCCGAAGGCGTGCTCGACATCGAGGGTATGAAGCAGCGCGTCCTCAGCTGGCGCGACCACGCCTAAGACCAGTCTTTTTTGGGACGGGGAGACTTACTTGTCGTGAAGGACGGTACCGAGGAAGTCGGTGTCGAAGGGCACAGCTTCGGCAAAGGCGTAGTCGCCGTCGCTGGCGATGAGCAGATAATTCTCCTCGCCGCCGAACTCTGCATCGCCACATGGGACCACCCAAGCATGGTCGAACACCTCAAGCGCCGTGGCGGCACAGTCGCGCAGGAACGTCACATCGCTCCCCTCGTTTGCACTCACGATATTGGCAACGTAGACGCCACCGACATTTAGGCTGCCCCGCACCAAACGCAATGCCTCAACCGTCGCCAGCTCGCGTACGGGCTCGGCACCGCCAAAGCAATCGCTCACGACCACGTCGTAGCGACGATGGCCCACGCTCGTCACACCCAAATACGAGCGAGCCTCAGCGGTTATCACCCGCAGGCGATCGCCCGCCGCGCGCTCCAGCTCGTCTAGGTAGAACCAGCGGCGCGCCAGGCGCGTAATCTCTCCGTCATACTCGATGACGTCCATGCGCAAGCCCTCGTGCGACATCAGCGCGAACTTGGGATAGGCAAACCCGCCGCCACCCAGCACAAGTATGCGGTTGATGCCGTGACCATAAGCATCGCGCATCGCATCCTCGGACTCAAACACGTCGTCAAACGCACGATAGTACGCAAAGACGGGCTCCGCCCAACGCTCACCAACGTAGCTTGCGCTTTGGTAGACGCCGCCTTGCACCAACACGCGAATCTCATCGCCGTCCCCATCGTGCACGCGTTTCACACGCGCCAACCCATTGCGGGTTCGCGCAACCTGCAGACAGGCAGCACGAACAGCGACAGCGGCCGCACCAAGCGCCGCGGCTCCCAGAGCAACGCCGGCAACGACGCCGGCAGAAACACTCGGCTTGTTCATCTAGAGCTCCTTTTGCAGATAGAGTCCATGATCGTAAAAACCCAAATGGCGATAGTACTCGCGCGTACCAATCGCGCTGATCACGTTGATGCGCGTATAACCCGCATCCCGGGCAATCTCGCACGCACGCTCTACGAGCAGACGCCCCAACCCATGGTGCTGGGCTGCCTGGCCTTGATACCCCACGCGCGCCGCCATGCCATACACGTGTACCTCGCGAATCATCGCCTCGTCCGGCATCGTCAGCAACTCGTCCGCATGCGCGGCAACAAACGAATGGTCGGGCAGCGACAACCGCAAAAAGCCCGCGATCTTGCCCTGCGGCGTCACCCACTGCAAAAAGCGCTCGTGCGTCACCGGTGTCTCGTACGCCACCTCCTCATCAAGAGATAGCTCATCCAAGTCGGCACCCGCCGTGCTGATCTCGCGATAGCGAATCTCGCGCACCGTCGCACCGTCACCCCGAGCGGCCAAGCGGTTTTCGACGAGCTGACGCAGGTTGGGTTTCTTGTTGCCCACCATAATGTCGTCGGAACTAAAGTCACGGATCATGCGACTGATGCGGCAGAACGCCGGCGTCACCACGATGTCGTCGGCCAGCACATCGAGCAGCTCTTCCTCAGTATAGGGACGCCACTCACCGCGCTCGTAGCAGCCCACCAGACGCGAGCCCTCGATGAGCGCACACGGGTAAACCTTGACCTCGTCGGGCATAAAGGCCCCTTCGGTCATAAAGCGTTCGTAGTCGCGCTTGTCCCTCTCGGGCGTGGCGCCCAGCAAGTTGAGCATAAAATGCGCGTGGATCTTAAAGCCAAACAGGCGCGCAAGCGAAAACGCCCGCTCGATCTGCGCCACCGAAATACGACGCTCGTTGATATCGAGCAAATGTTGGTCGAGACTCTGAATACCCATCTGGATCTTGGTGCAGCCCAGGCAGCGGATAAGCGTGAGGGTCTGCGGCGTCACGGCATCGGGGCGCGTCTCGATAACGAGCCCCACCACGCGATGCTTCGCCGTCTCGTTGATGCGCTGCTGACGCTCAAGCTCCTCCATCGTTGCTGTCTGCCACTCGGCAACCTCACCCCACGGCGTACCAGGGCCGTACAGACGACGCACCGCGCGGTTGTAGCCGCCCACGGCAGCATCCACACGCTCCTGCTCGTCGGCAACGCCAGCAGCAAGCTCAGCCTTGTCTGTCGCAATGCCGGCAACCCGATAGCGCTCGCGGCGCTCTGTTACCACCGGCGGCAGCGCATCGGCGGGAGCGTCATCGAGCAGGCGCCCCGCCTCGGCACGGCTGATGCCCGGACGCGCCAGCATGGGGTTGGCCGCCACGCCGGCGACGGCATCGTCATTGAGCGCGCGGAAAAGCTCCGACATAAACCACGTCTGATACCCTTGCGGATAGTCGCTCCAGGTGCCACCGAGCACGATGAGCTCAATCTTATCGGTTGCGTGCCCCATCTGCGAAAGCGCGGTCAGACGAGCGCTCACCTGCAGATACGGGTCAAAGCAATTTTGCTCCGCACGGGCGCACGCCGGCTCGGCGTGCAGGTAGCTTTTGGGCATGCGCAGATCGTTGGGACAAAACAGGCAATCGCCCGAGCATGGCCAGGGCTTGGTGATAACGGTAATGGTCGCCACGCCCGAAGCCGTGCGACGAGGCTTCATACGCAGCACCTGCAGCAGTCGACGTTCCAGCTCGGCATCGACATTCCACCCAGCCCAACGAGCCGGCTCCTCACGTTTTACCCGCTGGTAGAACGGCAGCAGACGGCGCTTGGCCAAATCGCGTTTGTCGGCACCCTCACGGCGCGCCTCGGCATGTATCAGTTTGACGAGCGCTTTGTCGTCCACGGTCTCGCCGCGACGCAGAGCCTCGAGTATGTTCAAGATAATCTGTTCCATGCCCCCATTGTAAAGGCAAAGGCGCCGGAGCCCGTCACGGCTCCGGCGCCTCCATCAAACAGCGCAGCTATGGTATATAAGTCTTCGATAACCGCCCGTCACTCTGAATCAAATGACATGTCGCCCGAACCGACCTCAAAACGATACGTAGCAGACTTATCGCCGTTATCGAATTCAAGATTCAAAATGGTCTCGCCGTCGTAGCCAAGCGGAAGGAAATCGCTCTCGAAGTCGCCGCTGCCCAAGGTAAGGCTCGCCTTAAAGCCCGTCGAGTTCGGAACCATCATCTCCACATCGCCCGAGCCCACACTCACGTCCATCGACTTCGCGGGGGCCTGGTAGAGCTCGAACGTCACATCGCCCGAACCGACCTCAGCACTGAGCGCATCAGTCACGCTGCCCGCAAACTCTACATCTCCCGCACCCAGGAAAAGGTCGAAACCATCACAGGTGACACCGGCAATCTGCAGATCACCCGAGCCCACGTGCGCGTTGACTCCCTTCAGATGTTCGGCAACACGGCGCGGCAGCTCGACCGTAACTGAGCGATCGATTACCTTACCGTCATCACTTCCAAACTGGGAAACCTTGAGCGTCGAGTCCTCGACGGATGCGATGTTCTGCGTCGCGGCCTTGGAGGCATCCATACCATTGGCAACGCGTCCCCGCTCGATAACGCGAGCCTTGTTACCATCAATAACCTTGACGTCCACCGTAGCCGCATCGATATCGAAATCGAGGTAGCGAAACTCATCGGCATCAAAGGTCGTACACGAAAGCTGCTGAGGCCGAGCGGAATAGTTACCGCCATCGTTCATAAAATCGTCGTCATCAACCACATCGTCCATACCGGACAAGCCGGGTATAACATCGTCGAGATCCCACGGGCCATCAAAATGAATCAAAGTCCGCGAAACGCCAAAAACAAGCCCGATAATCAGTACAAACGCTCCGATGCCGACGCCCAGGCGCAGCTTGGATTCATGCGAAAGCTTCATCATTCGTCACCTTCTTTGGCACATGGCTCAGCGGTGGCCGCGGTAGCCACGTCAGCATCAGGTTCCGCAGAAGTATCCTTCCCCTGGGCCCTGACCGCCACCGGTGCCGGACCAACCTGAATATCCCCACGCGCCCAATCACCATCGAGTGCACGCGCCACCCAGTGATAGATGGGAATCGTGAAGAAGATCAGCGCAGCAAAGGGGCAGGCACCAAACAGGAACATCAGTAAAAAGAACAGCAGCCAGCACACGGCCCAATACGGGAACGACTGGAACGGGCCCTTCACCGGAGTCGGGCCAACTGCGCCGCCACTCGTCGCCTGTGCCGTAGCGGCATTGGCGGCCTGCGCACTCCAGCTTGCCGCCTGCGCCGCCTTGGCTGCCGCGTCACTTGCCTGCGTTGCCGCCTCGGTGGCGCGCGCCGCCGCCTCATGGGTGCGGGCGCGCTCTGCCGCCTCGGCCTCGCGCTGACGAGCGCGGTCCTCGTTCTCAAACTCGATATCGTCCTCAATCTCATCGCTCGGATTGAGCAGCTCGTCCAGACTCACACCATAGAGCTTGGCGAGCGAGATCAGGTTCTCGGTATCGGGCGAGCTCTCCGCACGCTCCCATTTACTGACCGCCTGGCGCGACAGCCCCAGCTTTCGCGCCAGCCCTTCTTGGCTAAAGCCCTTGCTGCGGCGAAGGTCGGCGAGCCGCTGCGCAGTTTCTACATTCATGGTTCCTCCTATGTGATGCCAGCCGTGCCGCCGGACCGTTTTTGTTCTTAAGGCGCCTTGCACAGTTAAAAATCTATCCGCCACCGCCAAAAGCATGCCACCTATTCTAGTGAGATTTTTGACAACCGGCGGTTGCGGGTGCATATGAGCTGCGGAAATGTGTCCAAACAAAGCAATGACCCGTAGCTTGGTTGTCCCCGTTGCTGCGTTAACGGTAGTATGGTCGTACTGTTTATTCCGCACCGCCAACGGAGGGAGTTCCGCGCCGTGAACCGCGATTTCGCCTCATCGCTCATCCAGCTCAATAACACGTTCTATCGCGAGCACTCCGCCTCCTTTTCCGATACGCGCCAAGCCCCGTGGCCCGGCTGGGTGCGCACCATGGACATCGCGCTCGAACAGCTCGACGTCGCCACGATCGAGCATCCCGTCCGCGTCTTCGATCTTGCCTGCGGCAATATGCGATTCGAGAACTTTGCCGCCGGCGGCGCACTTGCCGCCAAGGGCGTCGATGGCGCAAACCCCTCGGCAGATGCCAGCTGCCCGTTTGAGTTCTATGGTGTTGACTCGTGTCAGGATTTGGCTATCGATGCGCACGGTCACGCCCTGCGCATTCCCAACCTGCACTTCCAGGAACTCGACGTGCTTGACGCCCTTATGAAGCTCAACCCCGCCGAGACGCCCGACGTGCTTTTCGACGCCCCGCTCGCCGATATCTCGGTCTGCTTTGGCTTTATGCACCACGTGCCGTCGTGCGAGTACCGCGTACGCGTGCTCGACGCCCTGGTGCGGCAAACGCGCCCGGGCGGCATCATCGCCATCAGCTTTTGGGAGTTTATGAACGACGAGCGCATGGCGCGCAAGGCCGTTCGAGCCGAAGCCCGCGCCGAGCTCACCCCGCCGTTTGAGGGTTACGATTCCGCGCAGTTTGAAGCCGGCGACCACCTCATTGGCTGGCAAAACGACCGCCACGCCTACCGCTACTGCCATCACTTTGACGATCAGCAGATCACCGACGTGGTGCGCGGCGTCCGTACGTTCTACAAGAGCGGCGAGGTCCCCGTGCGCGAGCTTGAGCGCTTCCATGCCGACGGTCGCAGCGGCGAGCTCAACCGTTATGTGATCCTCAAGCGCCTGTAGGCACCGACGACTCGCCGTCGAGCCGTACCGCATCTTTCGGGCAAATAATGCCCACCCCCTTTCAACCCATTGACGGAACGCGCAGCTATGCGTTCCATATTTATGACCAAGGAGCCTCATGGGAACCGTCCACGTTCGCACGCCTAAGAACTTTGTGCTCGAGGAGCGCCTGGAGCGCTACGCCGATGCGATTGAGACGAACCCCGAGGCCTATGCCGGAGATTGGCGTGAAGCCTGTGCGCCAGTTGGCAGCAAGCCATTCGAACACCTTCACCTGGATCTTGGCTGCGGCAAGGGAACGTACCTTGTAGAGCGCGCGGCCCACGAGCCAAACACCCTCTTTATCGGTATGGACCAGGAGCCCATCTGCATCGCCTATGCCGCGCAGAAAATCTGCGAGCAGGAGCTGCCCAATGCGCTTGTGCTGCCCCGAGGCGCGGCATCGCTGCCACAGCTATTTGCCGCAGGCGAGTTCGATGCCATCACCATTAACTTTCCCACGCCGCAGCCCAAGGCCAAGTACGCTAAAAAACGACTCGTCCATGTCGACCATCTGATGCTCTACCGCCCGCTCTTTGCAGTCGGCGCCACCGTCACACTGCGAACCGACAGCAAGCCATTGCGCGACTACGCCCTGGGGCAGTTTGCCGCGGCAGGCTACGACACGCTTTGGGTAAGCGACGACGTTCGTCGCGACCATCCCGAGCTTCCCGAGACCGAATATGAATGCCGCACGCGCGAGATAGGTGCCGCCGTCTATGGCATTTGTGCCACGCCCGGTACGCAGCCCAGCGATGAACAGCTCGCAGCAGGCCGCGCGCAGGAGCAAAGCCTTGCCTGTTACCTGCCCGACAACCTCGATGAGCTCACCTATGTACCTCTGGGCATGGAAGAGGCCGTCGAGAACTTTAGAAACCGCGCCCGCAAAGGCAAGAAGCGCCTGCCGCAAGAGTCCTAGGGACCTCTGATGGTCGCGGTGTCGGCAAACAAGCGCAAATAGGCGTCAGCAAGCAACCCTCAAAACCTAAGTGAGTAGACTTTTTTGCAATAGCCAAGCACAGCCCGAATAACGAAAACTAAACCGACGCTCCTATAAGTTGTCAATAGGCAGTTTGCGGGAGCGTTCTCTCCAATTCGCACAGGAGCTCGTAATACCTCCTCTCCAGTTTCGTCGACCGCCGTCTCCCATGTTCCAGGTGACCGAGTGAGGCCGCGGACAGGCCGAGCCCCGCGGCGGCTTTCTTCTGAG
>DBGDFS010000027.1:0-44709 GCA_048342015.1 Collinsella sp. | reverse complement strand
TGCCGTCCTCCGATCTCCCGGGGCCGGCCGATCCGGCCCTCAGGGTATCGGGTTCCCACATTCATCCGTACATGTGCGGATGAATGTGGGAAGTGTTCGGATGAAGTTGATAATCAAGGCTTGCGCGGCAACTTGAGCTCGGCCGCAAGTGCTCTGAACGTCTGGGGCTTCTTGCTGGTATCATCCATAGATGACCTCCTTTCAGGTCGGCCTCCCACGTACGGTCCTAACGCTGCGGGAGGCTCTTTTTTTGGGTCGGGCGTAGGGCGGACCCTCCCCCGGCACGGCACCGGCTGGAACGCCCGGCGGATGGTTGACGGAGCCCGCCGGGACCGGTGCCGCCTCGGGGAAGGGGCCTCAGCCCCGAAGCGAGGCGAGCGCCCACGCCGCGATGAACGGCACGGCCGCCGAGAAGCACACCCGCGCCAGGCCGTAGGCCCCCTGCGCGGCGCACGCCCACCCGGCGGCGTCCATCACGACTGCCGAGGCCAGCAGCGCCCGGGTCACTGCGCAGCCCCGCAGGCGCCCAGCCCGAACGGCCACTCACCCGGCGCGGGGTCGATCTCGAAGGCGTCGAAGGCAAAATCGAGCGCCTGCTTGCGGTCTAGCCCGACAAGGCGCCCCAGGTAGGCGACGTCGCCGCACAGCACGTGCTTGCGGAACACGTCGCGCGCGTCGTCCAAAAACTCGAACACCTCCGTGTGCCACTCGGCGTCCTTGTCGGCCCACGTCACCATGCCGCCCAGCGTCGTGATGTCGTCGGGCAGCTCGTAGCTCTTGCCTGTCATTCCTCTTCCCCCATCCCTATGCGGCCTCGTCCGTGTTCCAGCCCATCAGGTCGTTGGGCGTGCATCCGAGGGCCTGGGCGATGGCGTAGGCCTTGTCGACACCCGGGACCATCGAGCCGTTCTCGTAGCCGATGATTGAAGATGCCGAGAGCCCCGCCTTGTTGGCCAGCTGCTCCTGAGACATATCGGCGCGAGCGCGGGCGGCGCGCAGGTTCGCGCCAAACTCGTCCTTCGAGAATTTCATCTCTTCCTCCTTCTGAAATAGGGAACTTCTTCCCTGTGCAAATCAAAGTATAGGGAATCTTTTCCCGATTGCAATAGCAAACTAGGGCTTTTCTTGCCTTTTCTTTTGTGTATCTATAGAATCCTCGGTAAATACTTCCCTATATTGGAGGTGACGATGAACCTAAAACTTAAGCAGGCTAGGAAAGAAAACGGATATTCACAGGCCGATCTGGCAGACGCGTTGAACGTTGACATCAAAACGGTAGGTAACTGGGAACGAGGGAAAACTCTTCCCGATATTGAGCAGCTCTGGAAATGCGCGAAGATTCTGCACACCGACCCCAACGACCTGCTCGGATGGTACGAGGAGCATCCCGAGGACAGGCCGGCGGCGCCGGCGGGCGCGGAAGGCGAGCTGATCGCCTGCTACCGACGGAGCACCGAGAAGAGGCGCTCGAAGATCCTGGAGACGGCACGCGACCAGGCCGAGCTGTCCCAAAATCAGGCTGCAGCGCCTGAAATCGAAGGGCTGGAAGCGGATCAAATAAGGTCCGCGTAGCCGGCAGGCAATCTCGCTTGTCCGCCAAAAAACGCCATTCCTGACGGACAAATAAGGTTGTCCGTCAGGAATGGCGGGCAGTATTGAATTTCAGCGCAAAAGTTAGCATAATGCTAACTACAAAAAGGAGCGAAATGGGGAGAACCAAGTACAGACCAACCTATTCGCTTGAGATGGCGAAGAGACTCACGGCAGAGGGGTCAGCTCGGATGAAAAGGCGGGCGACAAAGTTTCTCATCGAGCATTACGTACATGCGGATTTAGTCGCCGCAGACGTATTCAGCAAGATCGAGGAAAGGCATTTCAGGAAATCCGTCGAACTCGAGCGCAAGCCGGGGACGTGGGCCGACATCTACTGCGGAATGGTTTACGACGAGACCGAATGGTACGTGAAGTTCTTCGTCGAGGACGAGGAGCCCGTCGTGGAGATATGGTCAATGAACTGGGACGGCGCCTTCCATTAGGAGGAATTATGAGATGTACCGAATGCGGCCACGAGCTGAGGCTCACCAGCGAGCCGCTCACGGAAACGTATCGCGGAGAAGAGTTTACTATCGAGGGAATCGAGCGCCTCGCATGTGACGAGTGCGGTGAATACGAAATTGACATCAAGGAAGCCGGCGCGCTCTCAGAAGCGATAACCGAAGCCTACGCCAAGAGGCACGGCCTTCTCGCTCCAACGGAGATCAAGAAAATCAGAAAGTCGCTCAAGATGACGCAGGCGCAATTCGAGAAGCTGCTGGGGGTGACGAAGCCGACCGTATCCCGCTGGGAGAACGGCGCCTCGCAACCGACAGCGACGGCATGCCAGCTCATGCGCGTCGTAAGGGACTACCCCTTGGTCCTTCCGTCTCTCGGAGTCCACGTGGACGGAAGCGGAACTGGAGTCAAGGGCAACGCTTTCTCGGTGATTCACGGCGGAAAACCGGCTTGGAGCGCCAACCCGCAGGCGAAGGCAGATGAGAGCACCTTTAGGATGAGGATGTAGAGATGACGAACATGATCAAGCAGTCAATCGACATTACCCCGCTCAAATGCGTCGGAAGGAAAGTCGACAGCGTTTCCTACATCGGCGGCACGGTGCCGGAAAACGGCAGGGCCGTCTCCGAGGGGGCCTTTAGCCTCACCAACAGCATCGTCGGGCAAGCCGAGGGCGACGACGGGGCGCTCCACAAGCAACTCGCCATGACGCTCAAGCTGGAGCCGCAAGACGACACCGACGGATACTACAGGATGGACCTTTCCGTATCGGGGCTTTATTCGGCCGAGGGAATAGCCGACGAGAACATGTTCAACGCGCTCGTTCTCTCAGTCGGCGCAAGCGACCTCTATGCATACGCGAAAGGAATCGCCGAGACCCTCACATCTGGCGGCGTCCGTGGGGACCTGACGCTCCCCATCCTCACGTTTGAGTTCGACAGCGAGAGCTCGGCCTCGTAGCGGCATCCAACGAGCTCGCGAAGCTCTTCGGCGCCTAGGATACAGCCCAGTACCCGGCAAGAACCCACTCACCGGTGTCCGGGGACTTTTCGGCGTTGATCTTGTACTCGAACAGGTTGGCCGCATCCATGCTCGCATCGACAAACGGAACCAAGGACCCGTTCACCAGGCGGACGCCCATTGCCTCGACGGTAACGGTGTCCCAGCGCTCTCGGGAGATGAGCTTGGAGCCAAGGGCGACAGGGGCACCCGTGACCTCGTCGAAGATCTGCGGGATGACGGAGTCGTCCTCGTACGTGTACGCGCCGACGCTATAGCGAGCCATGGGTACCTCCAGAAGCGGGAATGGTGTTCATCACGATTATGACCCGCGGCACGGCTAGGTTTTTTCGGTTTTCCGGAAAAACCTCCAACGGGCACACCGAAAGGCCAGCTACTCCCCCATTTTCGTAACCCCACGAAAATGGGCGGGCACGTGATACAAACTTGTGGACAGGAGGCAGCATGGAGGTCGACAGTGCCATCGCATCGTCTCTCATCGGCGCGGCTGCGACTATCATCGTAGCTGTGATCGCAAGGCCATCGCAGGCAGAGAGGGGACATACCGTGGACAGGGATATCGAGATTCTGAAGCTGCTCGATCAGATGGACCGCCCGTCGCAGGATGGCGAGATGCACGCCCTCAAAGTCGAGGTGGCGCGCAGGATGGTCGCCGAGCGTACGGAGGTCAGGCCCATGTCCGACCGGGAGCAGACGCTCGCGGTCGCGGCCCGTCACCCGTTCCTGACGTTCTACGCCTTCTGGTTCCTGAGCTACCTGCTGCTCGGCGGCGAGGACATGGCATCCGCGACGCTGCTCGCATGCGCCTGCTGCGTCCTCGATATCGCCAAACACCTGCTCGGCATGCTCGACCTATGGCTGCGGCGCAAAGACCATTAGACATAAAGAAACCCCGTGCGGCAATCTTGGCGGATCCGTGTGGTCAATTTTAAAACTGTAAATACTTGCTAGTTTACTTGATTGCTAACTATCAACTGTTTATAATTAAATTGCCGAAAGGAGGAGAGATGCCCAAGGAGCAAGAGCCCGCGCAGGTGCTCAAGCGGTTCAAGAAGGAGGGTTGGACGCTCTACACCGGCAAGGGCAGCCACGTGGTCGCGCGAAAGGACGGGGTCCAGATCAGCGTGCCCACCTCCAAGAAGGAGATACCGATAGGGACGTACCGAAAAATAGCTAAGACGGCGGGGTGGCTCTAGCCCCGCCCCCTTGGGGGTCGAAAGATATGAAGACATACGTTTACCAGGCGGTGCTCACGCCCGACGAGGACGGCGGCTACGACGTGGAGTTTCCCTCGCTACCGGGATGCTTCACCTGCGGCGACACGATTGCCGAGGCCGCCGAGCAGTCCGTGGACGCGGCGAGCACCTACGTGGCCGCGCTCGTAAAGGACGGTCTTGCCGTGCCTGAGCCCGAGTTCATCGAGCCCGCAGACGGCGGGCTCTCCATGATGGTCGCCTTCTCCACGGACGAGGGATACATCGTGGAGGGCGAGACGGTCTCGGCGGCCGAGGCCGCGCGCAGGCTCTCCGTCTCCCCCGGCAGGATCACCCACATGCTCGACTCGGGGATCCTCACGGGCTACCGCAAGGGCCGCCGCACCTACGTGACCGTGGAGAGCATAGCAGCGCGCCTGACCGACACGCCCCGCTCGGGCAGACCCAAGCGCCACGCAATCGCGTAGCCGTTAGTCCGTCATAAAAGATGGACTAACGGCAGCAAAAAAGAAACCCCACCGCGCATGGCTGGAACCTTGGCGCGGTGGGGTGACAACAAGGATGCCGGAGTAACACGGAGATAGCTCCGGGCAACCTAGGGACATTATATGACACGCAAGCAGAGGCGCCGCGCGTGGGGTTCAATCACCGAGGTCAAGCGTGGCAAGAAATACATCCTCCGATGGCAGGAGAACACGCCGTGCGGACGCAAGCGCAAAACCAAGACGGTATACGGCACCTATCGCGAGGCATGCACCGAACTCGACCGCATCCACGTCGAGCGTGCCGATGACAAGCCGGTGCCGACCATCGCCCAGGCATACGGCACATGGCTCGAGCCGACCATGGCGGCACAGGTGGCCGCCGGTACGCTCGCGCCGAACACCCGCAGCCTCGTCACAAGGTCGTGGGCGAACTACGTCGGCCCCACATGGGGCTCAATGCCGGTCGACCAGTTGCGCCCCGTGCACCTGCAGGAATGGCTCCTGACTCTCCCCGCAGCGACGGCGGACACCGCCCTACTCACCCTGCGCAAGATTTACGGCACTGTGTCGGGCTTCGTCGTGCTGCCCATCGACCCGTTTGCCGCCACCGTGAAATACACCATGCCCACGCGCAAGACGCGCGAGCGCTCCAAGCGCCTGTACACGCTTGCCGAAGCCAAGGACATCCTGGAGCGCCTACACGGGACCTCGCTCGAGGCGCCGTTCATCATGGCATGCTTCGGATCGTGCCGCTCGGGCGAATCGCTGGGCATCCGCACCGACGAGGTCCTGCCGTTCGCGACAGGGTCAACAACGCTCGCAACGGTCGACCTCGTGCGCCAGATGGAGCAAGCGGGCATCGAGCCCACGGCGGACGGCGTACTCAAGACGCGGAAGTCCATACGCACAGTCGTGGTACTGCCGGATGCCGCCGAGCGTCTGCTCGATATTGCAGACGAGCGCCGCGCGGCAGGCTCCGAGTGGCTAGCAGATCGCGGGGACGGACTGCCCATGAACCGAGGGATGTGCAATCATAGATGGAAGAAGTGGTGCGCAGCCGAGGGCATCGAGCACATCCCGTGGTCGAACCTCCGCAACTCATGGCGTACCATCTGCGAGATGGAGCTGCACATGCCCTGGGACCTCATGGAGATGCTCATGGGCCACTCCCTGCCGGGCGTGTCCGGGCGGCATTATATTCGCCCCTCCCGCGAGCAGGTGGCGCGTTCCGTTTGCGACGCACTTGGGATAAATTGGGATATTTCCCAACAAACCAGCAGGTAAAACGGGCGCTGTTAATAGTGGCAGTATTAAGATTCGCAGCCCAAACCACCGCAAAGGGGACAGGCACCTTTGCGGTGGTTTGGGGCCGTGCTACTCACCGAGCATCTCTTGGAGCTTGGCCGCCACGGCATGTCCCAAGCTCTCGTGGCTTTCGGGCATCATATGCAGATAGTCGATATCGCCCGGCTCGGCAAAGTCGGCGGCATTCAAAAAGTCGCAGCCAAACTGCTCAGCCACATGTGCGTAGTACTCGCCAAAATGCTCCGAGGCCTCGACGGAACGCTCGTCAAAATCGGTCATATATACATCGGCGATTTGCGGCTTGATCTTGATAGGCGCCATCAGCAGAATGCGCGGACAAGGCGCAGCGTCGGTCCACGGAAACGCGCGGACGGCGCGAATCAGCGCCATGGCGCCACGGGCGATATCGGAAGCTGTCACGTTAAAGACCGTCTTACAGTCGTTGGTGCCCAGCATGATCACAATGGCGTCCAGCGGCTTATGGGCCTCGAGCAGCATCGGAAGTGCGCGGATGCCGTTAAGATTGGTGTCCAGATGGCACATGTCGTCGCGTACCGTCGTGCGGCCGTTGAGGCCTTCTTCAATTACATGCCAGCCCTCGCCTAAGTCACGTTGGGCCACGCCGCACCAGCGCACATCCTGCGCATAGCGCACCGCGGTGCCGTCGCGCATGCCCGCCGGATCGTAACCATAGGTGTTGCTGTCGCCAAAGCATAGAACGTTTTTCATCGTAAGCCCCTCGCTCAGTAAAAAGCCGACGGAAGCAGCCTCTCCCGCCGGCTCGACCCATCTGTCAGCACGTACCAATTACAGGTACTTGCGCCAATCGTCCTCGTCCTCATCATCCTCGGTAGCAGCCTGGGTCTGCTCGGCGGCGCGAGCTGCCGCAGCGCGAGCGGCAACCTGGGCATAGGACTCCTCGTTGCGCTCGGGGAAGTTTGCCAGCACGTGCTCGAACTTGGCAAAATCCTCATCCCAGCGCGTAGAAGGCACGGCAAAGAAGACTTGCTTGACCTTAAAGCCGCCCGACGCGAGCTCCTTGCGGAAGAGCTCGGCCACGGCCTCGGCGTCAAAGCCGTTGTTGTCGCAGCCCCAAGCGCCCAGTACGAGCTTCTCGCGACCCAGCTCGTCGCAGATGGCAAGCACAAAGCGAATGCGGTCGCGCAGGGCGTCCAGCAGAGCATCGTCGCTCACGCGATACTCCTGGCGGGCGCGCTTAACGTTGGGCGCGGCGGCCACGATCACGTCGGCGTATGCATGCACGTGGTTGCGGTCGAAGCGCACCGCAGGCACCACCAGCGCACGGTTGCGGTAAAGCTCGCAGTTGATGTTGCGGCGACGGTTCTCGCCGTACCATTTGCGCTGCTTATCGAGAACGTTGTACAGATACGAATCGGCGCACAGCGTGGCCTCCTGGCCCAGATAGCCCTGGATGTAGCCACCGCCCGGGTTGGTGAACGAGGCAAAGGCGAGCACGGCCATGTCGCAGAACTGCGCATAGCCACGACCGTTGTCCAGGATGGCCTGCGTGGCGGAGGCATCGAGCACGGTGACCTCAGGCAGAACCGGAGCGGGCTCCTCAGCAGGCGCGGACTCAGCTTCGGCGATTTCCTCGGCAGGCTCAGGCGCTGCCTCGGTCTCGGGCGCCGTCTCGGTCTCGGCAGCCTCCGCGCCCTCGACGTCCTCGGCAACCTGTTCTTCGGCGGCCACAGCACTCTGAACCTTGGCCTTCATCGCCGCGACAAAACCGGCAGGCATACCATCGAACTCGCACACGCCGGCAAGCGAACGCTCGATATCCTTGGCGCACGCTTCGGACACAGTTGCCACGTGACGCTCGGCGGCCTTGGCACGGGCCTCGCGCTTGGGATTGGGCTGACCCGCTCGGTTGGACCTGCGGTTACGGTTCCTGTTGTCGACGTCTGCCATAAGTGGTCACCTTTCTCGGTCTCTGCCGCTATCGGCTTTTCCCATCCATGATACCCCGCCGCGTACAAAAAAGACGGCCCCGAAGGACCGCCTTTCGCATCGATTTACACGCACGGCAAGCACCGCCGCAATTCGCCACTAGTCGCGACGGCCAAGGATGTTCAGAATGCGCAGGAACACGTTGATGATGTCCACGAACAGGTTGGATGCCATAAGCACGGCGTTGGGCAGCGTAGGCGGCACCGTCGTGGCAACATAAGTGTCGTAGCCAATAAAGCCGGCGAACACCACGATCACGATCAGATCGGTGATGGTCTGCGAGACGCCCATGAACATCAGCACGATCTCAACCAGAATAGTGGCGAGCAGAATGCCAAAACCGATGCCATACACGCGCTGGAAAAACTTGGGGAACGTCACGCCCAAGGCGCCAAAGACAAAGGTGATGGCGGCCGTGGCGATAAAGGCAGTGTTGATGGTGGGCAGGTCGTAGTTGGCAAGGCCAAACGACGCGGTCAGGCCAAAGGTACTCGCAAAGATTACGTAGCCCACAAGGGACAGGCCCACGGACTGCTTGCTGGCGGCGGCCGACATCATGACCATGCCGACGATGGTCAAAATAAACGAGCCAAAGACCAGCGGCAAGGCGGCGCCGCTCATCATCATGCGCGCAAACGACATGGTGCTCGTAAAGTAGGCGCCGGCGCCCATGGCGCAAAAGCCCAAGAAGATCAGGGCAGACATGGTGAGATTGTACGCGCGCGGCGACATCTCCTTGGCGCGGCTTGCGCCGCTCTCGATGGGGCCGTTCTGATAGCCCTGGATATCGTTCATAGTTTCGTCCTTTCAAAAGCGCCGCGACAGCGCAGTAGCTGACAAGATTCCTGTCATTGTACCCGAATGCCGTACGTCCTTACCCACGGCGCTCGCCCTCGAGCGTACGATCAAAGGCCCAGACCCACCAACGTATCAGATGGGCCTGCGAGCCATCTGGTCGTTCGCGCGTCTGGTCCTCCAGATACAACTCGGTCGCGTGCCCGCCAAAACGCACCTTATAGGTTGCCGTACGGATGCCGTGGACCATCAGGCCAAACCCGGTGGTCGAGATAATTTCGTCAATCGTAAAGCAACGACCGTCGACCCAGCAGACGGTGACCGGCACGACCTGTCCGCCCGCGAGGATGCGAGCCACGACGTCCACATACTGCTTGTGCACGCGCCGAGTTTTGCCATCTGTCTGTCGATATTCCATGCCTCCTATTATCGAACGCATGTTTGCATATTGTAAAGCGAACAGACTGTGGTTTTGGGATGTTGGGGCACGCACACGTGTCCTCATGGTGTGTTAGCAAAAAGAACACCCGCGGTCAACAGGGCTAATATTCAATATTAGTGCCAAAAAATTCACTTCTCCCATCAGAACTCGGTAAAGAAACCCGCAGGAGGTGATACGATTTATCATGTTTTTGTAACGTGCCTGCAAACTTCGAGAAAGCCCATATATGGACGTAACGTTCTCAACCTTCCTCGGCCAAATTGTGTCGAACCCAGTCCTTGCCGTCACCGTGATCCTCGCGCTCGGCGCCATCTTCGTCAATGGATGGACCGACGCGCCCAACGCCATCGCGACCTGCGTCACTACGCGTTGCATGCCCGCCCGCGCCGCCATTCTCATGAGCGCCGCATTCAACTTCCTCGGTGTGCTCATCATGACGCACTTTAATGCGAGCGTCGCCAATACCATCTCGCATATCGTCGACTTTGGCGGAAACAGCACCATGGCGCTCGCCTGCCTGTGCGCGGCCCTGTTCTCCATCGTCGTCTACGGCGCCACAGCGTCGCGTTTTGGCATCCCCACCTCGCAAAGCCACAGCCTTATCGCCGGCCTGACCGGTGCCGCTATCGCCCTCGGCGGCGCGAGCAGCGTCAACGTCCACGAGTGGATGAAGGTCATCTACGGCCTGGCGCTCTCCATCGGCCTGGGCTTTGTCATGGGCTGGGTCCTGTGCAAACTCGTCTCGATTCTTTTCGCCGCCGCCAACAGGCGACGTGCCAATGTCTTCTTTAAATACGCTCAGATCGCGAGCGCTGCGGCCATGAGCTTTATGCACGGCGCGCAGGATGGACAGAAGTTCATCGGCGTGCTCTTTTTAGGCGTGGCCTTCGCAAACGGCCAGACCAGCGTCGGCGATGCCGGCATCCCCATCTGGATTATGCTGCTGTGCTCGGCCACTATGGGTATCGGTACCAGCGTGGGCGGTGAGCGCATCATCAAGTCCGTCGGCCAGAGCATGGTTAAGCTCGAGAAGTATCAGGGCTTCTCCGCCGACCTCGCGGGCGCCGCGAACCTGCTGCTTGCCACCCTTACCGGCATCCCCGTGTCCTCCACACACATCAAGACCTGCGCCATCATGGGCGTCGGTGCCGTCAAGCGCCTCTCGGCCATCAACTTCGGAGTCGTCAAGGACATGATGTTCACCTGGTTCTTCACCTTCCCCGCCTGCGGACTCATCAGCTTTGTCATGGCCAAGCTGTTCATGATGTTCCTCTAATCAAACCGAACGTCCATCCGGACCGCAACACTTCGCCCACCCGTCTTCGCCTCGAAAGGACCCACCCATGGCAAAGAAACCCGATTCGTTCTACTTTGACAACTACGTCGCTTGCGCCGACCTCGCCGTCCAGGCCGCAGAGCTGCTCACCAAGATTTTTGAGAACTTCGATCCCGCGCAGATTCACGACATGCTCAATAAGATGCATGCGATTGAGCATGCGGCAGACAAGAAGCACCACGAGCTCGAAGACGCCCTGCTCACCGCCTTTATCACCCCGCTCGAGCGCGAGGATCTGGATCTGATGAGCTGCGCGCTCGACACCGTGCTCGACCGTATTGAGGGCGTCGTGCAGCGCGTCTACTTCACCAACATTCAGAGCATCCATCCCGACGCCATCGTCATCGCCCACAAGGTGACTGACGCCTGCCGCGCCATGAAAGACCTGATGGTCGAGCTTCCCAACTACCGCAAGTCCAAAACGCTGCGCGAGCTGGTCATCCAGATCAACACCATCGAGTCCGAGGCCGACGAGCTCTACATCAACGCCATGCGCAACCTGCACGTTAACGGCAAGGATCCGCTCGAGGTCATCGCTTGGCGTGACGTCTACGCCTTCCTGGAGTACTGCGCCGACTGCTGCGAGAATGTGGCCGATGTTGTGGATTCGATTGTCATGAAGAACAGTTAATTGGGGGTACGTATCCCACCGGTCGCGGGCCCGACCACTAATACCTTTTTCACTCCGGCTGCAAGCAGAGTCGTTCAAAAAGGTATTAGTGGTCGGGCCCGCTCCCTTACGTACCACCATTGGGAACTTTGGCTGATAGGTTTAGCGCAATGGGGGTTTGGCTGAAGGGACCTTTGGTATCCATTCGGACACTTTGGCTCTTGATGAGCGTTTGGCTGATTGCTGCTTTGGGTACTGTTTGGGTTACTTTGGGTTTGTTTGATTTTTAATTGTTGGAGGGCTTGTATGTCTTATTTGGATCTGGCTCGGGGTCGGTATTCTTGTCGTGAGTTTGAAGATCGGGCTGTGGAGCAGGCTGTGGTGGATGCCATTGTTGAGGCTGGGCGGATTGCTCCTTCTGCTTGTAATAATCATCCTTCTCGTGTGATGGTGCTGGATACGCCTGAGCTTCTGGAGAAGGCTGCTGCTTGTCAGCCTCGGTTTGCTCGTGATGGATCTATCTTTGGCGCTCCGCTCATCTTCCTTATTTGTAGCGTTACCGAAGACGCTTGGGTGCGCCCGTATGACCAGATGAATTCCAGTGAAATCGATACGTCCATAGTGTGCGATCAGATGATGATGGAGGCCACCGAGCAGGGCCTGGGAACGTGTTGGGTATGCCATTTTAAGCCCGAGGTGGCACAGGAGCAGTTCAACCTGCCCGAGGGCGTCTATCCCTATCACATGCTCGTCTGCGGATATCCTGCCGACCACATCGCCGATTCCGAGCATCGCGAGGCCCGTACCATTCCCCTCTCCGACTTCCTCCTCAAGTAGATTTTGGGACATGCCCTAAAACCTATCCTTGACCGCTCACCGGTTCGCCGAGTTCTGCGCCACTATGTGCAGGGCTCGGTTTTTTATGTTGCGCGCCCCGGTACAGTCATAAAAAAGGACCCGCAAGCTGCGGGTCCTTTCTAGGCACTAAATTGTAGGCCGAATGTTAGTCCAGGTCGTCGGCAGCGAAGTTGTCGATCGGGGCGAAGGGATCGGCCACGGGGACAACCGGGTCAGCGACGGGCAGCGGCTCGGCGGGAACAGTCACCGCAGGAGAAGCGGCAGAACCGACCGGCGTGGAGGCCATGAGGTCGGCCGGGAAGGAGTTCTGAGCATCGTCCATGAAGTGCTGGATGAGCTTGAGATACTCGGCCTTGAACTCCTCACGAGAAGCCTTGAGACGATCGATCTCCTCGAGCTCGGCCTGCTTTTCGGTCAGAGCCTGGCGGATAACCTCGCGGGCCTTGGCGTCAGCCTCGTTGCGAATACGCTCAGCGTTCTCATTGGCATCGTTGACGATGGTCTCAGCGGTCTGCTGGGCAGCGATCAGGGCAGCGGAAATCTGGCGCTCCTGAGCGGAGAAGTCAGGGGCGGGAGCAGCCACGGGGGCGGCAGGAACGGCCTGGGCGGGGGCATCCTGAGCCTGGGCAAGCTGAGCCTGCGCATCGGCAAGCTGCTGCTCGGTAGCAGTCAGACGACCCTTAAGGTCGACGATCTTAGCGAGCATAGCGTCAACCTCAGAGGACAGCGTCTCCAAGAAGACGTCGACCTCAGCAGGATCGTAGCCACGCTTGGCCTCAGAGAAAGTCTGAGCCTGGATGTCTGCAGGGGTAATAGCCATAACAAGTCTCCTTTTTCATCGCCTCGGCGCTACACGCCCGACGTAAGTTACTAAGACAGTTCTACACGAGTATACCTATAAGAAGCTGCAGAACCAGCCTCTGCACCAACTGCAACGCAATAATCGCAACGACCGGCGAAAAATCGATACCGCCCATCGGCGGGATGAAACGACGGAACAGGTTGAGCCACGGACCGCACACGCTATCAAGCACCGCGGCAATATCCTGAAGCAAACCACCCTGCTTCATGGGAATCCACGTCATAAAGCAGTAGACGACAATGAGCGTGGAATAGAAGTTGAACAGCGTGTTGACCAGCTGGACGATAGTGTAGATGTTGATGGGAATCTCCTCGTCTTGTCTTTACTTAAGGTAGCCGTCGGCACGAAGCTTCTTGAGATCGGAATCTTTGACCTCGCAACCGGCGGGCAGCACCATGAACACGCGGTCGCCCACCTCCTTGACCGTGGCACCCAGACCGCAGGCAAAGCCGTAAGAGAAGTCCAAGACGCGCTTGGCAACTTCGGTGCGTACGCCCACAAAAATCAGTGCGACAGGCTGCTTGGTGCGAACGCGGCGCACCACGGTCTCCACGTCGTCATAGCTCTCGGGGCGCAGGACATAGGCCGGCAGCTGCGGTGTGGCGTTAATGATATTGCTCGCATAGGCCGAGGCATCGCTCGGTGCAGGCGCAGGCGCAGCGGCGGCACGGGCGCGGGTGTTCTCGGCGTAGCTCGACGGCGTGTCATAGGCACCAGGACGATAACCGCTCGCAACACTGTCCTGCGAGCGCGAAGGCGGGTTATACGTCGTGGCATGGCGGGAGTCATCGCCGACCAGCTGCCCGGAGCGTGTATACACGGCAACCGACTCAGCTTCACCACGGCGCGTCTGACCAAGCAGGCCGTTGCTCGGCTCGTCTTGGGTGTAGAAGCCCTCGCCCGAAGCACCGCTGTAGCCGTTGCCCTGATAGCCATCGTCATAGCCGTCATCGTAGCCGTAGTCGTCGTCCTGGCCATAACCCTGGTCGTAACCCTGCTGGCCGCCCAGGTGCATCTTATTTTTAATCTCGTCAAGGAAGCCCATGGTTGTGTCCTCTCGCGGTTTAGTGCAGGCGCCCCGATAATCAGTGCGCACTTCAGAGCCTTATTTTACTGCAAACTCCGGGCTAAATACTACCCTGCCCAGGCGAACGAGCGTAGAGCCCTCCTCAAGGGCAGGCTCAAAGTCTTCGCTCATGCCGCAGGAAAGCTCAGGCAGGTTCAAATCGGGATGCGCCGCCTCCAGCTCATCCCTCAGCTCACGAAGCCCCGCAAAGGTGCGGCGTGCCACATCCTTATTCCCCCGGGGCGCCATAGTCATAAGCCCCTGTACGCAAATTCCCTCAAGTTCCGCAAGCTCACCCGCGGCGGCGCGAATCTCATCGGGCGAAAAGCCTCCCTTCGACTCCTCACCACTCACATTGACCTCAATGAGCACACGCTGGGGGCCGGCGAGTTCGCCTGCCTCAATCTTGCGGGCAGCACGGCTCGAGATCGCCTGCGCCAGATGCAGCGAACCCACCGAGTGAATCAGCTCGGCTGAGCCCAGCACCGCATTGATCTTATTGGTCTGCAGGTTGCCGATCATATCGAAGCGCACCTCGGGCAGCTCCGGATGCTCCGCCAAACCTGTGAGCTTGCGAACCAGCTCCTGCGGGCGATTCTCGGCAAAATGGCGATACCCCGCCTGGATGGCGGCAACGGTCTCATCGACACCAACGGTCTTGGACACGGCAATGAGGCGCGCGGCGTCGTGGGGACGGCCCGCGCGATCGAGCGCCGCATAAAAACGTTCCAGAATCTGCTCGCGGCGAGCGCGCATCAAGTCCAAATAGTTATCCATTGCCAATCGCCTCCGCTGACAGCCAAACAAGTAGTCCCATGCTAACGCAAGAGCGCGGCCCCGCATGTGCAAGGCCGCGCTCACTTAGGTATTTACAATCTTTCGACGAACGGGGTTACTTACTCCTCGTCGTCCTCGCCATCGTCCTCATCCTCAAGATGATCGAGCAGGTAGCGAAGACCCTCGCTGACCTCGTTAACGGGCACCTTGGCAACGTAGCGTGCATCGACGGCGGGCCTCATGATAACACCCTCGCCCGAAGGCACGCGCATGCTCTCGAGCTCATCCTCATCAGTGCAGGCGATATCACCGGCAGTCATACGCTGTCCGGTCAACAGGAAGGTCAGACGGCAGGCGGCATCGATGGAAATCGAGGCGATGCGATCGAGATAGCGCGATACCATGATGGCGCGGCGCAGGTCGTCATAGTTGCTGTCATCGTCCATAAAATCGCCCGTGTCCATGCGGTTAAAGGTGCGGAAGAACTTCTCGTAGGCGGCGTGCACTGGCTCGTCCTCGACGGCCAAGTTGCAGATGATGGACATGTCGTTGGTGACGAGCGCAGAAAGCGAAGAGCCCAGCACCTGGTAGACGGCCTCAGCCTCGGCCTCGACCGTGCCGACAAGCTCCTTGGGCAGCGAGATGTCGGCCTTGATCATATGACGCGTGGCGCGGCAAATCTGGCGAACCTTATCGGTCATGCGCTGCAGGTTAAAGTCGACGTAGATGATCGTCTGCAGCAAGCGGAAGTCGGAGGCGACCGGTGACTGCGTGGCAATCAGGTTGTAGCAGACGGCCTCCAGGTTGGCGCAGCGTGCGTCAATCGAAAGCGTACGCTTCTTGGTCTTGGTGGCGAGCTTGCGGTCGTCGGTCACATAGGCCTTCACGGCATCGTGGAGGGCCAGATCGACGGCCTCGTAGATGCTCAGCATCTCGTGACGGGCCTCGATGAGCTGACGGGAAAACAGTTTGCGCATGGTTCACTCCAATCAGTTGGGTGCGGTCATGCCGCCCGCACAGTGAATACGCACCGGACCAGATCCGATCGGCTTGGGACTAGTCGCACCGATCAGCCAAAGCGGCCGGTGATATAGTCTTCCGTCCGCGAGTCCACCGGGCTGGTGAAGATCGCGTCGGTTTGACCATACTCGATGAGCGTAGCGGGCTCGCCGGCAACTTCCTGCAAGAAGAACGCGGTGTAGTCACTGATACGAGCTGCCTGCTGCATTGAATGCGTGACGATGATAATCGTCATCTCGGGCGCCAGCTCGGCCATCAGATCCTCGACCTTAGAGACGGAAGTGGGGTCGATGGCGGAGCAGGGCTCGTCCATCAGGAGGACATCGGGTTGCACCGCAAGCACGCGCGCGATGCACAGACGCTGCTGCTGACCGCCCGAGAGCGCCAAACCATCCTTGTTGAGCTGATTGGATACCTCTTTCCAGAGGTTGGCGCGCTTGAGCGATTCTTCCACGATGTCATCGAGGTCGCTTTTGCTAGTCACGCCCTGCAGACGAGGGCCAAAGGCGACATTCTCGTAGATGGATTTGGGAAACGGGTTGGGCTGCTGAAAGATCATGCCCACGCGACGACGGAGATCGACCGGATCGACACCCTCGGCATAGATATCGTTGCCGTCGAGCGTCATGGTGCCCTCGACGCGCGTGCCCTCAATCAGGTCATTCATGCGGTTGATGCAGCGCAAAAACGTCGACTTGCCGCAGCCCGAAGGGCCAATGAAGGAGGTGATGGCGTTTTTGGCGATGTTGAGGTCAAGCCCCGTCAGCGCATGAAAGTCACCGTACCAAAAGTTGAAATCCTTGGCCGTAATGGCCGCTTGCTCCAACGCGGGAGCGGACTGATAAACGGACATGGGACTCCTTAACTAGCGACGCTTGCGCGACAGGAAGCGCGCAAACAGGTTGAAGGCCAAAATGATCACCATCAGCAAGAGCGCGGTGCCGTAGGCTGCGTTCATGTTGATGCCGTCGTTGGCAAGCAGGTACAGGTGAACGGTCATGGGACGACCGGAATCGAGCGGCGAAATAGGTAGATTGATGGCCTGGCCCATGGTGTAGAGCACCACGGCGGTCTCGCCGATGGCACGGCCGATGGCGAGAACGATGCCCGTGGCAATGCGGCCAAAGGCCGAAGGAAGCACGATCTTGGAGACGACCTGCCACTTGGTAGCGCCCAGGCCGTACGCGCCCCAACGGATATAGCGCGGAACGGCGCGAATGGCTTCTTCGGTGGTGCGCATGACGATGGGAAGCATCAAGAGCGCGAGCGCCAGAGCGGCCGAGACCATCGAAAGGCCCAGGCCCATAGCCTCGACAAACAAGGCGTAGCCAAACAGGCCCATAACGATGGAGGGCACCGAGGCCAAAGCGTCAGCAGCGTAGCGAATGAGCTCGACGACCTTGCCCTGCTTGGCGTACTCGGCCAGATAGACGGCTGCCAGCACAGCGATCGGCGTGCAGATAAGCATGGCGAGCGCCGTCACGTAGACGGTCGAGACGATCGTGGGCCAAATTCCGCCCTCGGCGTTGACGCCCTGGGGCCAACCGAAGATAAAGTCGAGCGAGATGTGTGGCAGGCCGTTGATGACCACGTAGGCGATGATAGCGACCAGCACCAGCGTGGTGATGTAGGCAGCGGCACGAAACACGCCAAGCATGATCTTGTTGGACAGGTCCTTGTTGATGCGGCCCTTCTTGCCGTGGGAAAGGGCACGCTTGATGCGCTCGCGCGACGAGGTCGTATCGACCGTCGTGTCAACGGAATCGGACATAGCCTACCCCCTCTTCTTCTTGGAAATCAGACGAACGATACCCACCAGCGTGGCGGAGATGATAAACAGGACCACACCCATGCCGAACAGCGCCGAGCGGTGCAGACCCGAGGAATAGCTCATGTCGAGCGCAATCTGGCTCGTGAGCGTCGAGATGGGGCTCGCAATGCTGTCGGGAATAACCGGGGCGTTACCTACGACCATGAGCACGGCCATGGTCTCGCCGATGGCACGGCCCATACCCAGCACGATGGCATCAACGATACCCAGCTTCGCGGCAGGTAGCACGACCTTATAGATGGTCTGCCACTTTGTGGCGCCCATGGCATACGATGCCTCGCGAATGCCCATGGGAATGGAATTGAGAGCATCGATGGTGAGCGTGGTGATGGTAGGGACGATCATGATGGCGAGCACAAACCACGCCGTCAGCGCACCAAAACCAAGGCCGCCGGTCAGTTGTGCGATAAACGGGCGGATGATGATCATGCCAAAGAAGCCGTAGATGATGGAGGGTATGCCCGCCAGCAGGTCAACGGCGGGGCTGATGAGCTTGCGCACGCGCTTGCTGGCAATCTCGACCAGGTAAACGGCCGTACCCACGCCCAGCGGCACGCCCATGGCGAGCGCACCGACGGTCACCAGACCCGAGCCAGCAAGCAGCGACAAGATGCCGTAGTGGCCCTCGGAAGGCGCCCACGTAAAGCTAAAGAAGTCAGCCAGACCGATGTCAGTAAAGACGGGCAGCGCCGAGTACGTGGTAAAGACAAAAATCAGGATGACGGTAACGACCGCCAAGAACGCGCAGGCAAAGAAGATCCACTGCAGCGCCTTCTCCTTGATATAGGTACTGCGCGATACGAGCGCCAGCTCGCGCTTCTTGGGCGTCTGAACATTCTGCTCAGTCTGGGAGTTTTCCTGTGCTTCCATGCTACTCACTCCCCTTCTCGTCGTTGGTGACGGGAATAAAGCCCGCCTCGCGAATCTGCTTGTCCATCTTTTCGGACGTCACATAGTCGATGTAATCCTGCGCCTGCTGCGAAGGCACACCCTTCACAAAGAAGTAAAGGTCGCGCGAGATGGGATAGCCGCCACTCGCGACCGTCTTCTCGGACGCCTCAACATGATTGACCGAGACGGCCTTGACCGAGGTCTTGGCGTTGAGGCTATCGACGAAGCCCAGCGAAATGTAGCCGATGGCCCCACGCGAACGAGATACCACGTCGCGCACCTGGCCCGTACCCGAAAGAACGGCCGAGCGGCGATCGAACGGCGTGCCATCCATCACGATGGTACGGAAGGCCTCGCGCGTGCCAGACGCCTCATCTCGGTTGATGACCTGAATCCTCAGGTCCTCGCCACCGACCTCTTTCCAATTGGTAATCTTGCCGGCGTAGATATCGCGGAGCTGCTCGGTCGAGAGGTTATCGACGGGGTTGTCGTCGTTCACGATGACCGCAATACCGTCGTGGGCAATGACAATGGGAGTCAGGCCCAGATCCTGTTCGTCGGCATTGAGTCCACGGGAGGAGCTGGCGATATCGGCCGTGCCGGCGCTGACGGCCTCGATCCCAGCGGAAGAACCCAAACCGGAAACGAGCACGTCGATGCCGGTCTCCTCCTTAAAGCCCTCGGCCGCAATCTCGGCGATAGGAAGGCAGGTCGTGGAGCCGGCCACGGTAATGGAAGAGCTAGAAGATCCCGAAGAACAGGCGCACAGCGTAAGCGTAAGCACAGCGGCGCTCAGGACCGATACGATCTTTCTCATAGCATCACGCCGATCGCAGCATGGCGCCCACAGGTGCCGTCCTCGTTACGGTAGGAATAAAAGCGGTCGTTCTGACGCACGGTCGAAAGATGGGTATCCACGATATTATCCGCGTCGACACCGACATCTACCAGCGCCTCGCGAATGGCAGCGGAAAGATCGAGCATGCGAGAGGTATTCGCATCGATGCAAGAGAACTCGGCGGCAAAGCGATCCATGAGTTCCTGGGATACCTCATATTCGTCACCCAAGATATGGGGGCCGATATAGGCGGAAACGTCGCTCGCATCGCAACCGGCAGCATCGCAAAGCGCCTGGCACGCCTTGGCGGAAATACGTGCAATCGTGCCCTTCCAACCGGAGTGCACCACGGCAAATCCGCCGGGGGCCACCAGCACCACGGGAACGCAGTCGGCAAAGCAGAGCAGCACGGGTACGTTATGCGCCGTACAGACGATGGCATCGCAGCCCTCGGCAATCTGCTCGCGGACGTCCTCAAGGTCATCGGCGCCGTTCGAGGTCACCGCAACGATATGGTCACCATGGACCTGATTGGGAACGAGCAAGTTGTGCTCGCACTCGGCGGCACCCATAGCCTCGAGCACGCGACGACGATTTTCTTGAACAGCAAAGGGGTCATCGCCAACATGCGAGCCCAAATTGAGTGAGGAGTACGCATCTTCGGAAACACCACCGGCGCGCTCGGTGAAGGCAAAGCGAACATCGGATGTCGCGCCTTCCACCAACGTAACTCCATCATGGTCGACACGCGAAACGTTGTCCGCACGTGCTGCCATACTAAAGCCTCCTAATAACACAAGTACCGCGGCATCGCCGCTACAGCCCGCGTTTATACGGCTGTCATACTTCTCTAAAAGGATACCTGCTGCACTGGAGGCAATCGTAAAGGGAACGTAAAGAGATTGGAGGTTCTAGTTTACAAAGTCGAAATAAAAAGGGCGCGTCCATACGGACACGCCCCCGTGAGCAACAATGCAAAGAACGACTTAGAAGCTACCGCGCTTCAGGAAGTCGGGAAGCTCGAACTGATCGTTGCCGAAGTTAGGAAGCTCGGTGCCACCGACGTTGCGGGTCGGAGCGGCCTGAGCCGGGCTGGTGGCCGGAGCGGTGCGCTGCGGCTCAGCGGAGGCAGCGGCCTTGCTCTGAGACTGCTGAGCAGCAAAGAGCTCGTCCTGACGGTTGACGTTGGAGTCGGAGAAGCCCGTAGCGATGACGGTGATACGCACCTGATCGCCCAGGGACTCGTCGACAACGGTACCGAAGATGATGTTGGCCTCGGGGTCGACGGCGTTGGCGACAACGTCGGCGGCGTCGCTGATCTCCTGGATGCCCAGGTCCTTGGAACCGGCGATGGAGAGCAGCACGCGTGTGGCACCATCGATGGAGCTCTCGAGCAGCGGGCTGGAGATGGCCTGCTGGGCAGCGTCGACGGCACGGGTATCCCCAGAAGAGGTACCGATACCCATCATGGCGGTACCGGCCTGCTTCATGATGGTCTTAACATCGGCGAAGTCCAGGTTGATGATACCGGGGACGGTGATGAGGTCGGTGATGCCCTGGGTGCCCTGGGAAAGGACGCCATCGGCAATCGCGAAGGCCTCGAGCATGGTAGTCTTCTTCTCGGCGATGTCGAGCAGCTTATCGTTGGGGATGACGATCATGGTATCGACGCAATCGGAGAGGGTCTTAATGCCCTCCTCGGCGCTCTTCTTGCGCTTGCGGCCCTCGAAGGTGAAGGGCTTGGTCACGACGGCGACGGTCAGTGCGCCGACCTCGTTCATCGCGATATCGGCAACGATGGGAGCAGCGCCGGTACCGGTGCCACCGCCCTCGCCGCAGGTGATGAACACCATGTCGGCGCCAGCGAGCGCCTCGGCAATGTCGTCGCGGGACTCATCGGCAGCCTTGCGGCCAACCTCGGGGTTGGCGCCAGCGCCCAGGCCGCGGGTAAGGTCGGTGCCGATGTGCACCTTGATATCGGCATCAGAGATCGCGAGTGCCTGAGCATCGGTGTTGATGGCAACAAACTCGACGCCGCGGATGCCCTCTTCGATCATTCGATTGACCGCGTTGGTACCGCCGCCGCCGACGCCGACCACCTTAATGACGGCAAGGTAGTTGTTGATCTCTGTCTCGTGCATGTCGGTCCTCCGAACAAAGGTTATAGCCATAGCATGGGTCGACCCCTGCGCACATTAACCTTCAGGTTGAAAGTAAATGCAAAGGTAAACCGTATTATGGTTGCACATTATGAACGTATCAGTCAAATAATTGACCGTGAAAACCAAACAAACCAGATAAACGGCGTGGTATGGCCACTCAACAAAGCATCAACCAGCGCTATGAGGTCGGAGCATTCCTAAATGTGTAGTTGCCCGGAGAGCGCACATTGATATACGTTACGCCCTCTACCTGCGAAAGCAACTTGGTGACTACGCGTTCCTTCTTGGCGATATCGTCCGAATCGCCCAGCGACACCTCAATGCCGTTATTGAGGTTTGCCGAGATGGCTTCGACCGAAGGCGTGGAAATATCCTTGACTTGTCCCAAGAACTCGCTCGAAAAACCACGCACATAATCCAGGCCGGCCTTAACGGCCTTGGAGCTCACCGCCTGGCCGGAAACTGGAGCGACATCCGCCGAGACATCAGTCAGCAACACCGCGCCATAGTGCTTAGCGAGCGCCAGTGCGGCATCGATGCCGGTCAGGGTATTTGAGCCCTGCCCTGTCGTGATGACGTTGCCCTGGTCGTCCACTTCGACCGACGTCGACAGCGGGGCGATCCAGGTGTCATCATCCCCGATGGCCCAGGCTAGGTCATCGGAGCTGATATAGGCAATTGCGATGACCTTGCGCTCCATAGGCGTAATGATGAGCGTATGCGGTAACTGACGCTGAACATCCACGCCCGAGACCCACGGGTTCTGCTTGAGGTCCTCGGTAATCTGGTCGGGATCGACGTTAAAAAGCGACGTTCCCTCGGGCAAATCGATCAGCTGGATAGCATCGTGCTTCGTCACATGCTCGCTGCCTTGAATCTGAATATCAGTGGCGGTAAACAATCCAGAGTTAATCACCACGATGGCAACGACGACGAGCACGGCCAAGACGGCCAGAACGCCGCCCACGATTTTGCCTTTGCCTGTAACGACAGAAGCGGCGTCTGATGTTTTATTTGCCATCGCCCCAAGTGAAGACAACGGGTTGACGCCTTTTTTACCCGAAGGCTTCTTGGCGGTAGCCGGCACCGATGTCAGCGAGCGCGGTTTCGATGCGCCCAGCGTGCGACCCGGACGCAGCGTTTTAGTTCCCGTCGGTGGCTTAGGAGTTGCCATGGGACGGGCAGGCTTGGCGCCCATAACAGGCTTTGACGTCACCGAGGGACGCGAGGACTTTTTTGCGGCCGGACGATTACCGAGCTGCGAGCCGACGACCGGACGACTGGTCTGTCGAGCATGCCCGACAGACTTAGAGTGCGCGACGGTATTGCGTTGAGGTTTGGCAGGCGCGCCGGAACGCCCTCCGGCGCGGCGGAAGGTGGGTTTCGATGCTCTAGAAGCCGAGGAATTTAACTTCCGGTCTGAGCTCGATGCCATACGCCTCCCTCACCTTTCCGTGCACATGTCTGATAACCGCGGCAACGTCATCGGCCGAGGCAGTTCCGTTATTAACGATAAAATTAGCGTGAACGGGCGAAACTTCCGCGCCGCCAATCGAAAAACCCTTTAATCCACAATCCTCGATAAGCTTGCCCACGCTCGCATCGGGCGGGTTGCGAAAGACCGACCCGCAGGATGCGCGACCCATGGGCTGTGTACGCTTGCGCCTCGTCAGGTACCGCTCCATGCGCTCGCGAATGTCGGCCTTGGGCGCCAGTTTAAGCTTGAGCACGCACTCGAGGATGATCTCATTGCGGGGAAGGCTACATTCGCGGTAGCCCCAAGTGATCTCGGACCCCGCATAATGTTTGATACCGGATGCCGGGTCAAACGTTACGACATCCTCAACCAGCGAGCCAATCCACTCGGTCCGTGTGCCGGCATTCATAGATATCGCACCGCCAACCGAACCAGGGATGCCAACGGCAAACTCAAGGCCCGAGAGGCTACGCGACAGGGCATCGTTGACCAGGCGCGCAAACATCACGCCCGCACCGACCGTCAGCGTACAACCGTCATCGGCAACAACCGTGCGCTGAAACTCACGTCCGAGCGAAATGACGGCGCCGCGATAACCGCCATCGGCAACCAGCAGATTGGAGCCCTTGCCGATGATGACCCACGGCACCTGCTCGCGATCGAGCACCGCCACGGCGCGGCGGAGGGCATGATAGCTATGGCACGTCACAAAGAGGTCGGCCTTGCCGCCGATACGATAGCTCGTATGACGCGCAAGGCGCTCGTCCTCGATCACATCCGTGTCGATCATGCCCGAGAGCGCCATGACGGCGTTAAACAGACCCATTAGACTTAAGCGTCTTTCTTGGCAGTCAGATACTCAATGAACTCGGGACCGACGGTCGTAACGTCACCGGCACCCATAGTGAGCAGCAGGTCGCCCTCGCCCACCATCTGCTCGAGCTCCTGATTGAGCTCAAGACGGCTGGAGCAGTACACGACCTCCTTGCCAGGATGCTTGGCGCGCACGGTATCGGCGAGCATCTTAGAGGTGACACCCGGAATGGGCATCTCGCCAGCCGAGAACACATCAATCAGCAGCAGTTTATCGGCATTGGCAAATGCATCGGCAAAGTCGTCGCACAGGGCCTGCAGGCGCGAATAGCGGTGCGGCTGGAACACGACGTCGACGTGCTTGTAGCCCAGCGACGAAGCAGCAGCAAGCGTCGCCTTGATCTCGGTGGGGTGATGGCCGTAATCATCGACCACGGTGATGCCATCGATATCGCCCACGTGGGTAAAGCGGCGGCGGACGCCCTCAAAGCTCGAGAGCGCCTTGGCGGCGGCGTCGATGTCAAGGCCCAGGACATGGGCGACGGTGAGCACCGCCGTGGCGTTGAGCATGTTGTGGCGACCGGGATTGCTCTTGATCTCCACAGCGTGCTCAGTGCCGTCCTCAAAGCGAACGATAAAATCGCTCTGGATGCCCTTGACATCCGGGTGCATGCAGACGATGTCGTTGCTCTCGGCAAAGCCGTAGGAAAGCACGTGACGACCCGTCGACTTGGCGAGCTCGACCAGATGCGGGTCCTCACCGCAGACGATGACGGTGCCGTCCTCGCCCACCAGGCTCATGAATTTGGCGAAAGTTGCCTCGATCTCCTCGATACCCGAGTAGTGATCGAGGTGGTCGGCCTCGACGTTGGTCACGATGACCACGTTGGGGTTCAGGAACAGGAAGGAGCTGTCGGACTCGTCGGCCTCAGCGACAAAGTAGTCGCCCGAGCCGTTCTTGCCGTTCGTGTCATAGCCCTCGACGATGCCACCGATCAAGAAGCTCGGATCCAGACCCATGCGGTCGAGCATGGTGGCGCACATCGAAGACGTGGTGGTCTTGCCATGCGTGCCGGCAACAGCGACGGTGGTGTAGCCGTGGCCCAAAGCAGAGAGCATCTTGGCACGGGGCCACACGGGAATACCAAGCTCGCGAGCGCGCACGAGTTCAGGGTTGGACTCCGGAATAGCGGTGGAGACAACAACCACGTCGGGCTTGACCTCGTCGATCGTGGCGGCCTCATGGCCCACATGCACCTTCACACCAGCGCGGGTAAGCTGGCGGATATAACGTGACGTCTTAAGGTCGGAGCCGGTAACGGCATAACCGCGCTCGTGAAGAACGAGGGCGATGCCGCTCATGCCGGCGCCGCCGATACCGATAAAGTGGGCGCTCTTAAACTCGGGCGCGGAGGTTGCAGTCTGGGAATCAGCCATGTGCTCGTGTACTCCTTGCGTAAACACTGCCTGTAACCCGTTAACTGTACCGCACCTACCGCATCAGCGCGAGGGCGACCGACGATATCCCGTCTAACTAACGCAAACCCTCTACCGCATCCGCCAGAAGAGCGGCGGCCCTATCCTGAGCCAGACCACGCGCCGCCTGACGCATGGCGTCGCGTGCCGCCGCGTCATCGACCAGGTGCAGCAGCTCATCGGCAAAGGCAGAACCGTCGATATCGGCATCGGCGCAGAGCACGCCGGCCCCGGCGTCGACCAGATAACGGGCATTGGTGGTTTGGTGGTCGGCTGTCGCATGCGGGTACGGCACGAGCACCGAAGGCACGGCGAGCGCAGCGATCTCGGCCACGCTCGATGCGCCCGAACGCGAGAGCACCAAATCGGCAGCAGCCAGCATATCGCCCATGTTGTCGATGTATGGCTGGACGCGGTAACGCTTCGCCTCCTCGGGCGTCAGCGCCAAAGCGCGCTCGGTCTCCTCAAAGCCGTCGGCACCCGTCGAATGCAACACATAGAGATTCTTGCGCGAAAGCAGCTCGTTTTTGAGCGAAACCACGCGCTCGTTGAGGTGCTGGGCGCCAAGTGAACCGCCAAAGACGAGCAGCAGCGTAGCGTCCTCGGGAACACCAAGTGCCTTGCGGCCGCGAGCGCGATTGCCCTCGATCACCGAGCGACGTACGGGGTTACCGGTCATGAGCACGTGGTCAGGGTCACCTTCGCGCTCAAAGACCGAACGCGCTGCCGGCACCGAGATGCACACGCGGGCGGCGTGGGAGTTCATCATCTTGTTGGCCAGGCCCGGAACAGAGTTCTGCTCATGCAGCAGATACGGAACGCCCGCGCCCTTGCACCACCCCAGCAGCGGAACCTCGACATAGGCACCAAAACCGATGGCGGCATCGGGCTTGCCGACCTTTGAGAAATGATTGGCGAGCGCACGTTTGGCCTTGTTGACACGCCACAGCGAGGTCAGCGCCGTCCAAGGACGGGAGCGGTCGAAGCCCGTGACCGTAATGGGCACAAAATCAAACCCAGCCTCGGGGACCAGACGACCCTCGAGCTTGCGCGACTGGCCCACGAACACAACGTGGTGGCCACGGTCACGCAGTTCTTCGGCCAAGGCGAGCGCGGGGTTGATGTGTCCTGCCGTGCCGCCGGCTGCAATAGCAACGGTCATTTTATCGGTCATGGTAGTCCCTTCGTACACGCGGTCCCTGGTCGTCGGTACGCAGACGCGCCGACGGGTCCGAGTTCAAATCGATTCGATTATATCCGCCGCCCGCGTTGCGAGGGCTGGGGCGCTGAGGACGACCTTGCGGCGCCGTTCGCTGACGCGGGCGGGCTGCCGGCTCGGTCGCAGAGCCATTCAGGACGGTAAAACCGTTACGCGTAGATCGCTCGCCGCGCACGTGGGGCACGCCGGCGGTACTCTCATCCATAACGGCAAAGCTCTCGCGGCGACGGTCGTACTCATCGCGACGGGCGCTCTCGTACGAAACGCGCAGGATCAACCCGGCGAGCATAAGCGACACAATAATCGAAGAGCCGCCGTAGCTAATAAACGGCAACGGTTTGCCCGTCATGGGAAACACGTTGAGGATGCCCAGCGCGTTAATCAAAAACTGCACCGCGAGAATGACTGCGGAGCCAGACGCCATGAGCGCACCCCGACGATCGGTCGCCTGCTCGGCAATGCGAAACGCCGAGTAGATCAGCATCGCAAACACCAAGAAGAACAGCACAGTTCCGACAAAACCGACTTCCTCGCCAATGATGGCCAGGATGTAGTCGTTGTGCGCCTCGGGCAGATACGAGTACTTCATGGTTGAGTTGCCGATGCCACGGCCGAACAGACCGCCCGAGGCAAACGCCATGATGGCAAGCGTGGCCTGATAGCCGTCACCATATTCGTCGGCCCAAGGGTTCAAGGCAACCTGAATACGCACCATACGGTATGGCTCTGCGACAAGCGCAATCACGATCACGAGAATGCCGAAGATTAGCACGCCGATGATAAATCTGGGGTCGAGACCCGCAAACAACGCCATGCACATGAGGGTCAACAGGATGATCAGGACAGTACCGAAATCGGGCTGGATAAAGATCAGAAAGAGCGAAATGCCCAGGTAGATGCCCATCTTGCGAAGGAATTCGTTGATGTTGCCACCGGGCGAAAAGAAGCGATCAAGCATGATGGCCGAATACGCAATGGCAAATGGCTTTAAAAACTCGGAAGGCTGGAACTGAATACCGGCGATGTTAAGCCAGCGCGTGGCGCCACGGCTGCCGCTGCCCACCAAGAACACCAGAAACAGTAGCCCTATCATGCCTATGAGGAAGATCCTGAGCACATCCTCCCCAAACCAGCTGTCCGGCAAAACGCGCACGATGGCAATCAGCGCCAGAACACCGACCACGGCAAACGCGGCCTGTCGACCCAGAAAAAACGTCGCCGAGCCATTCTCGTGCAGCGCCTCGACCGAAGACGCCGAGTACACCATCAGCAGGCCAAAGCATACCAAGGTAAACAAGCAGGCCATGAATATCAAACGGGGGCGCATGATACGGGCGGGAACGCCGGCAATATAGCGTTCGCTAAACGACTGCCCGCCGCGACCGGAACGCGGTGTGCTGCGCCGCGAGGAAGCACGGTCCGAGTCGGGCCTCCTCATACCTTGTCGGGGGCTCTCCTCTCTCACCGGCAACCCCTATTCCATTTGCGATTTCGCCGCAGCGGCAAGCTGGGCCACATAGTCCTTAAACACGCGGCCGCGCTCCTCATAGCCCGAGAACTCATCGAACGAAGAGCAGGCAGGAGAAAGTAAGATCACGTCGCCACGGCTCGACAGCGAACGGGCGACGTCCACGGCATCGCGCAGGTCATCCGCCTGGGCGATATCCACATCGCCGTCGACACCGGCCTCGTCCATAGCGGCGGTGAAACGCTCGCGCGCATCGCCAAAGCAGACGACCGAGCGTACGTTATCCATAACAACGCGCGCGAAGTCCGTGAGCGGCGTGCCCTTATCGTGGCCGCCGAGCAGCAAGATCACGTCGTCATCGGGAAATGCCGTCAGTGCCTTCTCGACCGCATCGGTGTTGGTCGCCTTGGAATCGTTGACGTAGCGCACGCCGTCAATCTCGCCACACGGCTCCACGCGGTGCTCGAGCGGCTGGAACGAGGCAAGACCGCGGCAGACACCATCGACATCGGCACCGACCGCCAAGGCAGCCGTGGCGGCGCACAGGGCATTGATAACATTGTGATGGCCCGAGATCTTGAGCTCGGATGTAGCGATGAGCGGGGTCTCGACGCCCTTTAGGCGCACGACCATCTTGCCGTCGCGCACAAAGGCGGCATCCTCGCCCTCAGGCTCGTCAAAGGCAACCTTGCAGATGCGACGACCCGGCGTGTAGATGTACTCATCGAACTCGTGAATGCCGGCGTCTTCGACGTCGACAACCGCCAGATCGTCATCGACCATATTGTCAAACAGTTTGATCTTGGCAAGCGCGTAGTTCTTATGGCTCTTATGCCAGCCCAAGTGGTCGGGAGTGATGTTGAGCAGCACCGCCACGCGGGGGTGGAGCTCGGTTGTCGTAGCAATCTGATAGCTCGAGAGCTCAGCCACAAACCACTCGTTGTGGGCTCGGCCGTCAATCTCGTTGACCGGCGGCTCGCCGATGTTGCCGACAGCAACGCTGGCCTCGCCGGCAGCCTTAAGCAGATAATCAGCCAGCGACGTGGTGGTCGTCTTGCCGTTGGTGCCCGTGATGGCAATCCAGTTATCGGGCGACAGGCGATAGGCAAACTCGGGCTCACCCATAATCTGGGCGGCATGCTCGCGCCCGGCCTTAAAGAAGCCCGAGAACTCCGAGATGCCCGGGCACGTCACGCATACGTCATAGGCGCCCTCGACCTGTTCGGTCCCATAGACAAACGACGCACCAGCAGCCTCGAGCGCACGCGTGGCGTCATTGGGTTCAGAGGTGCCACCGCCATACACGGTAACGGCACTTACGCGCTCGGGATGTGCCAGCGCCCAGCGGGCGACATCGAGACCGGATTTGCCCTGACCCAAAACGAGCAGGCTAAAGACATCAGCAAGAGGCATGAAAGACCACTATCCCAACTGGAAGAACAGGGCAAGGCCAACGGCACCAAAGGCAGCAGCGATAATCCAAAAACGGATGACGACCTTGGTCTCGGCCCAGCCCTTCTTTTCGAAATGATGATGGATGGGCGCCATAAGGAAGACGCGCTTGTGCGTAAAGTGGAAGTAGACAACCTGAATCATGACCGACAGGGTCTCAACGATAAACAGGCCGCCGATGATGAGGGAGACGACCTCGGTGTTGGTCATGATGGACGTGCAGGCAAACGCGGCGCCTAGGGCAAGCGAGCCGGTATCGCCCATAAAGATGCTCGCCGGATAGCAGTTGAACCACAGAAAGCCCAAGCAGGCACCGGCACACGCGGTGCAGAAGATGGACAGGTTCACGTCTCCGTGCAAAAACGCCATGGCAGCCATGGCGAGCATGGCAATCATGGAGGTGCCGCCAGCAAGACCGTCAAGGCCATCGGTCAGGTTCACGGCATTAGAAAGACCGGCGATCATCAGCCAGCAAAAGACAATGTAGAGCCACGGGAACGAAAGGCCGCAGATGGTGGTCGAAAGCACGCCAAGGTCAATCGTCAGGCCGCCGGGAAAACGAATCTCGGGGGCGACGCCGCACCAGTTAACGGCAAGTACCGTAAAGGTGACACAGATAATGGTTAGGCCGATCATCTTGGCATGAGGCGTCAGACCGAGCGAGCGCCCATGCGTAACGGAGGTCAGGTCGTCGATCAGGCCCAGCACGCCTGTCGCCAGCGTGGCGAGCAGCACGAGCACGAGCTCGGTGGTGAGCTTGCCCATCGGCAGGCAGGTCAGCGAAATCGCGACGAGAATGACAACGCCACCCATGGTGGGCGTTCCCTGCTTAACCAAATGACGCTTGGGGCCGTCGGCACGAACCTGCTGGCCGATACCCTCGACCTTAAGTAGCTTGATCCACCACGGCATGAGCAGCAGCGCAATGGCAGCGGCGATGCCAAGCCCCAAAAAAGCCTGATACGTTGGATACGAGGGATTGCCGAACATGGGCTAGCACACACCTTCCACAAAGCGGTCGAGCTCAACAAAACGGGAACCCTTGACCAGTACAACATCATGTTTTTCAAGCGCGCCGCCCATGCGGTCGAGCACCTGTTGATAATCGGAGAACACCTGGATGCGGTCCTCGTCCATGCCCATCATGCGCGCGGCATCGGCCATAAGCTGGGCCAGCTCACCACCCACGCACGCCAGCATGTCGAGCTTCTTGGCGGCGGCATAGGCGCCCACGAGCTCATGCATGCGAGGAGCCTCATCGCCCATCTCGCCCATCTCGCCCAGGATCGCCATGCGAGACCCCGTGCACGAAAGCGAGCACAGCAGATCGAGGCCAGCAGCCATGGATTCGGCACTGGCGTTATAGGAATCGTCGATGACGCGGGCACCGCTCTTGGCGCGCTTGATCTCCTGGCGGTGACCGGTAATCGTGAGGCCCCTAAAGGCAGCATCGATCTGCTCGGGCGTCACGCCCAGGCGATAGGCAACCGCGGCGGCCTTAACGGCATTTGGAACGGACTGCACGCCGGGGATGGCAAGCATGGTATCAATCGTCTCGCCCTGACCAAAATCGAGCGTAAAGACCGGACGGCCCTCGTCATCAACACGAACGTCGCGGGCGCGGATCTCATCATCGTCCGAGACGCCGGCCAGCATCACATCGATACCAGCAGGCTGGGCGAACGTATCGCAAATGAACGGCGTAAAGTCGTCCTCGCCGCCTAAAACCAGCAGCGGCAAGAAGTCGCCGGCGGCGCACATACCCTGGACAATCTCGGCCTTAGCGCGGGCGATGTTCTCGCGGCTACCCAAAATGCCGATATGAGAGGTACCAATCTTGCTCACGATGGCAAGGTTGGGATTGGCGGACTGGGACAGGCGCTCGATCTCGTGGAAATGGTTCATGCCCATCTCGAGCACCAGGACCTCGGTATCGGCCGGAGCGGAAAGCACCGTGAGCGGCATGCCGATCAGGTTATTGAAATTGCCCTTGGTGGCCCAGACACGATAGCGCTTGGCGAGCACAGCGGCGAGCACGTCCTTGGTCGTCGTCTTGCCGATGGAACCGGTAATACCAACGACCAGGCAGCCGAGCTCCAGACGGTACGTGTGCGCCAAACGCAGCAGAAAGTCCTCGGGATCATCGGTCAGCAGGATGGCACAGCCCTTGTCCTGCGCCAGCGAGACCAGCTCGGCCTCGGGCTCACGCGTCATCACGACGGCGCCGGCACCCGACTGGACGGCACGGGAAGCAAAATCATTGCCGTCGACGTTTTCACCGGGAAAGGCGACGAAAATCGTCCCTTCCTCGACCTGACGCGAGTCGATAACGCACCCGCGGCATACCCGATCGGCTTCTCCCGTCACGGTTCGGGCCCCTGTTGCGGCCGCGAGGTTGTTGACGGCGATCTCTATCATTGCAGCTCCCCTGTAAACCTAATAATGCTATCGGCGTATTGTATCCCAGCGCCGCGCATGCGTGGTGCAGGGCATGTGAACACCCCTCATATGGGACAACAAACCACGCCCCAAAGATTGTAACCCCCTACCTCGTGTGCGGAATACCCAGCACGTCGAGTGCGTTGGCCATAATGGACTGGAACGGCACCGCAGCGGCATCTGAGCCGCTCGGCGTTCCGTCGAGCGTGATATAGCACAGCACCTTGGGCGATTGTGCCGGCGCAAAGCCCATAAAGGACGACATGTAGTTCTCCTTGAGGTAGCCGCCGTTCTCGTCGGCTCGTTCGGCCGTACCGGTCTTACCCGCCACGTCATAGCCGTCAACCGCGCCGCCAACGCCCGTTCCCTCGGACACGACCGTCTGCATGCACGATGTCACCTGGGATGCGGCGTCCTCCGAAATCGCGCGCTCGCCTTCGCCCCAGTCCTTCTCGTCGCCTTTGCTGGACTTATAGAAGTGCGGTGTCATCATCACGCCGCCGTTGGCGATGCCGCCCACGGCACGTGCGACCTCAATCGGCGAGACGGACAGAGCCTGTCCAAAGCTCATCGAGCCCAGCGTGGCGCCGTCATACTGGTCACGCTCCTTGACGATACCCAGGCTCTCTCCCGGAAAATCGACACCCGAGCTGTGACCGATGCCCCACTTGTCCACATAGGCGGCAAAGTCGTCGGCACCGATCTTGCGCCCCACTAGGACAAAGCCCACGTTGGACGAACGGCGCATCATCTCGCGCACATCCATGGTCATGGCATAGTCGCGCTTGTCGGCATCGGTGACGGTATCGTCGCCCACCTTGATGCTCGCCGGCACCTCAAACGACGTACTCGATCGCACGACGCCCAAGTCGAAGCCGGCGCCCGCCACGAGCGTCTTAAAGACCGAGCCGGGCTCGTAGGCGTCGGTGACCAGGCGCAGATTCATATCCTCGGTCTTGGCATTCTCCAGATCGGTCTGGTCGTAGGTCGGGTACGAGCAGGCTGCCAAAATCTCGCCTGTCGTAGGATCGGTGACCAGCGCCGAGCCGTTCTTGGCCTTAGTCTTCTCAACTGCCTCTGCCAGGGCATCCTCGGCCGCACGCTGGATATTGACGTCGAGCGTCGTCACGATATCAACGCCGTCGACCGCAGCCACCTTTTTATAGGCACCGCCCGCGATATAGCTGCCGTCCCTCGCGCGCTCGCGTACGAGAGAACCGTTCGTGCCGGTCAGAAGCTTGTTGTATTGCTTTTCGAGACCCGTCAAGCCGTCGTTGTCTACATTCACTACACCCAGCACCTGCGATGCCAGATTGCCGTATGGATATACGCGCTTCATGGCCTGCTCAAAAAGCACGCCGGGCAGGTTCTTCTTCTCCAGCGCCGCAACATCGTCTTCGTCCACCTGGCGCTTGATATACACCCAGGTTCCATCGGACTCAACGAGCTTGCGGCAGGTCTTTTTATCGATTCCAGTTGCCTTGACCAGCGCCGACACCGTCTTGTCAACATCCTCGACAAGCTGCGGGTTCACGGCGATGTTGCGACATTCGACCGACGACGCCAGCACGTTGCCGTTGCGGTCGTAGATGGTGCCGCGTTTGGCATAGAGGGTCTGCGCAAGCAGGCGGCGCGCATCGGCACGCTCGCGCAGTTTATCGGCTTCGACAATTTGATAGTCGGCAAGGCGAAAGACGCCCAAGCCCAAGCCAAGCCCGATGAAGCCCATGACGGCTTTGCGGCGAGGCAGAGGCGCGCCTGTGAGCCATTCGGTCGACGAACTCTTGCGCGACCTGGTGTTATGCACTTGAGGGCCGCCCGAGCCGCGAAGTCGCGACGCCGGGTCGTTGCCACGGGACCGCCCGGCGTTGTAAGATTGCCGACCCGTTCCTTGATAACCAGAACGTCCCCGCGACGAGGGACGTCCAGAACCGCGGCCCCCATCGGAACCGCGGCGATAGTCATTTGTCATACTCAGCTACCGTCTTGCTACTGAGCGGTCGCGGTCGCGTTGGCGCCCGCGGCTGCATCCTGCGAAAAGTCAAGTGTAACGCTCTCGCTGGGCTCCACCATGCCATAAGCGCCCGCAAGGTCGCGAATGCGCGTGTCGGCGCCATAGACCGAATGCATGACCTCCAGGTCGGAGCTCTCATCGGTCGCCTTTTCGAGCGTGTTGGTAAGCTCGGCGTTGCTGTTGAGCACCTGGGCCGTAACGCCGGCGAGCGCCACGCGGGCGACGCCGATCGTCATGAAGATAGCCGCAATGATGCAAAACGTTTTAAGAACGCTCATGAAAACCGGGCTTACCGCCTGGTTTGCCTGACGGCCCGCGCCCGTGTAGACATCAAAGCGCGGCGTGCGCTGCTCACGGGGAGCAACGGGGGCCTGCGGCGTCTCACGATAGGCGGGCATGGCGTTCATATCATAGGCGAGTGCTGCGCTTGAAGTGTTGTAGCCCATGATATGCCGCCTCCCATCCCGAGTACGTTGGTAGTGTGTTTAAGCTTCGTTTATGGTGCGAGCGGGAGGTCCAATATCGCGCGGTCGCGCCTACAGACGCTGCGCCACGCGGATTTTGGCTGATCTCGCCCGAGGGTTGCGCTCAACCTCATCAGGCTGGGCAACCAAGGGTTTGCGGGTGATGACCTTGAGTATCGGCACGTTGCCGCACACGCACACCGGAATCTCCGGCGGACACGTGCACCCCTGGCTCATCTCCTTAAAGTGGTTCTTTACGATACGGTCCTCGAGCGAGTGATACGAGATGACGCAGATACGTCCGCCCGGGTTGAGCCACCTGGTAGCGGCATCAAGCCCTCGTTCGAGCACATCGAGCTCGTGATTGACCTCGATGCGAATGGCCTGGAAACTTTTCTTGGCCGGGTGTCCGCCATGCCGACGAGCGGCAGCCGGGATACCCGCCTTGATGATCTCGACAAATTGGCCGGTGGTTTCGATCGGTTCTTGCTCGCGGCGGCGCACGATCTCGCGCGCAATCTGCGAGGCGAACTTCTCTTCTCCGTAGACGCGTAGAATCCGGGCGAGGTCGTGTTCGTTATAGGTGTTGATGACCTCAGCTGCGTTTAAGGTGTTATTACCCGGATCCATCCGCATGTCCAATGGGGCGTCCTCGTTATACGAAAAGCCCCTGCCAGGGATATCGAGTTGCGGTGACGAAACGCCCAAATCGAACAGGAAGCCATCGACCCCGGGCACCTCGGCCGAGCAAAGCAGCTCGTCCAAGTCGCCGAAGTTGCCCTTCAGCAGCTGGTGCGGAACGCCGGGAACCTCGCGGTCCAGACGGGCACCAGCGGCCTCGAGGGCCATGTCGTCCTGATCGACGCCGAGCAAAAGGCCCGTCTCCCCCACCTGCGCGGCCATCTTTACCGAATGGCCGGCACCGCCAAGGGTGCAATCGCAGACAACGGAGCCGCTCTTTAGCCGCAGCGACTCAAGCACTTCGCCGAGCATGACAGGTTCATGCCGATATTCTTGTGTCAAGATCCCACGCTCCATCCGTTACCCGTGCCTTGCCCTTACGAGAAGAAGAGGTCCAGCAGGGCCTCATCGTCATCGTCCTCATCGGCCGCGGCGCGATCCCAAACCTCAAGGTGGTCGTAGTTGCCCACAACCGTGACCTCGCGGTCGAGGTTCGCCTGCTTGCGGAGAGACTCGGAAAGACCGATACGACCGGCGCTGTCCACGTCCATCGACGTGGTGCGCTTGTTGATCGCCCTCATGAGCTTCTGGTCGTTGATGTCACGCGGGTTAAAACCCTCGTGGCCCTCACGACCCGCGAAGAGTCCTTCGACCCACTTATCGAAGGCCTCGGCAGAGAACACGTACAGAGCATCGACATCCAGGGCTTTGAACACGCGAACGTGCTCTCCAAGCTCCTCGCGAAGGGGTGCAGGCAGGGACAGACGACCTTTTGCATCGAGATTGCGCTCGTATGCACCCGTCATTCCCATGTGCGCCCTCCCCTCGGTTACTCAGATGGCACGTACGCGGGGAACCACCCCGCCTGTCGACGTCATCAATAATATGGGGAACCGCCCCATTTTTCAACACCTTTCCCCACCCCTTCCCCCACCCCGCCCCACCACTCCACCCTCAATATGTTGTAAAACACCCCCGAGCATATGTTCGAGAACACAATATGTTGTGTTTGCAGCAAAGGCGTGATGCCACCTGTAGAACCACGCCCGCGAACCTCAACCTTCAAGTTGACCTTGAGGCGATTTTTACGTCCCTTTACACGCCGTTCACATCGCCCCCAAACTCCCCCACCCACGACACACACGGCCCACCACCGCGTCGGTGTCTGGCGAAAAATGGGACGGGCCCCAGATTGCCCATGCGCGCAAAAGTGCGTCTCGGCAATCTGGGGCCCGTCCCCTTTAATATTTATAAATATGCAGGTCAGCGAGGTGCTAGCGATGTGCCAGCGGATGCGCCGCCAGATAGACCTCGGTCAGTTGCGTACGATCGACATGCGTGTAGACCTGCGTGGTCGATATATCGGCATGTCCCAAGATCTCCTGTAGCACACGGAGGTCTGCGCCGCCCGCAAGCATATGGGTGGCAAAGGAGTGACGCAGCGTATGGGGATGGAGCCCCACCAGTCCCACCTGGCGCCCGTAGCGCTCACAGATGGCATGGATGCCCTGGCGCGACAGACGGCGGCCGTTCTTATTTAAAAAGACCGCCGAGGTCTCGGTTCCGCGGGCATGGGCCGCCAAGCGAGAACGCCCCTCAGTTACATAAAGCGTCAGAGCTCGCGCCGCGCTTCCTACCAGCGGGGACAGGCGTTCCTTCGAGCCCTTACCACGAACGAGCACAAAGCCATCGTCGATATGGATATCGCCCACATCGAGCCCCACCAACTCGCTCACACGCAAACCGCATCCGTAGAGCACTTCCAAGATGGCATGGTCGCGCAAGCCCATCTCGCCCTCGGGGAAGTCTTGATCGAGCAGCGCCGAGACATCCTCCACCGATAGATACTCCGGCAAACGCTCAGCCTTTTTAGGCAGGCGCAACGCCGCCGTTGGATTTTGGGCCACAGCCCCGTCGCGCACCAAAAAGGCATGCAGGCCCTTCACGGCCGCAAGCGCACGCTCCACCGAGGCATCCGAATAGCCCCCATCGCGACGGTCGGCGACAAAGCCCTCCACGACCTGACGGGTCACCTCTTCAAAAGACACAATACCCGCCCGCTCCAGATAGGCGCAGTACGTCGTCAGGTCACGACGATAGGCCGCAATCGTGTTGCGCGCCAAACCCCGCTCGACCGCGAGGTAATCGAGATACTCCCCCGCCGCCACGGCGAGCGACGAGGGAGTAGCTTCGGTATGTTCCTTATTCGCCGGCACCCTTAGTCCGTAGCGAGGTTCATGGGCGTCACCTGCAGACGGTCGACACCCTCGTGCCGGCCGATCGAAGCGCGCACGAACTCGCGGAACAGCGGCTGCGGGTTGGTCGGGCGGCTCTTGAACTCGGGATGAGCCTGGGTTGCCACATACCACGGATGCACGTCGCGCGGCAGCTCGACCATCTCGACCAGGCGCTCGTCGGGCGACAGACCCGAGATAACCAAGCCGGCGTCCTCGAGCTGGTCGCGGAAGGCGTTGTTGAACTCAAAGCGATGACGGTGACGCTCGTAGACGAGCTCCTCGCCATATGCCTCGCGAGCAAGGGTATCGGCGGCGAGCTTACACGGATAGGCGCCCAGGCGCATGGTGCCGCCCTTCTCGGTCACGTCCTCCTGCGAGCTCATCAGATCGATGACGCTAAACGGGCCGTCCGGATCGAACTCGGAGGAGCTGGCGCCGGCAAGGCCGACGACGTTGCGGGCGAACTCGCACACGGCCACCTGCATACCCAGGCAAATGCCCAGATACGGAATCTTGTGCTCACGGGCAAACTCGGCCGCGAGGATCTTGCCCTCCAGGGCGCGCTTGCCAAAGCCGCCGGGGACCAGGATGCCCGAGGCGTCGCCCAGAACCTCGGAGACATTCTGCTCGTCGAGGCTCTCGCCGTCGACCAGCTGGACGTCCACATGGCGATCGTAGAAGACGCCCGCATGGTGCAGGGCCTCGATAACCGACAGGTACGCATCGGGCAGCTGCGTGTACTTGCCCACGACGGCGATCTTCACCTTGTCGGCGTGATGGTTGGCGTGATTCTGTTTGCGCAGGAACTCGTTCCACTCGCTCATGTCGCGCTCACGCGGGTCCAGACCCAGGCGCTCGCAAATGCGCAGGTCAAAGTCCTGCTCGGCAAGCAGCTGCGGAACATCGTAAATGCTCGCGCAGTCCTCGTTGGTAAAGACACAATCGGTGTCGACGTCGCAGAAGCTTGCGATCTTTCCGCGGATAGCGTCATCGATATGGTGGTCGGAGCGCAGCACGATGATATCGGGCTGGATGCCAAAGCTGCGGAGCTCCTTGACGGAATGCTGCGTGGGCTTGGTCTTGACCTCGTGGGCGGCGGCGATATAGGGAACGAGCGACACGTGGATGTAGCAGACGTTCTCGGGGCCGGCCTCCTTGCGGTACTGACGGATGGCCTCGACAAACGGTTGGGACTCGATGTCGCCGATCGTGCCGCCCAGCTCGGTGATGACTACATCTGAGCCGGTCTGCTCCTCGATGCGGCGGAACTTGTCCTTAATGGCATTGGTGACGTGAGGAATCACCTGCACGGTACCGCCCAAAAAGTCGCCGCGACGCTCGCGGGCGATCAAGCTCTTATAGATGGCGCCGGTCGTAAAGTTGGAATCGCGGGTCAGGTTCTCATCAATAAAGCGCTCGTAATGACCCAGGTCCAGGTCGGACTCGTAACCATCCTCGGTAACGAAGACCTCACCATGCTGGAAGGGGCTCATGGTACCGGGGTCGACGTTCAGATAAGGATCAGCCTTCTGCATCGTTACTTTGTAGCCACGCGACTTGAGCAGACGGCCCAGCGAGGCCGCGGTGATACCCTTGCCCAGAGACGAAACCACGCCACCGGTTACGAACACATGCTTGGTCATATTGAGTTACCTGCGCTTCCCGTAGAAGTTGTTTATCCACATCTTACGGGTCTTCATTGTAATACTCGCGCCGCGGACCGTTCGCAATTTTTCTTGCGTGAGATTGCATTTCTCAATCTTGAAACAAAACGCCGCCCGGTTTCCCAGGCGGCGTCGCTATGGCAAGGGTTACATGCTGCTATCGATCAGCAGCCTCGTCCTCAAGCATTTCTTGAACGAGCATGCCGGTACGGACGCCCTCAAGATACCACTCACCACGTTCGGTGAGGCAAATGTCATTTGCAAGCTGACCGCCGTCGTCGCTATAGCGCGAGACGACATCAATCATGCCTTCGGAATCCAAGCGATCGATTGCGGCGCGGGCACGATACGGCGAAACCCCCACGCGCTCGGCAAGCGTTTTGCGCGAGAAACCATACGGCCCGCCATTGTCTTCGGTTTGCTGGTCGATCTCCATCAACACCAGCACCTCGACACGCTTCATATCGTTGACACTCGCACGACCCTTGCCCGCCATAGCAGCCTCCTCAAACCGAGCACGAGCATCTAACGCGCCGTGCGCGACCGACACACCTCACGATGGCAGGTAATATCCATCATGCGGCATCCCGCTAAGGATGAAACAGTTACGGTTATTGTATACCGCTCAAATTGTTTCTAGGCAGGTAAACGGCTATTTTTCGCCGAAATAGGCGCTTTATTGATCAAAAAGCCGTACCGGGCGCTAACCCGATACGGCCAAAATGCAATGCAATTACCGCGGTGCTTCAAACTTAGCGATGGAAGAAACCGCGGCGCTCAAACTTGGGCTCGCAGCACACGTTGATACCCAGTTTGCGCAGTACCGTCTCGTCCGTCGGCGAGATGATCACGCTAAAGAAGGCATCGCAACCGCGCAGCTGCTCCAGGCCCGAAAGGACGCGAGCGGCCGTCTCACTCGTGGCCGAGGTGATCGACAGCGCCATAAGCGTCTCGTCGGTGTGGAGGCGCGGGTTTTTGCTGCCCAGGAAATGCGTCTTGAGCTTGCTGATGGGCTCGATCGCCTCATCGCTAATGACCTCGAGCTCAAGGTCGACGCCCGAGACATGCTTGAGGGCGTTCATAATGAGCGAACTTGCGGCGCCCAGGCGCGTGGAGGTCTTACCGGTCACCACGGAGCCATCGGGCATGACCATGGCACCCACGGGACCGCCCGTCAGCTGCTCCCTGGTGAGGGCCGCCGAGCGCGCCGGTGAGTAGTTCTTATCGATGCCGGCTTTCTTCATAATAATCTTGAGACGGTCGACTTGCTCATCGCCCACGCCGGTACGGCGCACATTTTCGACCGCGGTAAAGTAGCGGCGGACGATCTCCATCTTGGAAGCGTCGCGGCAGGCATCGTCATCGGTGATGGCAAAGCCAACCATATTGACGCCCATGTCCGTAGGGCTCTGGTAGGGGCTCTTGCCCAGGATCTTTTCCATCAGGGCACGGACTACCGGGAAGGCCTCGACGTCGCGGTTGTAGTTGACCGTGGTCTTGTTGTAGGCCTCAAGGTGGAAGGAGTCGATGATGTTGGCGTCATCGAGGTCTGCCGTGGCGGCCTCGTAGGCAATGTTGACCGGATGCGTAAGGGGCAGATTCCAAACCGGGAAGGTCTCGAATTTGGCATAGCCGGCGGCCGTGCCATGCTTGTGCTCGTGATAGAGCTGAGACAGGCAGGTGGCAAGCTTGCCCGAGCCAGGACCGGGGGCAGTGACCACGACGAGCGGTCGGGTGGTCTCGACAAACTCGTTCTTGCCGTAGCCATCATCGGACACGATCAGATCGACATCGTGCGGGTAGCCCTCGATGGGATAGTGCAGCTTGGCAGGAATGCCGAGCGCGTTCAGGCGGTTGCGGAACACATCGGCAGCAGGCTGGCCGGCGTACTGGGTGATGACCACAGCCGCGACGGCAAAGCCGTTGCCGCGGAACAAGTCAACCAGGCGCAGCACATCCTCGTCATAGGTAATGCCAAGGTCACCGCGAGCCTTGTTTTTCTCGATGTGGTTCGCGTTGATCGCGATGATAACCTCGACATCGTCGGCGATGCTCTTGAGCATGCGGAACTTGCTGTCCGGTTCAAAACCCGGCAGCACGCGGCTCGCATGATAGTCATCAAACAGCTTGCCGCCAAACTCCAAATAGAGCTTGCCACCAAACTGCGAGATGCGCTCCTTAATATGAGCAGCCTGCAGCTCGATATACTTCGCGTTGTCGAAACCCTGGCGCATATATGGCTCCCGTCCCGTTTCCAATTAATGTTCTAGGCGATTATAACGGAGCAGACCCTCCCCAACGCCCAAGCAATCAACTGGCACCAACCAAACACGCCATCGATAAGTTGCGGTGAAATAGTTCCCGTTTAACCCCTCAAGAGGGGGTGCGGACGATTTCTTGGACCGCGCCTAGGCGTATCCACAAGTCCGGACCGCCCCGCGGTCCAACTTTCTGTCCGCACCCCCAGACGGCCAAACAGGAACTATTCCACCGCAACTTCCCCTTTTTGGTTCAAACAAACCTGGCCTTTGTATCAATAATGGAAACGTCGCAGGTTGAGCATAAGCCAGCGAAAGCCCGCCAGAGTAGGCAAAGCGCCCTCTGCACCAACAATGGAAAGCGCCGCAGGCAGAGGACGGACAGCGAGCGCCGTCCAGAACGTACAAGTTGGCATGAAAAAGGCGAGGCATAGACCTTTTGGTCATGCCTTGCCTTTTGAATGACAAATTGTCGTTCTGGACGGCGCGTAGCGTCGACCGGTTCCGCGGTTTGGTAAAACCGCGGAACAAAAAGTCGCCCCCTCCCGCGCACGGAACGGAAGGGGGCTAAAGGTAGGAGTCTACCGGTGGGTTCACCCCACCGGACAGACGATGACCAGGTGATCCTCTACAGGATCGTCAAGGTTTCCGTGGGGTACCCGTTGGGTACTTAGAGCAGCACGCAGGCGACGGTCAGGATGACGGCGCAGACGACGGAGAGAGCGACGATGAGCTTAAGGGCAAACTTGAGCCAGGTCGTCCACTCGATCTTGGCCAGGGCGAGACCGCCCATGATGGCGCCGGAGGTCGGGGTGAACAGGTTCACGACACCGATGGCGGCGGAGAAGATCATGACCATGACCTCGGGCGAGAAGCCGAGCTTAACAGCCAGCGGTCCCATGATGGGCATGGAGACGGTAGCCATACCGGAAGTCGAGGGGATCAGGAAGGACAGGCCGAAGTAGACCAGGAAGCTCATGGGAGCGAAGATCACGCCGGACAGACCAGCCAGGGCATTGGCGGCAGCGTCGAGGACGAAGACGTCGAGGCCGGTGTTAGCCATGAGGACGGAGATACCACGGGCGAGGGCGATGACGAGAACAACGGACATCATGTCGGCAGCGCCGGTGATAAAGGTGTTAACGATCTGCTTCTCGGACAGGCCACCGATGATACCGATCAGGACGGCCATGAGGAAGAACCAGGTGGAAGCCTCGTCGAAGTACCACTGGCCAATGGGCAGGCCGGTGATCAGGGCAGACCAGCCCTGGACGACGGCGTTACCGTCGGCGTCGTAGACAGCGCCAGCGTCGAAGAAGTTAGCGACGCCCTCGTTGAGGTCGGCCAGCGGAATGAAGCCGACGATCATGACGACGAAGGTGAAGGCGAAGGCAATCAGAACACCCTTCTGACGACCGGTGAGCTTGACCTCCTTGTGGACCTCGGAAGCAGCCTTGCCGTGAGCCTCTTCGGCGTCCTTGAGCTCCTGCATCGACAGGATGGTGGAACCCTTGTCAGCCTTGACCTTCTTGGCATAGTTCATCACGAAGAAGATGGACATAGCGGTAGTGACAATCCACAGGACGGCACCGAGGCCGATGATGATGGACTGGTTGACCTCAATGCCAACGCCGGTCAGAGCGTCGACGGCAGCGCCGACGGCGAACGGGTTAACCGTGGAGCCCAGGCAGCCGCAGCCAGCGCCGAGCAGGACGGTAGCGGCACCGACCATGGGGTCGAAGCCAGCGGCCATCATGGTAGCGGCGAGCAGGGCGTAGAAGGGAACGGTCTCCTCGCACATACCATAGGTGGTACCACCGAGGGAGAAGATGAGCATCAGCACGGGAATGAGCATAATCTCGTTGCCCTTAAGCTTCTGCACCAGAACGGCGATGCCGTTGTCCAGGGCGCCGGTCTCGGTCATCATACCGAGGAAGCCGCCCAGGATCATAACGAAGAGGCAGACGGGCAGAGCGTCAGCGAAGCCCTTAATCGGGGCGGTGCAGAAATCGCTCAGACGGGCGGCAGTAACCGCGCCGCCGGACGTGCCGGAGACGATAACGGTAATCACTGCGACAATTGCCAGCAGAGCAAGAAGAATGGTGAACGATGAAGGCATACCGCGCTTTTTCTTAGCGGTCTCAGTCATGGTTCTCATCCCCCCTTCATAAATCATTTAACTTTCTCGCGCGAAGCGGATCTTCCGTGCCGTGCCCACCGCCCGACGCGAGATATTTACCAGACAAAGCCGCTCGGGGTGTGCAGCAAGACACCCCGAGCGAGATGCTAGATGTTCTTACTTGAGCGTGGCGTACATGACAGCCTTGATGGTGTGCATGCGGTTCTCGGCCTCGTCGAAGACCTTGGAAGCGGGGCTCTCGAAGACCTCGTCGGTGACCTCCTGCTCGGTGATGCCGAACTGCTCGCACTTCTCGGCGCCAATGGTGGTGTTGGTGTCGTGGAAGCTGGGCAGGCAGTGCAGGAAGATGGCACCCGGGTTGGCCATAGCCATGACCTCGGAGGTAACACGATACGGGGTAAGCTGAGCGATGCGCTCGGCCCAGACCTCGTCGGGCTCGCCCATGGAGACCCACACGTCGGTGTAGATAACGTCGGCACCGGTGACGCCGTCCTTGACGTCGGTGGTCAGCTTGATGGTGCAGCCGTTGGCCTCGGCGATGGGCTTGCAGGCCTCGATGACGTCGTCAGCGGGCATGCACTCCTCGGGACCGCAGGCCACGAAATTCATGCCGAGCTTGGAGCAGACAACCATGAGGGAGCGAGCAACGTTATTCTTGCAGTCGCCCATGAAGACGAGGGTCTTGCCCTTGATGTCGTAGTTGAAGTTCTCCTGGACGGTCAGGATGTCGGCGAGCATCTGGGTGGGATGCCACTCGGTGGTCAGGCCGTTCCACACGGGCACGCCGGACTTAGCAGCGAGCTCCTCGACGTCGTCCTGGGCAAAGCCACGGAACTCGATGCCGTCATACATGCGGCCGAGAACGCGGGCGGTGTCCTCGATGGACTCCTTCTTGCCCATCTGCGAAGAACCGGGATCGAGGTAGGTAACGCCCATGCCCAGGTCCATGCCGCCGACCTCGAAGGCGCAGCGGGTACGAGTGGAGGTCTTCTGGAAGAGCAGAACGATGTTCTTGCCCTCGAGATAGCGGTGCGGAACGCCAGCGCGCTTCATATCCTTGAAGTTCTTGGAGAGCTTGAGCAGGTACTCGATCTCCTCGGTGGTGAGGTCGAGAAGCTTGAGGAAGCTACGGCCGGAGAGGTTAACACCCATGGTTTGATTCCTTTCGAAGAAATGAATTACGTAAGTATTAGTGTTGCCCGTTTAACGGGCGAAGCCGGTGCGGTTGTAGGGGGACCGCACCGGAAACGGAAAGACTTAGAGGTCCTCGCGCCAGAAGGGCATGCTCATGCAGCGCGGGCCGCCGCGGCCGCGGGAGAGCTCGGCGGAGGGCACGACGAGAAGGTCCAGGCCCTCCTTGTACAGCACGTCGTTG
>DBGDFS010000026.1:0-39089 GCA_048342015.1 Collinsella sp. | reverse complement strand
GCCTCGGCCGCCGAGGGCTTCGCCGAGCCCGCGGACAGGCCGGCCCCGACAGAGGGGAGGCGCCGCGCGCTCGGGCGGCGCGCCAGGGAGATAGTGGACGAGATAGTCGAGAAGCGCGGCCTCAAGAAGGAGTAACATCGGGACTTGCAGCGACGGACCTCAGGACACCCTTACACCACGTCTGCGCGCGCGACCCCCTCGGCCTGGGCGCCGGCGATCTCGGCATCCTGGGCCGTCATGTCGCAGATGCGGCGGCGGTAGACGATGCTCACCTTTTCGGCACCGCAACGCACGGCAGAGCGCGCCACGTCCATGGCCACATTGCCGCCGCCGATGACGCACACGCGCTGGCCGCTCAGGTCGGGCAGTTCGTCGTCGCCGATGGCACGCAGCATCTTGACGGCCGACTCCACGCCGGGCGCCTCTTCGCCCGGAAGGCCGAGCTTCTTATCGCTGTGGGCGCCAATGGCTAGGTAGACGGCATCGAACTCGTCGCGCAGGCGGGCAAGCTCCTCGCCGTTGACGGAGTGGTCGAGTTCCACGTCGATGCCGGCGCTCAAGATCCAGTCGATCTCGGCCTGCAGGCGCTCGCGCGGCAGGCGGTAGCTGGGGATGCCGTAGCGCAACATGCCGCCCAAGTGATGACGCTGCTCAAAGATCGTCACCTTATGGCCCATCACGGCCAGATAGTAGGCACAGGAAAGGCCGGCCGGGCCGCCGCCGATCACGGCAATGCGCTTGCCGGTGTTGTCGGCCACGCTGGGCTTGTAATCGTTGAGGTCGCTGTGCTCAACGGCAAAACGCTTGAGGGCGAGGATGTTCATGGGATCGTCGACCATGCCGCGACGGCAGTGCATCTCGCAGGGATGCTCGCACACCAAACCGCAGACGAGCGGCAGCGGGTTGTTCTTGCGGATGACCTTGACGGCATCGGCATAGCGGCCGGCCTCGACCAACGAAATGTAACCGGGAATGTCGACGTGCGCCGGGCAGCCCGAGACGCACGGGACGCGGGCCTCGCGGTCAAAGCCACAGGAGTGCTCGCGGATATGGTGCTCAAAATCATCGCGGAAACCGCGGATGGCGGTGAGTGCCATGGCGCCGGCCTCGTAGCCGATGGCGCAGTCGCTCGAAAGGTAGATGGTGCGGGCCGTGCGCTCAATCAAGTTGAGCGTGGACTCGTCGGCGCGGCCCTCGAGCACATCGGCGAGCAGGTCGCTCAGCGCGCTCAGGCCCACGCGGCAGGGCGTGCACTTGCCGCAGCTCTGGGTGGAGCACAGGTTGACGAGCGCCGCCGTAAACTCGACGGGGCACGGGGCGAGCGAGCTCACCGCCAGACGACGTCCGAGTGCATCGTGCAGGTCGTCCATGACGGCCTGAGCGTGGCTGCGTTCCATTACGTGCAGTCGAGCCATAAGATCCCCTCTCACATGGCAGCCCGGAGGCGAGGCCGGGCGAAATTGCTACACGCACAACATTGACCTAAAAAGTTGTGAGGTCTCCATACGGTTCGGCAGGCGGTATAAAATGTCACCCTCAGCGGTGAAATAGAACATTACCGCAGATAAATGCCATATTTGATAAAACGCGTTACCAAATTGCAATATTCAATGTGAAAAAGAGCGCCTTACTATTTTTCCTTTTTGATCCGTTTTCCTCCGTCCCCTTCGGATCACATGATCCCTTGGGAACGGAGGAAAACGGATCATTTTTGGAACAAAGGAGTCAGGCCACCATGCACCAATCATGAGTTGCGGTGAAATAGGGACTGAAAAGTCGCTCAAAAGGCCAAAACAGTCCGTATTCCACCGCAACTTAAGGACATTGGTGCAAAGTAACCTGACCCCTTTACACCAAAAAGGGCCCCGAGCGTAGTTGCTCGGGGCCCTTAGTTCGCCTCGCTCTAGCGTGCGACGCGTATGTTACTTGCGCTTGCCGCCGCCGTCGCCGGGGCGACGGGAGCTACCGCCGCGCTTGCCGCCACGATTGTTGCCATAGCTGCCACGGTTATCGCGACCGCCGGCACGACCGCCGCGGGAGCCGGCCTGGTTGCCGCCGCGCCCACCGCGATAGCCGCCACGGCGCTCCTCGCGGGTGTCGTCGTAGTTGCGCCAGTCATCGCGACGATCGCGGCTGGCACGCGGGTCGCGACGATCGCGCGACCCATTCGAACGACCGGCGCCACCGCGGTTGCCGTTACCACGAGCACCCTCGCGACGCTCGCCGCCACGGCCACCCTCGCGACCTCCGCGCTCGTCAAAGCGCTTGCCGCCGCGGGACTCGCCGCCGCGTTCGCCATCACGACCGGAGCGACGACGGTCGCCCGAGCCACGCTTGCCGCCACGCGAGCCACGGCCCTCGTCCTCGCGCTCAACACGGCGACGACCACCGCGGTCCTCGTCCTCGCGGCGACGGCGATGCGCCTCGCCCTGGAACTGCTTGGCACGGCGCTCGGCACGGTTGCCGCGTGGGGCCTGCTCAACGGCAGCAGCACCGCCGCGCTCCTCGGCAGCCACCTCGCGGGCCACGCTCTCAACGGCCTCATCCACGCGAGCCTGAACGCCCTCGCGCACGCGGGTCTTGCCGCCACGCTTGGGACGACTCGGACGCTCGCCGTCGCCGCGACGCTCGTCGCGACCGCGGTTGGAACGACCGGCCACATCGCCGTAGTCATCGCCGTTGCGCTTGCCGTCGCGACGTGCCTGCTCAAGCTTCTTCTTGCTCTTGGACTTGCCGCGCTTGGTCTTCTTCTTCACCTTAAAGGCCGCAGGATCGCGCTCGGGGTCAACCGCGGGCGGATTGGGGCCCACATGCAGGTCGCCGGCGTCATAAATGTCGGCCGTCTTGTCCATGAGCTTCTCGATCTCGTAGAACTCATCGACGTCCTGCTCGGTCACAAACGTAATGGCCCAGCCCAGCTCACCGGCGCGGCCCGTGCGGCCGATGCGGTGGATGTAGTCGGTCGGCTCTGCCGGCACGTCAAAGTTCACGACGTAGCGCACATCGCTAATGTCGATGCCGCGGGCGAGGACATCGGTTGCCACCAGCACGTCAACGGTGCCGTCGCGGAAGGCCGAAAGCGCGCGCTCGCGCTGGGCCTGGCTGCGGTTGCCGTGGATCGCGGCGGCCTTGATGCCCTTGCGCTCCAGACGACGGCAGCAGCTGTCGGCGCGGTGCTTGGTGCGCATAAAGACGATAGTGCGCTCCGGACCCTCCTTTTTGAGGAACTCGGGCAGCAGGTTGTTCTTGGCCTCGATGGACACCGGGAACACAAACTGGTCGACGGTGTCGGCGGTCGACGTGGCGGGCGCGATCTCCACGCGGGCCGGGTCGCTCACCAGGTCGGTGATCTCGCCCACGGCCTCCTCGTCGAGCGTGGCCGAGAACAGCAGCGTCTGGCGCTCGGCCGGCGTCTCGCGCACAATACGGCGAACGGCGGGCAAAAAGCCCATGTCGAGCATGCGGTCGGCCTCGTCGAGTACCAGCACCTTGACCTCGTCAAGGTGGCAAGCGCCCTGCTCGATCAGATCGACCAGACGGCCCGGCGTGGCGACCAGAATGTCGCAGCCGTACTTGAGCGCCGCGGTCTGGGGCTTGTAGCTCACGCCGCCCACGACGGTCACGGCGACATGGCCGGTGACGTCGGCAATCTTGCCGGCGACCTCATCGATCTGCTGGGCAAGCTCGCGCGTGGGGGTGATGACGAGCATCACGGGGCCGCGGCCGTTGCCCTCGGGCTTCTTGGCACCGCGACGGCGGTTGCGGCCGCCACGCTCGCGCACGGGCTTGGGCGGAGCGATGTGCTCCAGGTTATTCATGGTCGGCAGCAAGAAGGCGGCCGTCTTGCCGGTGCCGGTCTGAGCGGCGGCAAGCAGGTCGCGGCCCTCGAGCACCACGGGGATCGAGCCGGCCTGGACAGGCGTGGGCGCCGTGTAGCCCAGGTTCTCGATGGCACGAAGCATCTCGTCCGAAAGACCCAGCTCGTCAAAGGCGGGCAGGTTCTCGGTCGCGGACTCGACGGTCTCGGCGGCGCTGGCCTCGTCGGCCGCATCGAAGGCAGCCTGGGTCATGGCCTCGCGGGTCTCGTCCAGAATCTCGGCGTCCGTGACGTCGGATACAGAATTACGCATATGTTGTTGTTCCTTATCTGCACGCGTTATGGGCACGGCATGCGGCCGCGCGAGCGTGCTTGGTAGTGCGCTAATACATACAAAAACAGGTGCGCACAGAGAGGACGTTGCTCAGCACGCTGGCGATCGCTTTGGCAGCCCTATCACGCGCCGTCCAGACGCAGCAGCTCTAAGCGATGGAGCAGATTCGCCGCCGGTTAGTATACCCGCGCTTCGCATGCCCCCACGTAAACCACAGATGACGGGGCGGACGGGGCGGGTCTGGGCCGATTGTCTCAATCTGCAACAGCTGCTCAGCAAAAACCGGCCGAACCGTTACAGATCAAGACAGAGCTCAGCCACGCAAAACAACATCTCGATCTGTAACAGTTAGAGCTCATTTTCCCTGCTAGATGTTACAGATTGAGATGTTTGACAGGGGCTGACAACGATTGAGCAGCCGCCCTCATCTGTATCGGAATGTCATACATTTCTTTCTGGACTAGACACCCCCAGGGGGTATGGGTGTATAGTATCGGCAGGTTAACAATTCCAACACCGAACTACAGAAAGGAGAAGCCATGGCTCAGGATAAGTTCGACGTGGGCGGCATGACGTGCGCCGCTTGCCAGGCGCATGTGGACCGCGCCGTCAGCAAGCTCGACGGCGTCCAAAGCGTCGCGGTCAACCTGCTCGCCGGTTCCATGATGGTCGACTACGACCCCGCGCAGGTCTCCCCCGACGATATCTGCACCGCCGTCGACCGCGCGGGCTACTCGGCCTCGCTCGTCAGCACGGGCACCGATGCCGCCGGCTCAAGCGGCAACGCGCAAGCCAGATCCGGCGCCGCCCATATGGAGTCGCCCACCAAAAAGCTGGAGGCCACTGCCTCCGCCATGCGCACCCGTCTCATCATCTCAATCATCTTTCTCATTCCGCTGTTCTACATAGGCATGGGACACATGCTCGGCTGGCCGCTGCCCAGCATCTTCACGGACCACATCCACAGCATGACGCTCGCCCTCACCGAGCTTGCCCTGCTCATCCCCATCGTCTACGTCAACGATGCGTACTTTATCAACGGCTTCAAATCACTCGTACACGGCGCGCCCACCATGGACGCCCTCATCGCCGTCGGTGCCACCGCTTCCATTGTCTGGTCGCTCTATGCCATGTTTATCATGGCCGACCAGCTGGCCACAGGTCAGGTACACGAGGCTATGATGACGAGCATGGACAACCTGTACTTTGAGAGCGCCGGCACCATCCTGTCGCTCGTCACCGTGGGCAAATACCTCGAGACGCGCAGCAAGTCCAAGACCGGCAGCGCTATCGAGGCGCTCATCGACCTAGCACCCAAGACCGCGACCGTCGTTGCCGATGACGGCACCGAAACCACCGTGGACGTCGACAGCATCCTTCCCGGCCAGGTGCTGCGTGTGCGCCCCGGCGAGTCCATCCCTGTCGACGGCGTAGTGCTCGAGGGCGCGTCGGCCGTGGACGAGAGTGCGCTCACCGGCGAGTCCATCCCCGTGGAAAAGACCGCCGGCGACACCGTCAACGCCGCCACGGTCAACCGCACCGGATCGTTTACCTTCCGTGCCACGCGCGTGGGCGCCGACACGTCGCTCGCCAAGATCATCCAGCTCGTCGAGGACGCCAACGCCACCAAGGCGCCCATCGCCCGCCTGGCCGACAAGGTCGCCGGCGTGTTTGTGCCCGTGGTGTTTGTGATCTCGGCCGTGACCTTTGCGGTGTGGATGGCACTGACCGGCAGCATAAACGAGGCACTCACCTCCGCCGTGGCCGTGTTGGTGATCAGCTGCCCGTGCGCGCTGGGCCTGGCCACGCCCGTCGCAATTATGGTTGGCACCGGCAAGGGCGCCGAGATGGGCATTCTGTTTAAGAGCGCCGAGGCGCTGGAGAACCTGCGCAGCGTGGGCACCGTGGTGCTCGATAAGACGGGTACCGTCACCCGCGGCAAGCCTGCCGTGACCGATATCGTGGTGGCCAAGCGTGCCGATGGCTCGCCCGCCATGAGCGAAAAGGCGCTGCTCAAGTTGGCCGCCGCGCTGGAGCGCTCGAGCGAGCACCCGCTGGCCGAAGCGATTATGGCCGAGTGCGAGACACGCGGAATCGTCGCACGCATGGTCGAGGACTTTGCCGCCGTGCCCGGTCGCGGCGTCACGGCGCGCGAGGGGCAGAATATCATCGCAGCCGGCAACGTTCGTCTGATGAACGATCTGGGTATCGTCGTGCCTGCAGGACTCGCGGAGCGATTTGCCGCCGAGGGCAAGACGCCGCTGTTCTTTGCCAAAAACGGTGAGCTTGCCGGTATCGTCGCCGTGGCCGACGAGGTTAAGGAGACGAGTGCCGAGGCCGTTACCGCGCTGCGCTCGCTCGGCGTCGACGTGCGCATGCTCACCGGCGACAACCGCGTGACGGCGGAGGCCATCGCCCGCCGCGTGGGACTCACCAGCGAGCAGGTTATCGCCGACGTTCTTCCCGCCGACAAGGAGCGCCACGTGCGCGAGTTGCAGAACGCGGGCGGCAAGGTCGCCATGGTGGGCGACGGCATCAATGACTCCCCCGCCCTGGCGCGCGCCGACGTGGGCCTTGCTATCGGCACCGGCGCCGACATCGCCAAGGAGGGCGCCGACGTGGTACTCATGCGCAGCGACCTCATGGACGTCGCCCGCGCCATCGAGCTGTCGCGCGCCACGATCCGCAACATCAAGCAGGACCTGTTCTGGGCGTTGTTCTACAACGGCATCGGCATTCCGCTCGCCGCGGGCGTGTTCTTCCCCCTCACCGGTTGGCAACTCTCGCCGATGTTTGGCGCCGCGGCCATGAGCCTGTCGAGCGTGTGCGTCGTAAGCAATGCGCTGCGCTTAAAATCCTTTAAGCCAAAAGTGGCAAAATAAGCTCACCATTAAGTCCATTTAGAACGGGTTTTCCAGGTGCCCGAGATTGACCTGAAAGAGGAGCGACGCGTACTTTGGTACGCGAGCGACGGCTTGAAGGTCAAGGTCGGGTGCCTGGGAAAGCCGACACAACAGAGAGGAATATCCATGCGTTTCACAATCAAGACTTCCGGCCTCATGTGCGGCCATTGCGATGCCACCGTCGAGACGGCGCTGCTCAACGTGGCCGGCGTGACCGACGCCGACGCCAATCACGAGACCCAGACCGTCCAGGTTGAGTGCGCCGACACCGTAACCGCCGAGCAACTCGCCGCCGCTGTCGAGGCCGCCGGCGAGAAATTCCACGCCCTATCCGTGACCGCAGCGTAGCAGACACCGTCTACTCAATCCTCAGAAGTTGCGGTGAAATAGTTCCTGTTTTAGCGCTTCAAGCCTGCAAACAAGAACTATTTCACCGCAACTGACGGGGGCATCCGGAAGATCGACCAGAAACGAGGACCCGCCATGATGGCAGACCACAAATCGGTGACCCGCATGCTCAAGACGGCACGCGGCCAGATCGACGGCATCCTGCGGATGGTCGATGAGGACCGCTATTGCGTCGATATTTCCACACAGCTCATGGCCACACAGGCGCTCCTCGCGCGCATTAACGCCGACGTGCTCAAGGCGCATATCGAAGGCTGCGTGACTTCGGCAATCGAATCGGGCGACGAAGACCTCAAAGCCGCCAAACTCGCCGAAATCGAACGCGTCGTCGACAAACTCTCCAAGTAATTGGGGCATTGGGGACAGGTACGTTTGCACCACATTGGTGCAGATTAACCTGTCCCCCTTGCTCTAAATCGGGTATAAAGGCGTGCAGCATATCGAACGAAAGGCAATTTGCATGAATGACTTTATGAAGGGTCGCAATGGTGCCGATGAACTCACCATCGTGATGGGTTTTGCCGGCATCGTCATCGCGATGATCGGATCGATAGCCCGCATCCAGTGGCTCAGCTGGATTGCCATCGCCGTAATCGTGATTGGCGTGCTGCGCGGCCTGTCCAAAAATATCGACGCACGTCGCAAGGAGAACGAGGCCTTTGTCGCCGCGACTGCAAACGTACCCGGCTTGGGCAAGTTTGTAGCTAGCTTGGGCGGCGGAGCTGCAGCGGCCAACGCCTCGCGCGCAGCCGGTACTAGCAAGGAAGACTTTGAACGTGCCAAGCGCACAGCCAAGAAGATGTGGAAGGGCCGCAAGACCACGGCCTATCTCAAGTGCCCCAACTGCGGCCAGATGCTCTCCGTTCCCAAGGGCAAGGGCAAGATTCGCGTCACCTGCCCCAAGTGCCACGCCAAGATGGAAACCCGCTCCTAGCACTCGCACGCGGGACAATTAATCAGGTTTGTTTGTCCCAAATCTTAAGTGTTTGTTCGATAAAAAAGCCGAGGCCTCGTGTTGAGACCTCGGCTTTTTCTAATTATGACAAAAGGATTGCCCCCTTGTCGCATCGCCATATCGCGCGCTTACGCCACGCCGTCGCGGGCAAGCTCCTCGGCCAACGCCTCGGCAGGCATGGCCATAATCGTGTCGAGCTCGGCGTCCACCTCGGGAATACGCTTCACCTTGAGTTTGCGCACCAGATCACCACGGCACATCACGTGCATCGGCTCACGCAGTGCGCACAGGTCATCGAGCGGATTCTTGCGCGTCACCAGGATATCGGCGGCCTTGCCGCACTCGATCGTGCCAGTATCGCCGCCCAGCCCCAGCAGCTCGGCATTAACCTGCGTGGCTGTATGCAGTGCGAAGGCGTTGCTCACGCCGACATACTTGGCAAAATAGGCGACCTCGCGCCACATGTCATACTGCGTCACGAACGGGCAGCTTGAGTCCGTGCCAAGGCCCACCTTAACGCCAGCTTCCAGTGCGGCACGGGCGCTCTCGATGATGCCCGAGCACACGATGTCGCCGTTCTTCTTTTGCGTATCGGTAGAATGGGTCTTTTCCGGATCGAGCAGTACAAACGGCAGTGCGGGGCTGATTGTGCAGGTCACGCTCGGCGCGTGTCCCTCGAGCTGTGTTCCCGCGGCGCCGCGGTACAGCTCCAGGATCTCGGGGGTCATCGGAGCGCCGTGCTCGATTGTGTCGACGCCGGCCTGAAGCGCGGCCTTCACACCTTCGGTGCTCTCGACATGGGCCATGACCGGAAGGCCCATATCGTGCGCCGCCTTGCACGCCGCCGCGGCAACCTCCACCGGCATACGCAGCACGCCCGGCTCGCCCACCTCGGTCGCATCGAACACACCGCCCGTTACGAACAGCTTAATGACGTCGGCACCGCGCGCATACAGGTCGCGCACCTGTTCGGCTGCCTCGGCGGGACTGTTTGCCACCTGGGCGAACAAGCCCGCACCATGGCCGCCCGGCACCGTGACGCCCGTTCCCGGCGCCACCAGGCGAGGACCTTGATACTTGCCGGCGTCGATGGCATTACGAACGGCGATGTCGGCAAACAGTGGGTCGCCCGCGCCGCGCACCGTGGTCACGCCGCTTGCCAGTTGTTGTTGGGCGCTGCCCTTAAGAATATGGCGCACGATGGCGCGCCCCACGGGATTATCGAGCTTCTTCATCAGCGCGCCTGCATCGCCCGCCGAAACCGGCTTGCCCGAACCGCACAGATGCACATGCATATTGATGAGGCCTGGCATGAGATACGCACCTGCCAGGTCGATGACCTCGGCACCTGCAGGCGCCTGCGCCACAGCACTCGGCCCCATCCACGTGATGACACCGCGCTCAACGGCCACGGCCATGTCGGGCTGCGGCTCCATATGTTCCGAACCATCTAGGATGGTCGCATTGATAAACAACGTGGAACGATCGGCAGACGCCATATCGAGCTCCTCCCTCACGATTAACTTGAACATTTGTCCATTATCACCTAATGCAGCGACCTAAAGTCGAACATATCGGTTAACGGAGGGACGAGAGGATGTGGGGGACGGAATACGTTGCAGTCCCACCCCAGCGAAACCAGGGAAATGTCTCAATCTGTAACAGGTACTGGGTTATTGGGCCCCCTGATGTTACAGATCGAGACAAAACCTCTCAGCGCCCATACCACTGACGTCTCCACTCCTCAGCCAAATCGGGCCGTCGCGGAATACCCGCCAACCTCATCTTCTCAACCAGCTTCCCCGGATTCTTGAGCTCATCAAACGTAAACCGAAGCACCTTGTGCCCGAGCATTGTCAGATGGGACTCCCGTTGACGTTCTGCCACGAATGGGTCGACCGACCCCCGATCCCCACCATCCTGCAGGGTATACTTTCCCTTCCCGTCGAGCTCGCCGATGACACACGTCCCGTTCTCGAGCCGCCAAAAATAGTCGACGCGAAACACCTGGCTCGAATCGAGCGGGTCGCGAAACTCCACCTGCAGCTCCGGAACTGGAAAGCCGTACGCAATAAAGAACGCTCGGAACCGAGACTTGCCGCCGCTTTCGGACAGCCCGTCCGCATACGACGCAATCACCTGTGCCCTGCGATACCCTCGCCTGCCCTCGCAATCGGCGCGGAGGCGCTCGCACAAATCCCAACGTGATACGCCTTTCGCCCGCAGTGCAGAATCGGCAATCGCCAACCCGTAGGAGAACGGCGCACGCAGTAAGCAATCCTCCACCGTGCGCCAAAACGACGTCACCCGCACGCCATCAACACGCTCGAGCGCGCCCGCCATCTGCGGACGCAACAACCTGCACCCGCCGCTCAACGTCACCGAACAACCCGTCTTAACAAGAAAGCGCGGCCCGAGCAGATCATTCGGCACCTCCAGACCCCACAAAAGCGCCGCGTCATAGCCCCAAAACGCCCAATCGGGATGAAATTCCGCAAGCCCTTTGATGGTCCTCAGCGCTCGCTCCGCCGGCGTCAATGCATCCCAATCATGCTGAAAACAGAACAGGTACGGCTCGGGCTCCGCGATATCGTCGGTTCCAACATGGCGTCGCAGCCACATGAGCTCGGTATTGTCATGCGTTGCGAGCAGCGCACCTTGCTTGGCCGTCTCCGTGAGCCGCGCGAGCATTCTATTCCGCGCCAACGTGTTGCGAGTCGCATGTTTGTGTTTGAGAACGGTATTAGGCACTTTCATCACCGCCACGTCAGACAAATGGGCCATCGTCACCGTTGCCTCCGCTGACAAATGTCTTGATCTGTAACAGGAAGACAGTCTTTGAGCCTCTAGTTGTTACAGATTTAGATTGTTCGGCACCGCGTCCAGCCTTTGTCTCAATCTGTAACAGGCAGGTCGAATTTGGGCCTGTAGATGTTACAGATTGAGACATTCCCCCAACCAGGTGCCAAACGTCTCGGTCTGTAACAGTTAGACGTTCTCCAGACCCCCAAACGTTACAGATTTAGACAAACCAGCGGCGCCCAAGCGTTCGTCTCGATCTGTAACAGGTAGACCGGTTTTTTGTCCCTAGACGTTACAGACCGAGACATAACGGCAGAAGGCAAGGCAGGCGACGCCAGCCACACCCCCTACTCCCACTCCTGCTCGTAGATGTTGAGCGACTTCACGTACCGCCCCTGGGCGCCCATGATGTCGCGGACCAGGCGCAAAAAGAAGCTGATGCACGAGGTGTCAAAGCCATCCTGCAGGTCCTCCGGATGCACCGCACCCGGCCCATCGACTGCCGTGTCACTCAGGCGCGCGATGTCGTACAGATAGAGCTGTCCCGCCGTCAGCCAGACATCGTCGACGCAAGCGAGGCGCACCGCAATCGCGCCGTCGCTCCAATGCTCCTTTTGAACGATATGTGGGTCGTAGACGTCAAAGCGACGGTCGATGCGCGTATCCTTCAGCACGACCATGCCAGTCGCGGGATCCTTGTCCAAAATGCCAAAGCGCGAGAAATACTGTGTGTCGCGCACCTGCCCAAGCCGTTTAAGCGAAGCAGGCAAAAGCGATGCCGGCGGCTCGTCTACATACAGCTCAAGCAGCGTCTTGCCATGGCGATAGGGGCGCTCGAAGAGCAGCCAATCGGTAAATGCCATGTTGTAGGCCATGATTTCGTTTTGCGAAGGCTCGGTGCAATAGCTGAGCCACGGGTCGACAATGATCTCGAACTGTTCGCGCGCCGGCTCCAAAAACTGGAACTTCCGCAGCATCCAAAAATGGGCCATGTCGGCAATATCGTTGCCGACGGCTTCGGCTAGCTGCGCTCGGTCTAAAACGTGGTCAGTCACGGCATCCTCCTCAAACTGATGAACCTCAATTTGAGCTTACGGGGAGGGTGGGCAGCCACTGTCAGCACGGACAAAATAGGCCTCCGGCTGCAAACCAACTGCTGACCAAACACTTGACGGGATGCTTGACCGAAAATGCGCACCGCAACAAAACCGCAGGTAAACATAGACGGCCAACCCGCCCTTTTGAGCCAGATACCCACAGCCACCACAGAAACAACAGGTGACCACAGCCCAAGAAGTCGACAAATAAACACCCGTACGTCGACAAACGAACAAATCGGTCGCAAACCCGCAAAGAGTGTCCCAGACTGCCGGCAAAAAAGGAACGTTCCCAGCTGCCGGCACTTGGGAACGTTCCTTTTGGGCCAGCCGTTGGGGACAGCCTTTGTCGATTCAGTTGTGGACAGTCGCCTTACAGCTCCAGCGCATCGGCGACTTCGGCTGCGCAGGCCAGGGCATCGGCCATGGCGTTCACCACGAGCGAGCTGCCGTTGCGAGCATCACCCGCCACATACACCGGCGCGGCATCCGCGGCGACACCGTCGACACGGGCCGCAAAGTGCGAGCCCTCGGCAGCCATCACCGGCAGCGGACGACCAGCGGTGGCAACAGGCACGCCAACGGCGTCGAACACGCCATGCTCGGGACCCGTAAAGCCGCAGGCGATGAGCACCAGCTGGGCCGGCACCTCGTGCTCGGAGCCCGCGATGCGCTCGGGCTTGCCAGCCGACCAATCCAGATCGACCACGCGCAAACCCGCAGCCGCGCCCTTCTTGTCCAGCAGCACCTCGAGCGTATCCACGCCCCAGGCACGCATCTCGCCACCCATGGCAGCGATGGCCTCCTGCTGGCCGTAGTCGGTCTTCTTCACGTTGGGCCACTGCGGCCAGGGGTTGCTCGCCGCGCGCTTATCGGGCGCCGCCGGCAAGAACTCAAACTGGCGCACGCTGCGCGCACCCTGGCGCACCGCGGTACCCACGCAGTCGTTGCCGGTATCACCGCCGCCAATGACCACGACATCCAGACCACGCGCGTCAATGGCAGGCTCGCCGCCGTCGAGCACTGAGACGGTCGAGGCCGTCAGATAGTCCACGGCGTACACCACGCCCGGAGCGTCAATGTTCGCAGCCGAAAGGCCACGCGGAGCACGGGCGCCGGCAGCCACCACGACGGCGTCAAAGTCGTCAAGCTTGGCGGCAACCTTAGGATCGCTCACGTCGGCACCCAGCTCAAAGACAATGCCCAGCTCACGCATGAGTGCCACGCGACGCTCGACCACGGACTTCTCGAGCTTCATGTTGGGGATGCCGTACATGAGCAGGCCGCCCGGACGGTCGTCGCGCTCAAACACCGTCACGCGGGCGCCGCGGCGGGCGAGCTCCCACGCGGCCACCAGGCCAGCAGGGCCGGAGCCCACCACGGCAACCGTGGGCGCGCCCTCCCCCCGCCGGCTCAAAGCGGCGCGGGCCGCCGTTGGCCCACTCGTGGTCGCTGATCGCACGCTCGTTGTCGTGAATCGTCGTGGGCTGGCCGTCGACCGAGCCCAAGTTGCACGCGGCCTCGCACAGCGCCGGGCACACGCGGCTCGTGAACTCGGGCATGGGTGAGGTGAGCGACAGACGCTCGGCCGCCTCGTCCCAGCGTCCGCGATACACCAGCTCATTCCACTCGGGGATCAGGTTGTGCAGCGGGCAGCCGCTCGGGCGCGCTTTGCCAAAGCTCGCGCCCATCTGGCAAAACGCCACGCCGCACATCATGCAGCGGCTCGCCTGAGCACGTCGTGCGTCATCGTCGAGCTCCACGTACAGCGGATCGAAATCGCGGCTGCGCTCCTCCACAGGGCGAAGCTCGTGGGCCACGCGATCGATATCAAGAAAAGCACCGGGCTTACCCATGGCACTTACGCCTCCTTCTTGGTCGAAGCAACAGAGCTGGCAGCGGCGGTCGCAGCACCAGCCACAGCGCCACCCGCAACATCAAAGCGATCAACATCAGCAGCGTCGGCACGACCGGTCACGATGTCAAACGCCAGCTCCTCGGCCTGCGCATGCGTCTTGCCCGCGCCCTCGGCGGCGGCGACAATCGCCAGCACACGCTCGTACTCGGTCGGAATGACCTTCACAAAGTGCTTGCTCATCGTCTCAAAGCTGTAGAGCAGCTTGATGCCGCGCGGGCTCTGCGTCGCGTCCACGTGCTCCTGGATGAGCTCGCGAATCTGCGCCAGCTCGCCGGCCGTCGGGGCCTTGAGCTCAACGCTCTCGTGGTTCACGCGGGCATCGAGCGTGCCGTACTGGTCAAAGACGTAGGCCACGCCACCCGTCATACCGGCGGCGAAGTTCTGCCCGACCTCGCCCAGGATGAGCGCCAGACCGCCCGTCATGTACTCGCAACCGTGGTTGCCGCAACCCTCGACCACCACGGTGGCACCGGAGTTGCGTACGCCAAAGCGCTGGCCGGCCAGGCCGTTGATGAAGCCACGGCCGCTCGTGGCGCCAAAGAACGCAACGTTGCCCACGATGATGTTCTCGTCGAACTTGTAGGTCGCATGCGGGTTGGGGCGCACCGACACCTCGCCACCCGAAAGGCCCTTGCCAAAGTAATCGTTGGCGTCGCCGCACACGTTGAGCGTAATGCCGCGCGGCAGGAAGGCGCCAAAGCTCTGACCGGCTGAACCATCGCAATCGATGGTAATGGAGCCGGCGGGCAGGCCCTCGGGATGCGCCTTGGTCACCGCGTTGCCCAAGATGGTGCCCACGCAGCGGTTGACGTTGGCGATATCGGCGCGGAAGCGAATCGGACGCAGATGTGCGCGGGCGTCGGCCGTGTAGGGCACGAACAGCGTGGAGTCGAGCGTCTTGTCGAGCTCGCTGTCCGCGGCCATCTGCGGCAGGAAGTGACGACCGTCGGCACCCGGGATATGGGCACCGAACTCGCAGGTCGCGCTCGCCAGCACGGGCGACAGATCGAGCAGGTTGGCCTTACGGTTGCCCGGGACCTCAATCTGGCGCAAGCACTCGGGATGGCCGACCATCTCGTCGACGGTGCGGAAGCCCAGGCTCGCCATGACCTCGCGCAGCTGTTCGGCCGCAAAGAGCATAAAGTGCTCAACGTGCTCGGGCTTGCCGCGGAAGCCGTGACGCAGACGGCAGTTCTGCGTGGCGATGCCGGCCGGGCAGGTGTCCTGCTGACAGTCGCGCTGCATGAGGCAGCCCATGGAGATGAGCGGCATGGTCGCAAAGCCAAACTCCTCGGCACCCAGCAGGCAGGCGACGGCAACATCGGTGCCGTCCATGAGCTTGCCATCGGCCTCGAGCACCACGCGTGAGCGCAGGCCGTTTTGCAGCAGCGTCTGCTGGGCCTCGGCAAGGCCAAGCTCCAGCGGCAGACCGGCGTGCCAGATCGAATCGCGCGCCGCAGCACCGGAGCCGCCGTTGTGGCCGCTGATCAAGATCTTGTCGGCGGCACCCTTGGCCACACCGGTGGCGATGGTGCCGACGCCGGCCTCGCTGACCAGCTTGACCGACACGCGTGCGCCGGGGTTGGCGTTCTTAAGATCGAAGATAAGCTCCGCCAGGTCCTCGATGGAGTAGATGTCGTGGTGCGGCGGAGGCGAGATCAGGCCGATGCCGGGCGTGGACTGACGGACCTCGGCGATCCAGGGGTAGACCTTCTTGCCGGGCAGGTGGCCGCCCTCGCCGGGCTTGGCGCCCTGGGCCATCTTGATCTGAATCTCGAAGGCGCTGCACAGGTAGCGGCTCGTCACGCCAAAGCGCGCGCTTGCCACCTGCTTGATGGCGGAATTCTTGGAGTCACCGTTAGCCAGCGGGGTCTCGCGACGCGGGTCCTCGCCGCCCTCGCCCGAGTTGGAACGGCCGTGCAGGCGGTTCATGGCGATGGCCATGCACTCGTGTGCTTCCTTGCTGATGGAGCCGTACGACATGGCGCCGGTGTTAAAGCGGCGGACGATGTTGAGCGCGGGCTCCACCTCGTCGAGTGCCACCGGGGTGCGGCCGCCGGCATCAAAGTCCAGCAGGTCGCGCAGGCGCACGGCACGGCCGGTGCGGTGCAGGCGGGCGCTGTACTCCTTAAAGGTGTCGTAGCTGTCCTCGCGGCAGGCGGTCTGCAGCAAGTAGACAGTCTGTGGATCGATGAGGTGATCCTCGCCGCCGAGCGGGCGCCACTTGGTCAGACCCAGCGTGGGCAGCTGATCGGGAGCCGGGCTCTTAAGGATAGCGAGCGCGGCGTCGTAACGCTCGTTTTGCTCGCGCTCAACGTCCTCGACACCCATACCGCCCACACGGCTCACCGTGCCGGCGAAGTACGCGTTGACGAACTCCGCCGTAAAGCCGACGGCCTCAAAGATTTGCGCGGAGTGGTAGCTCTGCACCGCGGAGATGCCCATCTTGGACATGATGGAGACGATGCCCGCCGTCGCGGCCTTGTTGTAGTTGGCGATGCCCTGCTCGGCTGTCACGTCCAGATCGCCGTGCGCCGCCAAGTCGCGGATGCACGCATGCGCGTTGTACGGATAGATACCGCTCGCGGAATAGCCCACCAGCGCCGCAAAGTCGTGCGGGGACACGGCGTCGCCACACTCCACCACGATGTCGGCAAAGGTACGCACGCCGGCGCGGATCAGGTGGTTGTGCACGCAGCCCACGGCGAGCAGCGACGGCACGGGCACCTCGCCCGCTCCGGCGCGATCGCTCAACACCACGATGTTCACGCCGTCGCGGACCGCGGCCTCAACGTCCTCTGCAAGCTGCTTGAGCGCAGCCTGCAGCGCACCCTCGCCGGCATCGCGGCGGTAGACGGCACGGAAACGGCGGGTCTTAAAGCCCACGCGGTCGATGGCGCAGATACGCTCGAACTCCTCCTCGCTCAGCAGCGGACGCTCCAGGCGCACCAGCTGACAGGCCGTACGGGAGTCCTCGAGCAGGTTGCCGTGGTTACCCAGGTAGAGCGTGGTCGAGGTGACCATATGCTCGCGAAGAGCGTCGATCGGCGGGTTCGTGACCTGAGCGAACAGCTGATAGAAGTAGTCGAAGAACGAACGCGTCTTCTTGGACAGGCAGGCCAGCGGCGCATCGATGCCCATCGAGGCGAGCGGGGCCTTGCCCTGCTGGGCCATGGGGCGCACGACCTCGTCAACATCATCCCAGTGATAGCCGAGCTTGGCCATGCGTACGGCGGCGGGCACCTCGGCGTCCTCGGCGGGCGTTGCCGCAACGGGCTCATCGAGCGCGTCAACGGTCAGCGTCTCCTCGGCAATCCAATCACGGTAGGGCTTTTCTTTGGCATAGCGGGCGCGCAGTTCGTCGTTGTAGATCACGCGGCCGCGGGCAAAGTCGACCTCGAGCATCTGGCCCGGCCCCAGACAGCCGCTCGTCAGGATGTTCTCGGGACGCACCTCGATGGTGCCCACCTCGCTTGCCAGCATAAAGCGACCGTCGCGCGTCACATAGTAGCGGGCGGGACGCAGGCCGTTACGGTCGAGGGCGGCACCCAGCGTGCGACCGTCGGTAAAGGCGATGGCGGCAGGACCGTCCCACGGCTCCATGAGCATGGACTGGTAAGCGTCGTAGGCGCGGCACTCCTCACTCAGGCTGTCGTTGTGGTCCCACGGCTCGGGCAGCAACATGGACGCGGCACGCGTAAGCGGGCGACCGTTCATGACCAGGAACTCGAGCACGTTATCCAGAATCGCGGAGTCGGAACCCTCGCGGTTGATGATGGGCATCACGCGCTCAAGATCGTGCTGCAACACGGGGCTGTACAGGTTGGGTTCGCGGGCGCGAATCCAGTTGACGTTGCCCTTGAGGGTGTTGATCTCGCCGTTGTGAATGATAAAACGGTTGGGGTGCGCACGCTCCCAGCTGGGCGTGGTGTTGGTAGAGTAGCGCGAGTGGACGAGCGCCACGGCCGTTTTGACGGCGGCGTCGTTGAGATCGATGAAGAAGCGGCGCATCTGCGTGGCGACCAGCATGCCCTTGTACACGATGGTGCGCGAGCTCATGGAGCAGACGTAGAAAATCTTGTCGCGCAGGGCAAACTCGGCGTCGGCCTTCTTCTCGATGGTGCGGCGGCACACGTACAGGCGGCGCTCGAATGCGTCGCCGACCGGCGTGTCGTCGGGGCGGCCCAGAAAGGCCTGCAGGATGGTAGGCATGCAGGCGCGGGCCGTCTCACCCAGGTCGTGCGGGTCGACGGGCACCTCGCGCCAAAAGAGCAGCGGCACGCCGGCCTCGGCGCAGCCCTCCTCAAACACGCGACGGGCATCCTCTACGCCCTTGTCGTCCTGCGGGAAGAACAGCATGGCCACGCCATAGTCGCCCTCTGCCGGCAGAATCTGGCCGCACTTTTGGGCCTCTTTGCGGAAAAAATGATGCGGAACCTGGAACAGGATTCCGGCGCCGTCGCCGGTGTTCTTCTCGAGTCCGGTGCCGCCGCGGTGCTCCAAGTTGACCAGAATGGACAGTGCGTCGTCCAGAATCTGGTGATGGCGCTCGCCGTTGATATCGGCAAGCGCGCCGATGCCACATGCATCGTGGTCGAATTCGGGGCGATAAAGGCCCTGCTGCTGAGCGGAATCTGCCTGCATCGCGATCCTCCCCTAGGTGTTAGACAGTCAGTTGACTAGGCATACTAGGAGCATCGCCGGCCCGTTGTGTTTCCCGCCCGTTTCGAAACAATCGCGTAACGCACGCCCTACGAGTGGGTACCGCCGACCTCAAGGGTGACAACAAGGGCCCCAAGTTCGACCTGTAAACTCACCGCTTCAAACATCTCAATCTGTAACACGAAGACCCAATTTTGGCGCCTAGATGTTACAGATTGAGATTTTCTGCAGGACGGTTTTGGTTTGTCTCAATCTGTAACACGAAGGGCCGGTTTTTGCAGCCAACTTTTACAGATCGAGATTTTCCATAGGACCATTTCTTCCTGTCTCGATCTGTAACACCTAGGTCCAATTTCCATCCCTAGTTGTTACAGATCAAGACATTTCAGCAATCCCCTTCCACCATCCTATTCAAATACAACAATCTTGTTAGTCTTGGTTAACTTTTTAGCCTAAAACGGGTATCCTTTGCGGCGTCAAACAAACGGCACGCAGGAGCTCACCATGCTCAACCATCCCAAACAACACTTTGGCTCGCACCGCACCGGAGGCCACGGAGGTCTGGATATCGCCCGGCATGTCGGCCCCGGGCTGCTCGTGACCGTCGGCTTTATCGACCCGGGCAACTGGGCCTCCAATATGGCCGCGGGCTCGCAGTTTGGCTACGCACTGCTGTGGATCGTCACGCTGTCCACAATTATGCTCATTGTGCTGCAGCACAACGCGGCACACCTGGGTATCGCCACGGGCGCCTGTCTTGCCGAGGCCACGACACGTTACCTTCCCCGCTTCGTTGGGCGCACGGTGCTTGCCAGCGCCTATCTCGCGACCATCGCCACCGCCATGGCCGAAGTCCTGGGCGGTGCGATCGCGCTCCAGATGCTCTTTGGGCTGCCCGTGCGCGCCGGCTGCGTCATCGTGGCCGCGGCATCGATGGCAATGCTCATGACGAACTCCTACAAGCGTGCCGAGCGCTGGATCATCGCCTTCGTCGGCGTGGTAGGACTCTCGTTTTTGGCCGAGCTTGCGCTAGTCAAGGTCGACTGGCCGCAAGCCGCCGCAAGCTGGATCACGCCCAGTATGCCCACTGGCTCTGCCGCGATTATCGTGAGTGTCCTGGGTGCGGTCGTTATGCCCCACAACCTTTTTCTGCACTCCGAGGTCATCCAATCCATGCACTTCGAAGGCCAAGGCGAGCAAGTTATCGAGGAACGTCTGCGCTACGAGCTCTTCGACACGCTCTTTTCGATGGGCGTGGGCTGGGCAATCAACTCGACCATGGTCATCCTGGCCGCAACGACCTTCTTTGCGCACAGCATTGTCGTAGACGACCTCGCCGTCGCAGCGGCCACGCTCTCCCCCATCTTGGGCCCGGCGAGCTCGACCATCTTTGCGGTAGCGCTGCTGTTCGCGGGACTATCGAGCAGCGTGACAGCGGGCATGGCGGCGGGAACCATCACCGCGGGCATGTTCGACGAGGAATACGACATCCACGACCGACATTCCTCGATCGGGGTAGCGGCCTGTTTCGCCGGCGCAGTGGCGGCGTGTCTGGTCATCCCAAATCCTTTTGAAGGTCTCATCTGGAGTCAGGCACTGCTGTCGCTTCAGCTGCCGATTACGGTCTTTGTGCTCATACGGCTCACCAGCTCAGCCTGCGTTATGGGCAAATACGCCAACTCGCGCCCGCTCAACGCGCTGCTCGTAGGGATCGGCGTCATCGTGACGATTCTCGACATCGTGCTGCTAACGGGGATGTAATTGGGATGGCGTGACCGTCCAGATATAACGTCTTAATCTGTAACACGTGAGACCGTTTTAAACCGTCAGATAAATCAAAAGGGTCCCGGCCGAGAATTCGACCGGAACCCTTGGACAGAGCTATGTTCGGCTTTCGCCGTGTGCCTGCGAGTTACTCCTCGACGAGCTCAAACTGATCGGGACCGACGCCGCACACCGGGCACACGTAGTCCTCGGGCAGCTCGGGCGTGTCGACCTCAACCTCGTAACCGCAAACGGTGCACACAAACTTATACGTCTTCTTCTCCTCAGCCATGATGTTCTCCTCTCGAACGTGACTGCTGGTGTACTTACTTATTAGTATATATTCTCAATAAGATAATGCAAGTATTTTTAGAACATTTCTAGCCTTGATACGACGAGGCTTTGGGCGGCGTCTTGCCCTTTAGCACCTTGTGATAGTAGTCGTACGTCAGCGGCGTCTCGTCGCTCAGGCGCTCGGCATCCTCGACCTCGCCGATAAACAGCAGATGCGTGCCCACATCCACAGTGTCGATCAAACGGCAGCTAAACAGGGCCGCCGCATGCTCGGGCACATAGGGCATGCCCAGAGCCGTCTCGCGGGTCTCGTATTTGGCAAACTTGTCATAATCGCTGCTGGTGCGGAACCCAAAGTTACCGATGTAGAGCATGTCGGCGGTCTGATCGATCACGGTCAGCGCGAACGCTTTGGCCGATGCGATAACGCCCGAGGTGACATTGTCCTTGTTCACGGCAACCGAAATACGCGGCGGCATGGACGTCACCTGCACCGCAGTGTTGATGACGCAGCCGGCGCGCAGCCCGTCTGCCGCAGCACTCACCACGTACAGACCGCTCGGCATGGTAAAGAACGCAGTTTTATCCATAACGATCACTCCCCTAGCTCGGGTTGGAACCTCATGAATGTATGTACCCACAAAAAAGGCGGCACCCATAACGGACGCCGCCTTTGAGACATATGTGTCAGAACAGTAAGAAAGATGAGACGCCCGCAGTTGCGGTGAAATAGGGACTGAATAGCCCCTCAAACAGGCAAAACAGTCCGTATTCCACCGCAACTTATACAGAGTGCCTAGCGGTTGCGTTCCTTAAGGGCGCGGTCGATCTCGCGTTGGACATCACGCTTGGCCATGTCCTCGCGCTTGTCGTAGAGCTTCTTGCCGCGACCCAGACCCAGCAGCAGTTTTACGCGACCGTCGGTATTAAAGTAGAGCTCCAACGGAACCAGCGCATAACCACGGTTGCGAAGTTTGCCGTCAAGAAAGTCGATCTCCTTGCGGTGCAGCAGCAGACGGCGCCGACGGTCGGGATCGCGATTCCACACGCCACCATGGCTATAAGGGTGGATATGCAGGCCGACGAGCCAGCACTCCCCGCCACGAATCAGTGCAAAGGTATCGGTAATCTGGCACGCGCGCTCGCGAATCGACTTGACCTCGGTACCGCTCAGCTCAATACCGCACTCAAACGTCTCATCGATAAAGTACTCGTGATGTGCCGAGCGATTCTTGGAAATGAGTTTGCGCTCGCGCTTACTGGGCATCGCCGGCCTCCTTGGCGCCATCGGAACCCTTGCCCGTAGCTTCGCGCTTTGCCTTGCGCTCGGCATTGAGCTCGGCATCGCTCTCGCGCACCAGTTTAATAATCGCCGCGCAGGCCTCCTCGCCCACCAAGTCGCGAGCACGCACCGTCAGGCGCGTCGCCTCCTGCTTGTCGCCGTCGCTTGCAGCATCGGTCGCGCACATAATCAGGCAGATGGCAATCTCGGCCGAAGGCGAGGTCGGAACGCCTTGCAGGGCCAGTTCACCCATCACGTGCTCGTCGCTCTCATCGGCGGCATCCGGATAGGTGGTATGGATCTTGTTGAGCAGGCGCGTCGTATGCGCATCGTTGGGCGCCAGGCGCAGCGCCAGACGCGCGCAGCCCACGGCAGCCGAAACGTTCTCGGTCTCGGGCTCCAAGAAGTACTGGCCTAGATTGGCGTAAGCGCGGGCGGCGCACTTGCCATCGCTCGCGCGCTCCAGCACCGAGAACGAGAGCGATGCCCATTCCTGCTTGTCCTCGAGAGCGCGGAACAGCTCGGCCAAATCCAAGCGATAGTTGCAGTTCATGGGGTCCCAACGCACAGCCTGCATCAGGGCATTACGAGCGCTCACATAATCCTGCTGGCGAATGTAGGCAAACGCCATGTCAGAGTACAGGCGGTCAAACGGCACCTCGACCTGCACGAGCTCGCGCGGATCCTTCTCCACGCGGCGATAGGCCAAGCGCTCAAACTTGCTATCGAAGCTAAAGTATTGGCGCTTCTCCTCCGTCTTGCACTCAGCGTCGATATACTCCTCGGCGAGCTCCACCAGACGCTCCAGCAGCGGCGTCGCCGTAGCCAGGTCGCCCTGCGCCAGATAGTTCTCGGCATACGTGATGTCTTGCAAGCTGATGGGCAGATCCATGGCTACTCCTCGATCTGAGCGAAACACGGCAGGCGCCGTATATACGGTCAATACACAAAACCCGGGTCTCTTACGAGGCCCGGGCGTTCAATTTTGGTAGCCCGTACCAGATTCGAACTGGTGATCTCCGCCTTGAGAGGGCGGCGTCCTAAACCGCTAGACGAACGGGCCATATGTAGCAAATGCAATGGCTGGGATGGAGGGAGTCGAACCCCCATTGACGGAACCAGAATCCGCTGTCCTGCCATTAGACGACATCCCAATGACTGCATCGCTGCGCTCGGCTGTGCCTTTGCGCAAGAAAGAAATATACGGGAAGTCCCGCCGTGACGCAAGCCCTAATTTTGACTTTTTTGAAATTCAGTCAAATACGGCCAACACGTGAAGGACCTGTGAAGCACCAGCGACACGTACGGCGCCAAAGCCCGTAAAACACCCCACATCTACCGCTGGTAGATTACAACAATGCAGCACTCACGGCTGATGGCACAATCGAACCGTCATCATTGCACGGATATCGAGGCACCATGGACGAAGAGCTTGATTACCTATGGGAGACCCTGGGCCTCGAGATCACTGCTGACCTTTGGCCCGAACGGGACAAAATCCATCCCACACTGCGCCCCGCCATCACGGTGATGCAGGCAAAATACCGCCGTGCATCCTTTTTGATCATGCGGATGTCATGGCACGCGGGACTCCCCGACCTTAAACGAATCCAGGCAAGCCTCGTCGAGCTGTCCGGTATGCCGACCGTCATATCCGAGGCGCACCTGGAGCAGCGCCAGCGCGAGCGACTGCAACAGCAGCGGATTCCCTTTATCTGCCCCGGCGTTCAGGCATATCTGCCCTTTATGGACGAGGAGTACTGGAGCGGCAAGCCCAACAAGCACGTAAAGGTCTACGGTCCGCACGAATGGGCACAGCTCAAGGATTGAGCCGAGCGAGCCCGCCGATGGAAAACACGTCCCATCCTGAGCGCTCAAAACGGGTCGCGCTTTCCGCAGCCGCTACAGCAATGCCTCGGCCCAAGCCGATTCCTTAAAGCCAGGAATCGCAAAGTCGTCGCCCACCAACAGCGGACGCTTGACCAGCATGCCGTCGGTCGCCAGCAGCTCGCAGCATTCCTGGTCCGTCATACCCGCATCCAGGCGCGCCTTCAGGCCCAGCTCTCGATATTTCATGCCCGACGAGTTAAAGAAGCGTCGCACCGGCAGCCCCGAACGAGCAATCCAGGTCGCAAGTTCATCGGCCGTGGGATTGTCCGTAACGATATCGCGATCGACGTACTCAACCCCATGCTCGTCCAACCAGGCCTTGGCCTTTTTACAGGTCGAGCACTTGGGATATTCAACAAACAATACCGCCATGGGATTTCCTTTCTTAGAGAAAACAGGTGTCTGGAAAACTGCACATCGACGACCACTCGCGATTGCAGCCGTTATTGTAGTCAATGTCGAAGCATAGGCAGTCGCGATGTCTCGTCTTAAGGCTAGCGCCTCGCATGGGCGCCGATCGGCCGAGTCGCATGGCGCACCAACGCCGCCGTCAACAATACCAACAGCATGGCGGTGACATAGCCCGCAGCATCGAATCCTAAATCGATAACGTCGAAATGCCTGCCGGGAACAAAGATCTTATGTACCTGATCGCCAACGGAGCAGGCGGCGCAAAAGAGCAATACGGGCACGCAACGGGAGCATACGCTCCACGGACGCCTGGAAAAGCAAACCACGACCACCGAGGCGAACAATCCGACGAAGAAAAACTCTACGGTATGGGCAACGCGACGGACGTTCGTGCCCACCCACATGCGAATGGAAGCAAGTCGGCCAGACCGGACATTCGAAGCAGCCGAATCGGTGCCCCCGGTCATTCCGTTCTCCGTCTGGGCTTCACCCGTGGCGTCGGCAGCCTGAACGCCCGTAGCCCGGCCCTCCACCACACGCGCGGTGGACTCGCTCAGCAACGACGTCTCCACCGCATTTTGCTCCGTCAGCACCCAGATGCCCGCCAGCGTTGCAGCGAACAGAACAATCGCGGTCCATCCGATTATTTGTTTTACGCGCGCCAAGGGCCAACCTCCTTTTTTGAATATCAGCGAGTGTAGCCCCAAATGGCATCGTCACCGTATCAAAATTTGAATCGCAACAGGAAGCGACAAAGCGACGCAAACCCCTACCCCGCCTCGCGCATCCAGCGATCGAACGTCCCCACGCACACGCCCAGGCACTTTGCTGCCTGGCTGCGGGTAATATCGCCCGCCTCATAGCTATCGCGCACCAGCTCAAACTGAGGAGGGCATGGCTTGCGAGGTCGACCGAAACGGACCCCTCGCGCCCGCGCCGCTGCAATTCCCTCCGCCTGGCGCCGATGGATATTCTCGCGCTCCACCTGCGCCACGTAGCTCAGCAGTTGCAGCACAATATCGGCAATCAGGGTGTTGGTCACATCCGGCGCGCCGCTGGCCCTGACGCGCGTGTCAAGCAATGGCATGTCCAACACCACAATGGCAACCCCGAGCTCCTTGGTAATGCGTCGCCATTCCTCAAGAATCTCGGAGTAATTACGACCAAGTCGGTCGATAGAAAGCACCACCAGTACGTCCCCGTCTCCCAGGACGTGCAGCAGCTCGCGATAACGCGGTCGATCGAAGTCCTTGCCGCTCGCATAGTCGGCATAAATATTCGCCGAGCCCACGCCATAGGCGCCCAGCGCATCCAGCTGCCGATTAAGGTTCTGATCGCGCGAACTCACCCGCGCATAACCGTACACCGTCGCCATCTCATCCCCGCTTTCTTGTAAACCTGCCAAAAGGGACAGGTTTATTTTGGTAGGTTTTACCTCTCAAATAGCAGGTAAGCGGGCGGCCGAGCAGACGGCAAGGTAGCCACGATTCAAATGCGGAGGACGGTCCCGAAAGGCCGCCCTCCGCTCCCCCACCATCAGTCGGGATTTGGCTAATGGATAAGCTTAAAGTCCAAGTGCCCACGCGTGGTATTGACGCGCGAGACCTCGATAATCACGCGCTGCCCCAGCTCGTAACGGGTGCCCGTGTCGGCACCTGTGAGCGTGAGCGCGTCCTCGTCGAACTCGAACCACTCGTTGCCCAGACTCTTGATCGAAACCAAGCCTTCGACCTGCGTTAGGTCCAAGCGCACAAAAAGGCCCATGCTGCTAACCCACGAGACGGTTCCGGCATAGCGCTCGCCCAGACGGTCCTCATAGTACTGGGCAATCTTGATCTTTTGCGTCGCATGGCTGGCGGCATCTGCCGCGCGCTCGGCATCGCTGCATGCGCGGCAGATCTGCGGCAGAATGCGCGGCAGCGACTCGCGCCCCTTGCCGATCAGCCGCGGCGTACGGACCAAGGCGTCCTTGCCGCCGAGCCGCTCATAGGCCAACTGCAGTTTGAGCACGCGGTGCACCACCAGGTCGGGATAGCGGCGAATGGGACTCGTGAAGTGGCAATAGCACGGCGCGGCAAGCGCAAAGTGGCCCTCGTTGCGTGGCTTGTACAGCGCGCGCTGCATACTGCGCAAGAGCAACGTGTTGACGAGCGGAGCGTTAGCCGTGCCGGCCGCGGCGTCAACCGCAGCCTGCAGCTCATCGGGACTTCCCAGGGCAATACCAGCCGCACGGCGATCGTCGATGATGCCTAGCTGCGCCAGCGCAACGGCGGCACCGTGCAGGCTATCGGGGCTCGGATCCTCATGCACGCGATAGCAGGCCTCGATATCACGGTCTGCCAGCCACTCTGCAACGCACTCGTTGGCGAGCAGCATAGCTTCCTCGATAAGCGACGTGGCACACGAACGCTCACGCGCCACAATCTGCACGGGCACTCCGTCCTCATCCAACAGAGCACGAATCTCGGCCGTGTCAAAATCGACCGAGCCGCGGGCGCGACGGATACGACGGCGGAGTTCGGCGAGTTCGTTAGCGGCGACAAGGAAATCGCCGAGGTCGACGTTGTAGCCGCGGGCGGCCTCCTCGCACGCAAGACCGCGCTCAAGCGCTTCCTCGCGCGAGGTCTCGGCAGCCGCAACATCCTCGGCTGCACCCTCCAGCACCGAATACTCAACCGCGCCGGCACGCACCAGCAGCGCCTCGGCGCCGTCATAGTCCATACGCACACGCGAGCGAATCACGCTGGGGTACGGATCGTAATGCCGCACGCGACCCTGTGCATCGAGCTCAATGTCAACGGTAAACGCAAGACGGTCCTCGTCAGGGCGAAGCGAGCACAGGTCATTGGACAGGCGTTCGGGCAGCATGGGAAGCACGCGATCGGCCAGATACACCGATGTCGTACGATGGCGAGCCTCAAGATCGATATGCCCGTCCCAAGCCACATAGTGTGAAACGTCGGCGATATGCACACCCAGCTTGTAGCCACCCTCGGGCGTGCGCTCCAGCGAAATGGCGTCGTCAAAGTCGCGCGCGTCGACTGGGTCGATCGTGATGACAAAGCGGTCGCGCAGATCGCGGCGGAGCGGGTCCTTAAGCGCCGCGGACACATCGAGCGAAAGCCCCTCGGCCTCGTCCAGCGCGGCCTCGGGATAGCTATCGGTATAGCCGTAACGCGCCATCACATATTGAACGCCCAAATCGGGCGCGTCATCTCCGCCAATGCGGCGTTCGATCGTCACGGTACCCGATTCCAGGCGCGTCGGGTAGGTCAAAATGCGCGCGACAACAGCATCACCCGGGTGGACACCCAGACGATCCGCCGAGGTATCCTCGGGCAGAATGAAGAAGTCGGCCTTCAGACGCGAATCGAGCGGCTCGATCACACCGAGCGGACCGGCGGTCTGGTACGTGCCCACCACGCTTATGGCTGCACGCTCAACCACGCTTTCGATCACGGCGCACCGCTCACCGTGCGGGCTGTTCTTAATGCTCACGGCAACGGTATCGCCATCCATGATCTCGCGCTTACCGCGGCCCATGACCTTGTAGTCGCCGTTTTCGGTTACAACGTAGGCGCTATGCTCATGGAGCTGCACGCGCCCGGTCAGGCTCGGACGGCGTTCGCTGCGCACCGGCCCGCGCTGATTGCGAGCTCCACGCTTATGCTTGTTATTGCGCCCCATGGCGCCTCCTAACTATCGATTGCGAACTCCAAAGAGTCTACCCAAATGATTCGCTTTCCTGCCGTCCCCTAGGGATCAAAAAACGGGCCGCCCCATAAGAGACGACCCGTTGGAAGGGATGAATTCCAAGCATGCCTACACGCGCAGGTAGCGGCGCATGGCGATGGCAGAACCAAAGAGACCGATAATCACGCCGACCAGAATCAGCGCAGCATAGGTCACCAGGTAGTACTGCATCGGCAGGGCAAACGACATCCAGCCGATGCTCTCCTGCAGACGCGGGATCATCAGATTGCGCAGCAGCTCCAGAACGCCGATGGAAAGCAGCGAGCCCAAAATGGCCTGCAGCACGCCCTCGGTGATAAACGGGCCACGAATGAAGCCGTTGCTGGCGCCGACCAGACGCATAATCGCAATCTCACGACGACGCGCCGTGATGGACAGGCGAATCGTGTTGTTGATGAAGATGAATGCGATAAAGGTCAGAAGACCAACGAGCACCACGGCGGCGATGCGGATGTAGTTGGTCACCTGGAACAGGCGGCTCACTTCCTCCTGGCCGTACAGCACGCTCGCGTTGACGTCGCCGTCATCCGCGATCTTCTGGAAATCGGCATCCTTCTTGAGCTTCTTTGCCGTGCTCTCGACCTTGGACGGATCGTCCATCTCAATAGCGAAGGAAGCCGGCAGCGGGTTCTGGCCATCGAGCGCGCTCATGGTGGCGTCGGCGTTGCCCGACATCTTGCTCGTATACTCGGCCAGCGCGTCGTCCTTGTCCTTATAGGTCACGGACTTGACGTTATTCCACGTCTTAAGCTCGGCCTCAAAAGCCTGAACATCGGCCTGATCGGCGTCATCACTAATGAACGCGTTGATGACAACCTGATCCTCGACGGTGCCGATCACGGAGTTCAGCATCGCGGAACCCATAATGAACAGGCCGATGATAAACAGCGAAAGGAAGATCGTGATGACGGCGCCGAGCGAGGTAGTCCAGTTACGGAAGAAGTGGCTGATTGCTTCTTTGAAGGAGTAGCCCACGTTAGTTGGTGCCATAGTTGCCGTAACCTCCCCTCTCCTGGTCGCGGATGACGTGGCCGCCCTCGAGGGCGATCACGCGACGGTGCATGCTATCGACCATCTCGCGGTCGTGCGTGGCGACGATCACGGTGGTGCCGGTGCGGTTAATACGCTCAAGCAGCTTCATGATGCCCAGCGAGATCGCCGGGTCGAGGTTGCCCGTGGGCTCGTCGCAGATCAGCAGCGGCGGACGGTTGACCATAGCACGGGCGACGGCAACGCGCTGCTGCTCGCCACCGGAAAGCTGGTCGGGCAGCGAGTCCATCTGATCGGCCAGACCGACCAGACGCAGCACCTCGGGCACCTGGCTGCGAATGACGCCCTTGGGCTTGCCGATGCACTGCAGGGCAAACGCCACGTTTTCGTAGGCGGTCTTTTGCGGCAGAAGCTTAAAGTCCTGGAACACGGCGCCAATCTGGCGGCGCAGGAACGGAACCTTACGGTTCTTGATCTTCATGAGGTCCTGACCGGCAACCAGGATGCGGCCGCTCGTCGGCTTGACGTCGCGGTTGAGCGTCGACAGCAGCGTGGTCTTACCCGAGCCGGAGTGACCGACCAGGAAGACGAACTCGCCCGGATAGATCTCGATGTTGATGTCGTCGAGTGCAGGCTTGTTAGGCTGTGCCGGATAGATCTTGGTGACATGCTCCATAAGGATGACGGGCTCGACACCGGCCTGCTTGGCCATCTTCTTGCGGCTGGCCTGCGGATCGATGGGCGCAAACACCGACGTAAAATCGGGGTTGTTGAGCGCGTTATCGAGGCTTGCGACCTCGGCTGCCTGATCGCTCTCGACCACCGGGGCAGCAGGCTGCGTGGGGTCGGGAATAGCGGCAAATAGACCGGACTGCGCAGGCTGAGGAGCCGGCGTCGCAGGGGCCAAGGGGTCGGGAATGCCGGCCATGGTAGGCTGCGGCGTGGCGGCACCAGCCTGAGGCTGCTCCACGCGAGCGGTCACGGCCTGAACGGGCTCAAAACCCGCCGTGCCGGAAAGCGCGACATCGCTGGTTGGATTGTAGGCAAAGGGATCGGATGCCGGCTGTGCCTGATCTGCCGGCTGAGCGGGGGCCTGAGCAACAGGCTGGCCCTCTGAATCCGGAGTGGCGAAACGACTGCCCTGGACGCCTGCCTGCGTCTTGGGGGCATCATCGCCCGCACCGGAGGTACGGAAGTGGTTACCCACTGGTGCTCCTTATCGTCGTGCGTTTAAACTACATGAGCGCTTTGTATTTTAGCAGTATTAGCTTTGCTGCACATAAGAAGCATGGCGTGCTTAGGGATCCCGTCGGCCGGGCACAGGGTTACTCTCCAAATCGTCCTCGGACATGTCGGAGCCCCCGCTGCGCGCTTCGCGCGGCAGGGGCTCCTCCGTCCTGCGGAAAGATTTGGAGAGTAACCCTGTGCCCGGCCTGCGATAACTAACGGGTCGCCGCGTTTATCTTGGGGTGCTGCATATACAACGCTGGAAGGGTCTGAATTGCGCTTTGTCGATATATGCCCTTTTCCCTGATGGGACCGTGCTTGAGGGGCGTCTTCATGAGTTGCGGTGAAATAGGAACTGTTGAGCCTTTAAGCTGGCAAAACAGTCCTTATTTCACCGCAACTGAAACAGGGGCGCTCTCCAAGAGAGCGCCCCTGCCGGGTTTCCATAGTACTGGCGAAACAGTTTTATAGTTCTGGCGAAGCAGTCCTTGAGATCCGCCTTGCCTTACGCCAAGAACTCCTTGGTGGTTGCCACGATGTTGGCGGCGTCCAGGCCGTACTTGTGCAGGAGCTCGGCGCCCGGACCGGACTCGCCGAAGGTGTCGTTGACACCGATCTTCTTAAGCGGTGTCGGGCACTGCTCGCACAGGACGTCGGCAACGGCGCTGCCCAGGCCACCGATCACAGAGTGCTCCTCGACGGTCACGACGTGGCCGGTCTTGGTGGCGCTCTTGACGATCAGGTCGGCATCGATGGGCTTGATGGTGTGCATGTTGATGACCTCGGCATCGATGCCCTCGGCAGCGAGCTGCTCAGCGGCCTCGAGCGCCTCGCCGACCATCAGGCCGCAGGCGATGATGGTGACGTCGGTGCCCTCGCGCATGACGATGCCCCTGCCCACCTCGAACTTGTAGGTCTCGGGGTCGTTGATAACCGGCGAGGCCAGACGGGCGAAGCGCATGTACACGGGGCCGTCGCACTCGTAGGCGGCGCGCGTCACGGCACGGGCCTCGATGTCGTCGGCGGGAACGATCACGGTCATACCGGGGATGACACGCATCAGGGCGATATCCTCGCAGCACTGGTGCGTGGCGCCATCCTCGCCCACCGAGATACCGGCGTGCGTGGCACCGATCTTAACATTAAGGTGCGGATAGCCGATGGAGTTGCGGACCTGCTCAAAGGCGCGGCCGGCGGCAAACATGGCAAAGCTGCTCGCGAAGGCAACGCGACCGGTGGTCGCGATACCGGCGGCGACGCCCATCAGGTTGCTCTCGGCAATGCCCACATCGAAGAAGCGGTCGGGGCAAGCGGCCTTGAACTTACCGGTCTGCGTGGCGGCGGCCAGGTCGGCGTCGAGGACCACAAAGTCATCGTGCTCGTTGGCGAGCTCGACGAGGGCCTCGCCGTAGCTTACACGCGTGGCGATTTTCTTGACGTCTGCCATCCTAGAGCTCCTCTCCGGCGGCCGTGAGCTCTGCCATGGCCTGCTCAAACTGTTCATCGTTGGGGGCCTTACCGTGCCAACCCACCTGGTTCTCCATAAAGGAGACGCCCTTGCCCTTCGTGGTCTCGGCGATAATGGCGGTCGGCTGACCCTTGGTGGCGCGGGCCTCGGCAAAGGCGGCGCGGATCTGGTCGAAGTCGTTGCCGTCGGCGAGCTCCACCACATGGAACTTGAAGGCGCGGAACTTGTCGGCGAGCGGCATGGGGTCGTTGACCTCCTCGACGGGGCCGTCGATCTGCAGGCCGTTATGGTCGACGATCACGCAGAGGTTGTCGAGGCCCTGGTTGCCGGCGAACATGGCCGCCTCCCAGACTTGGCCCTCCTCGCTCTCGCCGTCGCCCAGCAGGGCATAGGTGCGGTAGTCGTCGCCCCAGTGCTTGGCGGCGACGGCCATCCCGACGGCGGCGGAGATGCCCTGGCCCAGCGACCCGGTGGACATGTCCACGCCCGGGGTGTCGTTCATGTTGGGGTGGCCCTGCAGGTGGCTGCCAATATGGCGCAGCGTCTCCAGGTCCTCCTTGGGGAAGAACCCGCGCTCGGCGAGCACGGCATACAGGCCGGGTGCGCAGTGGCCCTTGGAGAGCACAAAGCGGTCGCGGTCTGCCTTGCGGGGATCGGCCGGGTCGACGTTCATTTCCTCAAAATACAGATAGGTCATGATGTCGGCAGCGCCGAGCGAACCGCCCGGGTGGCCGGACTTGGCAGCGTGCACGCCGGTGACGATGCCCTTCCTTACCTCGTTGGCAACCTTTTTGAGCTCTTCGTCGCTCATTGTGCCTTCCTTTCATCCTCATTAGACAAAATGCGCACGGCACGGAAAGGTAATCCCAACACAGCCGCAATGCACGTACGTCATTCATTATGCTGGAAACTGATGGCTTTACCAGAGTTTTTATCATTATTTGAACAATTTAGCAGGCAGAACCGCTGATGAAACGGTTTATCAATGTGAACGTCTTTTGGATGGAACGCGGTCGACCCTACGCGCTAATGTCCTTGAATCCCTCGCCGAAGGCTTCCGTAACGTCGGCAACCGTCACGATGGCATGAGGATCGCGCTCGCGCACGATCGTCTTGAGGGTATTGAGCTCTCGACGGCTCACGATGACCATAATCACTGGCTTCTCGGCACCCGAATACATGCCAGTCGCCTTAAACTTGGTACAACCACGACCCAGGCCATACATGATATCGGCAGCGATATCAGGGAACTTGTCCGAGATGATGAGTACCATACGGCGTTTGTTGCCACCATCGACCACGGCATCGATCACGTAGCCGCTAATGACCATCGAAAGGCCTGCATACAGTGCGTTTTCGATTGAAAAGACCGGAGCCGATAGCGCGCATACGGCAACATCGATCGCCATGACGGTCGAGCCCACCGGCAGCGAGGTGTTACGCGAGATGATTTGGCCAATCGTGTCCGAGCCGCCGGTGTTGGCGCCGGCGCGCAACACCATGCCGTAACCGATGCCCGTAATAATGCCGCCCCACATGGCAGGGAGCATCAGGTCCGCATCCGCCAGAGGTGCTACAAACGGGGCGAACAGATCGGTAAAGAAGCCCAGCAGCACAAAGCCCGTCGCGGTCTGCACCACGTAGAACATGCCGCCCTCGCGCATAACGACCAACAACAGCAAGGCGTTCATCACGATCGTCTGAATACCAACGGGAAGCGATAGGCCGCGCGCCGCGCCGACCGCCTGGATAATGGTGGCAAGGCCCGTAACGCCACCGGCGGCAAGACCGTTGGGAATCAAAAACAAGTCGGTCGCGATGGCGGCCAAGGCACACCCCAACATGATCTGGGGCAGGTCGTGAAAGAAGTTCATCGAAAGAATGCGCTTGATGTCCAGACGATATGCCATGCTGCCTCCCTCAAAAAAGCGCACCCAAACGGATGCGCTTTGAACTTCTTCTTGTATTCGATTCTACCGATTCGCCGGACAAAAACCACCCCTGCGCAGGGTTTATTCTGGATACAAACCCGTCCAACCGTTGGGCTTGGCATCGGCTTGAAGCCACCCGATGTTTTAGACCTCCGAGCCTTCTGCATCGGCGTTGCCGGTAGCCCAGCGATGGTAGCCAATAACAAACGGGTCCAGGTCGCCATCGTCAAGGACGGCCTCGACATTGCTGGTCTCCACGCCCGTGCGTAAGTCCTTGACCATCTGGTACGGGTAGAGCACGTAGCTGCGAATCTGGTTGCCAAAACCAATCGTGGTCTTGGGTCCGCGGATCTCATCGAGCGCCTCGGCGCGCTTCTCGAGCTCAATCTCGTACAGGCGAGCCTTGAGGATCTGCATGCACGCGGCCTTGTTCTGAATCTGGCTGCGCTCGTTTTGGCAGGTGACCACAATACCGCTGGGAAAATGCGTCACGCGCACGGCGGAGTCGGTGGTGTTGACGCCCTGACCGCCCGGGCCGCTCGCGTGGTACACGTCCACGCGGATGTCATCGGGACTGATCTCGATGTCGATATCATCGGGTAGCACGGGGATGACCTCGACGCCGGCAAACGTGGTCTGGCGGCGCTTCTTGTCGTCGGTGGGGCTAATGCGAACCAAGCGGTGGACGCCGGCCTCGGCGCGCAGCATGCCAAATGCGTCCTTGCCCTCGACGGTAAAGGTCGCACGGTCAATGCCGATGACCTCGGCCGCGGGACAGTCGTTGATGGTGACCTTCCAGCCGCGACGCTGGCAGTACTTCATGTACATCTTAAAGAGCATGAAGGTCCAGTCCTGGGCCTCCAGACCACCCTGTCCGGGCTTGATGGTCACAATGGCATCGCCGTGATCGAACTCACCGGTAAACCAGCTCGAAAGCTCAAGCTCATCGATGGCACGGGCCAGGCGCTCAGCCGTGGCTGCAGCCTCCTCGCGAAGGGCGGCGGCGTCGGGGTCATCCCCCATCTCCTCGGCAAGCTCCAGCGCGGCGCGGGCATCGGAAAGCTCGCCGCGCGCGGTGTCCACGGCAGCGATATCTTCCTTGGTGCGCGCGATCTCCTCCATGGTGGCACGGGCGGCGTCGGCGTCATCCCAAAAGCCAGGGGCAACACTTTTGGCCTCGAGCTCGAACACGCGGGTACGCTTCTCGTCCAGGTGGAGATACGACTCGACCTCACCGAGCCGGTCCGCAAACGCGTCCAGCTCGGCGGGCGTTACCTCTAAAGCCTCAGCCATTAACGATTCCTGCCGTGGCAGTACTTAAACTTCTTGCCGCTACCGCAGGGGCACGGGTCGTTGCGGCCCACGTTGACGTACGGATCGTCGCTCTCGGACTTGCGATAGGTGGTCACCTTGCCACCGTTGTTGACGGCAGCCGGACCACCCTGGACAGCCATGCGGGCCTGCACCTGCGCCTGCTTGCGCAGCACCGAGCCGCCGTTGTCACCATCGACCTCGGCAGGACCGGAGAAGTGCGCACCCTCGAGCGCGGGCTCCTCCTTGTGCTCCACGGCACGCGGGGCAGCCTTGATCTCGATGCGCAGAACCGTGCGCAGGTAATCCTCATACATGGTATCGACGAGTATCTGGAACGCGCCGTAGGCCTCGGTCTTGTACTCAACCAGCGGGTCGCGCTGGCCAAAGCCGCGCAGGCCGATGCCGGTCTTGAGGTAGTCCATCTCCTGCAGGTAGTTCATCCAGCGGGTATCGATGACGCGCAGCATGACCTGGGTGTTGAGCTCGCGCATCAGGTCCTCGCCCAAGCGCTCGGCCTTCATGTTGTAGCACTTCTCTACGTAAGCCAGGACATCGGCAGCCAGGGCCTCATAATCCTCGTCGGGGAACTTCGGCGTATCGATGTGGCCGGTGAGCTCCACAACCCACTTGCGCAGGCCCTCTAGGTCGCGCTCGCCATCGTGACTGTCCTTGGTGCAGAACTCCTGCACGCAGCGGTACACGGTGTCGTGCATGACCTCGGTGATGTGGTCGGTCAGGTCCTTGCCGTCCAGAATCTTATTGCGCTCGGCGTAGATGACCTGGCGCTGCTTGTTCATGACGTCGTCGTACTCAAGGACGCTCTTACGCATGGAGAAGTTGATGCTCTCGACCTTGTGCTGGGCGCTCTCGACGGCCTTGGAGATGATCTTGTGCTGGATGGGCATGTCGTCGCCCATGTCGGCCGTGACCATCATCTTGGAGACGCGGTCCATCTTGTCGCCGCCGAACAGGCGCATGAGGTCGTCCTCGAGCGACAGGTAGAACTGGGTCTCGCCCGGATCGCCCTGACGACCGGAGCGGCCGCGCAGCTGGTTGTCGATACGACGGGACTCGTGGCGCTCGGTTCCGATAACGGTCAGGCCGCCGGCGGCAAGCACGCGCTCGCGCTCGGCCTTGCAGGTCTCCTTGGCCTCGGCGTTAAACTGCTCGAGCTGCTCGGGCGTCACGTCCTCCATGGTCAGGCCCTCGTACTCCAAGCGCTCGCGCACCAGCTCGTCGGGGTTGCCGCCCAGCAGGATGTCGGTACCACGACCGGCCATGTTAGTAGCGATGGTCACGGCGCCGTAGCGTCCGGCCTGGGCAACGATATGAGCCTCGCGCTCGTGATGCTTGGCGTTGAGGACCTCGTGCGCGATGCCGCGCTTGGTAAGGGCGGCGGACAGCTTCTCGGAGCTCTCGATGGAGACGGTGCCCACCAGGACCGGTTGTCCCTTGGCGTGACGACGCTCAACGTCGTCGGCAACGGCGTTGTATTTAGCCTGAATGGTGCGGTACACCAGGTCCTCGTGGTCCACGCGCTGCACGGGCTTGTTGGAGGGGATGACCTCGACGGGCAGCTTGTAGATCTCGCGGAACTCAGCATCCTCGGTAAGTGCCGTGCCGGTCATGCCGGAGAGCTTGTCATACAGACGGAAGTAGTTCTGCAGGGTGATGGTGGCCAGGGTCTGGTTCTCCTCGCGTACGAGCACGCCCTCTTTGGCCTCAATGGCCTGGTGCAGGCCCTCGGAGTAACGGCGGCCTTCCATAATGCGGCCGGTGAACTCGTCGACGATCTTGACCTCGCCGTTGGTGACCACGTACTGCTTATCACGGTGGAACATGTACTGGGCCTTCAGCGCCTGCTGCAGGTGGTTGACCAGCTGGCCGGAGAGATCGGCATAGATGTCATCGATACCCAGGCGGCGCTCGATCTTCTTAAGACCGCGCTCGGTGGCGGCGATGGTGTGCTTGGCCTCGTCCATGACGTAGTCGCCCGTGGGTTCAACGTCCTCGGTGGCGGTGAGCATGTCGTGCGACACGTCCTCACCGCGCTCCAGGCCGCGCACGGCGCGCGCGAAGTCCTTGTAGGTGCTGGCGGACTTAGTGCCGGCGCCCGAGATAATGAGCGGCGTCCTGGCCTCATCGATCAGGATGGAGTCGACCTCGTCGACGATGGCGTAGTTGTGACCGCGCTGCACGCGCTGCTCGGGACGGGTGACCATGTTGTCGCGCAGGTAGTCGAAACCGAACTCGGAGTTGGTGCCGTAAGTGACGTCTGCCTGGTAGGCCGGGCGCTTGAGCTCGAGCGGCATGTTGTTCTGGAGCAGACCGACGGTCATGCCCAGGTACTTGTAGATGCGGCCCATCCACTCGGAGTCGCGCTTTGCCAGGTAATCGTTGACGGTAACGACATGCACGCCCTTGCCGGCGATAGCGTTGAGGTAGCCGGCCAAGGTGGAGACGAGCGTCTTGCCCTCGCCGGTCTTCATCTCGGCAATATGACCCTCATGAAGCGCCATGGCGCCGATGAGCTGTACGTCAAAGTGGCGCATGCCCGTGATGCGCTTGGAAGCCTCGCGCACGGTGGCAAAGGCCTCGGGAAGCATGTCGTCGAGCGACTCGCCGTTGGCGTAACGCTCGCGGAACTTATCGGTCTGGGCGCGGAGTTCCTCCTCGGTCATCTTCTCAAACTGGGGCTCAAGACCGTTGATCTGGTCGACGATCTTGTAGTAGCGCTTAAGGTCCTTATCGGATCCAAAGGACAGCAGCTTTGACATGAATCCCATGTGGTTTTCCTTTTTGGCCATCGCCCACGCCGTGCAGCTGCGGGCGAGTTAAACACAGATGATTGTACTTTAGCCAAACAAGGCGCGGCCTATACGGTCGACCTCGACCGCCACGTAATAACTACGACCCGACCGACCTGCCAAAAAGGGACTGGTTTATTTTGGCAGGTTTTATCTGGGAAAACGCCGTCACTCTGCCATTTGGTGCAAACCAACCCGTCCCCTTCGCACCAATCTGGTGCAATGGGGACAGGTTGGCTTGCACCAATAAAAAGAAAAGGGCCGCGCACCCAAACGGATGCACGGCCCTTATGCCATGAATGCGAGCGATTCCGCGGCGAGCTATTTACTCAGCAGCCTCGGTGGTCTCGGCCTCGGCAGCGGCCTCCTCGACGGGAGCCTCTGCGGGAGCCTCGGCGGCCTGCTTGGCAGCCTCCTCGGCAAACTTAGCGGCACGCTTAGCCTTCTCGGCAGCCTTAGCCTCAGCGGCGGCCTTGCGAGCGGCCTCGGCCTCAGCAGCCTTGGCGGCCTTGGCAGCCTTGGCCTCCTCGGCCTTCTTGAGCTGGGCGGCAGCGGCGCCACCGAACTTGTCGGCGAAGCGCTGGACGCGTCCACCGGTGTCGACGAACTTCTGCTGGCCGGTGTAGAACGGGTGGCACTCGTTGCAAAGCTCGACCTTCATCTCGGACACGGTAGCGTGCGTCTTGAAGGTGTTGCCGCAGGAGCACGTCACCGTGCACTCGACATACTGGGGATGGATACCCTGCTTCATGGTAGGACTCCTTATTGGTCAGGCGCTGGTTACCGATCAGCGCATAAGGCGTCTTGGTTTCCGACCAAGACAACAAACTTGGCTATGGTACCACGGCGCCACGTGTCCCACAAAAGGTTCACGGTCTTTTCGGCACAACACGAGCTGGACCTTAAATATCAACTTCATCCGAACACTCCCCCACATTCATCTCTCGTATGTATCGAGGTATTCCTGCTTGAGCGTCTGCGAGGACGACTTGATCTTTTCCACGAGCGTGCCGGCCTCGATGAAGTAGAACGAGTTGGTGAGGTCTGCCAGGTCGTCGAGCA
>DBGDFS010000025.1:0-14505 GCA_048342015.1 Collinsella sp. | reverse complement strand
TGCCGTCCTCCGATCTCCCGGGGCCGGCCGATCCGGCCCTCAGGGTATCGGGTTCCCACATTCATCCGTACATGTGCGGATGAATGTGGGAAGTGTTCGGATGAAGTTGATAATCAAGGGCGCCACTAAATAGCTAAATGCCGGACCGCTGCTCGAGGCGGCGCACATGGCGGCAGGGTATAATTTGATTGCCATAGATAGTAATTTGGAGGTGCCCCATGAATGCCCCCAACGCGCTCCAAAACATCCGCTCAAAACACCCCGTTGCATATGTGGTTCTCTATCTCTTTGTCGGCTGGACATTGCTGGTTGTCATCACCCATGCCATAGCTTTTGGAGCAGAACTGCTGATAGCCAGCTCGGACCAGCCCGTCGTCAAATGGGAGACGACCGATGAGTGCACCGACGGAACCCGAACCGTTTACTACAACAGCCCGTCCCTCTACCAAGAGTTCAAGGTCAAGATAAAGGACTCCAAGATTGTCGATGCCGAACCAGGCGCTTTCTTGACAATCGGAGCAACCCTCAACGCCGAGCAAGTCGAGTACACGGACAGCTATGCGGCGTATCGTATCGACCTCAGCATCCTAGGCCGACCGTCGCGTACCTGCCTGCTCGAATGCGAGATACGCGGCACTACGTTGCACATGTCCGAAATACAGATGCGCCCGGACAAAGAGATCTCTTCTTGAGCAGCATACCCGCCCGCACGGTTACTCCACCGGTTTGAAGATGGTGGCCTGGCCGAAGACGTGGCGGATGAGGGCTTTGGCCTCGTCCTCGGTCTGCGGAATGCTCGGGGCTGCACCCTGGTGGCCGAAGGGGCTGCCGGCGCCGGGGTTGGACTCCCAAGGGGCAGCGGGGGCGTCCTCCTCTTTGGGGGCAGTTGCAGCGGGCTTGGGCGCGGGCGTCGCACCCGGCACGTCGAACGGAGGAAGATCGTCCCCGCTCGCATCGCCGGCAAAGCCGCCGACCATAGCGTCGTCGTAGGGCACCTGCTCGGATTCCCACGGCGCGGACTGCGCGACAGGCTGAGCCTTGGGGGCAGCCGAGCGCTCGGGCGCACGGGGTGCGGGCTCGGTCGGGAGCTTACCCGTGGCAGGAGCGCCGGCGGGGTTGTCGGAGCGTAGCCAGGGGGCTTTGCCCAGGTCAGACGACTTGGGCGCGGGCGAGACGGGCTTGGGCGCGGGTGTCGGAGCAGCCGGTTTGGGCGCCGCGGGCTTAGGCGCCGACGGGGTCGATGCCGCTACCGGTGCCGTTTGCTGCTGCGACGCGCTGGCGCTCGAGGATGCAGGGGCCGCCGAGAACACGGGTTGCGGGTCCGCAGATGCCGCAGCCCGTGCAGATGGAGAATGCTCCTCATGTTGAGGAGCCGGCGTGCCACCCCCATCCAGGACATAGTCGACGGTGCGACGACCGAAAACCGCGCAGACCGTCGGCAGGACCACCGACTGCGTATCGGCGCGACCGAGCATCTTAATGGCAAAAGTCGAACCCGCGGGGAACGAGACCGTGAGCTTGGAGCCGTCGTCGGCCGTGGCGCGGGCGTTGAGCAAAAGCCCTGCGTAGGAAGCCTGACGCGCCTTGACACGCTCGACGACCTCGGCCCATTTGCGCTGCAGCTCTCCGGCATCCTCGACCGCGGGCGTCTCGGCAGCACCGGCAGCGGCAACCTGGGCGGCATTGTTGGGCTGGGGCTTAGGTGCCGGAGCGGTGGCAGGCGCGGGGGCCGCAACGGGCTGAGGCGCAGGCGCTGCAGGCTTGGAGGCTGACACGGACGCAGAACGGGGCGCAGGCTGGGCAGTCGGAACAGCAGCGCCGCGGTCCCAAGGCATGCCACCCTGGCGCGCGGACGTAGCAGCAGGGGCAGCGGATGCCGCCGGAGCAGCAGCACGAGCGCCCGAAATGAGCGTCGGCTGCTGGGCAGCAGCGGGTACGGATGCTGCAGGCGCGGCGGCCTGAGCAGCAGCCACGCTCGCCGGCACGGCGCCGTTGGCAACCATGGCCTCCAGACGCGCCACGCGCTCGGCCAATGCCTCAATCGTTAAATCAGCCTCGGGACGCGCCAGACGCGTGCAGGCAATCTCGAGCACCAGGCGCACGTCGCTCGCGCCCCTCATCTCCAGTGCGGCATCGTCGAGCACCGTCAGCACGCGGGCCAGGCGGTCGGCAGGATGCTCGCCAAAGGCAGCGGCCTCGGCAGCAAGCGCCTCGGCCTGCTCCGAGCCGCCCTCAAACAGCTCGGCACGGGCACCGGCAACGCAGGCAACGTACACGTCACGCACATGCGCCACCAGGTCGCGCGTCAGCTCAAGCAGGTCATTGCCCTCCTCGACCTGCACACGAATCAGTCCATAGAGCTCGGCAACATCGCGATCGGCAATGGCGCGGGAAAACTCGCCCAGGATCTGGTCCGAAACCTCGCCCAAAAGCGAGCGGGCGTCGTCCGCATGCACAGAACCGTTGCCAAAGACGCTCAGCTGCTCCAGCGTGGACAGCGCGTCGCGCATGCCGCCCTTGGCATGGCGCGCCACGATAGCCAGCGCCTCGTCGTCGTAATCGAAGCCCTCCTGCTCGCACACGTATGCCAGGCGATACTCGATATCCTCGTTGCCGATGCGATGGAAATCGAAACGCTGGCAGCGCGAGAGGATGGTCTCCAGAATCTTTTGCGGGTCGGTGGTGCACAGCACAAAGATCACGTGTGCCGGCGGCTCCTCAAGCGTCTTGAGCAGCGCGTTGAACGCCGCCGTCGTGAGCATGTGGACCTCGTCGATGATATAAATCTTGTACTTGCCGCGCACTGGGGCAAAGTTGACGGAGTTGATGATCTCCTCGCGCACGTTGTCCACGCCGGTACGGCTTGCGGCATCGAGCTCGTAGACATCCGGGTGGTTGCCCTCGGCGATGAGCTCGCACTCCTCGCAAGTACCGTCGGGCATGCAGCCGCTTGCACCCTCGGCGCGCGCCGCCTCGGCATTGCGGCACAGCAGCGCCTTGGCCAGAATGCGCGCCATGGTGGTCTTGCCCGTGCCGCGCGGTCCGCAGAACAGGTAGGCGTGGGACAGGCGCCCCTCGGTGATGGCGTGCTCGAGCGTCGAGACGATATGTTGCTGGCCCACCACGGAGTCGAAGGTGAGCGGGCGATACTTTCGGTACAACGATTCCATGGGTGCTCCCCCGGGTATACTGAGTCTTGTTGCCGCGGCGGCCATGCGGTCGCACGGCATACTGCATTCCATAATACCCGTACGGCGAGCCCGCCGCGATAGGAGTCCAAAGAGCATGGCAGACGCAGAGAGCAACCTCGTTCCCTCCGAAGCAGCCGACCAGGTCGAGGTCGCGCTCGAGGAGCAGGCCGCAGCCGATGACGGCATCCTGTACCTCAACGAGTACCAGTACGAAAACGACCTGGTCACCGACTTCGCCCGCCTGGTCGCCTCGCCCAGGCGTCGTGGCTCGCTGTATGTCGCCGCGGCAGTTGCCGCGCTCATCGGCATCGGCATGCTGGTGGCCGGCGGCAACTGGATCAAGTTTGGCGTCGTGTTGATCGTGTTCGGCGCCTTTTTGGCCTGGTGGAGCAAGAACCTGCACCACACGCTAGCCCGCGACTTTATCGACGCCGTCGAGGCCGACGAGTCCATGGGTGGCCGCTATCGCCGCGTCGCCGCCAACGAGGACGGCCTGATGGTTTGGGGCAAGAGCGGCAAGTCACAGTTCTTCCCGTTTGAAAAGCTCGACCACGTGCTCGACGGCGAGCGCATCTTTGTGGCCATGTTCGCCGACCAGGGCGTGACGATCCCTAAGGACACCTTTGTCCGCGGCGATGCCGAGCAGTTCGGTCCCTTCCTCAAGGCCCGCATCAACAAAAAACTCCGCATCGAGACCAAACGCAAGAAGATGAAGGCAGAAAAGGCCGCCGTCGAGGCCAAGCAGGGCGACAAGCCCCAGGAGACCAAGGGCAAGCAGCGCAAGCAGAAGAAGAACAAGAAAAAGCGCTAAGGCCAAGCCAGGCAGGCAGCCTCGCATCCCGCTATCCTCCCCATGCACCCGAGCGTGCTACACTAGCAGCATCTATGCCACCGCGAACGGCTCGGCTCCGCGCCCGCCACTCGCAAACGAACTTTAAACGCACGAGGGTTGGCCATGCCGCTTTTCTCGCAACATACCGCCCGGTTCTCGCCGGACGTTCCTTTGGAGGGCACCAGCTCTCGCGAGCTGCTCAAGCGGTACCAGCCGCTCGAGACACTTGCGACCGGCGGTTTTGGCTCCATCGAGATCTGCCGCGACACGCACCTGCGCCGCCGCGTCGCCATTAAACGCATCCCCCTTATCAACGGTGCCGGCATGCCCGCTAGCGACATCATGGATGTCCTGCGCGAGGCGCACACTGCCGCCATGCTTCAACATCCCAACATCGTGCAGGTCATCGACTTTACGCACGACACAGCCTATGCCTACCTGGTTATGGAATATGTCGATGGCATGTCGCTGGCCGAGTTTTTGCACCGCGCGGACGGCCACTCACTTACCCTTGACGAGGCCGCGGCCATTGCCGATGCCCTGGGCCAGGCGCTCACCTTCGCCCACAGTAACGGCGTACTCCACCTGGACATTAAGCCCGCCAACGTGCTCATCGACCACTCGGGCAATGTAAAGCTCACCGACTTTGGCATGGCGCGACTGTCGTCCGCCGGTGGCTTTGGCGGCTCGCGCGGCGGCACCATCGGCTACATGCCGCCCGAGCAGCTCGATATCGAGACCGGCACGGTCGACGAGCGCGCCGATGTCTTTGCCCTCGCCTGTGTGATCTACGAGGGCCTGTGCGGCAGCGCTCCCTTTATGGCGGCCACGCCCGCCGACTCGCTCGGCCGCATCATCGGCGGCGCCACCTATCCCAGCGATCTGATACCACACTTTCCCCCGGGAGCCGAGGCCGCGCTCATGAGCGCGCTCTCCCCCATGCCGCAGGACCGCCCCAACAGCATCGAGGCATTTTGCGACCAGCTCCTTGCCGGTCTGGGCAGCGTGCGCGAAGGCCGTCGCAGCCTGGAGCAAATGGTTGGCGAACTTTCGGATGACGAGCAGGAGCTCGACGATATCGAGCCGTCGCACTACGAGGACGACGCCATCGAGGTCGACCCCGCACTCGGCTGGGCGGGCACGCGCTGGAGCCATGCGCGCGACTACACCATGCGCACTATCTCGGCGCTAACGTGCGGCACCTTTAGCTTTTTGCTGATGCAAACGACCGGGGTCGCGGCGCTTCCCGGCCTGGTCATTGCGGCCATCGCGATCGGAGCGGCGGCTGGCCTGGCCCCCCAGATTGGCTCGGCCATCTCGGCTGTGGGCTTTTTGGTGCTCATGGCCAACGCCACCATGCAGGCGCAGGGCATCCTGTCGATGTTGCCCGTCGCGGTGATCTTTGCCGCCGCCATGTCCGGTTGGTGGATCGCCTGGGGTCGCACCGAGGCTGCCGCGAGCGCCGCGCTCACCTGTGCACTCGCGCTTGGCTGTCTGACTGGCAATACCTTCCTGGCAGCTGGGGTCGCCGCCGGCGTCGCGTCATTTTGGCTCGGCCCGGCAAGCGCCGCCGCGGCAACGGGCATGGGCGTGCTTTTTGCCCGTCTGGCCACGGTCGCGCTTTCAGCCGGAGGCGTGCTGGGGCTCGGTAACGTTGCCGCGGCGCTGGAAGACCCGCTCCTTTGGGCTGCCTTTGTGCTGGTCGCGACAACTGCCGCAGCGTCATCTGCGCTGCTCAATGTCCATGCCAAGCGTGCCGACCAGGGCTCAAACCTTGCCGCAATCGCCGCCATCGCTGTCACCGGCATCGGCTGCGCAGTGGCATCCTGTCTTGCACACCATATGGAAATTGCCAGCCTTGCAGCCGCGGTCGCCGCCAAGGCGGCAGTTGCGGGAACCCTATCCTCTATAATCGTTGGGATATGCCTATATTTGCTCGGATACCAAAGAACCTATACGGAGAGTGATCTTTCGTGAACTTCCTGAACATCTTCGAGGACCACGTGGCCGGCATCTTCGGTGCCACCCGTGCCCCGTTCTCCTTTAAGAAGCTTGCCAAGCAGGCCGCTCGCGACATGGAGGATCAGACTCTGGTGATTAACGGCGTCAACACGGCGCCGGCACTCTATACCATCCTGATCGCCGCCGACGACGATCCCATGCTCGCCCCGTTCTACCCCGAGCTTTCGCGCGAGGTCCGCGAGTTCGTGAAGGCACAGGCCGAAAAGCGGCGCTACGTCTTTGTCGGCGAGCCCCTCGTGCGCTTTATGATCGATCCGCAGCTGCGCGCCGGCAAGTTCTCGGTCTTTGCCGAGAACGTCGATGCCCCCACGCTCGGCCGCCTGTACGAAGAAGAGCGCGCCTATCAAAACGGCCTGGGCCAGAACAACTCCGCGGCAAGCCGTGCCGCCAGCGCCCCGCGCGCCGGCCAGCAGCAGTTTGCTGCCCCGCAGCAGCAGCGCCCCGCCGCCATGCCCCAGCAGCAGCCGACGCCTCGCGCCGCCGCTCCCGACCCGCTTGCCGTGGCAGACCCCTTCGCGCCTAGCGTCCCCGACCCCGCCGCCGCACCCATCCCGGTGCCGCAGACCGTCTCGCGCGACGCGCTTGCCGGCATGGGCGGAGCCGCCGCGACCGGTGCCGCCGTGGGCCTAGGCGCCGCAGCCGGCATCGCCTCCAACATGGCGAGCACTCGCGCCCCACAGCGCCCGCTCGCCCAGCTCGTCGACGTCGTGAGCGGCGAGAGCCATAGCATCACCTCCGCACAGGTGACTATCGGTCGCGAGCGCTCAGTTTCCGATATTGCCCTGCGCGACCCCAACGTGTCGCGCCGCCACGCCCAGCTCACCTTTACGGGCTCGGATTGGTCGATCGAGGACCTCAATTCCACCAACGGCACGCTCGTCAACAACCGCCGCATTACGCGCTGCCCGCTGCGCAACGGCGATCTGCTGACGTTTGGCCTGAGCACCTTTGAATTTAGGGGATAGTCTCTTATGAACATCGATATCGTCCTTTTTGCAGGCCGCATCGTCCTGGTCGCCCTGCTCTATATCTTCCTGTTCGCCGTCATGAAGACCGGCGTGGGACTTGTGCGCGGGCAGCGTCGCGACTCGGCTATCTGGACGATCGATGTGGACAAGGGTCCGCGCGGTATCCGCGGCATCCACGTAGACATGCTCGGCCCCGTCATCGTCGGTCGCTCGCCATCTTCGGACATCTGCATCAACGAACCGTTCGTCTCGGCCTCGCATGCGCGCTTTTCGCTGCAGGGCCCGGCGCTCATCATCGAGGACCTCAACTCGCTTAACGGCACGCTCGTCAACGGCCGCCAGCTTGTGGAGCCCGCAACGCTGCGCGAGGGCGACGAAGTCCAGATTGGCGACGTGGTCATGAAGGTGAACCGTCGATGATCGACGAGGAGAACAAGTCCGCAACCATGACCGAGGCACCGGCTGCCGCCGTAGCTGCACCGGCCCACGCCGCTCCGGCGGACTCCACACCCGTGGAGCCCGAGGACACCGTGTTCTCCCTGCCTCTTTCGCATGTAACGCATGATATTTCGGATCTCGCCGATAACGAGGGCGAAGAGGATGCCGTAGCGGCGCCCATCGGCGCACATGCTGCGGAACAGCCCACAGCGCCCGAAGCAACCCCGGCGCCGGCTCACTTTGCAGAGCCCGTCGCCGCGGCAATCAACGAGAGCGCTGCGGTGTTTGCGGCACCCGAACCCGCCGCGCCGGCGTTTCCCATAGCCCCGGCATCCGAGGTTGCGCCCGCGTCTACGCCGGCGCCCGAGGCGGGGCCATCCCCCGAGGACGGCCCTGCACCCAAGGCCCCGCAGCCTGCGCCCGCAAGCGAGTCCGATGCCGTGGCCGAGCCCGCCGCCCAGTCGCAAAGCACACCCGCGCCGTCGCACTTTGCGACGCCCGAGCCTATAGACGCCAGCCCGCAAGACGACGAGTCGACCGCCTGCGCGTCCGAAGAGCCCGGCTCCCCGGACACCGGCGATTCCGAATCAAACGCCGAGACCGACACCGTCTCTCCCGGTGACACAGCCGAGATCGACGTTGCCGCCGTTGAGGCCAAGCTCAAAGACCCCGGCTCGACCATGAGCTTTGAGCCCCTGACCGAGGAGCGCATCGAGACCGACTCGACCTATGATGCCGGCACCACCACGCAACTCATGTGGGGCGCCCGCTCCGACGTTGGCTGTGTGCGCCCGCACAATGAGGATTCCTACCTGGTGCAGTCGCCGCTCTTTTGCGTATGCGACGGCATGGGCGGTCACGCCGCCGGCGAGGTAGCCTCTTCCATCGCCGTCGAGACTATTGCCAAGACGGCCCCGCAGTCCGCCGACGCAGCACGCCTGGCCGCAGCCGTCGAGGCAGCCAACGCCGCCGTAATCGAGGCGGCCCTGAACGGCCTGGGCAAGCCCGGCATGGGCTGCACGGCCACCTGCGCCTATATCGAAAACGACACGCTCGCCATCGCCCACGTGGGTGACTCTCGCGCCTACCTGCTCCACGAGGGCACGCTCATCCGCGTGACCCGCGACCACTCCTACGTGGAGGAGCTCGTGGACGCCGGCGAGATTACGGCAGACGAGGCTCGCGTCCACCCCAACCGCTCGGTCATCACCCGTGCGCTGGGCTCGGACCCCGCCATGTATGCCGACCACTTCACTCTGCATATCGAGGAAGGCGACCGCCTGATCCTGTGCTCCGACGGCCTTTCGAGCATGATTCCCGATAGCGATATCGAGAACATCGCCACGCAGTCCTCAACCGCGCAAATCTGCGTCGACAACCTAGTGGACGCGGCGCTTGCCGCCGGCGGCCACGACAACGTGACCGTAGTAGTCGTTGACCTGGTTGACGATGGCGTTATGCGCGAGGCGCAACGCGTGCGTCGCCGCAACATTACTATCGCCGCCATCCTGGCCCTCGTCTTTGTGCTGGCAGCTGGCATCTGGGCCTACACGGGTGTCACCGGCTCGTACTACCTGGGTACCTACCAGGGCAATGTCGCCGTCTGGCGCGGCCTTCCCGGCAAGCCGCTCGGACTCAAGCTCCACTGGCTCGAAAGCGAAACCAGCATCAAGCTGTCCGACCTGCCCGAAGACACGCAAAACCGCCTCAAGGCGGGCATTCCGCAAACAAGTGTCGACGATGCGCAGGACACGATATCCAAGTACCGCCACCAGATCGATGAAGAGCAGACCCGCCAGGTGATCGACGCGCAAACGATTCGCGACAACACCAATCAGGGATCGACCTCCGAATCAGATTCCGAGAAAACCGCCGAACAGTCCGCCGAGGCCGAAGCCTCCGAAAAGAACTAGAAAGGGAGTGCCGCTTATGAGTCGCCGCAACACCGAGCTGCTCTTGCTCATCGCCTCGGCGTTCCCCGTCATCCTGCTGTATGCGATGTACGTGCTCACCGCGGGCGCCGCCATCTCCTTTGAGACGCTCGCGGTGCCGATCGGCCTCTTTGCCGCCTTCGCCGCGGCACATATCGCCGTGCGCATCTTGGCGCCCGGCGCCGACCCCGCCATCCTACCCATCGTATTTATACTTTCGGGCATCGGCATCACGTTCGTGACACGCCTCGCCCCCGCTCTCGCCATCTCACAGCTCATCATCCTGTTTGTCTCGGTGGCGCTCATGGTGGGAACGCTCGCGTTGGTTAAGAACCTCGACGTAGTCATGCGCTACAAGTACACCTTTGGCATTATCGGCATCATCCTGCTGATGCTGCCCATCTTTATCGGCACCACGATCTCGGGCTCCAAGCTGTGGATTCGCATCGCGGGCTTTACCATCCAGCCCGGCGAGTTCGCCAAGGTCTTTATCGTGCTGTTCCTGGCCGGGTACCTGGCCGAGAACCGCGAGCTGCTCTCCATCTCCAACCGCAAGATCCTGGGCTTTAAGATCCCTCGCCTGCGACTGCTGCTGCCGCTGTTTGCCGTGTGGGGTGTGTGCCTGCTCGTCGTCGTCTTCGAACGCGATCTGGGTTCGGCCGTGCTGTTCTACACCATCTTCTTGCTGATGCTCTACGTTGCCACGGGGCGCTTTTCGTATGTCGTTATCGGCCTTGCGCTCTTAGCTGTTGGAGCCGTGGGCGCCTACAAGTTCCTGTCTCACGTTCAGGTGCGTTTCCAGGTTTGGCTCGATCCGTTTAAGGACGCCCAGGGTCAGGGCTACCAGATCGTCCAGTCGCTCTTCTCGCTTGCCGATGGCGGTCTGGTCGGTGTTGGCATCGGCAACGGCATGGCCAACAACATCCCTGTCGTCGAGTCCGACTTTATCTTCTCGGCTATCGGCGAGGAGATGGGCCTTTTGGGCGGCGGCGCCGTGCTCATCCTGTTTATGCTCTTTGCCGTGCGTGGCCTCACCACGGCTGCCCGCGCTAAATCCGACCTCGCCGCCTTTAGTGCCACGGGCCTTACGGCAGCCATCAGCTTCCAGGCCTTTTTGATCGTAGGCGGCGTTACCCGCCTGATCCCGCTGACCGGCGTCACCTTGCCCTTTATGAGCCAGGGCGGCTCCTCGCTGCTGGCGAGCTTTATCATCGTCGCGCTCCTGCTGCGCGCCGGTGACGAGGCGACCGGACGCGAGGCCGAGCTTACCGGCACCGGCACCATGGCCGCCATCACCGATGATCAGGTCGCATCTGCCGCCGCCCCGACGGGCACGCGCTTTGCCACCTCGTCTTCCTACGGCAGCGGCAGCCATTCCGTCGGCTCGCGCATGCGCCGTCGCCTGCTCGACACACCTGAATCCGGTGTGCTCGGCCGCGTGGCGCTCGCCAACCGTCTAACCCGCGCGGTGCTCGCCTTTACGGCGCTGTTCGCCATCCTTATCGGCAACCTCACCTATGTCCAGGTCATCAAGGCCAAGGACTATCAGGACATGCCGACCAACAACCACACCATCGCCCGCTCCAAGTACATCCAGCGCGGCTCCATCATCACGTCCGACGGCGTGACGCTGGCCGAGTCGCTGCAGCAGGAGGACGGCACCTACGTACGCTCCTACCCCAACGGTAACCTGGCAGCGCACGTGGTTGGCTACGTGAGCCAGCAGTATGGCACCACCGCCATCGAGAGCGTCATGAACGACACGCTCACCGGTTCTAAGGACTACTCTAGCTGGAACAACGCCATCGCGTCGCTCGCGGGCCAGACCCAGCCGGGCAACACCGCCAAGCTCACCATCGACTCGCGTATCCAGACGGCGGCCGAGCAGGCACTCAAGGGCTTTAAGGGCGCTGTAGTGGTCATCGACCCGCGTACCGGCGCGGTGCTCGCATGTGCCAGCTCGCCCACCTACGACAACACCAACATCGATGCCCTGCTGCAGACGGGCGGCGGCGAGGACGGCTCCATGTACAATCGCGCCATGGACGCGCTGTACACGCCGGGCTCAACGTTTAAGGTCGTTACGCTTTCCGCGGCACTCGAGACCGGTACCGCCAGCCTTACCAGCACCTACCAGGCGCCCGGCTCCATGGACATCGGCAACGCACCGGTCACCAACGATGCCAACGAGAGCTACGGCACCATCAGCCTGCAGCAGGCCTTTGCCGTGTCCTCCAACGTCGTCTTTGGCCAGGTGGCAAACGAAGTTGGCGCAAACACGCTCGTACAGTTTGCCAACGCCTTTGGCTACGGCCAAAAGCTCGGCCAAGACCTGACCTCCGCGGCCTCCATCATGGCCGACCCGTCGCTCATGACCGAGTGGGAGACCGCCTGGGCCGGCGCCGGCCAGCCTGTCGGCATGGACCACACGCCCGGCCCGCAGACCACCGTCATGCAAAACGCCGTGATTGCCGCTGCCATCGCCAACAGTGGCGTGGTCATGGACCCGTACTTTGTAGCCCAGGTACTTGCCCCGGACGGAACCGTGGTCAAGACCACGCAGTCCCGCTCGCTGGGGCAGGCCGTCAGCTCCGCCACGGCCGACCAGGTCAAGCAGGCCATGCTCGCGGTTGTCCAGTCCGGTACCGGTACCGATGCCCAGATTCCGGGCGTCAAGGTCGCCGGCAAAACCGGTTCGGCCGAGATCGGCGGCACCAACGTCAACTCGATGTTCGTTGGCTTTGCACCTTACGATTCACCCACAGTCGCCATCTCGGTGGCCTTAGAGGATTACGACAAGCATGACGTCAAGGCCGCCAAGATCGCCGGCATCGTCCTGACCGCGGCGCTTGCCGCACAGGGAGCGTGATGCCCATGATCGAATCGGACACCCGAGGCGCGCCGCGGCCGAAGAGTTAGCGGCAACGCGCCACACGGCCCCAGCGGCCACATCGTAGGTACTACACATATCGTTGAGCGAATAGTTATGTTAGGAGCAGGAATGGAACAGAGGGTCCTCGGGGGAAGATACCTCCTCAAGGATAAGGTGGGAACAGGCGGCATGGCGACCGTCTACCGTGCACAGGACCAGGTCCTCGACCGCACGGTAGCCGTCAAGATCATGCTGCCGCAGTATGCTGGCGACGCAACCTTCGCCGCACGCTTTAAGCAGGAGGCCCAGGCAGCAGCCGGTCTCTCCTCCCCCTATATCGTGGGCGTCTACGATTGGGGCAAGGACGGCGACACCTATTACATCGTCATGGAGTACCTGCGCGGAACCGACCTTAAGAGCGGCATCAAGAGCCACGGCGCCCTCGACCCCAAGAAGGTCGCCCAGATCGGCTCGCAGATCAGCTCCGCGCTTTCGGTCGCCCACAAGCACGAGATCATCCACCGCGACATTAAGCCGCAAAACATCATGGTGCTGCCCGACGGCAACATCAAGGTGATGGACTTTGGCATCGCGCGCGCCAAGAACAGCCACCTCACGCAAGACAACAACGTGCTGGGAACCGCCCACTACGTCAGCCCCGAGCAGACCCGCGGTCAGGACCTCGGCCCCACCTCGGATATCTACTCGCTGGGCGTCGTGATGTATGAGTGCGCCACCGGCCGCGTTCCCTTTGACGGTGACGACGCTATCTCGGTCGCACTCAAGCAGGTCAACGAGCTGCCTATTCCGCCGAGCCAGATCAACTCCGGTGTCGACGCCGACCTTGAGCGCATCATCCTCAAGTGCATGGAGAAGGACCCGGCAAACCGCTTCCAGACCGCCGACGAGCTGCGTCAGGTGCTCAACAGCTACCTGTCGGGCCGTGCCGTCAACGTCTCGGAGCCCACGCGCATCATCGGTGCCCCCGGTGAGCTGGGCGCCACCAAGACTCGCGAGCTTTCCGATCAGACGCGCGCCATGGTGCGTCCCGTCTCGGGCGTGAGCGGCCAGAATACCACCCGTAGCTCGGTTTCGGGCTCCACCGGCTCCTACGAGGTCGAAGAGCCCAAATCCAACAAGAACAAGATCATCGCCGCCATGGTGGCAGCCGTTGCCGTCATCGGCATCGTGGTGGCCTTTGCCACAGGACTCTTTGGCGGCGAGCAGGTCACCGTGCCCGACGTGCTGGGCAAGGACCAGCAGACTGCCGTCGAGCTGATCAAGGAAGCCGGCCTGGAGGTCGGCACCATCGACCAAAGCTACAATGACGATGTCGACGAGGGCAAGGTCGCCGAGCAGACGCCCAACGGCAACACCAAGAAGGCCAAGGGCACCAAGGTGAACCTGGTAATCTCCAAGGGCCCCAAGCCCTCCGAGAAGGTTGAGGTTCCCCGGCTTGTCGGCCTGACCAAAGACCAGGCCGAGGCCGCGCTGGCAAGCGTTGGCCTGAAGGGCAACGCCTCCGAGGAGGCCAACGAGGCCGATGAGGGCCAGGTCTTTGAGCAGGGCACCGAAGCCGGTAAGGAAGTCGCGAAGGGCACGACCATCTCGTACAAGGTCTCGAGCGGCCCAGATACCACGTCCGTCCCCGACCTGACCGACATGACCGAGGCCCAGGCGCGCAACGCCCTCGATATGGCAGGCTTTGGCGTCGACGTGAGCTACCAGGAGAACGACTCGGTTACCGAGGGCACCGTGATCAGCTGGAACCCCAGCGGCAAGCAGAAGCCCGGCGCCACGATTACCGTCGTCATTGCCAAGAAGTCCGGCAAGGCCACCGTCCCAGGCAACCTGTACGGCAAGAGCATCTCCGCCGCCGTCACCGCGCTCAACAACGCCGGTTTCTATAACATCGGCTTCTGTGACCAGAACGGCAATCCCGTGAGCGGTAACGAGGATGCCACCGTTACGGGCGTCTCCCCCACCGGCAAGCAGTCCACCGACAGCACGATTACGCTGACGGTCGCACTTTCTGGCTCGGGTTCGGGCTCTGGCTCGGGCACGGGTGACGATTCCGGTACGACCAACTAGTCGCCACCCCACCGCCCATCACGGCTCTCGCCGCAAACATATTCGCTCACAGGCGCCCGCTTGCTCCCCCAGCAAGCGGGCGCTTCGCTTTTGACATGGCATTGAACCAGAAGAGCCCGGCACCGTAGCGGTACCGGGCTCGATATTCCTCTGGTGCCCC
>DBGDFS010000024.1:0-5363 GCA_048342015.1 Collinsella sp. | reverse complement strand
TTCCCGAAAGCGCGAATCAAGGGCCTGATTCGCCCAAATTGCGCACGAATCAGCCCTTCGGCGGCATGGCACGACACGGATTGGCAGCACCCGTACTGGGCTGGTCACTGAGTGGGAGTGACCCTAGGCTAATTATGCAAAGCCACCTGCAATGATTCACCATGGCTCATGAAGTTCCATTGAGGGCCATAGCGAATCAAACCACTTGCAAAACATGAGAATGATTCCACCCCGGAAGCGTAAGTTTCCGGGGTATTTTTATACCTTTGAACAGGTATTTTGATTCGTTGTCATTCTATGGATTCGACATTCGTCATACCCTATGGCGACCATGCGACGGCATGGCGAAAAAGAAACATACGCCAAACCACCTGCGACGAGTGTTTTGGCGATTGTCGCACTGTTTGAGAGTGATTCGAATCAATCGCGAATCATTGGGCATTTTTATGTGGTATTTGGACAAAACACCAGGTCAAATTAAGGGGATGACAAATCGAAAATCGAACTGATTTCAGCCTTATAATGCACCTGCAACAACGGAAAATAGCGGTTTTGCCGTTAGAAGTGATTCGCAATCATTCCAAAAGTGGCTTGCTAGGCTCCGAATTTCGCCTTCCATTCGGCGAGCTGCTCGGCGGTGATTTCGCCGGACTTTTCCGAATCAATCTGCGCGAGCCAAGCTTTGAGCGACTGGGCAAGCTTGGGCGCCTTCTTCGACGACGGGTCGATGGCCAGGACGAGCTCGCCGCCGATCTCTTTCGGCTTGAGACCGAACTCCTCGTCGATCCTGAAGATGAGCTCCAAGGCCTCGCGCGCCGTGGCCGCGGGAACGTCGATAAGCGATTCGGGCGCAACGCGAAGCGCCGATGCGATTCCTTTCACCTGATCTTCCCCAGGCGTCCTGTTTCCGAGTTCGTAGTTCCTTATCGCCGAATCCGTCAAACCGCACTTCTCCGCAAGATCGCTTTGGGTAAGACCCCGGGCCGCCAGCACGGGCTGACGCCGCGTGAGCGTGAGGTGCTAGAGCTGATAGCCCGCGGACGCAACCGGCAGTACGTAGCCGAGAAGCTGGTGATATCCGAGGGCACGGCGAAGACCCACATTAAGCGCATCTATGCGAAGCTCGGCATTCACTCGAGGGAGGAGCTGCTCGATCTCGTCCAAGGGAGGAGCTAGCGCCCCCAACAAGGAGAGAGCCCCGCGTGGGGGCTCTCTCGATAAGGACTGCCGGGCCGGGGAGGGACAGCGCCGGCGCGGGAATGCTATCGTGCTACTCGCTTTCGCCCTCGGCGGCCACGGTGCGGCCGGCGAGGCGGCCGGTGTAGAAGTTCCACATCATGTTGTAGCCGCTGCCGGGGTTTTGCTTGCCCATGCGACCTGCGGCAATGATACCGGCGGCGTACAGGCCGGGGATTGCCTCGCCAGAGGGTTTCACGACTTGGGCGTTCTCGTTGATGCGTATGGCGCCCGAGGTCATCCACACGTAGGCGAGGGGCATAGCGAAAAACGGCGGTTCGGAAATGACATCCAGAAACTCGGGATGCTTTCCGTATTCCAAATCCACTCCAGTCTCGCACAGCTGGTTGTAACGCTCCACGCTGCGCGCCAGAAGCACGGGATCGAGCCCGCAGGCCTCGGCGAGCCCCTCGATGGTGTCTGCCTTGAATTCGGCCTCGGCAGCATCCACTTCGCCGAAAGTGGCGCGGATCTTCTCATCGAAAATAGCGAAGCCCTGGTGGTCCGGCTGCTGGGTGAGGCGGGTTCCACGGAAGTTGTTGGTGTAGCCTTGCTCAGACCAGAAGCGCTGGCAACGGAGGTTCACCATCATGGAATGGATGCTCGTCTCGGCGTCGGCAGTGTACATGGAGGGGCTGATGTCTCCCATGCCCACCATCTCTGCGCCTACGCCCTCGGCCATGCGCTGGCCGTCGCCCAGAGCGCTCGGATGCCCCGTGGCGACCGAGCGAGGATTGCGCTTGACCATGGGGATGTGACGGTTCACCATCTCCTCGTTCTCGTTGAAATGCCCCGTGGCGATAACGACGCCCTTGGTTGCCCTGATTCGCTTGCTCTTCGAGCCATCTTTGGCAACGACGCCCGTGACGCGGCCCTCTCCGTCCTGAACAAGGTCGGTGACCGGGCAGCCGGTGCGAATCTCAATGCCGCGTTCGTCGGCACCGGATAGCAGGGCCTTCAAAAAGCCGCCGCCCTGACCCACGACGACATGGCCGCGCGGCGTGAGGGGCTTGTCGGGGAACAACTCGCAGGATGCATCGCTGTAGTACAGGCCGCTTTCTGGAATCGAGTGGGTATCGGTGGGGTGAATCTCGGCCGGAATCTCTGCTCCCAAGCCGAGGAGCCACTCGATGTGCTCGGCCCCTTCCTGGGTCAGACGGCGGACATGATCCTCGTCGAAACCATCCTCCATGGCGATTTTCAGGCATTCGAACCATGCGTCGGCGCTGTCTTCCACGCCCGCCGCCTTCTGAACCGACGATCCGCCGCACTGGATGACGCCCCCATTGATGGAGGTGGCGCCGCCTGGCGTGTCGCTCGCATCGAGCACGAGCACCTGTGCCCCGTTATCAAAGGCCTCGATAGCCGCCGCTCCGCCCCCTCCGCCGAATCCGACGACGATGACCTCGGTCTCCTCGTCCCAGTTTTCCTGATTGCCGGTATCGGCCAGCTCCCCGCCGGTTTGCGGGGCGCAGCCGGCGAGCCCCAGCCCAGCTACGCCGAGCGCGCCTGCCGCCCCGGCCGTCAGAAACGCTCGTCTCGACATATCGGTCATATATCCCTCCTTTATCGCTTTTCTTCCAGAGCAGCCCTTGAGGGGGTCGCCCTGCTTCGCCGCGAATCATACGGTGACGATCGCGGTTCCCACTATCCGGACGAATGGCGTATATTCGGTTTCCTCAGCTCGATTCTTCTATGATGAAAGGGATGATAGATCAGCATATTGCCTGATAAATGCTAGTGTTCTTTGATCGGATCCAGACAAGCGAAGGTGGGTATTGCGAGTATTTCTTTTAATCGACGTCCCATATCGATGTTTGAGCCAGGCTTAAATCGCCACACCGAGGTCAGGGGTAAATCGCCAATCCCGGTCAAAAGAACTTCGCCAATACGCCAGCGATCGCAATTGTCTTCTGCCTCTGTGCTTCTAGATTCGGCTATTGGTCTTGATCGCCGTGGGCGATGATTCGACCGAGAATATCTCGAGCTCCGCCCCGCGGAAGCTCGCGCCCCTCATCATGAACACCGACGCGCGGTCGAACAGCCGGTCGAGCGCGCACAGCAGCGTGTCGTCGCCGGTGAAGAACTCGTCCCAGTTGTTCGTTGGTGTGTTGCTCGTCAGGATCATCGTGTTGGGGCACTCCTTCTCGTAGCGGCGGTCGACGACGTCGAAGAACAGATCCGTGCACGCCTTGTCGAACGTGCACCGGCCGACCTCGTCGACTATCAGGCACGACGGCTTTACCAGCGAGGCGACGGCCCGGGAGGTGCTGCCGGATTCCGAGGCCCTCGATTCGAGACGGCACCGAAAACTGCATGCAACTGGAATGACGGGACGGCAGAACCGAAGCCATCGAGTGAGAGTAGAACAGACGTTCGATTCTGTGTTATAATATCCTGCAAAGGGGCGCGGCCTCTTCCGAAGCCGCGCCCATTGCTATATTTGGTCGGATATCGACGGAAACCCAAGCTCAGGGAGGGCTGTTGCGATGGCATACGATTTCAAGAAAGAGTTCAGGGAGCTCTACAGGCCGTCGGGCAAGCCGGGCGTCGTAACCGTTCCGCCTATGAGCTACGTCGCCGTGCGGGGCAAGGGTGATCCCAATGCCGAAGGCGGCGAGTACCAGAACGCGTTGCCGCTGCTCTACGGCGTCGCCTATACCATCAAGATGTCGAAAAGGGCCCCGCGAGAGATCGAGGGTTATTTCGACTTCGTCGTGCCTCCGCTCGAGGGCTTCTGGTGGCAAGACCGCGCCGATGGCGAGATCGATTATGCGCGGAAGGACGACTTCAACTTCATCTCGTGCATCCGTCTGCCCGATTTCGTCACTCGCGAGGACTTCGACTGGGCAGTTTCGGAAGCTGCCGCCAAGAAGAAGCTGGACTTCTCGGCGGTCGAGCTGCTGAGGGTCGACGAGGGCTTATGCGTTCAATGCATGCACGCCGGGCCTTACGACGACGAACCGGCGACCATAGACGCCATGCGCACATTCGCGGCGGAACAGGGATATGCGCCCGATTTCTCCGAATCCCGCCTCCATCACGAGATTTACCTCTCCGACCCGCGCAAGTGCGCGCCGGAGAAGCTCAAGACCGTGATCCGTCATCCCATAAAGTTGATTTAGCGAAGCGAGTGACGCCGATCGCTTCGGCTTTTTGGGGGCTCACCGTGGCGTGGTCGGCAACGGGACGCGCCATGCGACCGGAGGCCGAGGCGCGGGAGCGCGCGTTCGTTTGCACCGCCTCGCACGACCTCGTCACCCCGCTCATGGCGGTGACCGCGAACTGCGACGTGCTTGAGGCGGAGGCATCCGACCAGGCCGGCCTTGCGTCCTGGGTCGCCAACATCCGTGCAACGGTGGACGAGATGGCGACTCGCATCGCTGACATGCTCATGCACATGGGCGGCGACTAGCCAGGGCGATTTCCGCAACGGGCATTATTATCCAGGAAGCGTTTGATTGCGAGGCACGCCGGTGTGAGGGCCTGAGTCGTCAGGCCTCACAGGGGGACCGCGATGGTGGCCACCGCGCCGCCCGAGGGGCTGTTGGCGAGCGAGACGGAGCCTCCGTGGGCGCTCGCGGCCTCGGAGGCGGCGTGGAGGCCGAGCCCGTAGTGGCGGCCTCCATCGCGCGAGGAGCGGGATGAGTCGTCTGTGAAGAGGCGCTCGCAGCCGCGTTCGAGGGCGGCGGGAGAGAAGCCCGGTCCGTCGTCGGCGACCTCGATGACGAGGTGCCCGCCCGCGACGTCGCAGGAGACCGCCACGCGCGAGCGCGCGTGCTCGGCGGCGTTGGCCACGAGGTTCGCGGCGGCTCGCGCCAGGGCGGTTCGGTCGAGCGGGGCCTCGGGCGCACCCGCGACAGCAGGGCCCGTGGCCGCGTCGAGCGTCACGCCTCGCGCCCGGGCGATCTGGGCGGCCTCGGCGAGAACCTGCTCGCAGAACTCGGCCGGCCGCATGGGGGCCCTCTCCGCCCCGCCGGACCCGCGCGAGGCCTCGATGAGCAGGCACACGTAGCCGTCGAGCCTTTCGACACTGCCGGCTATGTCGCGCGCGGCGGCCGCGAGGTCGGCGTCTTTCTCGTCTTCCAGCTCCTCCGCCACGAAGTCGGCGTTGGCGCGCAGCACGG
>DBGDFS010000023.1:0-29007 GCA_048342015.1 Collinsella sp. | reverse complement strand
CAAGCTCATGGCCGCCGTCGGCGGCCCGTGGTCGATATCCGAGGCGTCGCCGCAGGCCGTCGGGGCGCTCACGCGCGGCTGCGGGCGCGCCAAGGTGGCTGCGCTGGTCGAATCCGTCGGATCGTCGAGCAGGCCGCACCCGGCGGCCGTCGCCTGCGAGGACCGCGCCGTCCGGCTGCTCGCGCGAAGGATATCGGAGAACGCCGCCGAGATCGAGTCGCTGACCTCCGAGATATCGGCGCTGCTTTCCGCCGACGAGACGCGCAGGTGCCTGCTCACGGTGCCCGGCATAGGGCCGCGAACGGCCTCCGAGCTGGTCATATCCATAGACATAGCCGACTTCGCGGGCCACGACAGGCTGGCCTCGTACTGCGGGCTGGCGCCGCGCAGCCGGCGGTCAGGCACGTCGATATCGTCGGTGTCGGCGTCGCGGCAGGGCAACAAGAGGCTGAAGAACCTGCTCGTATTCTCGTGCAACTGCCTAGCGCGCAGCCGCAACCGATGGGGCGGCTACTACGCGCGCTGCCGCGACAGGGGAATGCCGCACGGCAAGGCCCTGAAGGCCGTTGCGAGGAAACGGCTCAAGGTGATCTACGCGATTATGCGGGACAAGGTCCCGTACTCGGCCTAGCGAGCCGATTGGAAAAGAAAAAGCGCAGGCCCCTTACGGGGCCCGCGGCAGCGTTGTCCCCATCGAGCGAAATTCGCCAACAAATCAATTGACAAAACTATAGGAACCCCCCTTGGTCGTTGTTGCGATGGATTCGGGTTCCGAGTGCGCGCTCGGAAGGAGGCGCGGTGGCCTGGGTGGCACTTGCGTTCGCGACAATACCCTCCCTTTTGGATTTACCATGCTACAATATGGTGAAACATGTAGCATGAGAGGACGGGATGGCAAAACGAAAGAGATCAAAGAAATAGCTGCGGCGAACGGTGGCTTCCTGACTGCGTTAATAGCCGGGGAGAACGGTATCCGTAGCCGCGATCTCGCAGATGCGGTGAAGCGCAACGATCTCGTCAGGGTCGAACGGGGCCTGTACTGCACGCCAGACACCTGGGAGGACGAGTACGTGGTGGCGCAACACCGCTTCGCGCGCGGCGTGTTCTCACACGATACCGCGCTCTATCTGCTTGAGCTTTGCGACTCCGCGCCCGAGTCGCTCACGATGTGCTTTCCGAGGGGCTACAACCCGTCCTCCGCGAAAAGGGCGGGCATCGTGGCGAAGTCGTCGCCGGAGGGGCTGCACGACCTCGGCCTCGCTGAGCTTACGACCCCGTACGGCAACGCGGTGCGTGCCTACGGCGCCGAGCGGACCCTGTGCGACATGCTGCGCGGAACGTCGTCGCCCGACCTGCAGCTGCTCTCGCCGGCGTTCCGGTTGTACCTTTCGTCGGGAGGGTGCAACCTGCCGAAGCTGCAGTCGTTCGCCGACAAGCTCGGCGTGGCTGCGAAGGTGAGAAAATACATGGAGGTGCTGCTTTGAAAACCAGGAACGCTATGCAGCTCAAGGCGCTCATCAACAACAGGGCGAAGGCGGCGGGCGTGTCGCCCCAGCTGATGCTGCAGAACTACATGCTCGAGCGGCTGATCGACCGAATTTCCAGATCATCTTGGCGCGATTGCATCATCGTGAAGGGCGGCATGCTCATCGGGTCTCTCATCGGCGTGGACAGGCGCACCACGAAGGACCTCGACACCACCGTGAGGGGCTTCACCCTAACCCACTCGAAGGCCGCCGAGGTGTTTGGCGAGATCTGCGCGATAGACGCAGAAGACGACCTTTCCTTCGAGCTGCTGCGCACGGACGATATCCGCGAAGCGGACGAGTATCCGGGCATCCGGGTGTTTCTGCGCGCTTGCTACGACCCGTTGGCCGTCCCGCTCACAGTCGATGTGACAACCGGGGACAAGATCACGCCCAGCGCCATCGCGTACGAGTACCCGTTCGTGTTCGACGAGGGCTCTGCGACGGTCATGGCCTACCCGCTGGAAACCGTGATGGCCGAGAAGATCGAGACCGTCCTGGCGAGGAACGTCGCGACCACGCGCATCCGCGACTTCTACGATATCTACGAGCTCTGGCGCGTTCGGGGCCATGCGGTCCGTACTCGCACCCTCGCCCAGGCTCTTGTGGCGACGTGCGAGAAGCGCAACAGCTGGGAGGCGGTCGAGCGTCGCGAGGAAATCATCGATGACATGAGGGAGGACGCGGGCCTTCGCCGGCAATGGCAGGCGTACGCGTCGAAACACTCTTACGCCGCAAGCTTGTCTTTCGGGGAAACGCTCGATGCCGTTCGGGAAGTCATGGAATCCATAATGCCTTTTCTGTAATCGCCGAGGACCGCTATTCTGTTTAGGAGGCAATCGCCGATCGAATGGAAGAAAAAGCTTAAAGGAGCTATTCAGCTCAGTTCGTGAATGCCGGGAGCCCTGTGAGATTCAATGCGAAGCCAGTCCTGCCCGGCTGTCCTTTTTTGATTATTGAACGCATGCTGTAGCTGCTGAGTGTCTAATAATCAAATATCGCAGCGGATCGGGCTCTTGGTATTGGGGGCTCTGGGGTGCCTGCCGCGTAGGGACATGAAGAACTGCCATGCGACATGCCTTGTTGACCGTTGGCATATCCGGCGCAGATGGCCTTCCCGTAAAAGCAAGTGAGCCCCGGCGACTTGCATCAGCGGTCGTACCGGGGCTAACCAGTGCACATAGTAGCATGCTTTTGCGTTTGCGAAGGTTCGGTGGTGGGCTCCCAGCGGTTCGTCTAGCGCGCCGCGAAAGTAAAGGTGCTTGAAAGCAGCGAGGAAAAATCGTCAGAAACTAAACCTCGGCGCTTATCTGAAAAGCAAATTATTCGGCTGGTGGCAACGTCGGGAATAAGTGGCGATATCCAATGTGGAGCCTTTGCTGGGTTTTGGCGCGACAAAAAACTCCGACATTGTTCAGTCGTCATTGGGAAGATACCAGCCATGCTCTCTTTTCGGCAGATGCCACGTTCTGTTCTTCTCGAGCTTTTGGAGCGTCTTGTTGTGCTTCTTGTAAAGACGATTCGATTTCCGGCTGTCATCCCAATTTAGGGCATCCAGCTTTTTGACCAAAGCATCGTCTTTCTTGCTCAGCTTGCTGTATCTGCGGTCTTTCCGTTTGTCGCTTCCGAATAGCATAACTGGCTCCTTCTCGTTAGCGATTTGCTGCTTTACGGCATTTGTCGTTGCAGTATAGCTTGTCTGGACGCGATTTCATAAACGGTCGTCCGCAATGCTTGCAGAAGGCGTGCTGGGTCTTCGTCATATATACCGCGAACACGTACCACAGCCATCGTATTTTCTCGAGTTGAATCGGCCTAAATTGGTGGCCGACCCAGTCATGATGAATAGATCGTGTATGTATGCTTATCAGGGATTCCAATATGGCCCTGCACAGCATGCGAGCGAATTCGTCTGCCTTGTCCTTTGGCAAATCGGACAACCCCAACCTTACTGTTGGCTTCGAGAAAGCCCCCTCATCTTCGAGTCTCAATTCGCAATCCGTGGGATTTACCCAGATACATACATCGAGGCCGGGCATGCTGTCGTAAGCCGTTTCCTTGCGGTCTTGCTCCGTTCGGTCAAAGATGCCTATTTCCGGGGTTGGGAAAGGACGCCATATTTTGGAAACTATTCCCGGAGGGTCAAAATTCTTCGAGCTCCATATTCTCGTAGGGAGATTATTGCCTAAAGTTAGTTTCGCATAATCGACGGGAAGCCCGTTCGGAAATCTGAAATTCGCGTCCGCAAGAACCTCGTATTCTCCTCGCTCGTTCGCGCGGACGCATCTCTCAAAATTGAATGCAACGAGCTTCTTCTCGTCAAGAACCCTCCAATTGCCGCTATCCATGGCACTTTTAATGTTGAGTGCTAGATGCACCAAAGCCGATGCCGCCAGCCACATATCTAAAGGCTCTTTACAAATGCCATTCTCAAAATACATTGTGCCAAACAGCGGCCCATGCTTTTTAGCGAACTTCTCACAGGCATACTGGTTTAATTCGGACAGCTCAGCAAGTTCGTCGTCGAATTGGTTCTCTAGGAAATCGCTGTTGTCGAACTCGTTGAGCGATTGATTCACGGATTCAATTCTTCTGTCTGGCGAGAACACGAGATTGTTCTCGCTGTCGAGCCCGATGAATCGATGAGAGCTAATTTCACTTGTTTTCGGATTGAACATGACCCCCGATGGAACGAAATCGCTTTCCCATATGTGGCTGGGGTCTGGAATGCGGATAGGTTGGCCAGATGTAACGCCCATGAAAGCCTCCTCCCGACGATGGCTTATTCGCTGATGGAGAAGCGCTCTCTTCGGTTTGCTAAGTTTGCTGTCTCAAGCCCCTTCTAACGCAATTCACAATAAAAGCAAAGAAGGGTCGCTTTCAGGGTATCACTTTGACCTGGGGATACATAGGACAATTAGAGGCGCAAAGGTGAACGGCGCCGTTCACGGCAATCCCATCGAGAAAGGCCGTGAACATCATGTTCAGCGAATCAAAGAAGAATATCAAGATCATCATCCCGTCCTCGCTCGACAACGAAGGCGCGCGCATGCTCGTCATCCCGCTGCTGCGCGAGCCGGTGCTCATGCAGGACGTGTACCAGCCTGATCAGGTGATGAAGCTGCTGCGTATCAGCAAGCCGCGCTTCTACGAGCTCACCGACCTTAAACAGCGCAACCCGCTGCCCACGCACAACTACGGCCCGGGCAAGCGCGGCACGATCATCTTGCGCGAGGAGCTCGTCGAATGGATCGCGTCGCTTCCCAAGGGCATCGGCAACGGCAAGCCCGGCGAGCTGCATGAAGATTAGCTTTTCCCCAGAGAACCCCAGAGAACCCGAACAAAGGGCCGCCGCGTCATCGTGACGGCCCTTGCTGTTTCAATGCGTCCCAGCGATATCGCCCGTTGACCAAGCGGCTGCAACGGTGGTCAACCCGAACGAAAGGAAAGCAATGGAAAGCAAGAACCCCGAACGGCTGCAGCAGGCAGGGCGTCCGGGCGCGGCGGAGCCTTCGGACCCCATGCCGCCCCTGTACACCGTGACCGAGGTCGCGGACTACCTGCATGTGAGCCGCTCGACAGTGTACCGCCTCATCGAGGACGGGAGCTTGCACGGCACCCGCATCGGGCAGGCGCTGCGCTTCACCCCGAACAACATCCGCGAGCTCATCGCGCTCGGCTCCGTCGACCGGGGCGCCTAACGCATGGGTGCAGCCCACGGCATCGAGGGCTCGTTCGTCGTCGTCCACGAGTTCATGGCGAAAGGGCTCGGCCTGAAGGGCAACGACCTCATCGTCTACGCGAGGATCTTCGGATTCGCCAACGCCGGAAAGCCCTACTTCGAGAGCAAAGCCGGCTCGGCCGGCTTCTGCGGCATCAGCAAGCGAGCGGCGTTCTCCGTCGTCTCGCGGCTGAAGGCGCGCGGGCTCATCGAGGAAGTCGAGCCGTGCGACGAGGCGAAGAAGATAGGCAGCCGATGTTACATCCCGGCGAAAGAGCCCCTCTCCGCCCTCGGCATCACCTTCGCGACCGATGAAGAAACTGCATATGCGTCAGGCGGCACCGATGAAGAACCTGCACTACCGCCTTCTGCAGCCAGTGAAGGTCCTTCATCCCCGAGGGCATCCCGCGATGAAGAACCTTCATCGCGGTCTCTGCAGAAGCTGCACCCGATAGCAAAGACAGACAACAGTTATTTCGAATAGAGAGAAAAGACGATATGGACGAGGAAAACGCTTTCAGGCTCTACACGAAGGAAGAGGCCGATGCGAAGGGCATAGGCTACGAACCGCAAGTTGAAATCCGATGCCCGCACTGCGGCGAGCCGTACGAGCAGCAGGGCTTCATCGGGCGCGCGGGCCGAATCGCCTGGGTCACCCACAGGGAATGCCAATGCGAGGGCGCGGTCGCCGAGCGCGAGCAGGCCCGACAGGCAGAAGCGGAGGCGAAGCGGCTGGAGTCACAGCGCCGGCTCAAGCGCTGCGGGGTCCCGCGACGCTACATGTCCGCCCAGATCAGCGTGCCGGAAGCGGCAAGGTACGTCGTCGGGTTCGGCGGCGCCGGGGACAAGGGGCTCTACATCGTCGGCGGCGTGGGGACGGGAAAGACCTACGAGGCATGCGCGCTCGCGAAGTCGTTCTTCGAGGCGGGCTACACCGTGCGCGTGACGACGTCGCTCGCAATGCTCGACTCGGTGAGCCGAAGCTACGACGACCCGTCGATAGCCGGCATCTCCGTTTTCACCGGGGTCGACGTCCTCGTGATCGACGACCTCGGCAAGGAGAACGCCAACGCATGGGCGCTCACGACGCTGTTCCAGATCATCAACTCCCGCTACGAGGACGGCAAGCCGACCATCTACACATCGCAGTACGACCTGCAATCGCTCCAGCGCCGCATGTCGCGCCAGCGCGAATCCGAGAGCGCCGAGGCCATCGTGTCCCGCATCTGCGAGACAAGCGCGATCGTCCAGCTCGGCGGGAAGGATCGCCGTCGGAGCGCGAAGGCGAAATAAGCCTTCACCCGCAATACCCCAGCGAACCCCAAAGCGGCTTTCCCGAAGACGCCGCAAAGGCAATAGGCGTTATCTGGGCGAGCGGGCGGGGTCGGCTGGGCCAAACCAACCATCAGAAGAGCCGGACCCTTGCCCCGCCCGCGCAACCAAGTCCCACCGCGAGAGAAAGGCAGGCAGATGGGCACCACGATTCAGAACGCAGAACCAAGGTCAAAGCCCCTCGACGAGGAGACATGCGGGCAGCTCATCTCGAAATGCCAGGAGAACGGCTGGCTCCGGGTCGGCGGCTACGACTGGCAGGACGACCCGTTTCTCGAGGAATACCCCTACGAGTTCATGCGCATCGACGATATCGACGCGCTTTGCGAGCACTTCGGGCGCGGCAACTGGGCGATCCGCCAGGGCGTGGTGTTCGGCGACCTGGCATTCATCAACCAAGCGAACGGCGGCGACGAGTGGTGGACCCTCAAGCGAGACGGCGAAGAATGGACGGCGTTCGAATCGACGAGCTTCGCCTACGTCATCGAGGCGAAGGGCCGCGCAGCGTTCGAGACGCTCGTGCGCTCGATGCAGCTCGCAACGCCGGCGCAATGCAAGACTCTCGACTACTACGACGAGGACGCGACGGCCAAATGGGCAGCGGAGCACAATCCCCGCATCCCCAAGGGCGAGCGTTCCCTAGCGCAGCGCGCCTCAGACGCCCGCGAAGCCGCATCCGCCCGAAACGGCCGCAGCCACGCGCCGAGCCGCGAGGCCCAGGCCATCGACTAACGAAAACAACCAGCAAACCAACCGCTGGGACAGCCTGTCCCAGCGAAGAATCCAGAGAAAGGAGCCAACCCATGGCAACGGATTTCGGAGACGAGAGCGGCGAGAAGCTGTTCGACTGGATGCTCAGGGTCGGCCAGGAAGCCGGCCAGGAGGCCCTCGCCAAAAGCGCCAAGGGCCTCGCCGAAGCCATCAGGAGCACGTGCGCCAACATCGAGAAGGGCGAAGGATCGGGAGACGTCGCCGCGAAGACCCCCGAATGGGCGAAGCTCAGCATGCGCGAGTTCGAGGACCTTCCCGAATACGAAACCCTGGCCGACGTGGTTTCCTCGCAGCTCAAGAAAGAGGGCGTAGAGCACGCCTTCGCGAACGAGGGCGGAAAGCGCTTCCTCGTGTTCAAGGCGAACGAGGCGCCGTCGGTGGCCCAGGCGTTCAGGCGAATAGAGGAATCCATCCCTGAGGCGTGCGAGCGCGCGAAGGGCGCCTTGGCCAAGGGCGAGCCCCTCAAGGAGCGCGCCGCGAGGGCGCGCGCCGCCGCCGAGCGGATCGCCCAAAAGGCCGGCAAGCCCCGCGAGATCGAGATCGCCCAAGCGAGGGCCAAATAATGGACGCCGCGCTCGTAGCTGCGATAGCGGCAACGCCTGCGGCAACCGTCACCGCGAACCTCTACGCCGCCAACCTCGCATCGCTTCCCGGAGCGCCCATCGAGAACCTGGCGGAAGCGGCGGCGACCCTGCCCTCGTACCTTTTGGCAGGGGGCGGCCTCTCCGCAGACCCCATCGCCCTCTGCGCCGCGGCCTTGGGCGCCTGCGCGGTGTGGGTCGCCTACGCCAACCATCTCATGGGCAGCGCCGGCACGCGCAAAGGCGAGGAGCATGGAAGCTCGCGTTGGGCGACCAAAGCCGAGATGCGCGCGTTCGCCGACGCCAAGGACTCCGACAACAACATCATCCTGACGCAGAACTGCGCCCTCGCCCTCGAGCCGAGGAGGTTCGACCAGAAGACGGACCGCAACAAGAACGTCATGGTGGTCGGCGGATCGGGGTCGGGCAAGACCCGCTATTTTGTCAAGCCGAACCTCCTTCAGATGAACTGCAGCTACTTCGTCACCGACCCGAAGGCCACGCTCGCGGCCGAGCTGCGCGGGGCTTTGGAATCCGCGGGATATCGGGTCGTCGAGTTCAGCACCATCGATATGAACAGCTCGGCGCACTACAACCCGATCGCGTACGTGAAAAACGAGGCCGACGCGCTCACCTTCGTGGAATGCCTGATAAGGAACACCTCGGGCGACGGCGAGCACTCCGGCGATCCCTTCTGGGAGGAAGCCGAGCGGCTTCTGTACGTCGCACTCGTCTCCTACCTGGTGTTCCATTGCCCGGAGGCGGACCGTAACGTGCCGGGCCTGCTCACCCTTTTGGGCTTGGCCGAGGCTCGCGAGGAGGACGAGGACTTCAAAAGCCCTCTCGACATCGTCTTCGAGGAGCTCGAACGCGGGGCGCGCTTCACCCAAGTCGGCGCCCGCAATGCGCTCGACGCGGAGAGCCGCGGCTTCGACGACGACGCCGGCGCTTGGCGCTGGGTCGGGGTCGCGAACCCCGTGAGCGCGGAAGATGACTTCGCGCTGTCCAACTACAAGGCGTTCAAGACGGCCGCAGGCAAGACCCTCAAGAGCATCATCATCTCATGCAACGTGCGGCTGAAGCCGCTGTCGGTCAAGGAAGTTTCCGCGCTGCTGAGCCGCGACGAGATGAGCCTCGAGTCAATGGGAGACGCCGGGCAGAAGACATGCGTCTTCGCATCCATGAGCGACACCAACCCGACCTTCAACTTCCTGTTCACGCTGCTCATGTGGCAGACGGTCGACGTCCTTTGCAACACGGCGCTTGAGCGCCACGGCGGAAGCCTGCCGACCCACGTGCACTTCGTCTTCGACGAGTTCGCGAACATCGGCGAGCTCCCGAACTTCGAGCAGACCATATCGACCGTGCGAAGCAGGAACGTCTCCTGCTCGGTGATAGTCCAGTCGTTCGCGCAGCTTGAGAAGCGCTACCGCGAGGGCGCCGAGATCATCAAGGACAACTGCGACACGACGCTGTTCCTCGGCGGCAAGGCGGTGAAGACGAACAAGGAGGTCTCCGAGGCGATCGGCAAGGAGACCGTTTCGGCCATGACCGTGAACGACTCGCGCGGCCAGGGCTCGTCCACCACGCGCAACCGGCAGATCATCGAGCGCGACCTCATGCAGGCAAGCGAAGTCGGCCGCCTGCCAAGGGACGAGGCGATTGTGCTTATCGCGGGCGCCAACCCCATCCGCGACAAGAAGTACAGGCTCGAAGGGCACCCGCGCTACGGGATACTGGCGAAAGGCAGGTGACGATGCCCGGAGAAGGCAAAAGCAGCAGGGCCGGCCCCGAAAGCCGAACCGGGAACGCGAGCTTCCACCCTCGCTGCCCCAGACCCCACTGCCTCATGCAAAGGAGCGATCCCGCTCCGAACGAAGATTCTACCAGGCGCCGCCCGCCTTCCACAACCGGCGCGGCGCCCAACATGCAAAGGAGCAACAAACCATGCTATCCCAGATCATCAGCCTGGTATCGGGCTGCGTAACCTTCCTCGGCGGCTTTCTGGTCGTATGGGGCGCGGTCTCGCTCGGCCTCGCCATCCGCGAGCAGCAGGGCGGCAGCCAGATCGCGAGCGCGATCTCCACCATCGCCGGCGGCGCCATCATCATCGCGGCAGCCGTCTACTTCGGCATGCTCGACACCAGCTGGCTCCCCGCCTAGGACGGGGGCGTAGAGCATGTCGCTTCAAATTCCCATCCAGAAAGACATCGGCGAGTACGACGAGAAGATCGTCGGAAAGCTCACCCTAAGGACGCTTTGCTGCCTGGCGCTCGGCTTCTCCGCCGCGGTGGCGGTTGCCGCAGTTGCGCACTTGGGGTTCAAGGCCGACGTCTCGGCCATGACGTTCCCGATTATGGCGGCTGCCCTGCCGTTCTGGCTCGCGGGGTTCTGCAAGCCATACGGCCTGCCCTTCGAGAAGTTCGTCCCGCTGCTCGCACACCACGCCTTGAACAACCAGGCGCTCACGTATCGCAGCTGCGCGGCGATCGAGAAGGCCGGTCTCATGCCTGAGGGGAAGCCGCGCAAGAGAACGCGCCGCGAAAAACGCGCGTTCAGGAAGAAAGGAAGTGAAAACTATGAGCCGACAAAGCAAGCAGCGCAGCTCCAAGCGCGAGGATAGCACCGATCATGTGCGCGTACAGAGCGCGGCGTCGCGCCTGATCGCCGCACTGGCCAGCAGGAAGCCGAGGAAAAAGGACCCCGGCCGCAACGAGGCCCGCGCCCGCAGCAGCAAGAAGCGCTGCTCAAGCGCAGACACGGCGAGCTACATCGCCTACGACGCGCTGTACAAAGACGGCATCGCCGAGGTCGAGCCCGGCCTATTCAGCCAGACCGTCGAGTTCTCCGACATCAGCTACCAGTCCGCCCGAAAGGAAACCCAAGAGCAGATCTTCACCACGCTGAGCTCGCTCTACAACTACTTTCCGGCGGAATCGAGCGTGCAGCTGACCATCGTGAACACCCCGATCCCGCGAGAGCTCATCGGGAAGAAGGTGTTCTTCGAGCCGAACGACGAGCGCACCTTGGGCTACGTCGACGAGTACAACCGAATCCTCAACGACAAGATGCGCGAGGGCGTGTCGAACCTCGTCCGCAGGCGCTTCCTCACGTACTCGGTGCCCGCCGAGAGCGTGGAGGCCGCCGTGCCCAAGCTCTCGCACATCAGGTCGGACATCGCGTCGACCTTGGCGCGCATCCGCTGCGATGCGGCGCCGCTCGGCGGCCAGGAAAGGCTCGAAGCCATTTCGACGCTCATCCGCCCAGGGCACACGCCGTCGTGCGACTGGGACAAGCTGTCCCAGCACCCGCGGCTGCGAACGAAGGACCTCATCGCGCCGAACCTCATGGACTTCGCTCCCTCCGGGCGCGCCGACGCCGTCGAGATAGGCGGCATGTACGCGAGCGTGCTCACGCTGCGCGATTTCGGAAGCGTGCTCGAAGACCACTACCTGGCCTCGATCATCGACCTGCCCATGCCGCTCGCCGTGTCGGTGCACATCGCGCCGATCGTGCAGTCGGAGGCGATCGCGCTCGTCAAGCGCCAGATCGACTGGATGGACAAGGAGATAATCGACGAGCAGACGACGGCGGCGAAGAAGGGCTTCAGCCAATCGATCCTCACGCCCGAGATCCGCTACGCCAAGGAGGAGGCCGAAGAGCTTCTCGACTTCCTCCGCAACAAGAACGAGCACCTCTTCGAGTACACGGGGCTCATCTACACCTACGCCGACTCGCTCGAGGCCCTTGACCGACAGGTCGCGCAGGTGACGTCCATCGCGCAGGGCAACTCCATCGCCGTGGCGAGTCTCGATTTCCGCCAGCGCCCCGCGCTCAACTCGGTCCTCCCGCTCGGACGAAACCACCTTGAGTTCACGCGCTACCTGACCACGGGGCAGGTAGCCATGCAGATGCCGTTCGCATCGCTCGAGCTGAACCAGGAAGGCGGCGGCTACTACGGGCAGTCGAAGCAGTCCGGCAACCTTGTCGTCTGCAACAGGAAGCTCCTGGCATCCCCGATGGGGTTCGTCTGCGGCAAGCCGGGCTCAGGCAAATCGTTCAGCGTCAAGCGAGAGATAACCAACACCGTGCTTGCTCATCCCGAGGACCAGATCATCGTGTTCGACCCGGCCGGCGAGTACCCGACCCTCATCGAGGCGCTCGGCGGATCGAACATCGCGTTCTCCCCGGATTCGCCCACGCGCTTGAGCCCGTTCGACCGCTCGGACGTCGCCAACATGGCCACGACCAGCCAGATGGCGTTCAAGATCGACGCCTTCCTGGCCCTTTCGTCGGCGATGATGGCAGAGGGCGACGAGGGTTTGCCGGAGGCGGACAAGTCGATCATCACGCGCTGCGTCGAGGCGGCCTACGCGAAGCGCGGCGGCGACGGCACCCCGACGCTTTCCGACTTCTACGAAATCCTGAAAGCCCAGCCCGAGCGGGAGTCCCGCGACATCGCTCTTCGCTACGAGCGCTACGTGAGCGGCCCTCTCTCGTTCTTCAACTGCCAGAGCAACGTCGCCTTCGACGAGCGCATCGTCAACGTCGACCTCCACGAGCTGTCGAGCAGCATGCGCGTGTTCGGCATGCTCACCGCGCTGGAGGCCGTGCGAAACCGCATGTACGCGAACTACGAGCGCGGCGTGACGACGTGGCTCTACATCGACGAGGTGCAGTCACTCTTCGGGCATCCAGCGATCATCGAGTACTTCACGAAGTTCTGGGCGGAGGGCCGCAAGTTCAACCTCATCGCAACCGGCATCACCCAGAACTCGACCTACATGCTCGCGCACGAGGACGCGCGCAACATGGTGCTGAACTCCGATTTCGTGCTGCTGCACAAGCAGTCGGCGCTCGATCGGAAGAGCTGGGTCGACCTGCTGTCGCTTTCCGCCACCGAGGCGGGCTACATCGACGACACCATCAAGGCCGGCGAAGGGCTGCTCGTGGCCGGCGGGGTGCGGGTCCCCATCCGCGACGACTTCCCGAAGGGCGCGCTCTACGACCTGTTCAACACGAAAGCCACCGAGATCGCCGAGCTGAAGCGCAAGCAGCGCCGCGAGGGAGCCGGCCTATGAGCGCCGGCATCCGCGAGGTGGTCACGTCGGAAAAAGCCGACCTGCTGAACACCGGCACGGTGAAGGGCGCGGAGGGGCAATCCGCGTCGACCTTGGCGCAAAGGGAAAGCGCCGCCACGCAACGGCAGGCGGCGGCGCGGCCTGACCCAGGCTGCGCCAAGCCCGCGGAGAGCAAACGCGGCAAGAAACCGATTGAAGCAGATCGGCATGCCGTGGACGCCACCCGAAAGCCCGCCAAGCTTGAAAGGGCGAAGGCCGAGGCGAAATCGGCGGCCATGTCGGCGCTCGTCGGGGAATTGGACGATTCGGAGGAGCTTTCCGGCACGCAGCGCGCATACGACGCGGCGCGCGCGGGAAAGAGGATCACGGCGCGCGCGAAAGCTAGAAAGAGCTTAGGGCAAGAGGGCGGCAAGTCGAACGGCGCCGCTGCCCGAAGCCGCGTGCCGGGCGTGGGCGCGAAGACGGGCAACGCCGCGTCCGCGGGAGCTTCGGCGCAGGGCGCGCCCGCCGCGATGGCGGCCCGGCCCGACGCCCAAATCCGGCTTGCCGCAGGAGCCGCGAAATCCTCGACCGCCGCCACCGGCGCTGCCGGCGCCGCAACGGCCGCGCCCGCAGCGGGGATCGTCGCAGGAATACTCATGTTCGTCGTGGCGATGCTCGCCGTCAGCCAGATCGCCGGCGCGCTCTTCGGGTTCTGGGACAACGAGTCGAAGAAGCAGAGCCTTGACGGCCTGCCGCCCTACATCACCTACGAGATGGTCGAGGCGGCGCTTGAGGCGCAAGAGGACTACGGGCACCCCGCCGGATGCACGATAGCCCAGATAATCGTCGAATCGGGTCAAGGCGACCACATGAGCAGGCTCGCCACGCGCGACCACAACCTCTTTGGCATGAAGTGGGCCCCTTCTTTCGCCGCGGCGCCCGAAGTCGCCGGCAAGGCGAACTGGGTCACCGGCGAGGAGGTCGACGGGGCGAACGTGACCATAACCGACTCATTCACGGTATTCAAATCGGACGCGGACTGCATCAAGTTCAGGAGCCGCGTGTTCCTGGCGAGCTCGACCTATTCGGGAAACGCCCTGATCAGGGAAGCCGTATCAGAGCGGTCCTCCGACAAGATGGCGGAAGGCCTGAAAGACGCCGGCTGGGCGACCGACTCGGCCTACGTCGAGAAGCTCAAGGCCGTGATGGACCAATACGGGCTGCGCGCTTTCGACGCCATGGAGCCCGGGGACCTGGCCAACCCCTCCGCCGGAGGCGCCTCCGTCGTCGCGGCTGCGTTCTCGCAGCTCGGCGTGCCCTACGTATGGGGCGGCACCATGCCGGGCGTGGGCCTCGACTGCTCGGGCCTCACGCAATGGTGCTATCGCCAGGCCGGGATATCGATACCCCGCAATTCCGAGGATCAGGCGGCCGCGGGAACAAAGATCCCGCTTTCGATGGCGGAGCCGGGCGACGTTCTCTGGCGGCCCGGGCACGTGGCCATCTACATAGGAGACGACTCCTACATCCACGAGCCCCAGACGGGCGACGTGTGCAAGGTGTCGCAGGGAATCAGCTACTTCACCTGCGCAGTCAGGTTCAAATAAGGAGGATGGAGAGACATGAACGGAAAAACAAAGATCATTGCCGCCGTGGCGGCGGGCGCCGTCGCCTTGACGATCGGGGCAGGCGCCGCACGCTGCTCGATGGACGCGCCCGATGCCCAAAACGGGCAGCAGGCGCCGCAAGAGCAGGCGTCGGGAAAGCAGGACGACGCGAAGGCGAGCCAATCTTCGCAGCAGGCGCCCGATGAGCGGCAGCTAAGCGAAAGCGAGTTCTCGTCGCTGGCGAACACCTCGTGGACGAGCCGCGACGGAGCCTCGAAGCTCTCGATCACCAAGGACGCGCTCATCGAGCGCACGGCCGACTCCGCAAGCGTGATCTACTACACGGTAAGCGACGAGAAGACCGACGCTGCGGGCCTGAGCGTAACCCTGAGCGCCTCCGAAGACATCGCCGTGCCGGGCGCCGATGCGGTCGTGCGCATCGAGAACGAGGGCGCATCGACGACGCTGACGTGCGATTTGCTCAAAGCAACCTATGTCCAGGACGGGAAGACGCAAACCGCGCTGACGATAGCCGGCGACATACAGGACCTCTGCGCGCTCACCGGCAAAAACGAAGCCGACTTCGAGTCGGTCATAGAGTCTTTCGCGAAGGCGCATTCGCCTTACGCAACGTCGGCCGCGTGGGACAAAGAGGTCTGGATCGACTACGGCGCGCACAGCACTTTAACCACGTTCACGCTCGATGACGCCGCTTCGACCATCGTGACGGTGAGCGTGCCTCAAGACGGGGCCATGGAGGCGGTGTAGCCATGGGCGTGCACGCCGAAAGGCCGGCCATTAAAAAAGCGGCCATCTTCGCCGCACTCTCGTTCGCGGTCTGCTGCGCGGTGTTCGTGCCGACGCAGCCCGCATGGGCGGGCATCGCCGAGGACATCAACGGTTGGCTGTGCGACATGCTGCGGGGCGTGTGCAACTGGGTGTTCGCGGCGCAAGTGGACGTCCTGAAGTCCATCGGCTACGACGGCATCCTGGGCGCCGGCTTCCAGAACATGCTCGGCGCGTCCGGCGACGTATCGGCGTACGACGTGGTGCGCGGCATATGGTCGGTAGCCGTGCTGCCGATCGGCTGCGGGGTGCTCTCCCTCGTGTTCACCATCAAGCTCATCCAGATATCCCAGCGCATGGACGGCAGCGCCAGCATGCCCGGCGTCAAGGAAGTGGTTTTCCTCCTCGTCTTCTTCGCGGTGTTCCTCTTCCTCATACAGAACAGCTTCGACCTCATGACATCGCTCTACGAGGTGGTCGGGCTCGCGATTCGCAGGGCGGCGGACCTCTTCGGCACCGGCAGCGCGATGGACCTCGCTAAGGTCTCGATCGTGACCACCGACGACGACGTCGCCGCCCTTGTGGCGATGCTCGTGGTCTCCCTTATCAGTTGGCTCGTGGTGCTCGTCGCCTACATAGTGAGCCTCGTCGTCTGCTGGGCGCGCGCCATACAGCTTTACGTGCTGGCGATGCTCGCGCCGATCCCCCTCTCGCTCATGGCGCTCGACGAGACGCGCCAGGTGGGCGTCGGATACATCAAGAACTTCGTATCCGTGTGCCTTGCCGGCCTGGTGATACTCGTGCTGCTCATAGCGTTCCCCCTCGTCCTGGGCGGGCTGGTGGCTGTTAACCCCGGAACCGGCACCCCGATCGACGGGATAACCAACGGGCTCACCTACGCGCTGCAGTACCTGGCCATGTGCGTCCTGCTGGTGCTGTCGCTCGCGAAGAGCGGCTCGTGGGCAAGGGACGCCATGAGCGGCTTCTAGCGAAACCGGCTAAACCGAAGGGAGGTGGTCGCGATGGGATGACCTGCGCCGGGCGGCCGCGGCGCTAAAAGCGGCCGCGCAATGCAAGGCCCTTCCACACCAGGCCTTGCGAGTAAACCTAAGAACATGCAAAGGAGACAGCAATGAGCGAAGACAAGAAGAACGTCTACGTCACGCTCCACAAGGATTTCGTGCGCACCGACATCGAGTACGTCGACCGCGCCACGGGCGAGACGAGGACGTTCAACTCGGTGACGCTGCCCAAAGGGACCGTCATCGACGGAACCGACGTGGGCTACTACCAGTTCAGCCCGCTTTTCGTGAACCCCTCGCGCTTCAAGGGGGAAGACTACCGGGATATCCCGCTGCTCGCGAACCGCGAGGTGCGCCTTTCGAAGACCCTGCTCGACGACCAGGGGAAACCCGTGGCGGGCGAAGACGGCAAGCCCATGCGGGACGTCGTCTACGCGATGCCGGCGCAGATCAAGGGGGCCCTCGACGAGGCGCGAAGCCGCTACCTGCAGGCGCAGTCCAAGGCGCGCGACGAGCGCACCCTGGCGCAGCGCGCGAGCGACGCCCGAAGCGGCGCATCGGCGCTCGCCGACGAACATGCCCCTTTCGACTCCCGTAACCGCTAGGAGGTGCATCATGGATGAAAGCAAGGAAACAGCCCGGGCCGCGAGCCCCGAAGACGTGCGCGGGAAGCTCGTGCGCTGCCTGCTCGCCCTCTTGCTCGCAGCGTCGAGCGTTGCTGGCGCGCTATCATCGCTCGGCGCGAAGGAGGCGCACGCGGCGGAAACCGCTTACCTGAGCGTGGGCGGCAACATCCCCTACGCGGGATTCTTCACCACGTGGATGTGGGCAGACGGCCAGATGGCCTATTGCGCCCAGCCCTCTAAGGCGACGCCTTCCGAGGGCGGCTACGAGAAGGCGCCCTTGAGCACCGCGTCTGGCCGCGACGCCGAAGCCGCCGCCGACCTGTGGTTCGGATGGGGCGGTCCGGGCTTCGACCACTCCATGTGGCCCAGCGCCTGGTACGACGGCACGCCGATGAACGATGCACGCTACGCAGCGCTCACGCACATCATCCTGTCCGACACGTACAGCTCGAGCGGCGACCAGGCCATGCATGGGTGCACCCAGGCGTTTCGCTCGTGGTGCCAGCAGAACGTGCTCGGCTTCGACGACAGCGGCTCGGTGATCAACGGCGATGCCACGGGACGCCTCATGTACTCGCGCATGGGCGAGGTCAAGCAGTCCTTCAAGGCGTTCCAGCTCTACACGGGAAGCTCCTCGCAGATGATCGTCTCGTTCAGCTACACGCCCTACGGCAGCGTCGAGCTTGAGAAGCAGTCGAGCAACGACGCCATGAGCAGCGGCAACGACGCGTATTCCCTTGCGGCCGAGTACACGCTCTATTCGGACGAGGGCTGCACGCAGGCGATCTCCGTTATGGCTTTGGACGACTCCGGCCGCGGCAGGATCGACGAGGTGGAGCCCGGCGACTACTGGCTCAAGGAGTCGAAGGCCGCACCGGGGTTCGCCATCGACGAGGCCGCCTACGCGGTGACGGTCGAGCCCGACAAGGCCGCCACCGTTGCGGCCGGGCATGTTAAGGACACGCCGCAGTCGAACGCCGTCGACGTCGTCGTAGCCAAGGCAGACGCCACCACTGAAGAGGCCCAGCCCCAGGGCGACTCCGTACTTGCCGGCGCCGAGTTCACCGTCGAGTACTACAAGGGAATCTACTCCTCGGTCAAAGAGGCCCGCGCATCGGGCTCGCCCGAGCGCACGTGGGTCCTTGCGACCGACGATGAGGGCAAAGCCCACCTGAGCAGCGATTGGAAGGTGCGCGGCGATGCGCTCTACTACGCGTCCGACGGGACGACGCCGGTCATCCCGCTCGGCACCGTCCTCGTTACCGAAACGAAGGCGCCTTGCGGCTACAACCTCGACGACGGCCGAGGCAACGCGCCCGAAACGCATCTCGTAAAAGTGGAGTCGGACAACGACAGCATCGAAGCCGTTTCGACTTACAACTCGCCTGTGACGAAGGACACCGTGAAACGCGGCGACTACCGCCTCGTCAAGGAGGTGCCGGTGTCTATCTACTCCGAGGGCGCAGGCGACATGCCGCAGGACGTCAAGCGGGTGCTCGTGCCCGGCGTTGAGTTCCAGCTGATCAACGATTCGGCGAACCCTGTAGCATCCCCCGAGACCGGCGAGGAGGTTGCGCCCGGCGGCGTCGTGTGCACCATAACGACCGACGAGAACGGGCTCGCCACGACCAAAGACAGCAACGCGGAGGTGAACGGCTGGGCGAAGCCCGAGGGCTGGAGCGCGGCGCTTGCGTACGGCATCTACTCCGTGCACGAGGTGATCCCCGCAGACGTCGCCGCGAAGTTCAAGGCGGAGCACGGCAAGACCCTCCTCGCCGTCGAGGACTTCAAGATCGCGATCTCCGACGAAGGACAGTACGATCCACCGGTTCTGGTGGGCAACAAGATCCCGCAAACGCCGATCAAGGTGGTCAAGGCCGACGCCGAAACCGGCAAGCGGGTTCCTCTTGCGGCGAGCTTCGAGCTGTATGACGCCGACGGCGATCTCGTCACCTATACCCTCCACTACCCGGACGAGGAGGTCATGAGCACGTGGACCACCAACGAGCGCGGCGAGCTCACCTTGCCGATGGTTTTGGGGGAGGGGCATTACTTTCTGAAGGAGGTCGCAGCGCCCGAGGGCTACGTCCTCGATTCCGAGCCGGCAGCCTTCACGGTTTCCGCCGACTACCGCGGATGGGACGACCCGATCGTCCTGACCTTCGAGGACGCGCCCCAGAAAGGCACCGTAACCATTTCGAAGACCGACTCCGAGACGGGGTCGCCCGTCGACGGCTCCACCTACATCGTGAAGGCCGAAGGCGACGTCTCCACCCCCGACGGGACCCTGCGCTACGCAGACGGGCAGATCGTGGCGACTCTCACCACCGGCGCTGAGGGACGCGCGACCAGCGAGCCGCTCTACCTGGGGACATACACCGTATACGAGGCGAAGGCCAAAGAGGGCTACGCCCTCGACGTGGCCGAGAAAAGCGTTGCCCTGACCTACCAGGGCCAGGAAGTCTCGGTGTTCGATGAGCAGATTGATGTGGCCGATGCCCCGACCGAGCTGCAGATCGTCAAAGTGAGCTCAATCGACGGCGAGACCCCGATTGATGGCGCCATTTTCCGAGTCTGGAGCGACTCAGGCGATTTCGACGAGACCCTGACAACCGACGCAGGCGGCGTCATAGCGCTCAAGTACCTGAAGCATGGCAGCTACCACATGCAGGAGGTCGCCGCGGCGGACGGCTACGTCATCGACGACGTCGACGACGAGGGCGAGGCCCGCATCTATGACTTCCAGGTGAACGACCAGGGCATGGTCGCCATGGCCGACGAGCCCATGCAAGCCAAGCTCGCCATCGTGGTCGAGAACATGCCCAAGGCAATGGGCACCACCGCGGCCGACGGTGACAGCGGTACCCATGAGGGCCAGGCGCGCAGCGGCATGTCGATCATCGACAGCGTCGCCTACACGGGATGCATCCCCGGCGAAACCTACAAAGTAACCGGCAAGCTCATGGACAAATCCACCGGCCAGCCCGCGCTCGATGCAAAGGGCAACGAGATCACGGCCGAGAAGGAGTTCGCGGCGGAGGGTTTCGAGGGGTCGGTTGACATCGAGTTCAACTTCGACGGATCCGGCCTTGCAGGCACCTCGCTCGTTGCGTTCGAATCGATGCTCGATGCCGAAGGCAACGTCTATATGAGCCACGAGGATATCGGCGACGAGGGCCAGACCGTCAACGTCGTCGACATCGCCACCAAGGCCCACGATGCTGAAACCGGCACCAACCAGGGTACCGTGGGCGAAGGCGCGACGCTCGTGGACGAGGTGAGCTTCGAGGGGCTGACCCCCGGCAGCCGCTACAAGCTGTTCACCACGCTCGTGGACAAGGCGACCGGCGAACCCGTTGCGGATGCTGCGGGCAACCCGATGGTGATTGAGACGGATTTCGAGCCTGAGGCGCCCGACGGCACCGCGGAGGTCGTGTTCGAGCTAAACACCGTCGACCTTGCTGGCAAGTCCCTCGTGTTCTTCGAGAAGCTCGCCGACGATGGCGACAACGTCATCGCGAAGCATGAGGACATCGAAGACGCTGGGCAGACCATCGAGCTTCCTGAGCCTGATGCTCCCCAAAACCCCGTAGGCAAGGGATACCCCAAGACGGGCGCCGATGCGGCCAAGGCGGCTGTTGCGGCAAGCGCGGCGGTAATCGTGGGCTGTGGTGCGGCCGGCGCGGCCTATGCCGCGGCGAAGCGCCGCAAGAAGGCCGGCGAAGAGGTTGAGGAACCGACCGCCGAACCTGTCGAGCAGTAACAACAAATCGCTGCAAGTTCAGGCGGGCTTCGATCGAGGCCCGCCTTCTTTATTGGAAAGAGCGTAAATGAAGAAGCAGAAGAAGATCGCCGAAGGCCTTGGCCTGGTGATCGCCGCACTCGTCGTCGCCGCGCTATGCACCTGGATCGCCGCAGACGATAACGACAAGGCCGAGGTCGCACAGTCGCTCGAAGGCGCCGTATCAGGGGAAAACGAGCATGAGGAGCCCTGGGGAATCGACTGGGACAGCTTGTCCCAGGAAATCGTCGCGTGGGTGGAGGTGCCCAACACGAGCATAAGCCAGCCGGTAGCCAAGGCCGACAAGCAGAACCCGAACGTCTATCTCTATCAGGATGCGCTCGGCCAAGGAGGCTACGGCACCCCATACATCGACGCCGACTGCACGGAAATGTCGCTCCTCGTTCCGATTTACGGGCACAACATGTCGGACGGCAGCGTGTTCGCGGATTTCGCGAAGTACAGCGATGAAGATTACGCGCGAAGCCATTCGCGCATCTTCCTGCATACCCGCGATGACGGCACGTATGAGCTATCGGTCATTGCCGTGGACGTCGTGGACGCCTGCGCTGAGACCGTGTGCCCAAGCTTCGACGATCCTGGCGCGATTGCGGAGTGGATTGGCAAAAGCGACCTCGTTCTACTTGAATACGATGGGTCGAGCAAAGTATTCGCTTTCGCGACCTGCTCGTACCAGACCGCCAATTCGCGAACCGTGGTATATGCGATTCGGTAATTCCACGTTGCATAGCTCCGGATCGCAAAACAGGCCAAAAGCTAGACCGCCTCCAGCTATTTCTGAAGCGATAAAACGACCAAACCCATGCTGCACGCCAACCAATCGAATCGTCAGTGCTAAAATTGTGCACAGTTTTCATACCACCCGATACGCAAGGATGTGATCACGTGGATGAAAGTCAATTGAGGAAAAAGGTGCTCGCCGGCAGAAAGACCGAGCGAGTGGTGTTCGCTGCGAGCGAAGAGATGAAAGCCTCCCTTGAGAAGATCGCCGAGGAAAAGTGCATGAGCTTATCTGCCTTGATGACCTCGCTTGCAACGGAGGAGATTCTGGCGAACAAGGAGCTGTTCGAGGAGGCGAAGCTCTAGTGCCAACTGGCAAAAAGCTAATGGGAAACACCATCGCACGCGAGCAGTGGCTTCTAAGAGAATGCCGAATCGTGGCGGCGATGAGACTCAGCGGAATGAGCGACGTCGAAGCGGCAGCCGCGGTCAAGAGGGAGAACCTCTTCCAATATCCGACGGAGCGCACTCTTACGAGGATATCGAAGGCGTGCAACAAACGAATCGATGCGGTCCGCAGCAGGGAAATCGTCGAAATCGTGGCGGAGGGACTTCCGGACGCCGCTGCCCAGGCGAATCTATACATGATGATGTGCGCCTATCCCCTGGTTAGGCACTTCATGCTCGATGAGATCGCCCGCAGGTTCGCTGAGCTCGATTACTCATTTTCCGCAACCGATATGAATGCCTACTTCGTCAGGCTTGAGGAGGAGTTCGATAATTTCGCGACGTCTTCCGAAACCACCATCGCGAAATTGAAACAGGTGCTCAAGAAATGCCTCGTCGAAGTCGGCATGCTCGAAAGCGCGCGCAGCGAGAGGCTCGTGCCGATATACATCGATCCTGAGGTAAGGGCCGCCATCGAGGCCAAGGGCGACTACGCGGCTCTGCCCGCGTTCAATTGCAGGGAGGTATGCTGATGGCGACGCCTATGCAGAAAGAGGATTTCGAGCGCCGATGCAAATCGCTCGTCTCGAAACTGAACGACGCCGATTTCCTGGCAAACAAGGGTCTTGGCAACGAGGCCGGCATCTTCACGTTCTGCTACGATCCCACGCTCGAGCCCGCCGCGAGGGATTTCTTCCGCAGGGTCGTCTCCGACTCGCGCGGAGGGAAATACGGTTCGGACGGCGTGAGGGCGAACGTGGTCGAACGCAACCTTTACGACGTGCTGCTCTCTATTGCTGAATCGAAGAGAGTGCTTGATCGGTTGCCCGGCCAGGAAGAAAAGCGCGGGAGCGAAGGCCTGCTCAAGCAGGTTCAGCGCATCGCCACGCCGGAAGCCTACGTGGAGGCCATCGATTGGAGCCCCCACGCTCCCGGAGACGTGCTGCTCATCACGGGCGTCGGCGAGGCGTTCCCGTTCGTAAGGGTTCACAACGTGCTCAACAATATGCAGAGCGCCTTTCGGGACGTGCCGGTCGTCGTTGCTTACCCGGGCACATTCGACGGAGGGTCTCTCAGCCTGTACGGGAAGCTCAAAGACGGAAACTACTACCGGGCCTTCGACCTGATTTAGGAGATAAGCCATGAAGATTCAGGAGATGTTCAAGCGAGACATCAACAGGTACATCAACGGCGTCATCAGCGTCGGCGAGCAGAGCACCATCAAGCAGGAGCTCGATGAATACGTCGTGACGCGCGAGCTGCAGCGCCACTTCGCCGACTTCTTCCAGTCCTACGAGCGCGGCCTCGACAGCCCAGAGCGAAACACCGGCGTCTGGATCCAAGGCTACTTCGGAAGCGGCAAATCGCACTTCCTGAAGATGCTCAGCTACCTTCTCGAAAACAAGGAGGTCGAGGGCAAGCGCGCCGTCGAGTACTTCGACGGCAAGTTCGACGACCCCATGACCTACGCGAGCATCGTGCGCGCCTCCGACGCCTGCGCGGAGACCATCCTGTTCAACATCGACGACAAGGGCGGCTGCTACAAGGAGGGCGAGACCTCGGAGACCGCGGTGCTCCGGTCGATCGCGCGCGTATTCTACGAGCACCTCGGCTTCTACGGCATGGACTACAAGCTCGCCCGCTTCGAGAAGCTCATAGACGATCGCGGCAAGACAAACGAGTTCCGCTCTGCCTACGAGGACATCACCGGCACCCCCTGGGTTGACGACCGAGAGAGCTACGACATGTTCGGCGAGGAGGTCGCGGAGGCGGCCAACAGGGCGTGCGGCATGTCCATCAAGTCGGTGACCGACTGGGCCGACAGCTCCGATGCCGCGCTCGTCGATTTCGGCGCGCTCGTCGACGACATCAACGAGTACGCCCAGAAGCGCGAGGCGGAGTGCGGCAAGCGCTTCCGCCTGCTGTTCATGATCGACGAGATGGGCCAGTACCTCAACGGCGACACCAGCCGCATGCTCAACCTCCAAACCTTCATGGAGAAGTTCTGCGACAACTGCGGCGGCCGCGTTTGGATGGTGGTAACGAGCCAAGAGGCCATCGACGAGCTCATGAACGTCGTGTCCATGGACTTCTCGAAGATTCAGGGCCGCTTCGCCACCAGGCTGTCGCTTTCCTCGTCGAGCGTGGACGAGGTCATCAAGAAGCGCGTGCTCGACAAGAGCCAAGCTGCCGCAGCTCTGCTGAAAGACGAGTATGCCACCAAGGACGTGGTTCTGAAGAACCTGTTCTCTTTCGAGGACTCCCGCAGCGACCTCAAGGGCTTTCCCGGCGAAGAGGACTTCGTCGACTGCTTCCCGTTCGTGGACTACCAGTTCAAGCTCATGCCCGGCGTGCTGAAGGAGATTCGCCGCCATGGTTACCAGGGCAAAAGCCTCTCAACCGGCGAGCGAAGCATGCTGTCGAGCTACCAAGAGGCAGCACAGGCGGTCGAGGGCGGCGACGAAAGCAGCCTGGTTCCTTTCTGGCGCTTCTTCGACACGCTGGAGAAGGAGCTTGACCACGGCATCAAGCAGGTGTTCGTGCGCTGCCGCGACGCCGCTGAGAGGGACTACACCATACAACCCCAGGACATCGACGTGCTGAAGGTGCTGTACCTGATCAACTACATCAACGACGTCAAGCCGTGCATCGGAAACATCGCCATCCTCATGGCAGACCGCATCGATGCCGATATGAAGGCGAAAAAGGAGGCGGTGAAGGAAAGCCTCGAGCGCCTCGTGCGAGAGAACTACGTGGCGCGAACGGGCGACCGGTACGCGTTCCTGACCGACACCGAGCAGGAGGTGGCGCGCGAGATCAAAGACGAGAAGATAGACCCCGCCAACGTCATCGACGAGGTCCAGAAGATCATCTTCAGCAAGATCTTCACCGACAAGCGATTCCGCAAGGGCGCGAACGACTTTCCGATCGATCGCTACATCGACGACACCATCGTAGGCCAGTCCCAGCAGGGCATGAGGCTCAACGTCGTCACGCTGGCCAACACCGCCCTCGCCGAGGCCTCGGACGGCGAGCTCGATCTGAAGTCGACCGATCAAGCCCTTTTGGTGCTCGACACGGAAAGCGACTACTACAACATCCTCTACAACGCCGCCAAAATCAAGAAGTACGCCCAGACCAAGGCCAGCAGCGACGACTCCCAGGCGAAGAAGAACATCATCCAGCGCAAGCAGGAAGAGGCCGTTGAGAACCGCAAGGAGGCCGAAGGCCTCATCGAGGACGCCATCGTGCACGCCCGCGTCTCGGTTGCGGGTCAATCGGTGCAGATCCCTGCAAGTACGGCCAAGCAGAAGATCGAGGGCGTTCTCGATAAGCTGGCCAGCGCAATATTCACGAAATCGACCCTCATAGACTCGCCTATCGACAATGACGCCCAGCTGCGCGACGTTCTGGTGGGTCGCAACCTGCAAATGAACTCCGACGGAGAGCTCGGCGGCAACGCAGGGGCCGCCGAGGCGATGCTCGCGTACCTGCGGGCCCGCGGACAGTTGCACCAGGCAACCACAGTTGGCGACCTGCAGCGCAACTTCCAAGGCAAGCCGTTCGGCTGGCGCGAGATAGACGTCGCCTCGGTCGCCGCGAAGCTCATAAACAGACAGCAAGCCACGGTCTCCTACGGAGGGGCACGCGTTTCGGCGAGCGACCCGAAGATGCCGGCGTACCTGAGAAAGCAATCCGAGATCGACAAGGCGACCATAGCCATAAGGAAAAGCATACCGACCGCGCTCGTCTCGAAGGCCAAAGAGGTCCTGCGGGAACTCGACAGCGCAGCCAACCCGCCCGCAGACGAGGACGGGCTCGTCCAAGCGGTCAAGGACTGTCTCGAAGACCGCGTCAGCGTCCTTCGAGACATGCTGGCAAGCAAGTACCGAGGGGCGAAGCCCTATCCCGGCCGAGAGACGATCGATAAGGGCGTACACCTCGCCAGCTCCGTTCTCGGCCAAAAAGCCGATCCCGAGGCCCTGCTGGGCGAGCTCCGCAACTTGAGCGAAGACATCATGGACAACGAGGAAGACCTCGGCGAGGTAAGGAGATTCTTCGATACGAACCAAAAAGAGCTGTTCGACAAGGCGCTCAAGACGCTGGACACCATGAGGAGCGAGTCGGCGTACATCGAGGGCGACGTCGATGTCCAATCGGCGCTTGCCGACATACGCGCGATCGTCGAAGCCGAAAAGCCCTATGGCAAGATCAAGGATCTCGGCGGGCTGACCGAGAAGGCGACGAAGTCCTACTTGAAGCTGTGCACCGCGAAGCGCGACGATATGCTCGGCAGGCTCGACTCGGCGTATGACGAGATCGAGAGCTACGCCAAGTCCGAAGGTGCGCCCGCCGCGGGCGCTTGCGCGGCGATCGTGGCCGGCGCAGGGGAATCTCGCGTTCAAAAGCGCGCGAGCATCCACGAAGCGGAAACGTGCTCTCGCCTCGACGCGATCGGGGCGCAGATAGACGCATGGCGCAACTCGCAACTAACGAAGATCGACGTGGCGGTGAGGGATGCGCAGCGCCCGAAGCCGAACCCGGGCAGCCGCCCCGTCGAGCCCTCCGCGCCGACCAAGCCCGCGTCTAAGCCCAAGGTCGTGCCGCGCAGCTCGGTGCTTCCCGCCAAGGCGCTTCGCAGCGAGGAAGAGATCGACGAGTACCTGGCGCAGCTGAAGACGCGCCTGCTCAAAGAGCTCGAAGGCTTCGACAGCATCCGCCTGGGATAAAGGAGACAAGCTATGGCAATCCTGATAGCCGATAAATACGCCGCATGGGAAAAGGAGTGCGAGGACCGCTTCAACAGGCTCAAAGCGAACGAGGAGGAGCTCAACCGCATCTTCGCCGAGATATACGACATGGTGGGCGAAGTTCCCATCGAGGTTGAGGACAAGTACGTGTCGGTGCGCAAGGCTGACCTGCAGCGCGAGATAAAAAGCCTGCTCAGCTATGCGGTCGGCTGCATGATGGGCCGCTATTCGCTCGACGAGGACGGCTTGATCCTCGCAGACCAGGGCGCCACCGAGGCCGATTACCTTGCGCGCATCCCTGACCCCACGTACCCCTGCGACGACGACGGGATAATCCCCGTGACGGACGACGACTACTTCGGCGACGACGACATCGTTGCCCACACGGTCGCGTTCGTCAAGGCGGCCTACGGCGAGGAGACCCTGGAGCAGAACCTGCGCTACATCGCCGACGCGCTCGGCGGCGAGGGCAAGCCAGCGCGCGACGTCATCCGCTCGTACTTCCTGAAGGACTTCTTCAAGGACCACTGCCAGATCTACAAGAAGCGCCCCATCTACTGGATGTTCGACTCAGGCAAGAAGAACGGCTTCAAGTGCCTGATATACATGCACCGCTACACGCCCGACATGGTCGCGAGGATCCGTACCGAGTACATACACCCCCAGCAGCAGCGCTACCGCTCGCAGATCGAGTTCTGCGAAAGCCAGCTCGAATCAGCCTCAGGCAGCCAGCGGATGGCCCTGCAGAAGCGCGTGAAGAAGCTCCAGGACCAGCTCAAAGAGGCCTCCGATTATGAGCAGGAGATCGCGCACTACGCAGAGCAGATGATCGCCATCGACCTCGACGACGGCGTGAAGGTCAACTACGCGAAATTCGGCGACCTGCTCGCCAAGATCAAATAGGAGCGAACGATGAACGACACCGCAATCAAAAACTATGCGATCTGGGCACGCCGCGAGCTCATCTCCGACGTGCAGAAGCGCTGCATGAAGTACGGCATCCTGGAGAAGGGCAGCCTGCCCGGCACCGCCGACGCCATCGACGGCCGCGTGCTCACGTCCGCTGAGCGCCAGCAGCGCGCGGAGCTGCTGCGCCTTGCCGCCGACGGCGGATACCGAGAGCTCGTGGAACGGGCGGCTTACACTTGGTTCAACCGACTCTTGGCCATTCGCTTCATGGAGCTAAACGACAGACTCCCGAGCCACATTCGCGTGCTTTCGGGCGCGGATGGGGCGTTTCGGCCCCAAGCGCTAGCCGAGGCGATGGACCTGCCCCTCGAGGCGCTCGACCAGACGCAGGTCGCTGAGCTCGTCCAACGCGGCGACGATGAGGCGCTTTTCAGGGCGATCTTCCTGGCGCAGTGCGATGAGCTCGCCGCATGCATGCCCGCCGTCTTCGACAAGATTGGCGGCGCCATGGAGCTTCTTTTGCCCGACGGCCTCCTGCGCGAAGGCGGCGTCGTGGAGAAGCTCGTGACGTCCATCCCCGAAGAGGACTGGCGCGAGGGCGTCGAAATCGTAGGGTGGATGTACCAGTACTACGTCAGCGAGCGCAAAGACGAGGTGTTCGCCAGCTTCAAGAAAGGCAAGAAGGCCGAGCGCGAGTCCATCGCTCCGGCAACCCAGCTGTTCACGCCCAACTGGATCGTGCGCTACCTTACGGAGAACTCTCTTGGGCGCCTGTGGATGCTCAACAGGCCCGATTCCGAGCTGCCCAAGGACATGCCGTATTTTGTAAAACCCGACGAGGACGCCGAGACCGAGTTCAAGAAAATATCGACTCCCGAGGACATCACGGTGGTCGACCCCGCATGCGGCTCGGGCCATATCCTCGTATACGCCTTCGAGCTGTTGTCGAAGATGTACATCGAAGACGGCTACACCGGCCGCGACGCCGCAAGGCTGATTCTCGAGAAGAACCTTTCAGGCATGGAGATCGACCCGCGCGCTGGCGCCATGGCGTCGTTCGCGCTGACGATGAAGGCATGCGAGCTAGACTCGCGCTTTTTGCGCCGCGGCGTGAGCCCGCGCATAACGGTGCTCAACCGCGTTGAGTTCGAGCCCGAGGAACTGCAGTACGTCGAATACCTGCGAAATCGCCCTGAGCTCATGGATGCGGCGGCGCATTTGGACGAATGCGGCAGCTTGCTCACCGTAAGTTCCGAAGACTTGGAAGCCGTCGCAAGGGACCTCGCGTCCCTTGCAGGCGAAGAGACCATCTTCGGCGGGCTTGCGGCAGAGAAGCTGAAGCG
>DBGDFS010000022.1:0-52432 GCA_048342015.1 Collinsella sp. | reverse complement strand
CGGGCGTGGACGTCGAGGCCGACGAAGGTGGTAGTATCGAGCATGGGAGCCCCTTCCATGAATGCGGCGCGGCCGCCGCGGCTGAATTAGACACTCACCATTGTCGGCCTAATCCGCGGATTTTCATGCAGCAGGGGCTCTCAATGTTTTTATGTCCTGCTCATATCGTCTCTGCCGGCAGTTTAGGAACGTCCATTACAGTCGAAATTGTCAGCCTGGGACCGTCTCGGGCTACGATTGAGGCGCGCCCAGAACGGGCCGCCGACCGGGCGCCCGCGCACGGCCGAACGTCCCTGCCCCCGAGAGGGCCTGTTGGGTGCTGCCGGCGCGGGGCGCGCCGCCCCCGACGGCTGATAGGAAAGTGCCGGGCAGGCGCCGCGGCTGGTAATGTGAGTGCCGAGGGGGAGGCCATCCGGTCGAACGTCTACCGGAAGGATACCACCGTGAAAGCGCCATCCACCAGACCCGCGGCCGTGCTCGGCCTGGACGTCGGCAAGTCGTCGCACTGGGCCTGCCTGATCGACCGCGACGGGGAGGTGCTGGCCAGCGCCCCCGTCCGCAACAGGGAGGCCGAGCTCGACGCGCTGTTCGCCTCCGCGCCCGCCGGCACGCTCGTCGTCGTCGACCAGTTCCGCAACATAGGGTCCCTCGCCGTGAGGCGGGCCCGCGCCGCGGGGCTCGGGGTCGCCTACCTGCCCGGGCTCGCCGCCAGCCGCGCCGCGGGCCTGTTCGCCGGCGAGGCCAAGACCGACGAGCGCGACGCCGCGGTGATCGCGCGGACCGCCCTGGGCGTGCCGGACTCCCTGTCGGGGGTCCCGGGCCGCGGCGAGGCCCTCGAGGCCGCCCGCGCCCTCTCGTCGCAGCGCGACCACGTCGTCGCCTGCGCGACCAGGGACAAGAACCGCCTGCGCGCGGTGCTGCTCGAGTCCTGCCCGGCCCTCGAGGCCGCGGTCGACCTGTCGGACCGGCGGTGGCTGGAGCTGCTCGCCGGGTTCGGCGGGGCGTGGGGGATCGCCCGCTCCGGGGCCGAGGGCCCGCGGGCCGAGGCCGCCGGGGAGGCCGCGGCCGCCTCCACCGCGCCCCCGCCGGCGCTCGTCGAGGCCGAGAACAGGCAGGTCAGGTTCCTGGCCGCCCGGATATCGGAGGCCCTCGACGAGGCCGGGGCCCTCGAGGCCGAGACGGCGGCGCTGCTCGAGGGCGACGAGACCTACGCGTGCCTGCTCACCGTGCCCGGCATCGGCCCGAGGACCGCGGCGCAGCTCGCGGTGTCGGTCGACATCGGGAGGTTCCCGGACCACGACCACCTGGCCTCGTACTGCGGCATAGCCCCGAGGGTGAGGAGCTCCGGCACGTCGGTGAGGTCGGTCAGGGCGTCCAGGCGCGGCGACGCGAGGCTCAAGTCCCTGCTGATCTTCTCGTGCAACAGCCTGGTGAGGTCCTCGGGGCGCTACGGCGAGTACTACCGGGCCTGCAGGGCGCGGGGCATGGGGCACGGGCGGGCGCTCAAGGCCGTCGCGAGGAAGCGGCTCAGGGCGATATACGCCGTGATGCGCGACCGGGTGCCCTACCGGGAGTAGCCCCGACGGTTGACAAAACTATAGGAACACCTAACTGCCGGCTCGGGAACGACAAAGCGCTAGTTCACTTCGACGGGTTTGGCGCCGGGATAGCGCTCCTCAAAGTCTAGGCGGTACTTATTGTCATTGGTGCCCGCCACGTTGTCGCGCGACAGCGGCGCCACGATCTCATTCTTGTGGTCCGCAGGCTTGGCGTATTTCAGGCTGATCTCCCAGGCATCACAGATTGCGTCAATGCGGTGATCCAGGTCGTCGTACAGGGCGATGATGTCCTTCCAGGAGCTGTAGTTCTTGGAGCTCGTCGGGACGTCCAGGTCCTCGACGATGTCGTAATACTGCTCGATGGTGTCCTCTGTGCGCTCGGCGACGTCGGCGAGATTTTGGCGGGTGGTTCGATCCTCTTCCAGATAGCTGCCGTTGAAGTTCTGCGCGCAGCCACGGACGTAGTTGTCGAGGTCTTCTAGCAAGTCGTAGTATTCGCTCAGTCGGCGGTAGAGGTTCTGCTCGGAGAGTGTTGCTTCGCCGCCATCCTCGTCGTCATCGTCATCATCGTCGTACAGGCTGTTGGGATCGCCGAGAGGCTTTAGGTCATCGTCGTCGACGTCATGGTGCAGCTTAGCTACCTCGGCAGTCGTCTGCGTGGCGGCGTTGTCGAAAGGCTTGATCACAAAGAAAACGACCAGGGCGATGATGATCGCCACCAGCACAACGATAACGGCGATAAGCGGCCCGGTGCCGCTCTTTTTGGGAGCGGGGGTCTGTGGCGAAGCGGGCGCGTATGCGGGAGCCGGCTGCTGTTGGGGCGAGCCGCTCGCGACGGGTGTGCGCTGCGTGGTCTCGACGGCCGCGGGGCCTGCGGCGGGGTCGGGGCGATAGACGAGGGGGTCGTCCGCCTTGGCTTGCGGCGTATCGAGGGAACCGGTCTGCTCAAAAGCGGGCTGGCTATCGCTCGCGGTTGTTTGCTCAACGGGTGCACCGCACGAGGTGCAGAACTTGGCATCATCTGCAAGAAGCTTGCCGCACGAGGCGCAATACCGAGACATTGCCACTCCTTTCGCCACATTTCAATGCAATATGACGATTATACCCAGCGTCCAAAATTCCCCATCATAAGTTGCGGTGAAATAGGGACTGTTGGGCGGTCTCAGAGCTTCAATCAGTCCCTATTTCACCGCAACTTCGGGGATGCCTCGATGGCTAGGTTGGATTTGGGACGCGCCGAGCACTGGGGTATCATGGCTTGGTTGATATATCTGCATTTACGCGCCTTGTAGGAAGGGGCTGCGCCCATGGCTTTTGAGCCCGCTCAACATAGCTTCATTACGCTCGAGGGTGTCGATGGCGCCGGCAAGTCCACGCAGGCGCGCCTGCTGGCCCGCGTGCTTGACCTTGCCGGTTATCAGGTCGTGACCCTGCGCGAGCCGGGCGGCACCGCCATCAGCGAAAAGATTCGTGCCCTGCTGCTCGACCCCGCCAACACGGCGATGGGAGACACCTGCGAGCTGCTGCTCTATGAGGCGGCGCGCGCCCAGCTAGTGCACGAGGTCATCGCGCCTGCCCTCGCTGCCGGCAAGGTGGTCCTGTGCGATCGCTTCTACGATTCCACGACCTGCTACCAGGCGTTTGCCGACGGCCTTGATCGCCGGATGGTGCGCGACGCCAACAACCTGGCCGTCGCGGGTACGCACCCGGCGCTCACGCTCGTCTACCACATCACGCCCGAGCAGGCGGCGTTGCGCATGGCTGCCCGCGGCGCGGCCGACCGCATGGAGGCAAAGGGCATAGCCTTCCAAGAGCGCGTCTACCAGGGATTTTGCGCTATCGCTGCCGAGGAACCCGCTCGCGTAAAGCTCATCGACGCCACCGCGCCGATCGGGGACGTCTTCGCGCAGACGGTCGAGCAGGTTCGCGCGTACGGTCTCGACATTCCGCGGGAAGCCGTCGCCGCCGCGCTTGCCAAGGAGGCCGAGTAACATGGCTCCCGCTCAGGCAAGCCTGCTGGCCAAGCTCGACACCCAAGAGCGCGTGCGCGACTTTTTGACCAATGCCGTCGCTAGCGGTCGCGCATCGCATGCCTACCTGTTTTTGGGCGCGCCCGGCGCGGGCAAGCTCGACGCCGCGTGGGCGCTCGCCCAAGCCTTCCTGTGCGAGCAGGATGGCTGCGGCTCATGCGATAGCTGCGTGCGCGTCGCCCGCCATACGCACCCCGATGTGCACTATTACACGCCCGAGAGCGCCACGGGTTACCTCATTGCCCAGACCCGCGAGCTGCTCGATGACGTGCCACTGGCGCCCATCCGTGCCAAGGCCAAGGTCTACATCATCGACCGTGCCGAGCAACTGCGTGCCAACACCGCCAACGCACTGCTCAAAACGCTCGAGGAGCCGCCCGAGGGCGTTATGTTTATCTTGCTGGGCACCTCGGCCGACGTGATGCTGCCCACTATCGTGAGTCGTTGCCAGTGCGTGCCGTTTCGGCTGGTATCGCCCGCCGTCGCCGCGCAGGCCGTGAGCCGCGCCACCGGTCAGGACCCTGCGCGTTGCCGCATGGCGGTCGCCGTGGCGGGAAGCCCCACACGCGGCATCGAGTTTCTTAAGAGCGCCGAGCGCCAGGACGCCCGCCGTCAGATGGTCCGTGCCATCGACTCGCTCATCGCCGCCGACGAGGCCGATGTGCTCAGTCGCGCCAAGTCGCTCATCGTCGCCGTCAAGGCGCCGCTCGCCGAGGTCAAGTCCACGCAGGAAAAGGTGCTCGAGCAAAATGCCGACTATCTGTCGCGTGGAGCATTGAAGCAGCTTGAGGACCGCAACAAGCGCGAACTCAACGCGCGCGAGCGTTCGGGTATCATGGAAGCGCTGGCGAGCGCGCGGACGCTCATGCGCGACGTGCTGCTGACGCTTCAGGATGAGGCGGCAGACGTTGTGAACGAGGACGTGCGCGACACGATCGGGCGGCTTGCCGCGGCGACGAATGTTGCGGGTGCCACCCAGGCGCTCGAGGCGGTTGCCACCGCTGAGCGCAACATCGCCAGAAACGTTACTCCCCAGCTGGCCATCGAGGTCATGCTGTTCGATATCAGGAAGGCACTGAAATGCCGTTAGTTGTACCCGTTAAGTTTACCTACGCCTCGCGCGACCTGTGGTTCGACCCACAGGATCTGGATATCCTCGAGGCCGATTATGCCATCTGCTCCACCGAGCGCGGAACCGAGATCGGCCTGGTCACGGCCGACCCCTTCGAGGTGCCGCTCGACGAAATCGGTCAGCCGCTCAAGCCCGTGTTGCGCGTGGCGAGCGACATCGACCTGCAGCTTGCCGACGACCTGGCCATCCAGGGCGACGAGGCCATGGTCGACTTCCGCCGCCTGGTCAAGGAGCTCGACCTCGAGATGAAGCCGGTCGGCGTCGAGTACCTGTTTGGCGGCGAGAAGGCCGTGTTCTACTTTGCGGCCGAGGAGCGCGTCGATTTCCGTCAGCTCGTCAAGGACCTGTCCTCGACGCTGCACATTCGCGTCGACATGCGCCAGATTGGCGTGCGTGACGAGACCCGCCTGGTGGGCGGCTATGCCCAGTGCGGCCAGGAGCTCTGCTGCACACGCTTTGGCGGACAGTTTGAGCCGGTTTCGATCCGCATGGCAAAAGAGCAGGACCTGCCGCTCAACTCGTCCAAGATTAGCGGCGTCTGCGGCCGCCTGATGTGCTGCCTGCGCTATGAGTTCGAGGCGTACAAGGACTTTAAGAGCCGCGCGCCCAAAAAGAAGACGCTTGTCGACACGCCGCTTGGCAAGGCGCGCATCCAGGAATATGACACGCCGCGTGAGCAGCTGGTGTTGCGCCTGGAGAACGGCAAAGTCTTTAAGGTCAACCTGGCCGACATGACCTGCTCTGAGGGCTGCAAAAAGAAGGCCGCCGAGCAGGGCTGCAACTGCCGCCCCGATTGCGTGACGCGCGATGTGCTCGAGCGTATCGAGTCGCCCGAGATGCGCCTGGCGCTTATGGAGCTCGATCGCGAGAACGGCGTCGACGTGGGCGATGGCCTGTCGAGCGCCGACCGTCTGGCGGGGACGACGATGCCCAAGCGCCGCCGTCGCGATGCGGACGCCGATACCCGTGCCGGTCAGAGCCAGGGCGAGGGTCGCGGCCGCGGTAAGGGTCGTGGCAAGGCCGAGGCGCCCGAGGCTGAGGAGGCTGCCGGTGGACGTCGTCGTCGCAAGCGCTCGGGTTCGGGCGATGCCGGCGAGGCCGCTCCCGCAGGCAAGAACTCCCCCCGCGAGCGCGAGGCCCAGCAGCCTCAGCAGCAAAACCGCGGCGGTGGCATGAATCCCACGCGCCGTCGCCGCCGCCATTTGTCGAGCGAGGAGCGCGAGGACGCCTTCCGCGCCGCAGCCGCTCGCGAAGCCGGTGCCGCCCCCAAGGGTGGTTCGGGTTCCGATACGCCTGCCGACAAGGGTGGCAAGCAGCGCAACGATGACGAGCGCGCCTCGCGTCCGCGTCGTCGCCATTCCTCGGGCACGCAGCAAAAGCCCTCGGTGCCCTCCGTGGCCGATCAGGTCTCGGATGGCGAGGTCAAGGTCACGCGCCGTCGCCCCGGAGATGGCGGAGGGGCGGCCGCCAAGGCCGCGCGCGGCGCTGCTCGCGACGAACGCGAGTCGCGCGAAGATCGTGGTGGCGAGGGTTCGGCTGACCAGGGCCAGAAGCGCCGTCGCCGTCGTCGTTCCCGCAAGCCGCGTCAAGATGGTGGCGAGGGCTCGACCCAAAACTCGTCCGCACCGCAACCGCCCACCGGCGAATAGTGCCCGCAAACGGATTTAACCTGTCTGGCCCCAAACACGTCGGGGTACCATAGCGCTGAATCAACAACCCTCCCTGCGACCGAGCGTAGGGAGGGTTGTGTCGTGAAGAGACATTTGAATGTGTCGGGACGCCTGCAAAGTGCCGGCATCCTACCGTTTGCTGACGAATTGCTACCGTTTGCCGAGCGGGCGGCGCACGAGGCGCTTGAGGCGTTGTCGCCCACGCGATGCGCCGGCTGCGAGCGCTCCGGCGCGCTTATTTGCCAAGACTGCCTGGCGGCGCTTGCGCTTATCGACCCGCGGCATAGCTGCATTCGATGCGGTGCCCCGTTTGGAGACTTGCTGTGCACCGAGTGCTCGGTCGAGGGTACGTCCTCGGCGATGGCCGAAGCACTCGACCGGTGCCTGGCATGTGCCGTTTACACGCATCCGCTGCCGCGGATCATTAAAGCGTACAAAGACGCGGGCGAGCGACGCCTGGCGCCGTATCTGGCAGAGCTGCTATACGACACCGCCTTACATGCCCAGGTCGCGGCACTCGAACGCTTAGGCGGTGTGTTGTCCGGCGCCGATGCAGTGGTGTTTGTGCCCGCGACGTCGGCGGCGTTTCGGCGACGCGGCTTCGATCATATGGAAGCCATCGCGCGCCCATTTTGCGAGCTGTCGGGTGTTCCGCTGCTCGACGCCCTCGTTAAGTACGGCCATGGCGACCAGCGTGAACTCGGTCGTGAAGAACGCCGTGAACGCGCCCGAGGCATGTATGAGACCGTTGAGGACGTGCGGGGCCGCCGCCTGCTGCTTATTGACGACGTTATTACCACGGGTGCGACGATGGCAGCGGCTTCGGCGGAACTCAAACGCGCCGGTGCCGCGGCCGTTGATGGCCTCGCTATCGCACGCGTTTGGTAGGGGTGATTCGTGTGGCGGTAACAATCAGGCAGTGCAACAAACCGACAAAAGAGCAGCTAGCGGCTTCCGTGATCCTGACGGGCGCCTCGGCGTTGCGCATGATTCGAGCCGAGCGCCGGCAGATGGGCTACATCGGCTGGAAGGACCTCAATCCCGATGAAGAGCGCCGCGTGCTGTGTACGTCATCGCCTTCGGCCGAGGATATCTGTCTTTCCGACTTGGTGCGAATCGGAGCCAAAAGCGGCGAGGTGCAAGAAGATCTGTGCTTGCTGGTGGGATCTGCGGCGCAGCGCCGCCGCATGCCTGACGTGGGCTGGTCCGTGTGTTCCGGGTTGCCCGCCGGCTCGATTTTAGAGGTAGAACCGGGGGTGTACAGCCTATCTCCCGAGGCCCTTTGTGTTGCCGTCGCCCGCGAGGTCGGCTGTATCCAGGCGTTTGCCCTGGCCCAGGAACTGTGTTCCAAGATTTCACTGAGCGATCGCGGGAAGTATCTGCCTCCCTACACCTCACCTGTTGCGAATGGACTTGCAAAGGACAAGGACCAACCGGCAGACGTGGGCTACTTTGAAGTCGAGCCGGTGTTGACGCCCGATCGCCTGGCAGATTACCTCGCGGCATGCAAGGGGAGTGTGGCCAAACAACTGCGGCGGCTGTGTCCCTATCTGTCGGAAAACCTGCGCTCACCCATGGAGTGCATCATGCTTGCCATGTTTTCGCTTCCGTTTTCCTATGGCGGATTTGCCTGCGGTCCCTTTAAGACCGACTACAAGATCGAGTTCGATGACCGCGCGCAAGCAATCTCGGGGATGTCCCATGCAGTTTGCGATGCATATCAGGAGGCGGCCCGGTTTGACCTTGAATACAACGGTGAGCTGGGTCATTCCTCTCGAAGGGGACGTGTCCATGATGAAAAACGCAACACGGGCTTGATTACTATGGGAATCGAGGTCGCGACGGTCAATAACGAGATGCTCTGCGACATGGAGGCAATGGAGGCACTCGCATGGCGCATCCACCAGCGCATGGGTAAGCGATATCAGAATCGCGTAGAGGCGCGTCGAAAGAGGCAAGATGCTCTGCTGAATACGCTCCGAGCGTGCTTTGGGCTCAAGCCGGCGTAAAACTATGGCTTTATAGGGTGTCTGTTTATATGCCCTGTGCAAAAAACGGCAAATATGAGTACTGTTACTAGATTAGTGGCAGCAAAAACAAAGAAACTTGGGCCGAAAATTTGGATTCATTGAAGAGATAATAAACGAATGTGGAATATCTTGGCGCCAAGCAGGCTGTGCGGAACTCAAAAAGGGCCCGTGGGATGGAAAAACGCTGTTACTAAATTGGTAACAGTACTCATATTTGCCGTTTTTTGCACACGGCACCTTGAGACGGGTGCCCCGGAGCTCCCCGTAGGGGAGCTCCGGGCTTCATGGGGGCACGAATGGTCCGCTCCGACCTGCAAAATCTGTGCTCACGGTGCGAATGGCGCCCCTAACCTTAAACTATAGCTTGAACTTAGCTATAATGCGCTACGTTCCTGCCAGGCTGTGGTTGCGGACGGACGAAATGTTCATCCTAGTCCAAGACAGACGCGGTCAAAGGGATCCACGTAAGCGACCGCGTGAGCGCGGCGCGATCATGGCGCGTCCTAGATGTAAGCCGCACCGTCCGTTCTACTTTCTTTGGGGCAATACCGCCTCGCGGGCGAGCGGGCCAGTCGTGAAGGTGGCTATGGCCTCCCGAGCAAACACCCCGGTGCGCAAGTGTGGGGTCAAATACCAGGTCAGCTGGTGGGAACAACCCGTTATTCCGCGCAACGCACGGATTGTATACGACACAGAAGGCAGGGTAGTGGACATGGTGAGGGGCAGCTTGATGCACGCGGCTCGGTTAGGTGCTGGGACCGCGGCGGTCATTGCCGTTTTGGGCTTGAGCGGATGCGCGTTCAACCCGCTGTCCACGTTCACGACACCCACGATTGACCAGATCGAGCGCGAGACCGTCACCCCTACGGTGTCGGACGATGCCCTGGTCACTCCCGGCACCCTGACGGTTGCCCTCGATACCTCCGATGCCCCGCAGGCCATGCAGGGCGCCGATGGTAACCTCACGGGCTACGCGGTCGATGCTGCCCGCGCCCTTGCAAGCCGTATGGGCCTTAAGGTTGCCTTCGTCGATGCGTCTTCTGCCGATTCCGCGCTTGGCGACAAAAAGGCCGACATCTTCATTGGCGACATCAATTCCACGGATGGTGACATCAGCACGCTTGGTACTTGCCTGTACGACGCTGCGGCAGTGTTCGGGAAGACGAGCGACGGCGAGTCGCTGAGCGTTTCCACCGAAACGCTTAACACCGCTACCCTGGGCGTTCGGACCTCCTCGGCCTCGCAGGAGGCGCTTGCCAAGCAAAGCATCACCGCCAACCAGAAGACCTTCACCAACATCAACGAGTGCTTTGAGGCGCTCGAGTCCGGCGAGGTCGACTACGTGATTTGCGACTCCACGGCCGGCGGCTACCTTGCGCGCCTGATGAGCCAGATCTCTTACGTCGGCGCGCTCGAGACGCCCTCGACGCTCGGCGTCGCGGGCCTCGCGGCCAACGATGAGCTATGCCGTGCCGTGAGCGATGCCCTCGACGGTATCACGGTCGATGGCACGCTCGAGGCGGTCCACTCCGTCTGGTACGGTACGATGCCCTATGACCTCACCACCAAGACGGTCTCGGGCGCCGACGTGCAGTCGACCGACACCGGATCCAGCGAGTCCGCATCCTCCGATTCGAGCAGCGAGGGTGCAAACTCCGAGGACAAATCGTCCAGCCAGGAAGCCACCATCACCGACGACGACATTAACAAACTCAATAGCTAGTTATTGCTAGGGGTGTTGTCTCCTATACGTTGGAAAGGACACCTCTTCACGGTTTCAACACGCACTGCCGGGCTTTCCCAACAGGAGAGCCCGGCTTTTTCGTTTCCGTAAAACCAGCAGGTCAAAGACGTTTTTTAGGTGCAAAGCTTAAGTCGCCGTCGCCCTCCCATAGCGCACTTTGCCACAGAAAAGTGCGAGACTTCGGTATGCGGTATCAAGCAATCGTTATTCGGGTCTTTGGGAATCCGCGTGATTAAATGCACGGCAATGGGTACATAGCCAGTACAGTAAGTCCCCGAGGCAGATTGGAGCCACGTATGGATATCAAGGTTTCTGGACGCAAGACGACGGTAACCGATGCTCTGCGTGCGCATGTGGATGAGAAGATCGGCGAGGCGCTCAAGGTTTTCGATATCGAGCCCATGACGGTCGACGTTGTACTTCGCTATGAGAAGAACCCCTCGAACCCCAACCCGGCAATCGTCGAGGTTACGGTTCGTGCCCGCGGTTCGGTGATTCGCGTTGCCGAGCACGGCGCAGATATGTACGCCGCCATCGACCTCTCCGCCGATAAGGTCACCCGCCAGCTGCGCAAGTTCAAGACCAAGGTCGTGGACAACCGCCAGGGCGGTGCCAGCGCAGCGGATGTCGCACCGGTCGAGCGCGTCGAGGATCTGGCCGACCTGCTGCTGCCCGAGGAGGAGGACGACCTGCTCGTCCGCGAGAAGGTCATCGATGTCACCCCGATGACTGAGGAGCAGGCACTGGTGCAGACCGATCTGCTGGGCCACGACTTCTACGTGTTCGAGAACGCGACGACTGGCCTCATCAATGTGGTGTATCACCGTAAGAATGGTGGATATGGCATCATCAAGCCCCGCATCGAAACACTTGACGAGTAAAATACGTTAACTTGCATGAGTTAACGGCCGGCGGTCATCCCATGCGGATGGCCGCCTTTTTTACGTAAGGAGTCGCTTTGATGGACAAGGCTGCATCTACCGGCCATTCTGACCGCTGCCGCATCGTCGTCGATACCTGCTGCGACTTTAGCCCCGAGGTCGCCGCGAACCTCGATGTCGATATCTTGGGCTTCCCCTTTATCATCGATGGCGAGGAGCGCACGGACGATATCTGGTCGAGCATGAGCCCTAAGGAGTTCTACGACCGCATGCGCGCCGGCGCTCGCGTGTCTACCTCCGCCGTGTCGCTCGGTCGCTATATCGAGTTCTTTACCGAGTGCGCCAAAGAGGGCACGCCCACGGTCTACCTGTGCTTTACCTCGGCGCTGTCGTCGAGCTACAACTCCGCGTGCCAGGCGGCAGATGCCGTGCGCGCCGAGTATCCCAACTTTGAGCTCTATGTGGTCGACAACGCTCTACCCTGTGCGACCGGCGCACTTTTGGCGCTCGAGGCCGTGCGCCAGCGTTCGGCGGGGCTGACCGCCAAGCAACTGGTCGATTGGGCAAACGAGGCGAAGACCTACGTCCACGGCTACTTTACGCTCGAAAGCTTCGACGCACTGGCTGCCGGCGGCCGCATTCCGCCCGCGGCGGCGCAGCTCACGGCAAAGCTCGATGTCAAGCCCGAGCTCTCCTACGACCTTGCCGGCTCGCTGTCGCTGATCGGCGTCAACCGCGGCCGCAAGAAGGCGCTCAAGTCCATCCTCAAGTCGTTCCGCGAGAACTACGTGCCCGACCGCACCATGCCCATCGCCATCATGACGGCCGATGCCGAAAAGGACGGTGACTGGCTCGAAGCCGCCATCCGCAAGGAGGAAGGCTGCGCCGACGTCACGATCATTCGCAGCTCCGTGGGTCCCACCATTGGCTCGCACGTGGGCCCCGGCATGGTGGCCTGCGCGTTTTGGGGCAAGAACCGTGCCGAGAAAGCCTCGCTTTCCGACCGCATCGCGCGCCGCGTGCGAGGCGAGTAGGTAGGCGCTGCGGCTGCAAGTGCCCTCAAGTCACGGCCGAAACGCTGGCACCGAGTATTTTAACCTGGTAACAACACCCAACCCAAAAGGAAAGGTTTCATGGCAAACAAGCTCTCCGTCGCATTCATCGGCACCGGAATCATGGGTGCCCCCATCGCCGGCCACATCCTGGACGCCGGCTACCCCGTCACGGTCAACAACCGCACCAAGTCCAAGGCCGCCGCGCTTATCGAGCGCGGCGCCGTCTGGGCCGATACGCCGGCCGAGGCCGTGGCGAACGCCGATGTCGTCTTTACCATGGTGGGCTATCCCTCCGAGATCGAGGAGCTCTATCTGGCGGGCAACGGCCTGCTTGCGTGCACCAAGCCGGGCGCGGTCTTGATCGACCTCACCACGAGCTCGCCCGAGCTCGCCCGTGACATTGCCGAGGCCGCCCAGGTTTCTGGTCGCATGGCGTTTGACTGCCCCGTCACCGGCGGCGAGTCGGGTGCTATCGCCGGCACGCTCACGGCTATCGTGGGCGCTACCGAGAACGACATCGCCCCGGTCCGCGACATCCTTGCCACCTTTGCGGCCAACATCTGCTGCTTCGACGGCGCCGGCAAGGGCCAGGCTGCCAAGCTCGCCAATCAGGTGTCGCTGGGCGCCTGCATGGTCGGCATGGCGGACGCCATGGCATTTGCCGAGCTGAGCGGCCTTGACCTGGAGAAGACCCGCCAGATGATCCTGGGCGGCACCGGTAAGTCCGGCGCCATGGAGAGCCTGGCGCCCAAGGCGCTCGACGGCGACTACAAGCCCGGCTTTATGGTCGAGCACTTCATTAAGGACCTGCGTCTGGCGCTCGCCTACGCCGATGATCGCGAGCTCGCGCTGCCCGGCGCCGACGTCGCCTTTACGCTCTATGACATGCTCGACGCTATCGGCGGCGCCAAGCTGGGTACCCAGGCCATCACGGTCCTCTATAAGGAGGAGGCCGACGCCATTGCCGCCGGTCTGGACTGGTCGCAGTATCGTCCCGAAGAGCATGGCGCTCACGAGGAAGGCTGCGGTTGCGGCGAGCATGGCGACGACCACGAGTGCGGTTGCGGCCACCACCATGGCGAGGACCACGAGTGCTGCGGCGGCCACGGCCATGACGACGGCCACGAGTGCTGCTGCGGCCACCATCACGGGGAGTAGCGCCCATGAGCTGGACGTTCGTGGTGCTTGCGCTGGTGCTCTTTCTCTTTGCGATCTACATCGGCTTTTTGTGCGGCCAGTGGGCGTGCGAAAAGCGCGTCATCACCAAACGCGACTACTGGATCGCCAATTTTGTAGGCGCGGCGGCAGTCGTCCTGCTGACCTGGGTGTTCTCGCTGTTCCCGCTGGTGCAGTTTGCGCCGATCGGCTGGCTCGGCGGCTTTATCGCCGGCCTTAAGATGAGCTTTGGCGAGTCCGTCGGTCCGTGGCGCAAACACGACGAGGTCTTTAACGTTAACAAGGCTCACCGCGCCGCCGCCGACGCGGGCGATGCCGAGGAGCGCCGCCGTGCGCGTCGCAATGGCGCGGCCGACCGACAGCTCATCTCGGTCACCGATGACAGCAAGGGTGCTGACAAGCACGCTAAGAAATAGTAAAAAGAGGTAACTATGGCAGAAAACAAAGACGAACAGCTCACCGACGAGGAGCTGGCACAGCTCCAGCTGGCAGAGGAGAACGAGAACGCCGTCGACCGCCTGGTCCAGGAGCTCGGCTGCCCCACGCGCCGCATCCGTCAGTTTGCCGCCCGCGTGCTGCACCTGCTTGCCGAGCGCGATCCGCAGCGCGTCGTGCCCTGCGTGCCCGCGCTGATCGAGGCGCTCGACCGCCCCGAGGCTCAGACCCGCTGGGAGGCTCTCGATGCCCTGGCGGCGCTCGCCACCACCTGCCCCGAGCAGCTGGGCGATGCCTTTGAGGGCGCCGAGACCGCGCTGTTCGATGAGATTTCGTCCACGCTGCGCTATGCCGCCTTCCGCCTGCTGTGCGTGTGGGGCGCCACGAGCGTCGAGCGTTCGCGCGAGGCTTGGCCCATCCTGGACGAGGCCATCCAGTGCTACCACGGCGACCTCGAGTATCGCGACATGCTCGGTTGCCTGTACGAGTTTGGCCGGGGCGAGATTGACGCCGAGGTCGCCGAGAAGCTCGCGCTGCGCCTTAAGTTCGATGCCGAGAACGGCAAGGGTAGCTATCTCAAGGCCCGTTCGAGCGAGATTTGCGAAATGCTTGTTAAACGTTTTGGCCTGGATCTCTCCAAAAAGAAGAAGCGTGCTAGCGTAAAAAAATCTGACGACGCCGAAGACGAGGAGTAACAGATTATGGCGCACGATGTAGTCCTGATTCCTGGTGACGGTATCGGTCCCGAGATTACGCAGGCTATGCGCCGCGTGGTCGAGGCCACTGGTGTCCAGATCAACTGGAACGTCCAGGAGGCCGGTGCCGGCGTCATGGACGAGTTTGGCACGCCGCTGCCCCAACATGTGCTCGATGCGGTCGCCGAGACCAAGGTTGCTATCAAGGGCCCCATCACCACGCCGGTCGGCACGGGTTTCCGCAGCGTTAACGTCGCCCTGCGCAAGCATTTTGACCTGTACGCCTGCGTGCGCCCCTGCCTGTCGCAGCCGGGCGACGGCTCGCGCTTCCGCGACGTCGACCTGGTTATCGTGCGCGAGAACACCGAGGACCTCTATGCCGGCATCGAGTTCGATGAGGGCGCTGCCGAGGTCGAGGAGCTCTCGCAGCTCGTCGAGCGCTCGGGCCAGAAGACCTTCGCCGCGGATTCCGCCATCTCAATCAAGCCGATTTCCATCGCCAAGAGCCGCCGCATTGTGGAGTACGCTTTTGAGTACGCCCGCCGCTGCGGCCGCAAAAGGGTGACGGCCGTGCATAAGGCCAACATCATGAAGGCGACCGATGGCCTGTTCCTGCGCGTTGCGCGCGAGGTGGCCGCCAGCTATCCCGATATCGAGTTCAACGACAAGATTGTCGACGCCACCTGCATGGGCCTGGTCCAGAACCCCAACGACTTCGATGTCCTGGTGCTGCCCAACCTGTACGGTGACATTGTGAGCGACCTGTGCGCCGGTCTGGTAGGTGGACTGGGTATGGCTCCGGGTTCCAACATCGGTGCCGACTGCGCCATCTTCGAGGCGACGCACGGCTCCGCGCCCGATATCGCTGGCCAGGATATCGCTAACCCCACGGCCGAGATTCTGTCCGCGGCTATGATGCTCGATCACCTGGGCGAGAACGACGCGGCCAATCGCATCCGCGCCGCCGTTTCTGCCACGCTCGACGAGGGTGAGCAGGTTACCGGCGACGTTCGTCGTGCCCAGACCGGCTCCGTTGAGGGCGCTGTGGGCACGCAGGCCTTTGCCGATGCCGTTATCGCGCACCTGGCCTAAGGCATGCAGACTGCAAACGCCTAAATAGTACTTAAGTGTTTGCGTATAACCTGAGAATCAATACGCCCGGCGCTTTGTCGGGCGTATTCTATTGCGGACTATGTTTCCTAACAAGGAGTAACTGATATGGGTCTGATTCAAAAGAAGGACGAGAAGGACGAGATCGACGGCATCCAGATCATCGAGCGCGGCGAAGGCCCCGATGGTGATGAGGAGGAGAAGATCGATCTGGTCGCCGGTACGTCTGCCGAACATATTGCCGCCGGTACGACGGCCGAGGAGGAGGACGCTCGCCTGGAGGCAAAGATCGCCGCGGACGCCGCCGACGAGAACCTCATGCCCGAGGAGCAGGACGAGGACGACGATATCCTGGGTTCCGACGAAGACGACCGCGCATCCAAGCACAAGAAGACGATGATTGCCGCCTTCGTGGTTGCAGTCGTGATCGCTGCTGTGGTCGGCTTCTTTATCGGCAACGGTGGTTTTGGCGGCAAGGGCGTCGGCTCGGCGACCCTGTCCGAGGACCAGCTCGATTCGACCGTGGCGAGCTATAGCTACAACGGCAAGAAGAGCGACATCACCGCGCGTGAGGCCATCGAGAGCCAGTACAGCCTTGACACCGTCAAGGACGACGACGGCAACTACACCGCTCCGTCTGCCGACGTTATCCTGTCCTACGTGCGCAACCAGATTCTGCTGGACGCTGCCGAGGACGAGGGCATTACCGTCTCTTCCAAGGAAATGAAGCAGTATGCCGAGGATTCCATCGGCACCTCCGACTACAAGACCATGGCCACGCAGTACGGCGTGTCCAAGGACCAGGCCAAGCAGATCGTCCGCCAGTCCGCGACGCTGCAGAAGCTCTACAAGAAGAAGGTGGGCGATAGCTCCGCAAGCATGCCGACCGCCCCGACCGAGCCTGCTGACGGCAACGAGGAGACCGCGAGCAAGGACTACGCCGATTACATCATCAACCTTGCCGGTGACGAGTGGGATAGCGAGAAGGGCACCTGGAAGGATGCCGACAGCACCTATGCCAAGGCCTTCGCTGACGATGCCTTTACGGCCGATAGCGCTACCTATAAGCAAGCCATGACCGCCTATTACACCGCCTACCAGCAGTATTCCTCGCAGGCTTCGAGCGCCAGCTCCAAGTGGACCGAGTATGCGAACGGCCTCTACGCCAAGGCCAACATCAGCATCTACGGCCTGTTTGCGTAAGGTTTGCCTGCACTACTGCGCGCTAACCGATCTACCTGATTGAGCCCGCTAGAACGGACAACGTTCTAGCGGGCTTTTTGTTGCCGAAATCAATAGGATAGGCCTCGCGCCCGCACAAGCGCTCCATCGGGTTCCCCTAATTCATCTGGGAAAACAACTGCAAACGATTGCAAGTGACCGGTGAACGGTCGAAAACTACCGTTCACCGATAATCTCAAAACTGGTTCTAACTGGTATTAAGTCAAAAAGACCAATTCACATATCTTCACAATGACCTGCAATTTTTCTACACGCTATTTTTAGCCGCCCTGCGTTGTTTAGACACCGGGAAAGATCCGTTCTTTTGCCAAAGCGTTACGAAACGGTTTCAAAACCGCAGGTAGAAGTGTTAACGAGCGGTAAACGGTCGAAATATCACCGTGAGCGGTGCAAAAACGTTTTACTGTTTGAATCAGCGAAAGCGATCTCTTCTGGGGTGATATAGTGACAACAACACGTCACGTGGTTACTACCAGTTTAGAAACCACTGGTCTTCAAAGAACGCTTTCTAAGAAGCTTTAAGGGCAAGTGCCCGCTGGCTTCCGAAAATCATCGGACTCAGATCGTACACACCTTCGGAAGGGAAATTTGAATGGTTGGCTTTATTCTTACCGGTCATGGACAGTTCGCACCCGGCCTTGCAAGCGCTATCGCTATGGTTGCCGGCGACCAGCCTGCTTTTACCGTCGTTCCTTTTGAGGGCGATCAGGCCGCATCCTACGGTGAGGATCTCCGCGCCGCTATTACCGCCATGCGCGAGGAGTGCGATGGCGTGCTCGTCTTTACCGACTTGCTCGGTGGTACCCCGTTCAACCAGTCGATGATGATTGCCCAGGATGTCGACAACGTCGAGGTTCTGACTGGCACCAACCTTCCCATGGTTATTGAGCTCCTGTTCCTCCGCGGCAATGCCACGCTCGCCGAGCTTGGCGAGCAGGCCGTGACCGTTGGCCAGACGGGCATCACCGCCCAGACGGTCGCATCCGTTGCCGGCTCCGAGGAAGAGGATATCTTCGGCGACGAGGACGGCATCTAATGGCCGATTTCGGAGCCAACGTCCTGAGCTCCTCGGTCGCCCTTTTAGGCCTGCTTGTCATCATGGGCTTGATTTACACCATCTGGTCGCAAATCAACATGAAGAAGAAGCAGAAGTACTTCAAGGAGCTGCACACCGAGCTCAAGCCGGGTCAGGAGGTTCTTTTCGCCGGCGGTATCTACGGAACCGTCAAAGGCATCGAAGGCGAGAAGGTCCAGATCAAAGTCCGATCCGGAGCCGTCGTAGATGTTTCGCGTTACGCGATTCAGGAGATCAAGTAACTGTCGTCAGCAAATATCGAAAGGAAGCTGATCAACATGGCAGAACCCAACATTCTTCTTACCCGCATCGATAACCGACTGGTTCATGGTCAGGTTGCCACCCAGTGGAACTCCACTCTGGGCTCCAACCTCATCCTCGTCGCCAACGACGACGTGGCGTCCAACACCATGCGCCAGAACCTCATGAAGATGGCCGCTCCCGCCGGCGTCGCTACGCGTTTCTTCTCCCTGCAGAAGACCATCGACGTCATTGGCAAGGCGAGCCCGCGCCAGAAGATCTTCATCGTGGCCGAAACACCGGAAGACGTGCTTACGCTCGTCAAGGGCGGTGTGCCTATAAAGAAGGTAAACATCGGCAACATGCACATGTCGGAAGGAAAGCGCCAAGTCGCCACCTCCGTCGCAGTTAACGACGAGGATGTCGCTGCGTTTAAAGAGCTGCAGGAATTGGGGGTGGAGTTGGAGATCAGGCGCGTTCCGAGCACGCCTGTTGAGGACACGAGCAAGCTCTTCTCGTAATCCTCGTGATCCACGTTGTCAGGAGTGAAACCCTGACGTTCTGTACGTGATATCCAAAGTGCGTACATACATTTTGAAAGGAGGAGCAAGATGGAATACTCGATCATCCAGATCGCTCTGGTCTTCGTTGTTACGTTCATCGCGGCAATCGACCAGTTTGACTTCCTCGAGTCTCTCTATCAGCCCATCGTCACCGGCGCCGTCATCGGTCTTATCCTTGGCGACCTCAACACCGGTCTTCTCGTGGGTGGTACCTATCAGCTCATGACGATCGGCAACATGCCGATCGGAGGCGCTCAGCCGCCTAACGCCGTCATCGGCGGCATCATGGCAGCCATTCTCGCTATCGCCACGGGCCTCGAGCCCAACGCGGCAGTCGGCCTCGCCATTCCGTTCGCTCTGCTTGGCCAGCTTGGCGTTACCCTGGTCTTCACGCTTATGTCCCCGCTTATGTCCACGGCCGATAACATGGCTCACAACGCGGACACCAAGGGCATCGAGCGCCTGAACTACTTCGCCATGGCTCTGCTTGGCCTGATCTTCGCTGTCGTCGTCACCCTGTTCTTCATCGCTGGCGCTACCATCGGTCAGACCATCGCTTCTGCCATCCCGACTTGGCTGCAGACCGGTCTGTCCGCTGCAGGCGGCATGATGCGCTTCGTCGGCTTCGCCGTCCTGCTCAAGGTTATGATGAACCGCGATATGTGGGGCTTCTTCCTCATGGGCTTTGGCCTCGCGCTCATCACCGTTGCCAACGATTCGCTGGCAACCCCTGCTCTGCTCATCCTCGCTCTCATCGGCTTCGGCATCGCTTTCTGGGACTTCCAGCAGCAGACCGAGCTGAAGGGTGCAGCTGTTTCTGACGGAGGTGACTTCGAAGATGGCATCTAATGAGTATGTGATCCCGGAGCACTACGAGGATCTCACTCCTGCTCCGCAGCTCGACCAGAAGACCCTCAACAAGATGGCTTGGCGCTCCTGCTTCCTGCAGGCATCGTTCAACTACGAGCGCATGCAGGCCGCTGGCTGGCTTTACTCCATCATCCCCGGTCTGGAGAAGATCCACACCAACAAGAACGACCTCGCGGCTTCCATGAGCCACAACCTGGAGTTCTTCAACACCCACCCGTTCCTCGTCACCTTTGTTATGGGCATCGTGCTTTCGCTCGAGCAGAACAAGGTTGACATCCCCACGATCCGCGCCGTCCGCGTCGCCGCAATGGGCCCGCTCGGTGGTATCGGTGACGCCCTGTTCTGGCTGACGCTCGTGCCTATCACGGCCGGCATCACCTCCAACATGGCCATCAACGGCAACGCCGCTGCGCCGATCATCTTCCTGGTGATCTTCAACGCCGTCCAGTTCGCTCTGCGCTTCTGGCTCATGAACTGGTCCTACAAGCTTGGCACCAGCGCTATTGACGCTCTGACCGCCAACATGCAGGCCTTTACGCGTGCCGCTTCCATCATGGGCGTCTTCGTCGTCGGTTGCCTGGTCGTCACCATGGGTGGCACCCAGATCAACCTCGAGATCCCCAACGGCACCACCCGTGGCCTCTCCGCCACTACCGTGATCGTCTCCGAGAAGGAGGCCGAGAACTTCACCGGTATGGAGGGCATCGATACCGAGACCGCTGAGGCCGGTACCATCGCCATGACTAATGAGGACGGCGACGCCCTCACCGCCACCGATGCCGACGGCAACCCTGTCGAGTGCGGCGTCACCGATCTGGGCAACGGCATGGAGTCCGTGACCTACGGCACCGTTACCGAGGATCCGGTCAACTTCTCTGTTGCCGACACCCTCAACACCATCGTCCCGAAGCTCGTCCCGCTTATGCTTACGCTGCTGCTTTACTACATGTTCGCTAAGCACAGCTGGACCCCGACCAAGGGCATTCTCCTGCTCTTCGTCCTTGGCATCCTGGGCGCTGGCCCGCTTGGTCTCTGGCCGAGCATCTGGTAAGGCTCTAGCTTGAGGGGTGTGTCCCTACGCGGCTCACACCCCGACCCCTTAAGCCATGTGTATGTTAAAAGCCGCGTGCTCGAAAGAGCGCGCGGCTTTTGTTTTCTTGATGATTCGGGTGTGGCAGACAGATAATGCTAAGCACCCTAGGTAGCTAGCCGAATTCGAGCAAAAGGGAGGATAGGATGGCGATCGGAGCGCGTAAGCAACCGCTGTACGATCAGCTGGTCGATATTCTGACCGAAAAGATCGACCATGAATATCGCGCCGGTGACATGATTCCTTCCGAGCGCGAACTTTCGGAGCGCTATGGTCTCTCGCGTACTACGGTACGCCTGGCTCTGCAGGAACTGGAGCGTTTAGGACTGGTGGTTCGGCAGCACGGTCGCGGTACCTTTGTGACCGACCGTTCGGCAAAGGCAACCAATCTTATGCAGTCCTACAGCTTTACCGAGCAGATGCGCGCGATGGGTCGCGACCCCGAGACCACGATTCTCGAGTTTTGCGAGATGGAGGCCGATAAAAATCTGGCCGAGCATATGGGATTGCGTATAGGTGATCGCATTTTTAAGCTTAAGCGCCTTCGTTCTGCCGACAACATGCCCATGATGGTCGAACGCAGCTATCTACCAGTTCGTCAATTTTTGTCCCTAAAGCGACCGCTGCTGGAGCGTAAGCCGCTTTACGATGTGATTGAGCAAGACTTTCAGCAAAAGATACGCGTGGCCGAAGAGGAGTTCTATGCGAGCATAGCCCGTCCCACCGACGCCCACCTTTTGGGAATTGTCGAGGGCTCGCCTGTGCTCGATTTGGTCAGGACTACGTATAACGAGTCAAACGAGGTTGTGGAGTACACACTCTCGGTTGCTCGTGCCGATCAGTTTAAATACAAGGTTTACCACCAGCGTAGCGATTAGTGTCTGCATCGTTTCCATATGATGATTCTTTGCATTTAACTGGTTACTACCAGATAACCAACCGAAGTGTATAATTGCACGTCAGAGGATTACTTCTAGAGAGAGGTATTAAAAATGTTCGAGAAGAGTGTCGAGGAGCTCACCGAGCTCGGCGCCCAGATCACCACGGCCGAGATTGCTCAGCAGCCCGAGCTTTGGCGTGATACGCTCAACATCTATCGCGAGAACAAGGAGGCCATCGAGGCCTTCCTGGCCGAGGCTCGCGCTATGGGCGAGGGCCGTCTGTCCGTTGTCTTCACCGGTGCCGGTACGTCCGACTACGTTGGCGATACCTGCGCCCCGTACCTGCGTCACGCTGGCAACACTGATCTCTACGACTTTAAGCCCATCGCCACGACCGACATCGTGAGCGCCCCGCGCGACTTCCTGCGCGCCGAGGATCCCACGCTCGTGGTTTCCTTTGCCCGCTCTGGCAACAGCCCCGAGAGCCTTGCCGCCGTTGCCGTTGCCAAGGAGCTCGTCCACAACGTCAAGTTCCTCAACATCACCTGCGCTCCCGAGGGCAAGCTCGCCGTCGAGTCTGCCGATGATCCCAACGCGCTGACGCTGCTCATTCCGCGCGCCAACGACAAGGGCTTCGCCATGACCGGTTCTTATTCCTGCATGACCCTGCTCTCCACCCTTATTTTTGACACTGCCTCTGACGAGCAGAAGGCCGAGTGGGTCGAGACCATCGCCAAGATGGGCGAGGAGGTCATCTCCCGTGAGCCCGAGATCGCCGATTACCTGGCTGGCGACTTCAACCGCGTGACCTACTTGGGTTCTGGCTCCTTCGGTGGCCTTGCCCAGGAGAGCCAGCTCAAGATCCTTGAGCTCGCTCACGGTCTGGTCGCTACTTCCTACGACACCTCCATGGGCTATCGTCACGGACCTAAGTCCTTCGTCGACGATAAGACGCTCGTCTTCGTGTTCGTCAACAACGACGCCTACACCCGTCAGTACGACATCGACATCCTCAACGAGATCGGTGGCGACGAAATCGCTCAGCACACCATCGCCGTTCAGCAGGAAGGTGCCACCGTCTACGAGGGCGAGTCCTTCACCTTTAAGGGCTACGAGGCACTTCCCGAGGGCTACCTTGCTCTGCCGTTCGTGATGTTTGCCCAGGCTATCAGCCTGCTCAACTCCGTGCGCGTGGGCAACACGCCCGACACGCCGAGCCCCACTGGCACGGTCAACCGCGTGGTTAAGGGCGTGACGATTCACCCCTTCACCGCTTAATCGCGTCCCCCTGTAAGGGCGCCCGTCCGCTCATAACGGCGGGCGGGCGCTTTTTGTTTTACGTGAGCTGGGTATAAGCATCACCACAGTCAACTGCTTTAGAAGCGAGGAGTGCATATGAGCACGTACGCAATTAAGGCTGACAAGTTCTTCTTGCCGGCAGGCCCGCAACTGGGCGGCTATCTTATGGTCGAGGATGGCGTCTTTGGCGCCTGGCAGGCCGACGAGCCCTCTTGCGAGATTAAGGACTACACGGGATCGTGGATCGCACCGGGTATGGTCGATACTCACATCCATGGCTTCTACAACCACTCAACTACCGATAACGATCCCGAGGGCATCGATATCAGCTCGACCGAGCTCGCCCGTCGCGGTACCACCAGCTGGCTGCCCACGACGTTCACCGATGGCGTCGAGCAGATCAAGGACGCCTGCGCCGCCATCGCTCAGGCGGACGAGGGTCGCGGCCCCGACTTCTGCGGTGCCCGCATTCAGGGCATCTACCTGGAAGGCCCCTTCTTTACCATGAAGCACGTGGGTGCGCAGAACCCCGCTTACCTGATCGATCCCTCCGAGGAGGTCTTCGATCAGTGGCAGGAGGCTGCGGGTGGTCGCATCGTTAAGAGCGCCATGGCGGCCGAGCGCGACGGTGCCGCTGCTTATGCGGCTGCTCTGAATGCCAAGGGTGTGGTGACCAGCATCGGTCACTCCGACGCCACCTACGATGAGTGCATCGCCGCCATCAACGCCGGTGCCAGCTGCTTTACGCATACCTATAACGGTCAGCGCGGGCTGCATCACCGTGAGCCCGGTGTCGTGGGCGCTGCCATGTCCACGCCCGAGACCTACGCCGAGATCATCTGTGACGGCAAGCACGTTAACCCTGCCGCCATCAAGGCGCTGCTGCAGGCAAAGGGCTGGCAACACACGGTGCTCATCACTGACTGCCTGGGTTGCGGCGGCATGCCCGAGGGCAGCTACACCAGTGGTGGCATGGACGTCATCATGAAGGACAACCTGTGCTGGCTCGCCGACGGCAAGAGCATTGCCGGCTCGGTGCTCACGCTTGCCCAGGGCGTCAAGAACATCGTTGACTGGGGCATCGCCAGCGCCGATATCGCCATTCGCATGGCAACCGAGGTGCCGGCACGCTCCGCGCACATCGAGGATAAGTGCGGCAGCATCATGCCGGGTCGCAACGCCGACTTTGTCGTGTTCGACCATGAGCTTACCCTCGTCGAGACGTATGTTGGCGGCCAGAGCGTCGGCAACGCCTTTACCGAGTAACGATAGAAAAAGACGGCGGGCCCGAATCTGCTCGGACCCGCCGTATGGGTTAAACGCTCAAAAGCACCTTCACAGTTACAGCTTGTTAGCGATCTTCTTTGCCGTGCGCTTGACGCCGGCCACCAGGCCTCCTGCAGGATGCTCCTTCTCGTATGCTAGGCGCTTCTCGCGCTTGGCGTACTCTTCGACGATGATGTCGCCATACTCGTCTTCGATCTTGTCGAAGAAGTCGACGGCGCCCTTAATTTCCTCAGCGGTCGGGTGTCCCTTTTGGACACCGCCGGTGAGTTTGAACGGCCCCCACGTATCAAAGCCGGGGCAGCCGTAGACACCCATAAAGATGGCCTGCCTCATGCGGCAGATGCCATCGATATCCTTGCCGTACCACTTGTTTTTGCCACCGTAGGTCATAAGGCCAAACACCTTGTCCTGCGGCTGCAGCACGTTCGTGAGCACGCGTGCCATGTCCTTGTCGATCTCGGAGTAATAGATGCCCGTGGCGACACCGATCAGATGATATTCGTGCAGGTTGGGATACTCGTTTTTACCGAGCGTCTTCACATCGAGGGTATCGATCTCGGGGTGTGCCTCGACGATGGCGTCCACGAGCTTTTTCGTATTGCCGTGATGGCGCGAGGCGTAGAGGATGATGGTTCGCATAAGAAGGCCTTTCAGCTGTAATTGCATCAATGTCTGTATGGTACCCCGTTACATGGCTGGGATACCGGACGCATCGATGAACGTGCGGGTTTGTCCTTTGGTTAGGGCCGAGACGGGTACTTGCGAGCAAAAAGCAGTTGTTCGAAAGGATGGGCAATGGAATACGCTCTCTCCAACGATTCGATTTCTATTAAGGTGTCCACGGCCGGTGGTTCGTTTACCTCGATCGAGGCCGGAGGTCGCGAGTATCTGTGGCAGGGCGATCCCGCCGTGTGGTCCGGCCAGGCACCGATTTGCTTCCCGATTTGCGGAGGCTTGCGCGATAACAACGCCATGACGTTTGCCGGGCATCATGTAAAGCTCGCCCGCCATGGGTTTGCGCGCAAACAGGAGTGGAAGCTGCTGAGCCAGAGCGAGAACGAGCTGGCGATGTGCCTGGCTTCGGAGGATAACGCCGCGCTGCTGAGCGATTATCCGTACCCGTTTAAGCTTGTCGCTCGTTATACGCTCGAGGACGCTGCCGTGCGCGTTTCCTACGAGGTCACCAACGAGGGCACCGAGGACATGCCGTTCTTTATTGGCGGTCATCCCGGCTTTAGGTGTCCGCTCGATGAGGGCGAGGCCTATACGGACTACGAGTTGCGCTTTGAGAAGGACGAGGCTGCGGAGCTCTGCACCGCTGTCCCTTCGACTGGCTTGATTGATGTGGACAGGCGCTCCAAGAACCCCATGGTGGGAAAGACACTGCCTCTGTCGCATGAGCTCTTCGATTTTGCGGAGACCATCTTTGATGTGCTCGAGAGCCGTCAGGTCACGCTTTCCAAGAAGGGCGAGGACAAAGGCGTTTGCCTGAGCTTTGAGGGCTTCCCGTATCTCATTGTGTGGAGTAAGCCCGAGGGCGATTTTGTGGCAGTTGAACCCTGGGGTGGCCTTTCGACCTGCTCCGATGAGGACGACGTGCTTGAGCATAAGCGCGGCTGCCTTGTCGCCAAGCCCAAGGAGACCGTCGTTCGCTCGTTCACGATTGAGATTCTGTAATTCCGTTTTGTCGACTCGTATCGCGAGGCACAAGGAGCCTGCGAGATAAGGAGCTAAAAATGATCCTCACCGTTACGATGAACCCGTCTGTCGATACGCGCTATCAGCTCGATGAGCTCATTATCGACGACGTTAACCGTGTGAAGCCCGAAAAGACCGCTGGCGGCAAGGGCCTCAACGTGGCCCGTGTGCTGGGTCAGCTGGGCGACGACGTTGTGGCAACCGGTCTGCTCGGCGGCCACATGGGCGCCTTCATGGCTGAGCTCATGGACGCCAACGGTATTAACAACGACTTTGTGCCCATCAAGGGCGAGACTCGCATTTGCCTCAACATCCTCCACGCCGGCAACCAGACCGAGCTGCTCGAGAGTGGCCCGACAATTGCCCCCGAGGAACTCGATGCCTTTACCGCCAAGTTTACTGAGCTTGCGGGCAAGGCCGACGTCGTCACCATTTCGGGTTCTCTGCCCCGCGGTGTCGAGGCAGACTACTATGCCAAGATCACGGGCATTGCCGAGAACGCCGGCGCCAAGGTATTGCTCGATACCTCGGGTGCCTCTCTCGAGGCTGCGCTCAAGTCCGAGGTCAAGCCCGAGCTGGTCAAGCCTAACCTGACCGAGATCAACGGCCTTCTGGGTACGAGCTTTACCACCGACGATGTGGATGAGCTCCGCGCCGCGCTCGCCTCTGACGCCCGCTTCTCCGATATCCCCTGGGTCGTCGTATCCATGGGCGCTGCCGGCTCCGTTGGTTTCCATAACGGCCGTGCGTTCCGCGCCAAGACGCCCGACATCCCTGCCGTTAACGCTACGGGCTCTGGCGATTCGACCATTGCCGGCTTCGCACATGCGATTGCTGCCGGAGCCGACGACGAGACGGTGCTGCGTACCGCCAACACCTGCGGCAAGCTCAATGCCATGGATCCCATGACTGGCCACTTGGTTATGGATCGTTGGGACGAGGTTTACAACGGCGTTGTCGTGACCGAGCTGTAGGAGCTTGTGCTGCGGCCCCGGCATCGGTTGCTAGCTCATGTCGACGACAAGTGCAGTAGCATTATGCCTGGCCGCGATGCCGATTTTGTTGTGTTCAATCCCGACCTTACCCTGGTCGAGACGTATGTGGGTGGCAACAGCGTCGGTAATGCGTTTACCGAGTAGCTGCCAAAGAAACGATCCGAGAGGGGATTTAGATGATTTACGGTGCATTAGGCGATATCGAGGAATATCGTGGAATGCTCAAGGGCCTCGACGTGCTGATCGACTGGCTCGAGGAGAACGACCCGGCGCAGCTCGAGGTCGGCAGCCATCCGATTCTGGGCGACAAGGTCTTTGCGAACGTCATGGCTCCCACGACGCGTCCCGAGGCCGAGGCCCACTACGAGACGCATCAGCGCTATCACGACCTGCAGATCGACGTCGAGGGTCGCGAGGCCTTTAAGGTCGCCACGGGCAGCCTGACGCTGGTCCAGGAGTTTGACGAGAAGGACGACTACGACCTGGTCGATTCAGACGCCTCGATCCCCGGCGATCTTGCCGACGACAAGTTCGCGCTGTTCGTTGCCGGCGAGCCTCACATGCCCACGCTCGAGTTCCCGGGCGATGGCGCGCAACCGGTCAAGAAGATTTGCTTTAAGCTGCTTGCAGATGCTTACTGGGAGGAGTAGCGCGCTGCTCGGCTGAGCTGTTCGTGTTGCGAGCGTTATCCCTTGGGGGAGCTCGCTTGGGCCCCGCTGATCGCGGTTCCTTTGGGGATTGCGGTTGGCGGGGCTTTTGTTGAGTAGGGGAGTTTCCGGCGGCGTTGTGCTTGGATTGGCGGATGCGCGCCCGAAATCGGCAACAAAAAAGCCGCCCGAAGGCGGCTATCTTGTGCAATGGAGCCAGCGACCGGGCTCGAACCGGTGACCCCCGCTTTACGAGAGCGGTGCTCTACCAACTGAGCTACGCTGGCGGCCATGTGATGGCGCAACTGAGGCGTCAACGGCTGTCTATGATACGGGACATCGCACATCCGCGCAAGGGTTCTGACGGCTTTTCTCACTTTAAATGCACTAATATTAGAGGCGTGATGTCTGCGGCGTCCATCTGGCGCTTGACCAGCTGTTGAGTTGGTGGTCGACGTCCCGCTCGTATGGGTCTCAAACAGAATGGGGCAGCCATGGCTCAACCCAAGATCCTTCTCACACGTATCGACGACCGTTTCATTTACGGACAAGACGTTGAGCTGTGGAACGAAGCCGTGGGTTCCAACCTTGTCCTAATCGTCAACGATGAGATCGCGGCAGATTCACGCCAATGGGCACCCATGAGGGTGGCGGCGCCAGAAGGCGTTTGGACGCGGTTTTTCTCGGTACAAAAGGCCATCGACATCATTCATACCGCAACGCCTCGCCAATTGATTCTGATCATGGTGGCCTCACCCTCCGATGCGCTCGCGCTGGTTAAGGGCGGTGTGCCAATAACCAAGATTAGTATCGGCCATATGCGGGCGGGGGAGGGCAAGCGCTCTGCAACGCCTGCCGTTGCCGTAGGCGATACAGACATCGCCGCCTTCAAAGAGTTGCAAAAGCTCGGTATAGAGCTAGAAATCCGCCATCTCCCCAGTTCCGCCCCCGATCCCATCGGCAATCTGTTCAACTGATCCCTTGGGGACGGAGGAAAACGGATCATTTTGCCCTTGCGAGGGACGCGTGCGATGCCGCCTGTTAAAAACTATGCCCATTTACTACGTTTGATCGGCTATCGCCGAGCATGTCGAATTTGAGAAAAACAAAACTGCAGGTAGACGGCTCGCGAATTTAACAAAAACCGGTGCATGCTCGAGCATCCCGGGCTAAACGTAGTAAATGGGCATAGTTTTGATATGCCACTCATATAGTCACAGCGAAAATGCGCCCAAAAGATGAAAAACGCCCGCCGGCGGTGGTGCCGGCGGGCGTTGCTGTGTGATATGTCACGTTGCGGGCTTAGTGCCTCATAAAGTGGTATTCGATTACATTGCTATAGGGGTGACCCGGGCCCACAATGCCCTGCGGGAACAGCGGCTGGTGCGGCGTGTCGGGGTACATCTCGGCCTCGAGGGCAAAGCCGGCGCCCCAACCATAGTTGGCATCGTCTTTGGCGTGCTCGTCGCCCAGCCAGTTTCCGGTGTAGAGCTGCACGCCCGGGGCGGTGGTGTAGTAGTCCAGTTCGCGGCCGGTCCACATCTCCTCAACATGCATCGCGCGGCGCAGATTACGGCCGTACTGATAGCCATCGATGCACAGACAGTGATCGTAGCCACGGGCCTGCTTAATCTGCGGGTCATCGGCCTCCATGCCGGGAGCGACGGGACGCAGCTCGCGAAAGTCAAACGGTGTTCCCTCGACCGGAGCGATTTCACCGGTGGGGATGTTCTGCTCGTTAACGGGCAGGTAGTGGGCGGAGTTAGCAACAAAGAAGTGCTCACAGTCCATGCCGGCGTTATGACCGGCAAGGTTAAAGTACGTGTGGTTGGTCATGGACACGTAGGTGGCGCGGTCGCTGTCGCAGCCATACTCGATGCGAAAGACGCCGGTGCGTGTAACGGTAAACACGGCCGTAAAGGTTCGGTTGCCGGGCAGGCCCAGCTCGCCATCCTTAAGCGAGGTGGTCATGCGCACGGCATTGTGGGCCTCGTCGAGTTCAACATCCCATACGCGCTTGTGCAGACCATGCTCAAGATCGCTGTGCAGGTTGTTGACGCCCTCGTTGGCGGGCATATGCCAGTCCGTGCCGTCGATGGTGATCGTGGCGCCCGCGGTGCGGTTTGCCACGGGGCCGATGGTTGCGCCAAAGCAGGCGGGGTTGTCAAAGTAATCCTCGAGCTTATCGAAGCCCAGCACCACATCGCGCACGTTGCCGGGGATGTCGGGCACGTCGATGCCCAACACGGTGGCGCCATAGTCCATAATGCGAACGCAGATCTCGGGCCCGTTGAGGGTGTAACGATGAACGGGGGTACCGCACGGCGCGGTGCCGAAAAGCTCGGAAGTGATCATTTGGTTCCTAACATCGAGGTATTTCCGACAAACTGTAGCGCGAACAGGCAAGATTATCACTACACCCCACTAAAGCAGGGGGTATTTTTCTCAAAAAAGTGATGATTGGAGCTGTGCGGGCGTTCATTTTTGACGCGCACGAGTCTGATACAATTTGTTCGTTACTGTTTGAATGATATGCGCGCAAAGAACGGCGAGGACTCATCGTGATTAAAGCGGAGCGACAGGATAAGGTTCGGCAGCTGCTCGAGGAACAGGGAACGGTCTCGGTCAAGGAGATTTCGGATGCGTTAGGTGTCTCGGATATGACGATCCGCCGTGACCTTGAGGAGCTTGCGAGCCTGGGCGAGATCGAGCGCGTGCACGGCGGAGCCCGCAGTGCGCAGGGCCGTCCACACGCTATGCTGCGCCATGAGTATTCGCACAGCGAAAAGCGCACGAAGCATGCCGAGGAAAAGTTGCAGATTGCGCGCCGTTCTGTGGAGCTTATCGAGGAAGGCTCGACCATCTTTTTGGGCACGGGCACCACGGTTGAGCAGATGGCCTCGATGCTGCCGGCGTTTCGCCTGCGCATTGTGACCAATTCGCTTTCGGTGTTTAACCTGCTCGAGGCGCGCGAAGACTGCGACCTGTGCCTGGTGGGCGGCATGTACCGTCGCCGCACCGCCGCTTTTGTGGGACCAACGGCCGAGGATACCCTGCGTGCGCTGGGCATCGACGCGGCGTTTATCGGTGCCAACGGCATTCTGGACGGCGACGTGTCTACATCCAATATGGAAGAGGGCCGCATCCAGCAGCTCGCCTTTAGCAAGGCCGACTCGCGCTATCTGATCGCCGACTCCAGCAAGATCGGCAAGCGCGACTTCTACACCTTCTGCCGCCTGGACAATTTGGACGCCGTGGTGTGCGAGCCGGGCATCGCCGCCGAGGATCGTGCCGCCATCGAGGAACACACGCAGGTCATCTGCTAGCTAACGCTGCAGGCGATACTTCTGCCCTCTGCCGGTGCCTTCAACTGTCGCCAGGCCTGTCTCAACGAGTTTTTTGAGGATGCGAAGAAGCTTCGAGCGACTAAAGGTGACTTTGGCCGCAAGCTCGCTTGTCGATTGAGGGTGTACTCCGCTCAGCAGTCCGAATACGATAAGTTCGTCGCCTTTGAGCCCCGGGTTATCCATGAGTAGGGGAAGTGTTACCACAATGGCGTTATCCGAAACTTGAAACCGGGGCTTTCTGACGCTGTCCTTATAGGTATCGCGAATTCGCATGATGCCCGTTCCAAAGGCTTCGATAAGACCCAGGCGCAAAAAGACTTCGGCAAGAATACGATTGCGTCTAACGGATAGCATGTCGGACAGATATTCATCGACGGTCATGCTTGCCGGCAAGCCGCCGGGCGAAGCGACTTCCACACGGTCGTCGAACATCGAGATGCGGATGTGTGCGGGCGCATCCCAAGTCCTATGAACGACTGCATTGGTAATGGCCTCGCGGAATGCTTCGAGCGGAATGAGCTCCTTGCGGATCCGCTCCATCCCCTGGATCTCTTCGTAGCAGTACTGGGCTTCGAAAAGCTCAAGGGCTCCGTCAATTTCCGCTAGAACGGATACATGTTCAAGAGTCTTGCGCCGCTTAATGAGGTTGATAGTTTCACCAAACACTGCGATGTCGATACCCGGGAAGCCATTCTCGTCCGCGAGCAGTTCTGCCGCGTTGTTGTAGGTTCCGGTTTCATCAAGCAGGCCAAGGGTTTTGAGAGTATCGGTTGTGAATGACTGAAGCGAAAGTTTTGCTGTTAGACGATTCTCTAAAACGGTGAAAGATAAATCTTGTTTGTTTGCCGGGAGCTGCTCAAAGGAGAGGTTTTGACCCTCGAGTACAAGACGCGAAAGGCCTAGGGTATCAACTGGAATGGTCGCGGTGTCATTGCGCTTGTATGCCTTCGAGCGGTATAGGTAAGGCTTCGATCTGCCGGGAAAGACCGTAAGCTCCACGGTTGCATCGGGCTCGTCGATCTTTAGGGAGTAATCGGGCTGGGGGATGATCGAATCGTTAATCTTGTTTTCGATATCCAGGCAGGTCTGCTTGGGGTCATCGAGGCCAACGGCTTCTCCGTCGTCGTTAATTCCAAATAGAACGCGTCCTCCCGTGCCATTTGCATAAGCGGAGACGGTTTTAAGGAACGAATTGGTGACGCATTCCTTGAATTCAAGATCTTTGGATTCTTGCATTGTGATGCTCCGTTTCGCTTCAATTTGACGTGAAAAATAACACGTAAAAATTTTACACGTCATTTTACGCGTCAAAATTATGACACGAAAAAATTTGCGTGTCATTATGCGCGTCAAAGTGACGCGAAATGACGCGCAAACGCGAATGCATTGGCATTCTGAACAATAACGGAGTTTGTAAGCCTGGGGCTTGATTGGGCTAACGCATGGAATTATCCGTATTCTCGAACACGCTTTCGGTATCATTTTGGCATTAAAAGATACCGAAGTGTGTTCGTGATGCCGATAATAATTAAGAAAGAGGAGCGCTTCGTAGCTGCCTGGAAAGTGAGGATTTGACCATCTGATTGTCTCGATCTGTAACAACTAGGCGATCAAATGCTCGTTAGATGTTACAGATTTAGATTTTCTGCCTGGCCGATTCCGTTTGTCTCAATCTGTAACAACTGGGACCGAAAAGCTCGGCTAGATGTTACAGATCGAGATTGAGCGGATTGACCTGTGCGTTTGTCTCGATCTGTAACAGGTAGGCGGTCGAAAGTGGGCTACGTGTTACAGATTGAGATCTTTCAGCCCTGGTCGCCCGTTCGTCTAAATCTATAACAGTTAGGATTGAAAATCCCTGCTAGATGTTACAGATCGAGACAAATGATCTGCTCGGGCTCACCAAAAACAAAAAGGCCGCATGCGATCCCGTGGAGGGACTCACATGCGGCCGACAGGGGGTATGCGGCAAAAGTTAGGCCATAAGCAGACCGGTCTCCGCGACGTTCTTGTACCAGTACGCGCTCGCCTTGGGATAGCGCTTCTGGGTCTCAAAGTCGATGTAGAACAGGCCATAGCGCTTGTTATAGCCGTTGGTCCAGGAGAACTGGTCCTGCAGCGACCACACAAAGTAACCGTCGACGTTTACGCCGCCGTCGATTGCCTTGAGGATCCACGCGAGATGCTGACGCATGTAGTCGATACGAGGGGCGTCATCGATAAAGCCATCCTCGAAGTCGTCCTTATAGCCCATGCCGTTCTCGGTGATGTAGATCTTCTTGTAGTTGGGGTAATCGTTCTTAATGCGGAGCAGCAGGTCGTAGAGGCCCTCGGGATAGATAATCCAGTCCCAATCGGTGGTGGGTACGCCTTCGCGCACGCATGACTCGCCCACGCCCTTGAGGAACCAGCGCGAGGAGCCCTTGTCGCCGGTGCCATTGTGGTTGATGTCGTTTTCGCCCTCGGCGGCACGCAGGAACTGGCACTTGTAGGTGTTGACGCCCAGGCAATCGTTGTAGGGGAGCGCGGCGGTCAGCGCGGCGATGTCCTCGTCGCGGACGTCGAGCTCGCCGCCGGCGATATGGGCCAGCTTGGTCGCGGCTTCCATGGTGTCGGCTGCATAGTGGCCGCGGAAGGTGGCGTCGAGTACCCAGCGGTTGTTGATGACGTCGGCCATGCGAGCTGCCTCGCAATCGGCGGCGTTGTTGGGGTCGAGGGGATACTTGGGCTCCAGGTTCTGGACAATGCCGATCTCGCCCTCAAAGCCGCCCTCGTGGAAGGCGACGACGGCCTTGGCATGGGCCACCATCATGTTGTGCATGAGCTGGAAGGCCTTATCCAGGCGATACTTCTCGCCGTGCGGCCAGTTGCCGACGATAAAGCTGCCCTCGGCGGTCGCGGGGATCTCGTTAAAGGTAAACCAGTGCTTGACCTCGGTGAATTCGGCAAAGCAGAACTTGGCGTACTCGACAAAGGCGTCGATCGTCGTGCGCGTCAGGAAGCCCTCGCCGCCGTTCTGGTAAAAGGCCTCGGGCGTATCGAAGTGATCGAGCGTGACATAGGGGATAACGCCAGCTTTGTTGCAGGTGGCGAAAAGCTCGTGATAGAAGGCAACACCCTCGGGGTTGATCTCGCCGGTGCCACTGGGGAAGATGCGGCTCCAAGCGATGGAGACACGGATGCCGTTGATGCCGAAACGCTGGCACAGGTCGATATCGACCGGGTACTTGTTGTAGAAATCGCTTGCGGGGTCGGGGGAGAAGCGACCCTGAGCAGCCAGGAAATCGTCCCAGGGCACTTTGCCCTTGCCGTGCGTGCGGGTCTCGCCCTCAACCTGGTAAGCAGCGGTGGCGCCGCCAAACACAAAGCCGTCGGGGAACTGCATGGGGTTGGTCATGAGTCATCCTTTCTGTGGGATACGAATAGGGAGGGTGCCCGAACTGGGGATCCGGGCACCAACAGAGGGAGGAAACTAGTCGAGGTTCTCGCGGAGCCACTTGATGGCGCCAGCGGGGTCGCGGGTAAGGTCGATATATTCCTTGCCGCGGGGAGCGAGCAGCTTAATGCCCAGACGATCGGTGTCGGCCTTCATGTCGTTGTAGTAGCTACGAACCTGCGGGGCGAGCACGATGGCGTCGTACTGATCCATGATGGCAGTATGCTGGCCATAGGCGCCTGCGGAGGAAGCGATGTTCTCTCCGGTCTGCGCAGCACCTTCCTTGATGGCGTTGGCAAGCATGGCAGAGGTGCCGGCGCCGGCGCACAGGACGAGGACCTTCAGACCGTCGACATCTTTCTTAGCGGATGCGTCGGCGGCGGGCTCGGGCTGATCGGCGACAGGCTTGCTGTCGGCGGCAGCGGCGGTCGGCTCGACGGAGACGGTAGTCTGCTCGATAGCGGGCGCAGAGGCGTTGGCGGCGATGGTGGCAGCACCATCGGACTCGAGACCCAGCTCGGCGGCGCGCTCGGCCTCCTGGTCGCAGAGCAGCTTATCGTATGCCTTCAAGAACGGTAGGTAGATGATGGCGTCCAGCAAGATGATGATCGCGACAAATACCAGGGCGATAAGCTGGAAGTTCGTGGTGATGAAGATGCCGATGGGGGCAGGGGTAGCCCAAGGCACCACGAAGGAGAAGCCGTTCATGCCCACGTTGTCGATAAAGAACTTGGCAACACTCACGTTGACGCAGCCGGCGGCAACAAAGGGGATGAGCATGTAGGGGTTAAGGATCATCGGCGCGCCAAAGAGCAGCGGTTCGTTGACAGCGAAGGCAACAGGAACAATCGAGGCCTTACCGACGGCTTTGAGCTGCTTGGACTTCATAAAGAGAATCAGCAGAAGCGGCACGATGAACGTGGCGCCGGTGCCGCCAAACTCACCCACGAGCGACATGTTAAAGGTGAGGGAGTGGGCAGGGTGGCCACCGGCCAGCAGAACCTGCAGGTTCTCGGCCTGGTTGGCAAGACGGATGGGGTCGATGCCCGGCTGGACAATCGAGGGGCCGTGGACGCCGATAAACCAGAAGAACGCGGTGGCAGCCTGGATAAGGATGAGGCCAGGGTAGGTCTCTGCTGCGGTGAAGAGCGGAGAGAGCAGCTTGATGAGCAGCTCGGAGAACGGAACGCCCATGAGGTTGCGCACAACCACATCGATGATGCCGCAGATGATGACAGCACCGCCGAAGGGGATGATGTCGCGGAAGTTCTGAGCGATGGCGCCCGGAACCTCCTTGGGCAGCTTAATGGTCAGATCGCGCGAGACGCAGAACTTATAGACCCACACGGTAATGAACGCGGCGATATAGGCCGAGAACAGACCGCGCGTACCCATGCTGGTGCAATCGAAGACCGAAAGCTCGGAGCCGTCGAACTTGGTGGTGAACTGCGTAACAGCGAGCAGCAGCATGCTGCACTGGGCGGCCACCATGGTGGAGCCGTCGTTGAGCACCTTGCCGGCGGGCATGCGACGGTTCATGGAAGCCGTGAAGTTCTTGGCGGTGGTGCCGGCAACCATGATGCCCATGACGCCCATGGTGAAGTTGTACAGCTTGTTGCACCAGTCGATGAGCGGCTGGGGCAACGTGATGCCAACTACGCCAGGAAGGGTGGCGATCAGCAGAAAGATCGAAGAGGTAAGGACGATGGGCATGCACCCAAGGAATCCGTCTTTGATGGCCTGGAGGTAGATGTTTCTCGAGATCTTCTCGAAGAACGGTTGATGCTTTTCGAGCATCTTTACGATGGCGTCCATAGAGCTCCTTTGCTACTTGATGCGCGATGCATGTGGATGGAACTGGTCGTCGATGGATGGTCAGGACTGCCCGGAAACCTTCCTGCTTAAGGAAGGCATTGTGAAATGACAACGTTGTCATTTCGTTAATGACAACGTAAGACATTTTTGGAAGAGCAACAAGGATATACGGGTGAGTGGTCGATATTGTTCGGTAAACGGTTGATTTATCAGTCAGGCAGGTAGTGTATGCTAGAACGCAAAAACAAGCGATGTAAAACCGACTGGAGAAGCAGTGGCAACGATGGACAAGAAAAATGTCTCAATGAATGATGTGGCGATTGCCGCTGGTGTTTCTCTCAAGACGGTTTCGCGCGTGATCAACGAGCCCGATAGCGTGCGAGAGTCGACACGCGATAAGGTCCATGCGGCCATGGAGGCGCTCGGGTTTCGAGCCAACTTTGCCGCGCGTTCGCTCAAGTTGGGCCGTTACGGGTGCATCGGCGTCGTGCTGTTCCACTTGTCGGGCGGTGCCGTGGACATGATCGACGGTATCGCCGATGCCGCCGAAGAGCGAGGCTTTGCGCTCACGATGATCAAAAAGCGGGCGGGGGAGAAGATGACCCTTGCCGAAGCGGCGCGTAGGATGTCGCAGCTTCCCGTCGACGGCATGATTTTCAACCTGCGCCAGATGGTCGATGACTTTGATACCTTTGAGGCGCCGAAAGACCTCAAGACGGTGATTATCACACCGATGGAACATCCTACCTGCTCCACCGTCAGTGACGACCAAGAGGGCGGCGCGCGCATGGCGTGCGAGTACTTCTTGGATCATGGTCACAAGAACGTGTATTTCGTTTCGGGTAAGAAAGAGTCGCTGTCGAGCCAGTGCCGTATGAAAGGTTGGCGAGCGGCACTCGAGGCACGTGGCATTGAGCCGCCTGAACCTCTGCAAGGCGATTGGAATGCGGATAGTGGCTACGCCGCGGGCCTTGTGCTTGCCGATAAACCCGATTGCACGGCGGTCCTCGCTGCTAACGACTGCATGGCAAACGGCGTGATGATGGCTCTACGTGACAAAGGGCTCAATGTGCCCGACGACGTGTCCGTGATCGGTTTCGACGATGAGCTCTACAAGACGATTCCCAACTCGATTCTGACGTCGGTGAAGTTTCGCCACCGCGAGCTGGGCATCCGTGCGCTTTACGAGGTCGTCGCAGGTCTGGAAGCCCCGAGCTCCAGAAGCCGTACGCTCGTCTCGGGTGTGTTGGTCGAGCGTTCCAGCGTAAAGGACTTGCGGGCGTAGACGTGCTCGGCCTATTCCGTTTGTCTCAATCTGTAACAGCTAGGACCCAAAAACTCGGCTAGATGTTACAGATTGAGATGAACAGGAGGACGGGTGCGGTCTAAACAAAATGGCCCGCGCATCACACATCGATGCACGGGCCATTTATTGTCTGCAAGCGGCAGGTGGTGTCAGCGTCTTATGCCTCGAGGTTTTCCTCGATCCAGGCGACGGCGCCCTTGGGATCCTTAGTGAGGTCGATGTACTGTTTGCCCTTGGGCGACAGCAGCGTGATGCCCAGGCGGTCGGTGTCGGCCTTCATCTCGTTGTAATAGGTGCGAACCTGCGGAGCCAGGACGATGACGTTGTACTGGTCCATGATGGCGTAGTGACTGCCGTAGGCACCGGCGTTGGCGGTAATGTCGATGCCCAGCTCGTCGGCGCCTTCCTTAAGCGCGTTGGCGAGCAGTGCAGAGGTGCCGGCGCCAGCGCACAGAACCAGAACCCTCAGATCCTTGCCCTTAAGGGCGGACGGAGCTGCGGAGGCCTCAGTGGCAGAAGCGGTCTCGACAACAGGAGCCTCAACGGCGGGGGCGTCAGCGGTCTTAACGGTCTTGGTCTCCTCGGCCTCTTCTTCGGCCAGGGTCTCGGCCTCCTGCTTGCACAGGACGTTGTCGTAGGCCTTGCAGAACGGGTAGTAGATCAAGAAGTCAACGACCAGCAGGACGACAACCAGGACCAGAGAGATCGGCTGGAAGTTGGTGTCGATGAAGGTGCCGATCGGTCCGGGGAGTGCCCACGGCATGGCATAGATAAAGCCGTTCATGCCCAAAAAGTCGATGAAGAACTTACCAATGAGGACGTTGGCCACGGGGGCAAACAGGAACGGGATCAGGAAGTACGGGTTGAGGATGATGGGCGCGGCGAACAGCAGCGGCTCGTTGACGGCGAACATCACGGGTACGACAGAGGCTTTGCCGACGGCCTTGAGCTGCTTGGAGCGCATAAAGAGCAGGAAGATGATCGGGACAATGAACGTGGCGCCGGTGCCGCCGAGTTCGCCGATGTAGTTACCGAAGTTCTCGGTCAGGGCGAGGGCGGGGTGACCGCCGGCCTGCAGCGTGGCGAGGTTGGTGGTGATGTTGCCAAACAGCGCGGCGTTGAGGGCAGGCTTAACGACCGAGGGGCCGTGGATGCCCATGAACCAGAACAGCGGGATCATGAACCAGATGAGGGCGAGGCCGGCGTAGGAATCGGCAGCGGCGAACAGCGGGCTCACCAGCGTGGAGATGACGTTGGCAAACGGGACGGCCAAGCAGGTGCGGCAGATAACGTCGATGACGGCGACAAACAGGATGGAGAAGCTGAAGGCGAAGATGTCGCGGAAGTTCTGGGCGATGGCGCCGGGGACTTCTTTGGGCAGCTTGATGGTGATGTCTCGCTTAATGCAGAAGGCATAGATGTTGACCGTGGCAAATGCGGCGACAAAGGAGCTCAGCAGGCCCTTGGTGCCCATGTTGTCGGTAAAGAACACCGAGACATCGGCGCCGTCGATCTTGGCACTCGTCTGGGTAACGGCCAAGATGAGCATAGCGCACATGGCGGCGACCATGGTGCTCGTGGCGTTGATGGCCTTGCCGGCAGGCATGCGGCGGTTCTTGGAGCCGGTCAGCGCGCTTGCGGTGGTGCCGGCGACCATGATGCCCACGACGCCCATCGTGAAGTTGTAAACCTTGTTGCAGAAGTTCACGACGTCGACGTTCCACCAGTCGGGCAGCGTAAAGCCGCCGACCGTGGCGACAACGCCCGGCAGGGTCGAAATAAGCAGGAAGACAGAAGAAGACAGGATGATGGGCATTGCTGCCAAAAAGCCGTCTTTAATGGCCTGAAGGTAGATGTTCTTAGAGACCTTGTCGAAGTACGGCTGACCTTTCTCCAAGAACTTAACGATCGATTCCATAGTTCACGCTCCTCTTTGCATGAAATCTTAATGGCATGGACGTTGAAAACCTATATGGTCTCCCGCTTGCTAAAAGCCCGGGTGCAGGCGGGGCCGGTCCCAGGGGGAGAGAGGGGGGCGGCTGGGTTTGTATCGCATAGGGCCGCTCCCTTCTCGGGGGAAAGCGAGGCGATGCGCTACTGCGCGTCCGCCATAGTGTCGGCGAGCTCCTTGTACCAGAGTGCCGACTGCTTGATGTAGCGTTTTTGCGTGTCGAAGTCGATGTAGAACAGGCCGTAGCGCTTGTTATAGCCATTGGCCCACGAGAACTGGTCCTGCAGGCTCCAGATAAAGTAGCCCTGGACGTCGACGCCCTCGGCGCGCGCCTGGAGCACCTTCTCCATGTGCTGGTCGACAAAGTCGATGCGCTCGGGATCGGCGACGATGCCGTTTGCGTCGGGCTCGGGGTCCTTGTGGCCCAGGCCGTTTTCGGTGATATAGATGACGGGGAGGTTGGGATAGGTGGCGCTGATGTGCTTGAGCGTGTCGTAGAGGCCTTGCGGGTAGATGAGCCAATCCCAGTCGGTGGTGGGGATACCCGGCATATCGACCTGCTGCCCGACGCCCTTAAACTTAAAGCACGAGGTGCCCTTGTCTCCGGTGCCGTTAAAGCTGTTGGTGGACTCGCCATCGTAGGCGGCGATAAACGCCGACTGATAGTAGTTGAGGCCGAACATATCGTTGCGGCACGCCGCCTTGGCGAGCTCCTCCATGTCGCTGTCCTCAACCGTAAGTGTGGCGTTGTTGGCACGCAGAATCTCGTTGATGAGTGAGAGGGTGCGCGCGGAGTAGTGACCCAGGAAGGCGCCGTCCATGATGAAGTCGGTGTAGAAGGCGTTGTACAGGTCGGCGGCGTGCTGGTCGGCGGGCGAGTCGGTGGCAGGATATGCCGGCGTCAGGACGTTGACCATGCCAATGCGTCCGCCCAGGTGCTCGGTCTCGTCAAGATTCTTATACAGGTTGACGGCGCGGGCGTGGGCAACGAGCTCGTTGTGCTGGCTCTGGATGCCGCTCGTCACATCAAAGTGATGGTTGGGCGGGAAGTTGCCTTGGATGTATTGGGAGTGCGAGAGGCTGATGAGCTCGTTGATGGTGAACCAATTCTTGACCTCGCGGAACTCGCGGAAGCAGAACTCGGCATAGCGCACATAGGCGTCGACGGTCTTGCGGTTGAGCCAGTCGCCCGGGTTGAACAGGGCGGCGGGGGAGTCAAAGTGATGCAGGGACACATAGGGCTCGACGCCATACTTTTTGCAGCAGGCGAACAGCTCGTGGTAGTGCTTAACGCCCTCGGCGAGGGGTTCGGCATCGTCGCCGTTGGGGAAGATGCGGGTCCAGGCGATGGACACACGAATGGCGTTGAGTCCATGCTCGGCAGAAAGGCGGATATCCTCCTCGTAGCGGTTGTAGAAATCACTGGCCGGGTCGGGCAAAAAGCGACCCTGGGCGACAAGGTAATCGTCCCACATGGTCTTACCCTTGCCTGCCACCTTCGTGGAACCTTCCGTTTGGTACGCGGCGGTTGCGGCGCCCCAAACAAAGCCCTTCGGCAGCTGCTGTACGCGGTTTAGCAAAGACATATGCATACACCCTCTCGTCTCGCTGTTCGATATTGTGCGTTTGCGCTCAGGAGGCTCCCTGGTTAGCGTTCAGCGGTGAAAAAGCCCGATAAACACTATCTTAAAATGATTAGAACCAAAATGAGCACGTGAACATTTGACAATGAGCACGTTAACATCCGGCTGGGATGTATAGAAACAAAACAACTTCAAACAGCCGCGAACGGTTGTATTTGTTCGGTAAGCGGTTTTGATTGACAGAAGTTTTCATGTTGTGGTATATGGCTCGGGTATCATGAGCACGTTATCGATGTATGTACGATGCGCCATGGGCGCGGGGAATAGTTGGGAAGCAGGTTAGCGTGGAAGGCATGGCTCAGCAGACAAGGAATGGTCATTCGGCGAGCGCGGCAGAGGTTGCGGCGCTCGCTGGCGTGAGCCGCCAGACTGTGTCTCGCGTGGTCAACGGTATGCCCAACGTGACGGAAAAGACGCGCAAGCGTGTGCTGGCCGCCATGGAAGAGCTGGGCTTTCGTCCCAATTTTGCTGGAGCGGCGTTGCGCGGCGGGTCGTATCGTTCTATTGGCCTGTGCATGTACAACATCACACGTGTCGGTAACCTGGCGACGCTCGAGGGTATCATGCAAGCGGCGCGCGAGCACGATTTTGCCGTCACTATGATCGAGATGGGCGGCGACAAGCCCTATACACTTGCCGATGCCTCGCGCCGCATGGTCGAGCGACCCGTCGACGGCATGATTCTCAACATGAACCGCATGGCTCCCGATTTTGAGGAGTTTGTTCCCCAGCCGGGAGTGCGAACGGTCATCCTGTCCATGTATGCGCATCCGCGCTGCACGACGATCGACTCCGACCAGTATGGTTCGTGCGAGCTGTTGACCAATTATCTGCTGGAACATGGTCACTCGAATATGCGGTTTGTGGCGGGTCCGGAAAACTCGATTTCCTCGCGTTTTCGTGAGGCCGGTTGGCGCGATACGCTGGGTCGTGCTCATGTCGATGCCGCTCCGATGCTGCGTGGCGATTGGAGTGCGGACAGTGGGTACGCCATGGGCGAGCGGATTGCGGCCGAGGTGCTTGCCGGCGGGTCGCAGGCGCCGACTGCCGTGCTTGCGGCAAATGACCAGATGGCGCTGGGCGTTATCGCCGCGCTCGAGAACGCGGGCCTGTCCGTGCCCGACGACGTGAGCGTGGTTGGTATCGACGACGCACTCGAGGGACTTGTTCCTCACAATCGACTGACGACGCTGCGATTTGATTTGCGCGGTGTCGGTAAGCTTGCGTTTGAGGCGGCGATTGGAGAGAGCTCGTCTATCGAGGCGATTCATGTGCCGAGCACGCTGGTCGAACGCTCGACTGTTAGGGACATACGGGGTTAGGTCCTACTCCGTCTGTCTCGATTTGTAACAGGTAGACGGTCAAAAGCGGGCTACGTGTTACAGATTTAGATTCTTCGGAAAGAGCAATCCTGTTCGTCTCAATCTGTAACAGCTAGGACCCAAAAACTCGGCTAGATGTTACAGATTGAGACAAACGGACCCCGAACCGCCCAAAAAGGCCGGGGGCGGCGCGCCGTGTGACGTGCCGCCCCCGGCTGATAAATGGGGACAGGTTGTGTGAGCGGGCAACCCCGCCAGCCACTAGTCCAGACGACGGGTCTGCGCCACGTGCTTGTACCAGTAGGCGCTTGCCTTGGGCGTGCGCTTCTGGGTTTCAAAGTCAACGTAGAAGAAGCCGTAACGCTTGTTGTAGCCATTGGTCCAGGAGAACTGATCCTGCAGGCTCCACAGGAAGTAGCCGCCCACGTTGACGCCCACCTCCATGGCCTTGAGCAACCAGCGCAGGTGCTGCTCGATGTAGTCGATGCGCGGCTGGTCGTCCACAAAGCCGTCTTTGTAGGGGTCCTTGTAGCCCATGCCGTTCTCGGTGATGAAGATCTGCTTGTAGTTGGGGTAGCGCTGCTTAATGTAGACGAGCAGATCGAACAGGCCCTCGGGATAGATGATCCAGTCCCAGTCGGTGGTGGGGATGCCAGGCTTGTTCACATGCTCGCCAATGCCCTTGACGCGCCAACGGCCGGTGCCCTTCTCGCCCGTACCGTTGTGGTGCAGGTCGTTCTCGCCGTCGTAAGCCTTCAAAAAACGGCACTGGTAGTTGTTAACGCCCAGGTAGTCGTTGTAGAGCGCGGCCTCGCGCATGATTTCCAGATCCTCGTCTAGGATCTGGATGGTGCCACCCGAGACGGCGGCCAGGCGGTTGGCGCACTCGAGGGTGTCGGGCGCGTAGTCGCCGCGGAAGGTGGCGTCGAGCAAGAACTGGTTTTGCAGCACGTGCTCGTTGTTGGCGGCCTTGATATCGGCGGGGTCGTTCTCGTTGAGCGGATACTTAAACTCCAACGACTGAATGACGCCGATCTTGCCCTTAAAACCGCCGTTGTGGAAGGCCAGCACTGCCTTGGCGTGGGCGAGCATCATGTTGTGCTCGCACTGGAAGGCCTCGGCCAGATGCGCCTTGACGCCACCGGGGAAGGTGCCCTCGATGTAGGTGTTGGAGGCATCGGCCCAAATCTCGTTAAAGGTGAACCAGTAGGTCACCTGGTCGGCGTACTCCTTAAAGCAGAAGGTGGCAAAGTCCACAAAGGCGTCGATGGTCTCGCGGTTGAGGAAGTCGCCCTTCTCAAAGAGGGGCAGCGGCGTGTCGAAGTGATGCAGCGTGACGAACGGCTCAACGTGGTGCTTATGGCACTCGGCGAAGAGATCGTGGTAGAACTGCACGCCCTCGGGGTTGATTTCGCCGGTACCGTTGGGGAAGATGCGGCTCCAGGCGATGGAGAGGCGAATGCCGTTGATGCCAAACTCCTCGCACAGCTCCAGATCGACGGGGTACTGGTTGTAGAAGTCCGAAGCGGGATCGGGGGAGAAGCGGCCCTGGGCCTCCAGGAAGTCGTCCCAGGCGACTTTGCCCTTACCGTGAGTGCGGGTCTCGCCCTCTACCTGGTAGGCAGCAGTGGCGCCGCCAAAGACAAAGTCCTCGGGAAACTGCGCGGGCGGGTTGGTGACGCTAGCAGGGTTAACGGACATGATGATCCAATCGTCTAAATCGAAGGGCCAGCCGGTCTTGGATGGTCGGCTGGCCCTGAGCGTTACTTACTTAGAGAGCTGTTCACTCACGAAGGCGAGAGACTTATCGCCGTTCTGGGAGAGCTCGATGTATTGCTTGCCACGGCAGGCGACGCACTTGTTGCCCACGCGCTCGCAGTCCTTCTGCAGGTCGGCCAGGTAGCTCGCGGCCTGCGGGGCCAGGACGACTAGGTCAAAGTCGGGGAGCATGTCAACGTGGTTGCCGTATGCCTCGGCAGCGGTCTCAAGATTGATGCCGCGCTCCTTGGCGGCCTTGGCCAGCGCGTTGGCGAGCAGGCCCGAGGTGCCGCCACCCTGGCAGAGCACGAGCACGCGCTTGCCGTTGAGGTCGCTGGCGGTCGTTGCCTCGGCAGCGGGTGCTGCAGAAGCGGCGGGGGCGTCGACCTTCACGGCCTCGGCAGCAGCGCCAGCGGCAACGCTCTTGGCGTCGGCCTTGCCCTGGAAGGCATCGTTGAGCTTGGCGGCCTTCTCGGCGTTCTTGGCGGCGAGCTCCTCCTGGGAGATCTCGGCCTCCTCGGCGCACTTCTGGGCGTCATAGGCACGGAAGAACGGGTAGTACAGAACGAAGTCGACGACCAGGATAAGGGCGAGCATCACAAAGGCGAGCGGCTGGAAGCCCAGGCCCATGATGGTGCCGATGGGGCCGGGGACGGTCCAGGGCAGGGTGTACATAAAGCCGTTCATGCCCAAGAAGTCGATAAAGATCTTGAGGATCCAGATGTTGGCGATCGGGGCAAAGACAAACGGGACAAAGAAGACGGGGTTGAGCACGATGGGCGCGGCGAACAGCAGCGGCTCGTTGACGGCAAAGCAGACCGGGACGATGGCAGCCTTACCGACGGCGCGCATCTCCTGAGACTTGGCCAGGAAGCAGAACATAAAGACCAGGACGAGCGTGGCGCCGGTGCCGCCCATGCAGACGACGAAGTATTGGGCACCCTGGGTCAGGACAGCGGAAGCGTGCTGGCCAGCCTGGAACGCAGCCAGGTTGTCGGTCATGTTGGCAACGAGGGCGGCGGCGATGGCGGGCTCGACGATCGAGGGGCCGTGGACGCCCACGAACCAGAAGAGGCTCATGGCGCCGTAGATCACAGCGAGGCCGATGTAGCCGTCGGCAGCGGTGAACAGGGGCTGGAACACCTGGATGACGCCCTGGGCAAAGCAGAAGCCAAAAGCAGCGCGGAAGGCGATGTCAAAGACCCAAAAGACGGTGATGCAGACGGAGAAGGGGATGATGTCCTTAAAGGTCTGCGAGATGTTGGGCGGAACTTGCTCGGGCATCTTGACGGTGATGTTGCGCTTAATGAAGAACTTGTAGATGATGCCGGTCACAAACGCAGCGATAAAGGCGGTCAGCAGGCCTTTGGAACCAAGGTAGGTGGTGTTGAAGCCGCTGGCAGCGTCCGTGGCGATCGTGTCGCTCGAAAGGAGCAAGAAGCCGATGATGGCCGCGCACATGCACGAGATGAAGTTGATCTGGTTGTTCTTGGGCAGATCGCGGTTCTGAGCGTCGGCGAAGTGCTTGGCCGTGGTGGCGGCACAGGCGATGGCCAGGATGCCCATGGAGTAGTTGTAGCACTTCCACAGGGCGTTGTTGATGTCATCGGGCCAGTAGAAACCCCAGATATTGGGAACCGAGGCTACCAGGCAGAAGATGGACGAGAAGATGATGATGGGGATGACGGAGATAAAACCGTCGCGGATCGCCTTGAGGTACTTGTTGCGGGCGATCGCGTTGAAAAAGGGCTGCCCCTTTTCGATGATGGCGATGAGTTGCTCCATGCAAAGCTCCTAAGAGTCGGTGGGTTGGCAACGATGGTAGCTTTTGACGTTTGGTTGCCAAAATGTTGACGTTGCCATTTTGCGACACAAAATAAGACGCGAACCGATGGCCCCTGTGCCTGTGGACCGTCGATTCCTTGCGCGTAAACGTTTGAGCCGCCCGGTGGCTCTGTGTTTGCACAATGGCAACGTTAACATTTGGGCGACAAAAGCCGTTCGGGGAAGCAAAAATGTCGGTGAACGGTAGGTTTTGGGTGGTGAGCGTATGGTGGGGGAGGCGTTGGATATACTTGAAGGCGTTAAAAATGACTGCGCAAGGTGCCACCAATGGCATCGTTGACATAGAAAGATCGACCTATGGCCGCTGTTAAAAAATCGGTATCCGTCAAAGACGTAGCGCGCCTCGCGGGCGTCTCGGAGCAGACGGTCTCGCGCACCGTGCACGATTCGCCCAGCGTGCGCCCCGAGACCAAGGAACGCGTGCGTGCCGCCATGCGCGAGCTGGGGTATCGCCCCAATTTTGCCGGTCGATCGCTGCGCCGCGGTAAGTTTAAGACCGTCGGCGTCGCCATGTTCAACATTACCGGCACCGGCAATCTCGACCGTATGGAGGGCTTTGCCGCCGCGGCCGATAAGCACGGCTATGCCATCACCCTCACTAAAGTAGACGGGCATCCGTATACCCTCGAGAGCGCATCGTCGCGCATGAGCGCACTGCCAGTGGACGGTATGGTTGTGATCATGAATCGCATGCCGGCAGACTTTGGCACTTTTGAGCCGCTGCCCGGCATGCAGACGGTGCTCGTTACGATGTTGGAGCACCCGCTCTGTTCAACGGTCGATAACGACCAGTTCGATTGCTCGCGCCAGGTGGTCGAGTACTTGCTGGAGCGGGGGCACAAGACCGTGCACTTTATCTCGTGTCCCGAGCGCTCGCTTTCGGGCATGCGGCGCGAGGAAGGCTGGCGCGAGACATTGCGCGCGCATGGCATTGAGCCACCGCGACTTATCCGTGGCGATTGGACGGCGCAAAGCGGATATGCCGCAGGTCAGGCCCTGGCGGATGATCCGACCTGTACGGCCATTTATGCTTCCAACGACGCCATGGCCTACGGCTGCATTCGCGGGCTCGAGTCGCGCGGAAAGCGCGTGCCCGAGGACGTGAGTGTGGTGGGTGTTGATGACAGCCTGGGCGATATCGTGCCCGACCGTCGCCTGACCACGGTGCGCTTTGACAACAAGCGCGTCGGCATGTGGGCGGTCGACAAGATTGCCGGCGCCGAGGGCGTTGCGCCCGGTGTGGAGCACATGCTGTTTCCGGGCGTGCTCGTCGAGGGCGATACGGTGCGCGATGTACGCTAGGGGCGCAGGTCTGTTTGGGTTGCCGCTAATTGTGTTCGATATTGTTCAGATTGGTTTAAAAACCGTTCACGGGCGAAAAGCGACCGTTCATAGCTCGAAATCACGTTTTGCGCTGTTCTTTTTTGTTTGAATGTTAATGTTTCTGTCATACAGAACGCAGCGCGTATGCCCGGACGCGATGCTCTCCATTGGTTCATATGTGAAAGGAACGCAATATGGCAACCAAAGAAGAAATCTCGATGGTTGGATTCGAGATTGTCGCATACGCAGGTGACGCCCAGACCGATCTGCTTGCAGCGCTCGATGCTGCTCGCGAGGGCGATTTTGAGAAGGCCGAACAGCTGCACAAGGATGCCAGCGATGCACTTATCGGCGCCCACGACACGCAGACCAAGCTGCTTTCGCAGGAGGCCGGCGGTGGCGAGATGGAGATGACCTTCATCATGGCTCACGCTCAGGACACTCTCATGACCACTATGATCCTGGAGAAGCAGGCCCGCTTTACCATCGATGCCTACAAGCGCATCGCCGAGCTCGAGGCCAAGCTCGCCTAACGAGTCCGCACAATCAAGTCCCCTTCCAAAAGCTCTGCCGCTACCCGCGGCAGAGCTTTTTCTGTCCTCCTCCAAGTTGCGGTGAAATGGGGACTGAATAGGGGCCGGCGGGCGCAAAACAATCCCTATTCCACCGCAACTCATCCCGAGACAGTCATTGGGGACAGTCTTGTTGCGCTCCGTTGGTCCTCCCGTTCGATTTTTGCTCGGTGGGTATACTTCCTTTCGCATTAAACGCCGGACTGAGGAGGTATCCAAATGCCGGATAACGGGTCAATACAAAAAAGAGACGCGCACGAGATGGCTCATGGACGTCCTGTCCAGATAACCGAGCACACGACGGTAACCGAGCTGCAGCCCAGCCTGTCCGATGTCGTGTGCGCAAACAAAAAGCTGCAGATCGGTATCATCGTTGCGCTCGTGGTGCTGGCGTTGCTGTCGGGCTTTGTAGCTCGTCCGCATTTCGCCGATACCAAGACTTGGGACTCCACCATCGAGGTCATCGATCAAAAGAAGGGCAATGTTTTGGCGCTCACGACCTCGTGCGTGGCGCTGTCTGCGGGCATTACCGCACTGCCGGGTGATACGGGAACGCCGGTTGCCGAGCAGCTCGCGCAGCTTTCAGGCAACCTTGGTATCGTGCTTGCCGTGCTCTACCTAGAGAAATATTTGCTCACGATTTTGTGGTCAGTTGGCTTGGGCATCTTAATCCCGTTTGCGTTGGTGCTCTTTGCGGTGTCGCTCGGCATTCACGGGCGCTGGAGCACGAGCGCTGTCCTGCGCCGTGTGGCGACTCGCGTGCTGGTGGTTGCCGTGATCGGCATGGCGCTCGTGCCTGCGAGCGTATGGGTGTCGCAGAAGGTCGATGAAACGTATCGCGTAAGTATTGAGCAAGCTGAGCAAAAGGCTGCGGACGCAGCCGACACCACGGACAAGTCAGCCGAGACCAGCTCAAAATCGAACAAGAAAAAATCCGAGGCCACGGAGTCCAAAAACGTGCTCGAGCAGTTGACCGATGGGGCATCGAGCCTTGTTACGTCGGTAACCAGTGGTGCCAAGCAGATGACCGACGAGATCGTGCAGCAGGTGACCGACCTCATCGAAGGCGTCATCGTGATGATCGTGACCTCGTGTGTGATTCCTCTACTGGTGCTCGTGGCGTTCCTATGGCTAGGACACGTGCTGCTGGGGATCGATATCTCCGGTCCCGCGAACTATCTGACGGGTCGTTTCTTGAGCGCTCCGTCCAGACATGCCAAGAAGAGCGGGCAGTCTGAGTAGGCGGCAAAGCGATCTTTGGAAGATCAACCGTGAGAAGGGCGGACGAGACACGTTCTCGGCCGCCCTTTTGTTTGTTGAACACATGGTCGCTACGTCCGTGCCCAGTCCAAACGGTCAGCAATCATCCGCGAACGGTATTTGTTCAAAAAAGAACAAAGACAAACAAATAATTCTTGCAGTTGATGTTCGAATGTGTTCAAATAAACATGAACAGTGAAGAACCGCACATTCAGATGCCCGGACCTGAACGCGATTCAACACTTCCAAACAGAAACTACGCACCTGCGTATCTCTCAAGGAGGATGTCATGAGGGTTGTAATCGCTTCCGATGCCGACGGTATGTCGATGAAGGAGTCCATCAAGGAGATGCTCATCGCCGACGGTCACGAGGTCGTCGACTATTCCGAGACCCCTGCCGCGGACTTTGTCGATTCCGCGACCGCCGTTGCCAAGGACCTGCTGGAGCACAAGGATTCCCAGGGCTTCGCATTCGATAAGTACGGCGTCGGCTCCTATATGGCCGCCGTCAAGATCAAGGGCATGGTCGTCGCCAACATTTCCGACGAGCGTTCCGCTTACATGACCCGCGAGCACAACGGCTCGCGCATGGTCACCATGGGCCCGGGCGTTGTGGGCACCGAGGTCGCCAAGAAGATCGCCCGCGAGTTCCTGCGTGCCCAGTACGCCGGCGGCCGTCACCAGATCCGTGTCGACATGCTCAACAAGATGGCCTAACGAGAGCCACCGAGAACTCGAACTTCTACCTCAACTTGTGAATTCAGACGAAAGGACGTTCTGATGAAGAAGACCATCGCAATCGGTTGCGACCATATCGTTACGGACGAGAAGATCTATCTGGCCGACCGCCTGGAGCAGGCCGGCTACAAGGTGCTCGACTGCGGCACCTACAGCCACACCCGTACGCATTACCCCATCTACGGTAAGGCCGTGGGCGAGGCTGTCGCCAGCGGCAAGGCCGACTTTGGCGTGGCCCTGTGCGGCACCGGCATCGGCATCACCAACGCCGTTAACAAGGTTCCCGGCGCCCGCTGCGCCCTGGTCCGCGACATGACCTCTGCCCTGTATGCCCGTCGCGAGCTCAACGCCAACATCGTGGGCTTTGGCGGCAAGATTACCGGTGAGTTCCTGATGGCCGACATCATGCTCGCCTTCCTGGAGGAGCCCTACGAGAAGACTCCCGAGCACGATGCCCTGATCGCCAAGATTGATGCCTGCAACAAGGCCGACGCCGAGGCTCAGGCCGACCCACACTTCTTCGATGAGTTCCTCGAGAAGTGGGACCGCGGCGAATACCATGATTAGCGGGTATCCGGCGTAATTAACTAGTCCGTTGACGGCTCGCGTTTCTGTGAGGGGGCGCGGGCCGGTTTTCTATCAGCCCATTGACTCGGCGGGCTGGCGTAAGAAAGGGAAGGCTCCTATGGAGTTTGTTCTTGATAACGGTTCTGTTCGCGTGGCACTGAGCACGGCTGGCGGATCGTTCACTTCGATTAAAGCCAACGGTCGCGAGTACCTGTGGCAGGGCGATCCGTCGGTCTGGTCGGGCCAGGCACCCATTTGCTTCCCGATCTGCGGCGGCCTTCGTGACGGCCGCGCGATGACCATGGGCGGCCACGAGGTCAAGCTTGCCCGTCACGGCTTTGCCCGCAAGCAGGAGTGGAAGCTCGAGGAGCAGAGCGAACGTATGGTTGCGCTGAGTCTAAGCTCTGCCGACCACGCTGAGCTGCTCGAGCAGTATCCGTATCCGTTTAAGATCGTTGCGCGCTACACGATCGATGCGGCAAAGGTAGCCGTTTCGTACGAGGTGACCAACGAGGGAACCGAGGACATGCCGTTCTTTGTGGGCGGCCATCCCGGCTTTAAGTGCCCGCTCGACGAGGGCGAGTCCTACGACGATTACGAGCTTCGATTTGAGCAGCGTGAGGCGGCAGAGCTCTGCACCGCCGTTCCCTCTACGGGTTTGATCGATGTCGAGCATCGCAGCAAGAACCCGATGATTGGCCACGATCTGCCACTTACCCACGAACTCTTCGACTTTGCCGAAACCATCTTCGACGTGCTCGAGAGTCGCGTGGTCACGCTGACCAAGAAGACCGAGGACAAGGGCGTGCGCCTGACGTTCCCCGATATGCCGTACTTGATTGTGTGGAGCAAGCCCGAGGGCGACTTTGTGGCCGTGGAGCCGTGGGGCGGCCTGTCTACCTGCTCCGACGAGGACGATATCCTGGAGCACAAGCGCGGCTGTCTGGTGGCCAAGCCGGGGGAGACCGTTGCCCGCGGCTTTGAGATCGAGATTCTTTAACGAGCTATCGTATGTTTGGGGACGCACACGTCGTGCCCCGGAAACAGGAGTTCAACATGATTCTGACCGTTACCATGAACCCGTCGATTGATACGCGCTATCAGCTCGACAAGCTGATTATCGACGACGTGAATCGCGTGACGCCCGAAAAGACCGCTGGCGGTAAGGGCCTCAACGTGAGCCGTGTGCTGCTGCAGCTGGGCGACGACGTGCTCGCGACCGGTCTGCTCGGCGGCCACATGGGTGCCTATATGGCCGAGCTTATGGATGCCGATGGCGTCAAGAACGACTTTGTGCCCATCGCCGGCGAGACGCGCATTTGCCTGAACATCCTGCACGAGGGCAATCAGACCGAGCTACTCGAGAGCGGCCCGCAGATTGCCCCTGCTGAGCTCGATGCCTTTACGGCCAAGTTCGCCGAGCTTGCTGCGAAGGCGGACGTCGTGACGCTTTCGGGCTCGCTGCCGCGCGGCGTCGATGCCGGTTACTACGCCGAGCTGGTTAAAATCGCCGAGGAGGCGGGCGCCAAGGTGTTGCTCGACACCTCGGGCGCATCGTTGGAGGCCGCGCTGGAGTCCGACGCTAAGCCTGAGCTCGTAAAGCCCAACCTGACCGAGATTAACGGCCTACTGGGTACGTCCTTTACGACCGATGATGTCGATGCCCTGCGCGAGGCGCTTGCCGCCGATGGCCGCTTTGCCGGTATTCCCTGGGTTGTTGTCTCGATGGGCGCTGCCGGTTCGGTGGGCTTCCATGAGGGCCGTGCGTTCCGCGCCAAGACGCCTGCGATTGCCGCTGTGAACGCGACGGGTTCTGGCGACTCGACCATCGCCGGCTTTGCACACGCTATTGCTGCCGGCGCCGACGATGTCACCGTGCTTAAGACCGCCAACACCTGCGGCAAGCTCAACGCCATGGATCCCAAGACCGGTCACCTGGTCATGGACCGCTGGGACGAGATTTACAACAGTGTTGAGGTAACTGAGCTCTAAAGTTACGCGGTTTTACCAAACCGCGTAACGGGCCGACGCTGCGCGGGCCGCATTTGGACAATCTGACGTTCAACTTCAAGGGCGCGACCAGAAGGTCAGCGCCCTTTCGTTTCACGTCACCTTGTCTCAAATGCGGCCCGCTCGCTCATATG
>DBGDFS010000021.1:0-41035 GCA_048342015.1 Collinsella sp. | reverse complement strand
CGCCCAGCACCCTGCACGCGAACTCGCGCGCGTCGCCGCACTCCTGCCAAAGCCTCGCCGCCTCGAGGGCCTCGTCGCGGCCGAGGCGCAGTACACTCTCTTCTTGGGGCATCGCCTTTCCTTCCATTCGTCACCTTCATTACTCCAACGACGAATTCTAGGCGGTGTCCCCTCCCTTTCAAGAAAGAGAAGAGGCGGGGCATGCCCCGCCTCTTACACCACATCTCTGCGCGCTACCTACAGCTATCCATTATCAAGGCACTTTAAGGTGGTTAAAGTCATTTTTAGCAGGTTTTAATCACTCGCAGACACCCAACTAGGCCCTCAATAGCTTAATTTCGCTGTTACTAAATTAGTGACAGTACTCATATTTAGCATTATTTGTCCATGGAGTCCCGGGGGGCGACAATTCGACTCCCCGGGACTGCTCACCTATTCGGAAATCGGCACTCCATGGCCCCAGGAGCCTTCCATGCCGCATACGGTCGAAGCAAACCCCGCCGCAAAGTCGAGTGCACGCTCGATGGCCTCGGCACCATCCTCGCCACGCTTGACGGAATCGAGATAACACATCAGGAACGAAGTCAGGAATGAGTCGCCCGCACCCATGGTGTCCTTCATATCCGTTACCGGCTTAGCCAGTTGGCGGTAATAACGATCGCCATCATAGGCAATGCAGCCCTCAGCGCCAGCCGTTGCCGATACGAAACGCGGACCTAGGCTCCTCACCCATGCCAGACGCTCGCGAATCTCATCCTCACTCGCGGCGTCTGCCGCGCTAAAGAACGCGAAGTCAACGTAGGGAGCAATCTGCTCGTAGTACTCGTCGGTCGAATCGTCCGAGAAGTCAAACGAAACCGTGATGCCCGCGGCCTTCAACTTGGGAAGTTCACGCTCGGTAAAGCAATAGTTGCCCGAGTGGACTACGTCGAACTGCTTCACGTACGCAAGGTCAAAGCGATCGAGCACATAGCGCGCATCACCACGGATGCCGCCCTCATTGGAGCCAAGGAAAACACGGTCGCCGTTAACGACGGTCACGCGTGCCGCACCGTTCTCGCCGATGAGCTGCTTGCACTTGGCAAGCTCAACGTCCTCATCCTCAAGACTCGCAATCACATGCTCAGCAGCAGCGTCATTACCAAGGATGCCCATATACGCGGAGCGCGCGGCGCCGCACTTCTTGGCATACACGGCAAAGTTCACCGCATTGCCACCCGGATACATTGTGTGGATATGCTCGTAGCAGTCGACGACGTTGTCGCCAAACCCCAGTGCGCTCACGTTAAATGCCATGACGCCGCCTCTCTCTTATGCCAACGGAACCACTGTTGTGACAGCAGTACCGCCCAGAATCTACGCGAGTTCCAGCAGCTCCGGCAGCTGGTCGATAATCTTGTCCGCGGCATCCTGGCTAAAGCCAAAGCGCTCCTCGCGCTTGGCAATAACCGTCAGGCCGGCTCGCTTACCCGCGGTAATGCCCGGAACGGAATCCTCAACGCAGCAGCAGCGATTCGCGGGCAGCCCCAGCAGGTCTAGCGCATGCAGGTAGATGTCGGGCTCGGGTTTACTCTCCTTAAACTGCTCGCCGCTCACCACATACTCAAAGGCATCCGACAGCCCGCATGCGTTGAGCACTTCCTCGATGCTAACCATGGGAGACGAGCTGGCAAGCGCCACGCGAACGCCACGGCGCGGCAGCTCTCGAATCGTATCCACGGCGCCTGGGTTAATCAAAGCCTGATAGTCGCGCGGACGCTCATGCGCCCACTCGTCCCAACGGGCCAACGCTTCCTCGCCAGTGAAGTGCCCCTTACCGGCGCGCTCAAACCAATCGACCAGCATATGCAGGAAGAACTGATGCGAGGTACCGACCTGCCCATTCAACTCCTCTTGAGTCAGATTAAGCCCAAGCTCCTTGGCAAACGCGGCAGTCTCGCCCAGGTAGTAATACTCGGTATCGACAATGACGCCGTCCATGTCAAAGATAACGGCGTCGAACGGAAATGCGGACACGGCACCCTCCCTAACAAAAGGGCGCCTGCAAGCAGGCGCCCAAACCATGCATTATCGGCGATTCTAACCCAGCAGCTTATCCAGCGCCATTGCAATACCATCTTCGTTGTTATCGGCGGTCACCATCTGGGCCACAGCCTTAACCTCATCGACGGCGTTACCCATGGCAACACCGGTGCCGGCCCACTCAATCATGGACTTGTCGTTCTGGCCGTCGCCAAACGATACGACCTCGCTGGCATCGATGCCGAGTTTGGGCAGGGCACCCTCGAGCGCACGGGCTTTGTCGATACCGTGCGCCGTGTACTCAAAGTACCAGTCGGCCGTAAACATGCCCGAAAGCGTCTGCTTAAAGGGCGCATACATCTCCTCGTAATGCGCCTGCAGGTAGGCCGGATCGCCCGCCGTCAGCAGCTTGTCCACGGGATAAGCATCAGCGACCTCATGCAGGCTCTCGACCTCGCGGATCTTAAGATCGCACGCATCGCGCTCGTATTTGACGATGTTTTTCTGCGAGCCGTCAGGCAGCGTGATCATGCAGCGGTACGAGTCCTCGACGTGCAAATCGCGACCGAGCGAAATCATAGGGATCACGTCAAAATTACGCAGGTGATCAATCAGGCGATGCAATTCGTCGGCAGGCATAGCCTGATCGAACAGTACCTCGTCGGTCTGGGCATCGACGACGTGTGCGCCGTTAAAGGCAACTAGCAGACCGTCATGGTTTTGGAGGTCGAGCTCCTGCGCCAAGGCGTGGAGCCCCCATGCGGGACGGCCCGAAGCCAAAATGAGCTTAATGCCCGACTCCTGCGCCGCGAGCAGCTTCTCGCGCGTACGCGGGCTAATCACTTTCTGATCGTTGGTGAGCGTACCGTCGATATCCATCGCGATGGCTTTGATTGCCATATATGCCTCCCTGTTATTGAACAACCTTGTCTGAGCCATCATACAGAACACCCATCGCGACTCCGTTTACAACGGGCAAAAAGTCATATTGTCTCGAACATGAACGGCGTGTGGTCGTGAAGCTTTATCGCTCAGGTCAAATACGTCTGCTAGCGACGCTCATCCGTCGGTGCGCCCTCGACGATCGCGATGCCCGCCGATGCACCTAACGCGCTGGCGCCGGCCTCGATGAATGCGCAAGCCTCTTCGTAATTATGGATACCGCCCGCCGCCTTGATTGCCACGGCATCGCCGAGCACCTCGTGCATCAGCCGCACGTCCTCGAGCTTAGCACCGCCAAAGCTTCTGCCGGTCGATGTCTTAAGGAATCCCGGCTTGGCCTCCAGCGCGATCTCGCATACACGGCGCTTGGCGGCGTCGTCGCCGTCCAGCTTGCACATCTCGACGATTACCTTGTCAGTGATGCCATGCGCGCGACAAAAATCAGCAATGGTAGTCATCTCGCGCTCGATGGCATCAAAATCGCGGTTCTCGATTGACCCCTGATTCAAAACGTAGTCAATCTCGGTAAAGCCACACGCAGCGTATTCCTCAAACCTCGCAAGCTTCTCCTCAAGCGTCATAGTGCCCTGGGGAAAGTCGATAGCGCCGGCAAGGATGATGTCAGAGCCCTCGAGCATGGCGCGGCCCGTCTCGTACTCCTGCAGGTTCGCAAATACGCAGCGAAAGTTGTACTTTAACGCCTTCTCGACATACTGCTCAAACGTGTCCTCGGGGGCATCGATATAGTCGATGTATTTATTGATGGGTTTGGCAAGCGTCATGCTGGGCCTCCTTGTTCAGGGCTGGCAACCGATTCGTGGCTTCACGCGAAAAACCACGTTCAATGTACGCCCGGCATGCAAGGACAGCGTCCGCATTCCGACAAGTGGTATGAAATTAGCCGTAAACGTATAATTTACGGACAGCGAATGGCACCGCACGCGGATGCCGACAGCAAGACATCCCCCCTCAATACACCCTCATGCCCATTTAAATAGCAAGGGGCCCGTATCTGTTGGGATACGGGCCCCTTTCGGCCGTGACCTATCTCAGCAACAAAGACTACTTGCAGTGAGCGCGGTAGAACTCGATCGCACCATCTTATCCGAGCCGGGGCACGTTCGCATAGCGTGGCGCGTGACGGTTGCAAAACCACCCCATTTGAAACAAACGCAAAAAAGTACTTGCAAAGACACGTTCCGACATATAAGTTGATAAAAGACCGCCGTTGCGGTTTTAAGTAGATCGAGCATATGAAGTTTCAGTTTTCAGCGTGTAAGAGAAGGAAGATCGGCAAAGTACAACCCCAAACGCAATGACAACTTAATGAGGTAACTGCCACATGTGAGGCACCCAGGGCATTGCTGTCTCGATTTTGAGCACGATGCCTTCCGCCTTGCATGGGCCGTTCCATCCCGCCCCTGCAGCAACTGCCTCACGGGCTCATTGAAAACCGCATAGCACCCCAACGTCAGCACATCACCCACGGCAAGCACATCACTCACGACAACCAACACATCAACAAACAGCACGAACATCAACCGATTGGAGAAGCTATGACAAACCACCACGCTGAAGACGGCGATAAGAAAAGCATTCTGGATGCCCGCATTGAGCGAGCATATGCAAACGAATATGACGCCGCCTTTGCCGCCGCGACCATCAAGAACTACGCGTCGCTACCGCTCGCGACGATCTTGGCCGATCACCCTCAACTGCTGAAGCGCTGCACAAAGATCATGGGCGACCCCGACATTCGCAAGCTGACAGACCCCTATGCCCCAAAACGCGACAACGATTCGCACGTTCTTACCGTAGGCTGCCTAGCCCATATGCTTACGGCGCTCGACACGAAACTCAAGCTCGAATGGGAACCCGACGAGCGTCATGAACTCGAAAGCAAGCGGAACACCCTGCGCACCGCACTGTTCCTTCCGTTGGACGGCCTCAAGCGCTGCAACGTCGAGCTCAATACACAGGCGCGGCAAAAGCCCGGGACCACGGGGCAGAAAACTCCAAGACCCCATGCGGCCATCGTCGACCGCAACCGATATAACCGCATGACCGCGCACTTTTCCGCCGAGGGAGCAGCCATAAGGACGCTGATCGACCTGCTGTGCCTCCTGAGCATCAACGAGCTATTTGAGGGCTATCTCGCCCTTGTTCCCGCGACGGCACCCAAGTCGGTAGCAAAGATCATCGAGACCTGCAGACGCCAGTTTGAGCGCCATCGCAATGGCAGCGAGATGAACGCCAGCATCGCGCAGTACTACGCGGCTCATTACAAAAATGACGGATGTGCCCCTGTCGAGCATCAGCTGCGGCTCGCCTACACCACGCCCGCCGCAACGCTCCATCGCTTTGGAGCCCTTGGCGCTTGCGAGCCGCACGAACAGGCAGCCTGCCCCACAACCGAGCTCGATCTCAGGCTCGGACGAACCCTGTAGCCCGCCAGCCCCTCCGCGGGCAACAATCCTATTCCACAACACAACCAACAGAAAGGAGTCCTCATGGACACCAATCATTCCCCCATCATCAGCCCCCTCACCATGCGTGAATCCGCCCGAGGTATCACGCTCACCAGCATTTACGATGAGATGCTCGCCCGTCGCGAGCTCTCCGTCATGGGAAACATCGAAACCCCGATGGCCCACGACCTATGCCAGCAGATCCGCCTGCTCGATGCCACCGACCCCAGCCGCCCCATAACCATATTTGTCGCCAGCGCCGGCGGAAGCGTGCGATCGGGTCTTGCGATCTATGACGCCATGCGCCTCGCATCGTGCCCCATCCGCACCGTCTGCCTGGAATTCGCCGCGTCCATGGGCGCCGTGATCTTTATGGGCGGCGACGATCGCCGTATGGCGCCCCATGCAGAGCTCATGATTCACGACCCGCTGATCCCCCAGGGGGCAGGCGGCTCGGCACTTGCGCTGCAGGAAACCAGCCGGCGTCTCATGCAGACCCGCAAGACCCTCACGCAAATCCTCTCGGACCGCAGCGGCCTCACGCCCAAGCGCATCCAGTCCCTCACTGCAAAAGACACCTACCTTTCGGCCAAGCGCGCCGTCGAGCTCGGCTTTGCCCACGAAATCCTCTCGACCACCAAGGAGGTCGCCCATGTCTAACCTCGCCAGCCGCCTCGCCGCACCTGAGTCCGCATCGTCCACCATCCTCGCCAAGGATCGAACGCTTTCCTGCGACACCCGCCAAACGGGACTCAACAACAACGCACTTGTAATCGGCCCCTCGGGAGCCGGCAAGACCCGAAACGTCCTCAAGCCCAACCTGCTGCAAATGAACGCAAGCTACATCGTGCTCGACACCAAAGGTACGCTCTGTCGCGAAGTGGGACCCGTGCTGGCAGCCCACGGCTACCGCGTGCAATGTCTCAACTTCGCCGACCTCAACACCGTCCCGGCCCTTGCGCCCGGCATCGAGCGCTGCGGCTACAACCCCCTGAGGCACATTCGCCGCAAGGCGGACGGCAGGCCCAACCAGCAGGACATCCTCTCGGTGGCAAAGGCCATCTGCCCCATCGAGGACAACAACCAGCCTTTTTGGGATCATGCGGCGGCAAACCTGCTGTCGTGTCTTATCGCCTACGTCACCGAACAGCTGCCCGCCGACGAGCAGACGATCAGCTCGGTCATCAAGCTGATCGAGCACCTGCAGGACGGTGCCACGGGTCGATTGTTTGACGACCTGATCACGACCGACCCCCAAAGCTATGCCCTCTCGCTATGGCGGCGCTACGCCATTACGCAAAATGCCGAGCGCATGCACGCGAGCATCGTCGGCATCCTTGCCGAAAAGGTCATGTGTCTGGGATTCGACGGTGCGGCACAGCTCTATCGTGAGTGCCATCAGGTGGACTTCGCTTCCATGGGACACACCCCCTGCGCCCTGTTTGTAACCGTAAGCGATATTGACCGCAATCTCGATCCGCTGACCGGCCTCTTTATTACGCAGGCGTTTATGGGCCTCATTCGCGAAGCCGATAGGCAGCCCGACGGCAGCCTGCCCGTGCCCGTGCGCTTTATGCTCGATGACTTCGCAAATCTGCAGATCCCCCAGATCGACAACGTGCTCTCGATTATCCGAAGCCGCAACATCTGGGCAACGCTGCTGCTGCAGTCGACCAACCAGCTCGATGCGCTCTATGGCGAGGCACGCGCACGCTCCATCATGGGCAACTGCGACACACATCTGGTGCTGGCGTTCCAGGATCCCGAGAGTGCCCGGGTGTTTTCCGACCGCGCCGACGCGCTGCCCAGCACGCTCATGGCGACGCCGATCGATCGCTCGTGGCTCTTTGTACGCGGTCGCACTCCCGAACAGGTCGAGCGCTTTAGGCTCGAAGACCATCCGCTCTACGGGGAGCTGTCCGAGGCGCAGCGAGGCCATGCGGAGGCCGAGATCTAGGCGCAGGGTTCTCGCGGCGCGCGGCGCCCCGGCGATGTTCCACAAAGGCCGTGCGCCCCGGGACTACGGCAAAGCAAAGGGGCCCGCATCCGATAGGATACGGGCCCCTGACTATAAGGCGCGATGCGTTAACAGCAGCGACTACTTGCGATGCGCGCGATAGAACTCGATGAGTGCCTGGGTCGAAGCGTCCTGCTCGGCCTTGGCGGTGTCGTCGTGGAAGGCCGGGGTGATCTGCTTGGCAAGCTGCTTGCCCAGCTCAACGCCCCACTGGTCGTAGGAGTCGATGCCCCAGACCGTGCCCTCGACAAACGTGATGTGCTCGTACAGGGCGATGAGCTCGCCGAGCGCGAACGGGGTCAGCGTGTCGCCGAAGATCGAGGTCGTCGGGCGGTTGCCCTCAAAGCAACGGGCCGGGACGATCTGCTCGGGCGTGCCCTCGGCACGAACCTCGTCGGCAGTCTTGCCAAAGGCGAGCGCCTTGGTCTGGGCCAGGAAGTTGCCCAGGAACAGCTCATGCACGTCCTGGCCGCTATCGGTCGCAGGGTTGGCAGTATTGGCGAAGGCGATGAAGTCGGCCGGAACCACCACAGTGCCCTGGTGCAGCAGCTGGTAGAAGGCATGCTGGCCGTTGGTGCCGGGCTCGCCCCAGAAGATCTCGCCGGTATCGGAGGTCACAGCGCTGCCGTCCCAGCGAACGTGCTTGCCGTTGGACTCCATGGTGAGCTGCTGCAGGTAGGCCGGGAAGCGGTGCAGATACTGGCAGTACGGAAGCACGGCGTGGCTCTTGGAGCCGAAGAAGTTGACGTACCAGACGTTGAGCAGGCCCATCAGCGCGACGGCGTTGCTCTCAAGCGGCGTTTTGCAGAAGTACTCGTCGATGGCATGGAAGCCCTCGAGGAACTGCTGGAAGCGCTCGGGGCCGAGCACGACGATCAGCGACAGGCCCACGGCGGAGTCGACGGAGTAGCGGCCGCCGACCCAGTTCCAGAAACCAAAGGCGTTAGCGGGGTCGATACCGAAGGCCTCGACCTTCTCGAGTGCGGTGGAAACGGCGACGAAGTGCTTTGCCACGGCCTCAGCGTTCTGCTCATCGGAGCCATCGATGGCGCCCTGAGCCTTGAGCTGCTCGAGCATCCAGGTCTTGACCTCGCGAGCGTTGGTGAGGGTCTCAAGCGTGGTGAAGGTCTTGGAGACGATGATCACGAGCGTGGTCTCGGGATCCAGGCCGCGGAGCTTCTCGGCCTGATCGTTGGGGTCGATGTTGGAGATGTAGCGGCAGTCGATACCGGCGTCGGCGTAGGGACGCAGGGCCTCGTAGGCCATGACCGGGCCCAGATCGGAGCCACCGATGCCGATGGACACCAGGTGCTCGATCTTCTTGCCGGTAACGCCCTTCCACTCACCGGAGCGCACGCGCTCGGCGAACGCATACATGCGGTCGAGGACCTCGTGCACGTCGGCGACGACATCCTGGCCGTCAACGATGAGCTGGCCCTTCTCGCTTGCCGGACGGCGAAGCGCGGTGTGCAGGACGGCGCGGTCCTCGGTGGTGTTGATGTGCTCGCCGGAGAACATGGCGTCGCGGCGCTCCTCGAGCTTCACCTCGCGGGCAAGATCGCACAGCAGCTTGACGGTCTCATCGGTCACCAGGTTCTTGGACAGGTCGAAGTGCAGGTCACCGGCATCAAAGCTCAGCTTGTTCACGCGGTCAGCGTCAGCGGCGAACCAGGCCTTGAGGTCGATACCCTCGGCCTCGAGCTTCTCCTGATGGGCCTCGAGCGCCTTCCAAGCGGCGGTCGACGTAGCGTCGATAGGTGCGGCAACAGTTGCCATAAAGTCCTCCTCAACATACGGGCGCACACCTCCATGCGCCCGGATAATCAGACGACCCTATTCTAGCGCAGGTCAAGACCGTAATCAGCGAGCGTTGCCAATCCGCCCCCAAACGGCGACCGACCAAAAAGGGACAGGTCAATTTTGGCAGGTCAAACGCTTTACCTACAAAAATTAACCTGTCCCTTTATGGCAAATATCAGGCCGCGGCGCAGACGCTACCGAGCAACTCTCGCAGAGGAGACCCAATGCCCTCAAGCAGTTCGGGAGCGATAATGGCAAAAACGGGAACCTCGCCGGCTCCCACGACGGCAGGCACCTTGCCCTCCGAGACAATACATCCATAAGGAACAAAACCGTCTTCGCCGGCATCGAGCGCCGCCATGCGACGCGCGAGTTCGCGCGCAAAGCCGGCAGTATCGGCATCGCCGATCGCCAGGACAAAGTCCACGCCTTCGTCGGTCGCCAGGGCCACGGCCTCGTCGATCAGCTCGTCTCCCCCATCGCCAACCGAGCCGCAGCGGAAAAGCACGCGCTCGAGCAGAGCTCGATCAACCGAGCCGAGTGCCGCCGAGACGAGCTCATCGCGCGTATGCTTGTCACCGCCCAGCACGACCAGCGCCTTGGTGCCACCGTAGTGAGCGACCAATCGTCCGCACCAGCGAGCCACGTCTCCATCCGCAACAAGGCGCGTCGGCATACCAAACCCATAGTTGACCATTATCCCCACAACCCTTCCGTGCTTTATGGTGGTATCGATCGTTAGGCTCATGCTACGAAGCGAGGTTTTCCGAGCTGTTTCGCACTCTTTAGAGCTGCGTTAAAACCCGATGCGGCCGCACGACCGTACCTGCCAAAAAGGGACAGGTTTTGACGGTGTCCGGACGAGCGGCTATTATCGAACATGTATTCGATAAGAACATGTGTTTGATGGGAGGACGCGTGGGGCACGAGCGTCACACCTATATCTGCATCGACCTCAAGACGTTTTATGCCAGCGTCGAGTGCGTCGACCGTGGGCTCGATCCGCTCACCACCAACCTGGTCGTTGCCGACGAATCGCGCGGACGCACGACCATCTGCCTCGCTATCACGCAGGCCATGAAGGACTTAGGTATTCACAACCGCTGCCGTCTGTTCGAGATTCCCGACGGCATCGACTGCATCAAAGCAGTGCCGCGCATGCAGCACTACATGGAGGTGTCGGCGCAAATCTACGGCATCTATCTGGAATACGTCAGCCCCCAGGACGTGCACGTCTACTCAATTGACGAGTGCTTTATCGACGTGACACCCTATCTGGACCTCTATCACACCGATGCGGAAGGCTTCGCCTGCATGTTGCGCGACGAGGTCCTGGCGCGCACCGGCATCACGGCGACGGTCGGCATCGGCCCCAACCTATTCCAGGCCAAGGTTGCACTCGATATCACCGCCAAGCACGTACCCAGCCGCATCGGCATACTCGACGATGAGACCTTTCGCAAGGAAATCTGGCCCCATCGTCCCATCACCGATATCTGGGGCATCGGCCCCGGCGTGGCAGCACGACTCGAAAAATACGGCGTCTACGATCTGATGGGCGTCGCGGCGCTCGACGAAAACCTGCTTTACGACGAGCTCGGCGTCAATGCCGAGTATCTCATCGACCACGCCTTCGGACGCGAGCCGACAACCATCGCCGATATCCAAGCCTATCGCCCGCAAGCAACTTCGACCACCACAGGACAGGTGCTCACGAAGGGCTATGCCTACGAGCAGGCCTACACCGTCTTGCGCGAGATGGTCGACAACGCCGTGTTGGACTTGATCGATAAGCACGTGGTCTGCGACAGCATCTCGCTCTTTGTGGGCTACGCGAGCGAGCGCGCCGACATACGCAGGCTTGATGCCAGCGGTACTGCACAATATGTGGACGGATGCGGACACCTGCGCTCGAGTACGTCGAGCATCGAACCCACCGCAACCGCCGGCCCCGAGCTCGCGCCCCGTGCTCCCAAGCCCGTCCAGCGCGATGACGAACGGCGCCGCCTGGTGCGCGAAGCGCAGGCAATCGATGGCATCTTTGTGGGAGAGCATGGTGGCAAACCGCGTGGTGGCTATGCCGCGCTCTTTGCGCACTCCAACGCCTCGCGCAAGCTGCCCGAGCGTACCAATTCGTTTAAGAAGATCATGGGCTATTTCGATGAGCTCTGGGCGCAGACTGTCGATCCCAAACGACCGGTCAAGCGCATCAACCTGGGCTTTAGCAATCTTGTGCCCGAGGAATTTGCCACCATCGATCTGTTCAGCGATATCGAGGCCGATGAGCGCGAGCGCGACCTGGCGCGCGCCGTCCTGGCCGTGAAAGGCAAGTACGGCAAGAACGCGCTCGTCAAGGGATTAAGCTTTACCGCCGGCGCCACCGCGCGCGAGCGCAACGATCAAGTTGGAGGACACCGTGCCTAAACCCAAACAACAGCCCATGCGCCCGCCGACCGCCTTCGAGCGCCTGGCGGACCCCGAGGGCAGACGCCGCGCAGCCGACCCCAACCTCACTGCCAACGGTACCGTGCGCGCCAACCGCGCCGCACAGTTTATGCCCTTTGCCGCCCTCACGGGATACTACGAACTCGTGCGCAAGCAGGAAATCACCGTCGAGCAAAAACGTGAGCTCACGGAAGAAAAAGCCCTCGAGCTTTCGCAAAAGCTCGAGGGCCTCAAACGCGGCGACTTGGTGCGCGTCACCTATTACGATACGTACGGCTATCGTGCCCGCACCGGCATTCTCGACGAAGTGCTTCCCGCGTTCAAGCTGCTCAAACTCCGCGACATCGCCATCAAATTCGACGATATCCAGGATATCGAGCTGCGCGGACGAGCCTAGCGACGAGAACGCTTGCGCAAGACGAGAGCAATGCCAAGCACTGCGGCAGCTGCAACCAGCAATCCCAAGACCAGCGTGAAGGTCGAGTCGCCAGCGCGAGGCAGCGAGCCGTCCTTCGGAGTCTTCTTAGCGGTCGTCGTGACGGTGGTCGTGGTGCTGCTCGACTGGTCGTTGCCACCCGTCTGGCTGCCGCCAGGCTGATCGCCGCCACCCGGCTGCGAAGGATCGGTGGGTTCCGTCGGATCCGGAGTACCGGGATCAACCGGATTCTCCGAATTCTCCTTGCGCTGGATCCAGACCTGGCAACCATAGAACGGGTTGGCGGTACCAAGGCACAGACCCTGGTTGGTCACCGCAAAGGTGCGCAGACCATGGTTATACGGATCGTTAAAGCCATTGGTCGTCAGCGTCGTAAAGTTCACGCCGTCCTCGGTCACATACATATCAAAGCCGCGCTCGGCATCGCGCAGGTAACACATGCACGTAAGGACACTCTGCAACTTCTTGAGGTTCTCCTCGCTCAGCAGCTTATCGAGCGCATCCTGAATATCGCTCGGCAGCTCGGTGCCATAGGCATCCTCGTACTGCTGCTTAAGGCTCTCATAGCTATCGAGCATGTCCTGATACTGGTCGGCAAAGGACTTGAAGTACGCGATCTCGCCATCGATCTTCTGGACATAAGCGGCGTCGTCCTCAAAGTCCTGGGACATCGTCGCGGCCTGATCGCAAAGACCGCCCGCGGCATCCTCCAGCGCATCGCTCAGATCGCCAAAGCCCTTAGCAACCTCGGTCTTCTCGTCATCGACATCGACGGCCTTGTTTGAATCATCAACCTCAGCAGCTTCGTTCGAATCATCGACCTCGGCGGCCTCGTTTGAATCATCGTCCGCAAGCGTGTTCACGGGAACGATGGGGTCGTCAGGCGATTTCTTGTCGAGCAGGTGATCGAGCAGGTCCCTAAGGCGCTGAACCTGAGAGTCCCACTCCTCGGGCGTCATATCGATAATGTCGCCATTGGAGAACTGGCCGATCGGCTCAAGCAGGCTCGCGGTATCAAAGGTACCGATATACAGCTTGCCGTCGAACTTCTGCATGCGCCAAATGTACTGGTTCTCGTTTCGGCCAAAGCCCGAAGTCAGGCCGGAAATACCGCCCTCGGGGAACATGTCGGTGCGATCGCCAACGACGAGCTCCATGTTCTCGTCCTTGTCCATGCGATAGATGTTAACCGACTGCTCAAGATTGGCATTCACAAACGAGCAGTCAACGCCACCCATGCTGCTCTTGCCGCCCTCTTCGGTGTTGGATTTGTTGAACAGGATGCGCTCGAGGGCAATCTCCTCGTCGTTGTATTCACCGATATAGAGGTAGTCGTTGTAGACGATGAGGTTGGCAGCGCCAGAACGGGTACGGGCAGGATCGATGCCAAAGCAGTACTTTGCACCGTCCGTCTTCTGATCGCCGACAATGGGAGTCCACGAATAGCTGCCGTCGGCATTCTTGTCGCCACGGACCATGGCAAACGACTGCATGGAATTATCATCGGGAGCGTTCTCGGGCGTACCGGTGCAGATGGTCGCATAGAGATGGCCATTGTACGAGACCATATCCCAAATGGCGCCGCCGTAGATGCTGTCCTGATAGCGAATCGCCGGATAGCCAAACAGCGTCTCCGAGTTGGCAATCTCGGTGAAGCTGTCCTGGCCCTTCGAGGGGTCAGACGACGTCAGGATTGTCGACACAAAATTACCGTTCGCGTCTTTACCCACATTACTGATGACGAGCTGGCCATCATGGACGCACATGCCGCGGATACCGGTAGAAATGCCCTGCTTGTAGGCAGCACCGTAATCCTGCATGCTCGAAAGGCCCTGATAGACAACTTTGTACTCATCCGTCTTAGGATCGATCTCGTATACAGCAGGCAGGCCGCCTTTGCCGTCATTGGTCCTGACGCTGCCGCAGAAATAGAGCTTACCCTTATAGCTCACGGCATTGCGGAACAAAGGAGCGACGCCGTTGAGCGATTCAGAGAGTAGCAGCTTGGTCTCACCGGTCTTGGTATTGATCTTGACCAAGATGCCGCCGCTGTCCTTGTCGGCCGTGCCGTCCTCCTTCTGCTGTCCATAGAAGAAGGTACCGTTAAACATGGCCTCCAGCGTCAGGCGCATGGTTTCGACATCAAAGGAATCGCCCAGCGTGCTGTTCATGAGCGTCAGCGTGTTGCCCATCGCCGCATAGCAGGTGCCCACATAAAGCCAGTCACCATAGCTCGCAGCCGCCCAAGTGTAGCTCTGGCCGCGATCGCCTTCGTTGTTGGCCGTATTACCATCGGCGCCCGGAACGGCAACGGCACCGTTACCCTGGTAGTCGACGATGCCATCCGGCTGCGACGTTCCTACCGTAGGATGCGAGAGCTTCTCAAAGGAATACCCATTTCCCGCATTGTAGGTAACGGCACCCGATGCGTCTTCGGCGTGCGCCGGCAGCGGCGATACCAAGATAGCGGCAAGCGCTGCCACCAAGCCAAGTGTTCCCACTCGTCTCATAAGGTTATAGCCTCCCCTGTCCTAAAGCCCAGTTTTAGCATTCTTCATTTCTGTCCACGGTTAATTGCAATCTGAGCACAGCAATAATCAGTGTATAAATATACACCTGTAATTTTTTGGACGGGTTCATAGATGCTCGATTGGTAGCGAATTCCGCGCAAACCGTCACCAAACTCCACTTTTGCCGCATCTAAAGGTTATTTTTGCGCAAATTTTTGGATGCCGATAGTCACAATGGGCAGGAGGCTGGTACCCACCGGAGAGGGCAACGCCTACATTTTCATAACGTAATAGCCCGCACCCCTCACTGCCGTCTCGAGTGTGTCGCGATCAACCGGGCGCTTCGAGCGCACGCGTGCCGTGTGGTCCGCGTACGTTACCGTAGCCCACACGCCATCAAGCGCATTGAGGGCATTCGTCACATTCCGGGCGCAGCCGTCGCAACTCATGCCGCCGATAAGGAGTTCCTCACGATAGGGGTAGTGGGACTCGTCGGTGTCTGCCACCACAACCTTTTTGGCCTTCTTGCCGCTCGTGCCATCGCTGCAGCAGCTCTTTCCGTGTGTCGAAGCGACAATGCGACGCAGTCCAAAAAACATGCCGACGGCAATGACGGCCAACACGATGAGATTCGCAGGGTTGAGCAAGTCGCTCATGCGTTCCCCTTTCAAGTAGCACTATCTAGATACCCCCATGGGGTGTCCCCATCTTAACCCAAAATCGTGTCCGTTCGGTCAATTAGTTTCCCTCTTCAAACTTTTTTGTTGACCATGGCTTACTTTCGTGTATAAGTTTTCCTAGGCTAACAACTGAGGACCCGAAAGGAGCATCGTGACTCGAACCATTGACATCCCAACATACCAAACGGCTGTCGTGCGCAACTGCTCCCCTACGCTCGCAGGTATCAAGCCGGCTTCACTCTTTACCTATCCCGGCGTTTACGCCAACCAAAACGGAAAACCCGGCGCCGCCCATATCGAAGAGCGACGCTCTCGCCTGCTCGCCGTCATAGCCCAATGCAACCGCGAGCTTCAGCCACTCGGGATCCATATGAGCGTTTTGGTCTGGCGCCCCTGCGGAGCGCTCATCTATGTGTACCGCCCTGCGGACCTTATGCGATACCTCTCCGACCCCCGCGCCATGACTGCGCTTGTCACCGAAGGTTACGATGTCCACAACCTGCCCGCATCCTTGGTGCATCTCGCCGCGCGCATCACGCTGGCAAGCAGCAATGCCGCAGAAAGTGCCTATGACGGCAGCATCTGCGCACTCGCGCGAAATAGGCACTGCGATACGGGCTGCACGTGCGAGTTCCCCCACGAAATTGGCTATTTTTTGGGCTATCCCTACGAAGATGTCCATCAGTTTATCGTCCAGCACGGCGAAAACTATAAGGTCTTTGGCGCATGGAAGGTATACACAAACGTTGAGCAGGCGCTCACGACCTTCGATTCCTATCGCGCATGCACGCAATACCTTACCTACATCTATCAACAGGGCTGCACTCTGGGACAACTTGTCCAGGCAACCCGATAAAGCATACAAAACGCGGCCGCACGCCGCACAACCGAAAGGAAGACATATGAGCAAGATCGCCGTCGTCTACTGGAGCGGCACGGGCAACACCGAGGCCATGGCAAACCTCGTCGCCGAAGGCGCCACGTCCGCGGGTGCCGAGACTGAGGTCATCCCCTGCGCCGACTTCTCTGCCGACAAGGCCGCTGAATATGATGCCTTCGCCTTCGGCTGCCCAGCCATGGGCTCCGAGGAACTCGAGTACGATGAGTTCCAGCCGATGTGGGATGAGGTCAAGGAGACTCTCGACGACAAGAAGGTCGTCCTCTTTGGCTCCTATTCGTGGGCCGAGGGCGAGTGGATGGACAACTGGAAGGCCGACGCCGACGAGGCTGGCGTCAACGTCGTGGACTCCACCATCTGCTACGACGCGCCCGACGACGAGAGCGAGACCGCTTGCAAGGCCCTCGGAGCCGAGCTCGCGTAACGAGCCCAGGACCTCCAAAAGAGCCTGCATCAAAGCGCATCCCCATCCCTACAAAAGAGCGGGGGCTGGATTCAAGTCCAGCCCCCGCTCTTTTGTAACGGCAGTTACATCAACCGGCTACGAGATGTTGCCCAAGAACGCCTTGGTGCGCTCGCTCTTGGGGTGGTCGAAGACCTCGCTCGGCGTACCCTCTTCCACGATAACGCCGCCGTCCATAAAGATGACGCGGTCGGCAACGTCGCGGGCAAAGCCCATCTCGTGCGTCACGACGATCATGGTCATGCCGTCGCGTGCCAGGTCGCGCATGACCCCCAACACGTCGCGGACAAGCTCGGGATCGAGCGCCGACGTGGCCTCGTCAAAGAGCATGACGTGAGGATTCATCGACAGGGCGCGGGCGATGGCCACGCGCTGCTGCTGGCCGCCCGAAAGCTGGCTCGGCATAAAATCGATGCGCTCGGCAAGACCGACCTTGGTCAGCTCCTCGACGGCGATCTTCTCGGCCTCTTCCTTGCTGCGCTTGAGCACCTTCTGCTGCGCGAGCATGACGTTCTTTTTGACTGAGAGGTGCGGGAACAAATTGAACTGCTGGAACACCATACCCAGATGCGTGCGCACCTTGTTAAGGTCGACGCCCTTGGCGCACACGTCCACACCCTCAACGACAATCGAGCCACTCGTGGGATGCTCCAGACGATTGATGCAGCGAAGCATCGTCGACTTGCCCGAGCCCGAAGGACCCAGAACTACGACGACCTCGCCCTTATGCACATCCAGATCGATATCGCGCAGGACCACGTTATCGCCAAAGGCCTTCTGGAGGTTCTTGATGCTGACGACGACCTCGTTCGAGTTATTGGTTTCGCTCATGATAGGACCTCCTTACAGACCGGCGATGTGATCGGCGGGCGTCGCGACAACCTGTCCGGCGCTCTTGGCGGGACGCTTCTTCTTGGTCTCGGTCGTGCCCAAAAGCCTCGCCTCAAGACCGCTCACCAAGCGAGCGAGCGGCAGGGTGATGACCAGATAGAACAGGGCGGCAACCACGTACGGTGTAATGGAGCCCGTCGTGGCCACGATGGTACGGGCGTTCATGACGATCTCGACCACACCCACGGCGGCAAGCAGCGACGTATCCTTGTAAAGCAAGATAAACTCGCTGGTCAGCGTAGGCAAAACATTGCGGAACGTCTGCGGAATCATAACGTAGAGCAGCGTCTGGAAGGCATTCATGCCCAGAGAGCGAGCAGCCTCGTTTTGGCCCTTGGGGATCGATTGAATACCGGCGCGGAAGATCTCACACAGATAGGCAGACGAATTCATGGCCATGACGATGACGCCGAGCACGTAGTCATCAACCTTGACTCCGGCCAACGGCAGACCGAAGAACGCGATATAGATCTGCAGGAAAGCCGGCGTACCGCGAATGATATTCACATAGATGCCGGCAAAGCAACGCAGGATGCGCGACTTAGAGATGCGCATGAGCGACAGGGCAAAACCGAAGGGAATTGCCAGCGGAAACGCCACAAGCACGATCGAAAGCGACATGAGGAAGCCCTTGAAGACGATCGGCAGGCTCTGGACCAAAATGACCGGGTTCAGGAACAGGCGCAGGAACATATTGGAGTTCCACGCCTCGACCCACGGCTGCTCCTTAAGGTCGGTCAGGAAGTTATCGAAGGCCGTCACGCCCTTGATCTCCACCGACGGAATCTTGGAGATCTTCTTGGTCGACCCGTCAGCGAGCGTATAGGTGCCGCTAAAGGCCTCATCGCCGCCCTCGACGGGGAAGGTCACGCCGTAGACCTCGACGCGGAAATAGCCGCCGGCAGGCGCCGTCTCGCCAAAATCAATCTTGAGCGTCTGACCATCGACCTTGCACGTGGGCTTCATGGGCGTACGGTCCATAAGGTCATCGCCCGAGAGCATCGTCAGGCGCGTATCATCGGCGCCAAAGGTCGTGCCGTCGGCAAACGTCAGTGAAAGGCCGCCCAGCTCCTCGTCGGCATCGGCCTGGACCTCCCAGGTGATGCGGGTCTCGGTGCCACCGACCACGTCGCTACCCGAACCGGTATTGGGTCGGGCGGTGATCTTTGCGGTCTCAAGCGCCTGGGCGGTCGTGGGCACGCAGGCCCCCGCGCACACCAGTGCGAGTGCCACAGCCAAAGCGCAGGCTAGCTTTTGGAGCATCGAGGGCAGTGGATAGCTCTGGCCCATAGCTCCTTGGTTCAATCGAGACAAGGTGGCTCCTAACGTTTAAGTTGCCGACATAACGGGGCGGGATGACGCCCATTCAAGAAACGCAAAGGCCCTCTCCGCCAAAACGGAAAGGGCCCGCGTGCAATCGAGTAGTTATTTTACTTGATGTTGTACTCAGCCATGAGGGCGTCAACGGTACCGTCATCGGTCAGGTCCTTGATGGCCTGGTTGATGTCGTCCTTGAGCTTGGTGTTGCCCTGGTTGATGGCAATGGCGTACTCCTCGCCGGTGCTGATCTGCTTGATGGTCTGGCAGGTGTTGAACTGCTCGGCGGTCAGCTGGCTGGCGACGGAGCGGTTGGTCACCACGGCGTCACCCTTATCGGACTGCAGGGCGCTGAAGCACTCGGTGGCATCCTTGTAGGGGACGATCTTGGCCTTGGGGAAGTTCTCCTGAGCAAAGGCCTCGGCGGTCGAGCCAGACTGGACGATGATGGTAGCGTCGGCGTTGTTGAGCTTCTCGCTGTAGTTATCGGCAGTGATGTCGGTGTTATCGACCTTGGTCACGATAGCCTGGTCATCCATGTAGTAGGAGTCGGAGAACGCGACCTCCTTCTCACGCTCGGGCGTGTCGGTGATAGCCGCGATGGAAACGTCATACTTGGCGCCCGAAGCGACGCCCGGAACCAGCGTGTCAAAGTCATTGTTGACATACTCGACATCCAGGCCCAGCTTGTCGCCGATAGCCTTGATGAGCTCAAGGTCAAAGCCCTGATAATCGCCGTTGTCATCCTTGTACTCAAACGGCGCGTACTCGGCAGAGGTGCCGACGGTCAGCGTGCCGTCCTTGACGAGCGCGTACTCCTTGGAGCCGTCGACCTTCTCGACCTTAGCGTCGTCAGAGCTGCTGGAACCGGCATCAGAACCAGAGGTGGCGTTGGACGAACCGCAGCCCGTCAGAGCAAGGGCGAGTGCCATAGCACCCGTGGCGGCAAATGCGCCAAGCTTCTTCAGCTTCATAATCAGTCTCCTTCCGGTGACCTCGTTTGATTCAGAGGTCTGCAAAAACTGTTGGCTATTATGCACCCGGAATTACGAATCTGCAATGAGAAAACTGATTGAAACAAACCCATAACGTGAATGGAATACTCTACTTTGTGACAGTCATTACTGCTGCAATGACCTTAATAGTCTAATTTCAGCTGCATAACCTGCAAGTTCGTTCGGAGTCTCCAAAATAAACGGCAGCGAACGCAAGTGGCCATTCGATACAATATTCTGCATAGCCTGCATACCGCCACCAAATTCCTCGCTGCCAAGGTATCCCTTGCCGATGCACTCGTGACGATCTTTATGGGCGCCACAAGGGTTCTTCGAATCGTTGATGTGTACGGCATGCAAGCGATCGATACCCACCACGCGGTCGAACTCGTCGAGTACGCCGTCCAGATCATGGATGATGTCGTAGCCGGCATCGCTCACATGGCAGGTGTCCAAACAAACGCCCAGCTTATCGGACAGCTCTGGGCACTTGGCGGCAACGCCCTCGATAATGCACGCCAGCTCCTCAAAGCTGCGGCCCACCTCGGTACCCTTGCCGGCCATGGTCTCGAGCAACACCGTCGTCTGCTGGCCTTCAAACATCACCTGGCACAGGGTGTCGACAATCATCTGAATGCCGGCGTCGGAGCCCTGCCCCACATGCGCACCGGGATGGAAGTTGTAGTAGTTGCCGGGCAGCGCCTCCATGCGCCGCAGGTCCTCTGCCATGGCCTCCAGGGCAAACTCGCGCGCCCGCTCTTTGGCTGAGCAGGGGTTATAGGTATACGGGGCATGAGCCACGAGCGGGCCAAAGTCGTTTTGCTCCATAAGCTCGCGCAGGGCCGCCACGTCATCCATGTCAAGGTCTTTCGCCCTGCCGCCGCGCGGGTTGCGCGTAAAGAATGCAAAGGTATTGGCGCCAATGGACAACGCTGTCTCCCCCATTGCCCGATAGCCCTTCGTCGTCGAAAGATGGCACCCGATCGTCAGCATCTCCAGCTCCCCCTCATCAGTTGCGGTGAAATAGTTCCTGTTTGGCCCCTATTCTGCCGCAAACAGGAACTATTCCACCGCAACTTATAAAAGGGGCATCAGAGATGCGGGCCACCAAGCACCACGGTCGCCGGCGTCATGATCCCCTACGTGTCAGCGCCAAGTCCTAGAGGGCTAGACGGATTGCATCGATAATGCGCGCGCAGCGCTGTGTGGCGGCAAGGGGCATGACGGGGCTCTCGAGTTTCCCCGCCCGGATGAGCTGGGTCGCATGCTGGATTTCGCCGTAGAAATCATCGACCCCAAACGGGGCATTTATTTCGAGCATTCGTCCGTCGGAGCACTTCACATGGGCGAGCTCGGGGCGATGAAGGCGCTCGATTTCCAACGAGCCCCGCTCGCAGGCAATCGTTAAGCGGCTTTCATATGCTGCCTTGCCGTCGCACACCATATGAATGGGTATGCCGCCGACGCTCATATGAATCTCATCGGCCCAATCCACGCGGCCGCCCGATACGTCACGCCAGCGAACTTCACGGGACGAAACCTCGCACGCGCCCGCGAGCAAATCCTCAAACCAACCGACCGCATAGCAGCCCATGTCATATAGACAGCCGCCCTGCAACAGATCGAGCAGATAGCCCGAAGGAGACTCGCCGTAATCGAGCTTTTGCACGCTTTCAATCGAGACAATTCGGCCAAGCTCACCCGACGCAAGCAAGTCCTTCACGCGAGTGCGCATCGGGCAAAACCGGTTCTTCATCGCCTCCATAAACAGCACGCCGCGCTCGCGAGAGGTGGAGGCAATCGAGAGAGCCTCTTCCTCACTCAAAACGGCCGGCTTTTCGCACAGCACGGCCTTTCCCGCGCGCAGTGCCCGACAGACCCAATGCGCATGCATGCCATGTGGAAGAGCCAAGTAGATTGCGTCGACATCGGGGTCGGCAATCAACGCATCATAAGCTGCATCGCCGTTATCGTCAGCCGTGGCATAACTGTGCGCGGCATCAATCGAAAACGCCCTGCAAAACTCCTCAACATGCGAAGGAGTGCGACCGGCGGCAGCCACAAGCCGTGCCCCGTCCACCTCCTTGAGCGACGATGCAAATCGATGCGAAATGCGCCCAGCGCCCAAAACGCCCCAACGAACCTCACGCAAATCATTACGTAAACCTCGGTCACCCACGATAGCCTCCCATCAGTTGCGGTGAAATAGTTCCTGTTGATGCCTTATTCTGCCGCAAACAGGAACTATTCCACCGCAAGTTATAAAAGGGTCATGAGGAGCGCGTTTTGCCGAAGGCCTTAAGCACTGCCGTCACGGGGCCAGGCTGGAAACGTCGGCGCACGTCATCGAGACGCTCGGGGATATCGATATGCTGTGGGCAGTGGCGCGCGCATTTGCCGCACTTGACGCAATTGCTCACCAGCTTGGCCTCGCTTGTACGCACCGCGCTCGCCGTAAAGTACTGCGATAGACCCGTAAACCAGCTGTGCGCATAACTCGCGTTGTAGGCGGCAAAACATCCAGGGATATTGATGCCTTTAGGGCACGGCATGCAATAGCCGCATCCCGTGCAGGGCACGCGATTCGATTTTTCAAACTCATCCAGCACGTGCGCGATCGTGTCGAGCTGAGTAGCTGTCATCGAATCCGGCAGGGCCCGATCGGCCAACACCACGTTCTCATCCACCTGCGCGGTATCGGTCATACCCGAAAGCAGCATCGTCACCTGAGGATGATTCCACACCCACGAAAGACCCCAGGCGGCAGGAGTGCGCAAATGCGGGTCACGGGCACTATCGAGCACAGCGCGGGCCCGTGGCGGCAGCTTGCCCGCTAAACGCCCGCCCAGCAGCGGCTCCATCACAAACACCGCGAGGCCTCGCTCGGCGGCGGCCATGAGTCCCGCCGTTCCCGCTTGGTAATGCTCGCCGGCATAGTTGTACTGGATCTGGCAAAAATCCCAGTCATATGCGTCAAGCATCGTAAGGAAGTCAGCCGCGCTGCCGTGGTACGAAAAACCAATCTGGCGAATGCGCCCCGCCGCCTTTTGATGCGCGATCCAGTCCTCGATGCCCAACGCCACCACACGTTCCCACTGGGCGGGCGAGGTAATGTTGTGCATGAGGTAATAGTCGATACGGTCGGTCCGCAGGCGACGCAGCTGCTCGTCGAAGAACCGATCGAAATCCTCCGCGCATTTGCACGAAGCATGCGGCAGCTTGGTTGCGAGCAAAACCTGGTCGCGCAAACCCAGGCGCTCAAGCGACGCGCCCACGCACGCCTCGTTACCGGGATAGAGATAGGCCGTGTCCAGGTAGTTAATCCCCTGCTCCACCGCACGGGAGATGATGGCGTCGGCAGTCTTCGCATCCGGGCGTCCCGGCGCACCGGGAAACCTCATGCAGCCCAGCCCCAACGCCGAGATACGGTTGCCGCTTTTGGGGTCAACGCGATATTGCACGGCCCCTCCCTTCGCCATCAGCGCCCCGGCAAGGCGAAACACAATGGTCACGCAGCCGAAACATCGTGGAATCGCAATCGAGAACGTATCGTAACGCAGCAGAAATCGAGCCGTCACGGCACCGCTTTAACATCAGCAAAAAGCCCGATGAAAGGAGACGAGCGTGACCACACACGAGGACGCCTATCCCTACCCCGGCGAGCAATACATCCTCTCGGTCGACCGCTATCAGATCGAGGTCATGGACCATCTGGATGAGCTCCCCGCCACGGGCGCCGTCATCTTCTGCACCTTCCCCAAGGTTCGCGATGGCGTCGGATATCCCGCACGTGTCTTTGCGGTTTGCCCCGCGTCATAAGTTCCCATGCGTTTGTTCTTCTAAATACGGCCATCCGGTGCACGCGACATGGCCCGGCGGCATACAATCCATCAGGCGCCCCTTACGCGGGCGCCTTTTATATGGGGAGATAATTCACATGCAGATCAACAAGGTCGCCTTTATCGGCAAGGGCGGTGTCGGCTTGCTCTATGGCAGTATGATCGCCCAGGCACTCGGCAACGACGCCGTCGAATACGTTATGGATGACGTCCGTTTTGAGCGTCACGCGGGCGATGCGCTCACTGTCAACGGCAAGCCCTGCGATCTCACGTCCGTCCGCGCCAGCGAGGCGACGCCCGCCGATCTGGTCATTCTCACGGTCAAGACGACTGGACTCAACCAAGCACTCAAGACTATGGAGCGCGTCGTGGGACCCAATACGCTCATCGCCTCGCTGTGCAACGGCATTACGAGCGAGCAAAAGATTGCCGAGCGCTTTGGCTGGAAGCGCACCGTCCTGGGTATCTGCCAGGGCATGGACGCCGTATTCCTCGACGGCGCGCTCACCTTTACCAATGCGGGCGAGATTCGCTTTGGCGCGGCAGCGGGCACCGAGCCCGCAACCGTCACCGCCATCGACGAGCTCTACACGCGCTGCGGCATCGCCCATACCGTCGAGAGCGACATTGCGCACCGCATGTGGGCCAAACTCATGCTCAACGACGGCATCAACCAGACCTGTATGGCCTACGGCGGGACCTACGGAAGCGCCACGGAGCCGGGCTCCGAGCAGCGTCGCTGCTTTGTTTCCGCCATGCGCGAGACGCTTGCGGTCGCCAACGCCGAGGGCGTTGAGCTGACCGAGGCAGACCTGACGCAGATGGTGCACCTCATCGAGGGAATCGACCCCGCCGGTATGCCCTCGATGGCGCAGGACCGCATCGCACAACGAAAAACCGAAGTCGAGGAGTTCGCGGGCACCATTTGCCGCCTGGCCGCCAAACACGATATCCAAGTGCCGCAAAACGATTGGCTCTATCAGCGCATCCGCGATATCGAGAAAAGCTGGTAGCGCCCGGCTCACCACGTCAACAGGCTCAACAGCAAAGCCGCCACAAGGAGCACTCCCCTTACGGCGGCTTTCATCTTCATCTATAACCAGTAGTCGATGTCCCGACGGTTAGAGCTGCGACTCCGACGCCTGGTCCTCATCGTCGCGACAAAGGACTACACCTGCACTTCCCAGCAGCGCGGCCGCGATCAGCGCGCCGACCACGATAGGAGCAGCCCCGCATGTCCCCTGCATGCCCGCGACGAGCGCGGCCGTGGGACCAAGGCAGCCAAGCATCAACGCGACGGCGGCAACGGCGATATCTCGAGCATTCACAAGACCACTTCCTCCAAGAGAAAGACCTTATTTCTCATGAACTAGTGTGCCCCGCGCCCATATGCGCGACGTACCGTCACGGTAAGGGCTCTGTTAGCTCAGGCGCATACATAGAACGGACGTCTTTACGTTGCCCTAAAGCTCGGTAAAGACACCCGTCCGCCAAATATCCGTGATGCAGAAAAATTACCAACCGGTGTAGTAGTCGGTGGTTCCGGCAGCGCAGCCGGAGTCATAGACCTTGCAATCACCCTTGGAGCCCGTAAAGGTCGAGCCCTGGGCCATATCGCCCGCGGCAACAACGTAATAGCCGTCGGAATCGCGCCAGAAGCCCTCAGAATCCTGAGTCCATTCGCCCGTGCGATAGTGATAAAGCACATTGCTGCTGTAATAGGTCTCGCGGCGCCCGTTGTAGTTATTGACACCCGCAGAGCGCGTCAGGCCCGATCCGTTCGTGCAGGACGCGGCAGACGCGTAGGACGGAGTGTAACCGGCGTTGTAGTACGAAGCCTCGGCAGCCTCCGCCTCGGCGGCAGCCTCGAGCGCTTCGCGCTTGGCATCCTCAAGCGCAGTGCGCAGCTCATCGAGCTCGGTCGACTTGGCGTCGACCTCCCCCATCGTCAACAGGCTACCCGCACCGTCGATACAGCCCTGCAGCACAGCGCGCTCGTCATCGGTGGCATAGTCGCCATACATATTCATGATGATCTGAGCGCGCATCTCCAGGGAATCGCGCTTGGCCTCCATCGAGGCGTTCCACTCCTGCATGGAACCATAACCATCGCCGCGATAGTCAACGGGCTGTACCAGCGTCGTCTCGGACGGCGTAGATCCAACCGTATCGGACAATGTTGCGGCGTGGACATCAGTTGCACCGGCGCCCGCCAAAAGTGCCACGGTCAGAGCGGCGGAAAGGGCGGCGGCTTTCGGTTTTCGTGAATCGATCCTCATGTAGCTGGAAACCTCCGTAGTGCGTTTTTGCTGCGTTTGAGCTGCGTGTGATTCGATCGCGCTGCATAGTACCCCGAGCAAATCGCGACCTGCGGTTTTACTCAAAAGGCGCACGTCAATTGCGTAAAACTCACATCCTCTCAACAGGAGTTTTCCACAACTCGAATGCATAAAGCGTGTCAAAAACCCTGTTTTTTGCGCCCTCTCTATGCAAAAAAGGCGCCTGTGCAACTATTGTTCGCACAGGCGCCTTGAGCAGGCATTTTATGCAGTTATACCTATCGAGTCGCAAGGGGTCCTTGCACAAGTCGCTTTACTCGTCCAGCGCGGCGAAAGCCTGCTTCAGATCCCAAATGATATCCTCGGCGTTCTCGGTACCGATGGAAAGACGGATCGTGGAGGGCGTGATGTTCTGCTCGGCGAGCTCCTCGGCAGACAGCTGGGAGTGCGTGGTGGTAGCCGGGTGCACGACGAGCGACTTGACGTCGGCCACGTTGGCGAGCAGCGAGAACACCTGCAGATGATCAATGAACTTCCAAGCTGCCTCCTGGCCACCCTTAATCTCAAAGGTAAAGATCGAGGCACCGCCGTTGGGGAAGTACTTCTGATAGAGCTCGTGATCGGGGTGCTCAGGCAGGCTCGGGTGATTCACCTTGGCAACATGGCTGTCACCAGCCAGGAACTCAACGACCTTCTTGGTGTTCTCGACATGACGGTCAACGCGCAGCGACAGAGTCTCGGTGCCCTGGAGCAGGACCCAGGCGTTGAACGGGCTGATGCAGGCGCCCTCGTCACGCAGCAGGATGGCGCGGACATAGGTTGCGAAGGCGGCGGGACCAGCAGCCTCGGCAAACGAGACGCCATGGTAGGAGGGGTTGGGCTCGGCGATCTGCGCATACTTGCCGCTCGCCTTCCAATCGAAGTTACCGCCGTCGACGATCACACCGCCCAGCGAGGTGCCGTGGCCGCCGATGAACTTGGTTGCGGAGTGGACGACGATGTTGGCACCATGCTCCAGCGGACGGAACAGATACGGGGTGCCGAAGGTGTTGTCGACGACAACCGGCAGACCGTGCTTCTTGGCGATCTCGGAGATGGCGTCGATATTGGGGATGTCAGAATTGGGGTTGCCGAGCGTCTCGAGGTAGATGACCGTGGTGTTGTCCTTGATGGCGCCCTCGACCTCGTCCAGGTTGTGGGCATCGACGAAGGTGGTCTCGACGCCAAACTGAGAGAGCGTGTGCTCCAGCAGGTTGTAGGAACCGCCGTAGATGGTCTTCTGAGCCACCACGTGGTCACCGGCCTGGGCAAGAGCCTGCAGGGTATAGGTGATGGCAGCAGCACCGGAGGCAACGGCAAGACCTGCCACACCACCCTCGAGTGCGGCGATACGGTCCTCGAAGACGCCCTGGGTGGAGTTGGTCAGACGACCGTAGATGTTACCGGCGTCGGCAAGACCAAAGCGGTCGGCGGCGTGCTGGGAGTTGCGGAACACATAGCTCGTGGTCTGGTAGATAGGCACGGCTCGGGAGTCGGATGCGGGATCGGCGCTCTCCTGGCCAACGTGAAGCTGCAGGGTATCGAAACCAAAGGTGTGCTCGGGGTTGTTGATGAACTGGCTCATGATGATCTCCTTGATCGAACAAAAGTAAATTAATTAGAGAGAAGTAAGTCGCTGTCTCCTGATCACGCCGACGGGCGCAAACAGGAGCCCGGCATTCGTCTTGGTAAGCAATTCATATGCGGGCCTCCTTTCGCATCCCGGTTCCGTGGTCGGTTTAATTACCTACCGCCTTTGTGTGTTTTGAATAGTACGAGCATTGTTTCCCTCGGTCAATCACTTAAAAGCGCTAACCTGTTATCGGTTTTATAGATAACACTCGAAAGGATGGCGCCGATGACCCTCCAGCAGCTTCGTTTCCTGATCGCCGTAGCAGAGTCCGGCTCAATCAATGCCGCAGCCCAGCGCCTCTATACCGCTCAGTCCAACATCTCAAACGCCGTCAAAAGCCTGGAACAGGAGCTCCACCTGGAGATCTTTACGCGCTCCAGCCGCGGCGTCACGCTCACCAACGACGGCACCGAGCTTTTGGGCTATGCGCGCCAGGTCGTAGAGCAGGCCGACATGCTCGAGGCGCGCTACGAGGACGGCGGCACCCCGCAAGCCCGCCTCGCCATCTCCGCCCAGCACTACGCCTTTTCGGTCGAGGCCTTTGTCAACGTGGTCGAGCGCTGCCGCGACAGCAAGTTCGAGTTCATCATGCGCGAGACCACCACATCGCAGATCATCGATGACGTCCGCGCGTTTCGCAGCGACATCGGCATCCTCTATCTGGACGACTTTAACGTCCGCGTTCTGCAGAAGGCTTTTGCCGATGCGCGCGCGAGCTTCCATCCCCTCTTCGACGCGACGGTCCACGTCTTCGTTAGCGAGCGCCACCCGCTTGCCCGCCGCCCGCAGCTGTCCCTTGCCGACCTCACACCATATACGCGCTACAGCTTTGAGCAAGGCACCTCGAACTCCTTCTATTACGCCGAGGAACCTTTTAGCTATATCCCTTGCGACCGCAACATACGAATCTCGGACCGCGGAACACTTACCAACTTACTTATCACGTCGAACGGCTACACCCTATCGACCGGTGTCCTCTCCAATGAAATGCAGTGGGGCATGGCCTCGATCCCGCTGGCAGACGCCCCAACGATGCACGTAGGCTATATCATGCACGACGAGCGCAAACCCTCTCCCCTCTTGCAGCAATACCTCGACGAGCTCAACCGCATCATCCATGCCAACCAACTGTCGGAAGACGGGGTAGAAATCGTAGATTGCTAGCCCCCGGCGGGCATGGCGCTACAATGGTCACTCGCACGAAACATACCCAACGAAAGGAACCATGTGAAGGTCATCATCTATACCGACGGCTCGGCCCGATCAAATCCGGGACGCGGCGGCTACGGCGCCGTGCTCAAATACACCAACCCCGCCGGCAAGACCTTCACCTCCGAGCTTTCGCGCGGCTATGCCAAGACCACCAACAACCGCATGGAGCTCATGGCCGTTATCGTGGCGCTCGAGGCGCTCAACCGCCCCTGCGACGTCGAAGTCCATTCCGATTCGCAGTACGTCGTCAACGCCTTCAACAAGCACTGGATCGACGGCTGGAAAAAACGCGGATGGAAAACCGCCAACAAGCAGCCCGTCAAGAACCGCGACCTATGGGAGCGCCTACTCACCGCCAAAAGCAAGCACAAGGTTGAGTTCATCTGGGTTAAGGGTCACGCCGGTCACGAGCTCAACGAGCGCTGCGATGAGCTCGCCACCACGGCGGCCGACGGCAGCAACCTCGATATCGACACCGGCTTTAACGAGAGCGACCTGTAACAGCCTTTTCGCGCAGCTTTATATCCCCACGCGCTACACTCATCCTGTAGACCAAACAACGCAAGGGGGATACATGCTGCGTATAGCGACCATCGGCACATCCATGATTACCGACGACTTTATCCAGGTCGTCAACGCCAACGACCAAGCCGCGTTTGTGGGCACGCTCTCGCGCAATGCAGATCGCGGCGCCGCCTTTACCGCCGAGCGCGGTGGCGAGCGAAACTTTACTTCACTCGATGAGCTTGCATCCGCCGACGACGTCGACGCCGTCTATATCGGCAGCCCCAATGCGCTCCACTACGAGCAAGCGCTCGCCTGCATCGCCGGCGGTAAGCACGTTATCGTCGAAAAGCCCTTCTGCGCCACCGAGGCGCAAGCATTCGAGGTCTTCCGGGCTGCCGAGGCAGCAGGTGTCGTGGCCCTCGAGGCCATGCGTCCCCTCCACGACCCCGCCTTCCACGCCATTGAGGACGCTCTGGGCGAAATTGCGCCCATTCGCCGCGCCTCGCTGCGCTTTGGCAAATATTCCTCGCGCTACAACGAGATTCTCGCGGGACGCGCCACCAATATCTTCGACTGCAATATGGCATCGGGTTCCCTCATGGATATTGGCGTCTACACCGTCGAGCCCATGGTCGAGATTTTCGGCATGCCCTCCGGCCTTACGAGCATGGCTACTCTGCTCGACCCCACCACGCGACAGCTCACGCACGGCCCCATCGATGGCTGCGGTTCCATCCTCGCCAGCTATGGCGGAGGCCGCATCTCCGTCGAGCTCGCGCACTCCAAAATTACGAATGACCTACTGCCCTCGCAGATCGAAGGCGAGCGTGGCACTATCCAGATTGACCATCTGTCAACGCCCCGCAACGTCCGCATCGACTATCGCGGCGACGTCGTACGCGGCTCGGCGACCGAGGCGCCGCGCGAACAGGGCGACAACGGCCGCGTGCTCGACCTGCCCAAATCGAGCAACACCATGGAATACGAACTCACAGACTTTATCACCGCCATCGGCGGCATCGATAACGTCAAGGAAGAGATTTGGGAGACCCCGGCGGGACGCCACGAGCTTGGCCACTACCGCGATGTCACGCTCGTCTCACTACGCATCATGGATGCCGTGCGTCAGCAGGCCGGCATAACCTTCCCGGCCGACGCAGGCAAGCAGGCATAGCGATGGGCCTCTTCGATACGTTCTTCTCCAGCGTCACCGGCGGCAGTCGAGAGCCTCAAAAACCGTCAAACGTCGAGCTCGAGCTGCGCCGCAGGCTTACCGTGCTTGCAAGCGACGAGGCCACTCAAGACACTCCCCTGCGTTATTTCCTGCGCTGGGCGGGGCAAGTCCAAGGCGTTGGTTTTCGCTTTACCAACACCAACCTCGCGCAGGCACGCGCACTCACCGGCTGGGTGCGTAACATGGAAGACGGCTCAGTCGAGATGGAGATACAGGGAGCTCCGGCAGACATCCTATCTCATCTCGAGGCACTTCATGCCTCCTACGAGCGCATGGGAACGCGTTTTCGCCTTGTAGATGCCCAGGCCCGAGCCCCACTTGCCAATGAAGACGGTTTCACGCCTCGTTATTAGTATTGTGTGCTAAATACGGTATCATTTACCTACGACCGTTGATAGAAAAGAGGCGAGGCGCATGGCGGTGCAAAGAAGGAATACCAGGCAGCGAAAGCTGGTTCTTGACGCCGTGCGCCAAAGCTATAACCATCCCACCGCCGACGAAATCTACAACGTCGTGCGCGCGCAGGATGACAAAATCAGCCGCGGTACGGTCTACCGCAATCTCAATCTCTTGGCCGACGCCGGCGAGATCCTCTCCATCAAGACGCCGGGCGGCAGCCGCTTCGATCGCACCATCGAGCCGCACGCACATATCATCTGCACCTCGTGCAGCCGCGTCATCGACGTACCGCTCCCCTTCGATGCCCAGCTCGACGCCAAGGCGTCCGAGCAAATCGGCTGGCACGTCACGTCGCACTACACCATCTTCGAGGGTCTCTGCCCCGACTGCCGGTAGATGTTCGGGACATGCCTTAAAATCCACCTTTCTGCACTCTGCAGCAAAAAGAGATTCCTAGGCATGCCACATATATCTACTCGGCGAGCAGGCGACGCAGCTCTTCTTCGACCGTGCGCACGTAACGGACGCGGTCGTTGATGCCGCGCATGGTGGGGTTGCAGTTCTCCATCAGATAGGGATGGCCCACGACGTTGAGCATGTCGCGATCGTTTTCGTTATCGCCAAACGCCATCATCTCATCGGGCGAAATACCCAAGGCACGACCGTAATCGGCAAGCGCGGAGCCCTTGCCCGAACCGAAACCGATAAAGTCCGTCCATTCGGTTCCCGACGTCATAACGTCAACACGGTCGCTAAAGAGGCGCTCGAAATACTCCAGCGCCGCCGGCTGCTCCGCCTCGGGCGTCTGGAAGGCAATCTTAATGACGTCCTCGTCGATGTCCTCGGGACGGTCGACTACTGCCACATCACAATGGACCTCATAGCGCAAATGATCGACGAACGCATCGTTGCCGCTCATGGTGTAGAGGTGTCCCTCACATGAAAGGGTCACGTCGGCATGGGGATACGCAACCACGGCATTCGCGATATCCATAGCAAGGCTACGCTCCATGGAACGCTTGACAACGGCACGCCCCTCGCTCATCACCAGGGCTCCGTTTTCGCATACATAGGCGAGCTCATCGGCCACCGGGGCAAACAGGTAGCGCAAGCTCGCATATTGACGGCCGCTCGCCGGCATAAACACGATACCGCGACGATGCAGTTCATCGATGAGCTCAAAGGCCTCGGAACGCGGCTCGTGCTCCCCCGGATGCAGCAATGTGCCGTCCAAATCGCATGCAATCAGCTTGATTCCCTCAAGACCCATATGCTTTCCCCCACAGCATCTCATCAACAGAAAGACGGACTTTGAATAGTTGCCTCTCAAAGTCCGTCTTACTTATACGCACGTTAACCGCGCGCCTTCTTTACGATCGTAAAGTCTGGAGCCATGCTCACAACGGCATCCGCCGCACTCGACGCAAAGCGCCGGTCCGAATCGAGTTCACGGATAACCCTCGAGAGCCGAACGCCCTCGACGCCCCGGAGCATGCGGCCCAAAACAGGCTGCACCGGCGTATACATGCGCACGGTATGCTCGTCCGAATCGCCTCGGAAAAGCGGCGCATGCATATTGCCGATCTCCCAGCACGCATGCGCGAGCGCAATCGGATCCATGCGGTCGACTTCGACCAAATAAACCTCGGCGCTGCGCAGGCGCACGACAACCGCCACGGGCACCACGCCCGAACGGTCAATGGCGAGCACGTCGCCGTCGGCAAGACGACCACCGTCGGTAGCATCCGGCCGAACATCGATCGTGCGCCCCAGCTCCGTCACGCCCGCAAACGCGCATACATCAGCCTGGTCCCAATCGAGCAGTAGCTCGTCAACTTCAAAGACGCCGCCCAAATTCCGGCGGAGCAGGAGTTCATAGGACGGATCGTTGAGATTTCCCAAGCATGTCGTCGAAACCAAGCGCTCGGGCATACTCTAACCCTCGACCTCGACGAGCTCGATATCAAAGTTGAGGTCCTTGCCGGCCAGCTCGTGGTTGGCGTCGAGCGTCACGGCCTCGGGCGTTACATCGATGACCACAGCAGGGACGGGCATACCGCTCGGCGTGGACAGGAAAAGCTTCATGCCCTTCTCGATCTGCTCGATGTTGGGAACCTGTTCGGCCGGGAAGGTAATAACCATCTCGGGATTGTGCTCGCCGTAGGCATCGGCAGCCGGGATGTGCACGGTCTTCTTCTCGCCCACCTGCATGTCGACAACAGCGGCGTCGAAGCCCTTGATCATCTGACCGGCGCCGCAGGTGAACTCCAGCGGCTCGCCGCGATCGTAGGAGCTATCGAACTGCGTGCCGTCGTCGAGCGTGCCGCGATAATGAGTCTTGACCTTCTTGCCCTGGTTGGACATGGTAACCTCCGTGATAAGGGCGGCGCACAACGCGGGCCGCCGTGAACATATGGCGCTAACTATACCCTAGTCATACAATTCAATGACAGTTTGCAAAGAAACGCTGCAACCGGAGGAACCATGGCATATCCCGTATTTGACCTACACTGCGACACCGCCGACCGCATCGGCTGGGCCACGCTCGATCTCGACCTGCGCTTTACCGCCGGCACCGACGGTTATTTCCCCGGCGACGAAACGCATCCGCAAGATTTCGACCTCATCGAGGGCAACGCCTGCGCCATCTCGCTCGCAAAGATCGGCAACACGCCATGGGCACAGTGCTTCGCCACGTTTGTCCCCGATGAGATTCCCACCGCCCACGCCGCGCGCTTCCAGGCGCAGATCATGGCGCATATGAGCGGCCAGGCAATGCTCAACCACGACCGCATGGTCAACGTACGCAGCGCGGCAGACATTCGCCCCGCGCTCAAAGACGGCAAGGTCGCCTGCATCCACACCATCGAAAACGCCACGTTCTTTGCCGAGGACCCCGCGCTGATCGAGGTGCTCAAGAGCTTGGGCGTACTCATGTCATCGCTCAGCTGGAATGCGCAGGGACCGCTCGCGAGCGGACACGATACCCACGCCGGCCTCACCGCCGCCGGCATCGAGGCACTTACGCAGATGGAGCACGCCGGCATGGTGCTTGACGTCTCCCACCTCAACGATGAGTGCTTTGACGAGGTTGTCGCCCACGCCACACGTCCCTTCGTCGCCAGCCACTCCAACTCTCGTGCAGTTTGCGGCGTTAAGCGCAACCTCACCGACGACCAGTTCCGCACCATTCGCGACATGGGTGGCATCGTCGGCCTCAACTACTGCAGCGAGTTCCTTTCCAACGACGCAACCGACAAGACAGCCGCAGACGTCACCTTCGACCAGCTGGCGGCACATATCGAGCACTGGCTCGACCTGGGCGGCGAGGACGTCATCGCGCTCGGCGGCGACTGGGACGGTGCCACGGTGCCCGCCTTCCTCTCCGATGCCAGCAAGATGCCCGAGTTCCAGAACATGCTCTCCAAGCACTTTGGCAAGACCGTGATGCAGAAGCTCTGCAGCGATAATGCCCTTGCCTTCTTTGAGCGTTATTAATTTCACATCCCCTGAGCGGGCCGGCATGCCGAACGGTCGACATGCCGGCCCGTCCCCAATCTGAAGGACCACTTTTGACGCAGCAATTTACGCTTTTCCTACCCCAACCGGATGGGACGCCCATCCCCGTCGTCGTTACCAAAAAGCGCGTCAAGAACTTCAACCTACGCGTCACATCGAGCGGCGAGGTCCACGCCAGCGCACCACTTGGCGCCAGCCGCGAGCGTATCGAAGCGTTTGTAAAGCGCAACAGTGCCTGGATTGTCAACCGACTTGCCCAGCGTGAGCGACGTCAGGCGACGGCGCGAGAGCCGCTCAGTCCCTCGTCCATCATTGCACTTTGGGGCAAGCCCATCACGGTACAGGATGCGCTCGATCACAACTTTGCATCACCCGCACCGCGACCCAAACAGGCCACCTTCGCAAGTTTTATGGGTACCGATGAATCGGACGAAAGCCCACAGGCAAAGCGGCACGCAATCCTCGACGGCCTAACGTCCGATCAGCTCCAAGCCCACATCGACCAGCTCTATACGTCCGAAGTCACATCGGCGCTACGCGATATGGTGCACGCATACGAAATCGCAATGGGTGTCGCCGTTTCCCGCGTTTCCGTACGCAGCATGGAAACGCGTTGGGGCTCATGCACGCCCAAATCCGGCGCCGTTCGCATCGCACGAGAACTTGCCGCCTATCCCGTCGAATGCCTCGACATGGTTGTCGCCCACGAGCTCGTCCACTTGCTCGAGCCAAGCCACAATCAGCGGTTTCACGCCCTGCTCGACACGTACTGCCCCAACAATAGAGCGCTGTCACAGCGGCTCAAGCAGCCACCCATAGAGATGTATTAGAACCGGTTAGCGCACGCGCTCGATCTCGACACCGCAGCTTGCCAGGGGAAGACCGACGGGCGCCCACGGCTTATCGAGCTTGATGCGCACACCAAGCAGCGAGGGATAACGGCGCAGCAGCATCTGGGCCGTACCCTCAGCTGCCGTCTCGATGAGCTTAAACGTATGCTCGCGCAGATAGCCATCGACATCGTGGCACACCGAGCCGTAGTCAATCGAGGCGTCCAGGTTATCGTGCTCCCCCGCAGCGCGCAGGTCGGCATAGAGCACCAAGGACACGATGAACTTCTGGCCCAGCGCGTTCTCCTCGGGATACACACCATGGTTGGCAAAAACCTCAAGCCCGTCAATGACAATACGGTCGGCATGGCGCAGATCGTCATAGCTCACGTGGGGTACCGCCGTTGCGGTGGATATTTCGCCCCTTCCACGGCGGGCGAGCTCGGCGCCTTCAGTCTTGGTTGCATTCTCGGGCAGCTTCTTGTTGCTCATCGCGATCGTCTCCTTCGTTTAGAACCCCGACCGCGCAAACTAACTACACGCGAATCGACAGGTTCTTTTTATCATCGCTCCAGTTACAAGCATTGCGCGCGGGGCATGCAAAGCAGGCGCGCGACGCTTTGTCGGCCGCATAGAGCAGACGCTCAAGCGGTTGGCTGTTCACGCGCAGCTTTCGATGGCCCAGAATGGCCGTCTTAATGGCTGTGGCATCGGCCGGCTCAAACGCCACGTCATCGGGCATGCCGCCGAGAATCGCATCAGCGACGCGTTCGCTTGCAACATCATGGGATATACCCGATTCATACTGTTCATCTTTGCCGATATCGTGAAGAAGTGCCGTGGCGTAGATGACCTCGCGGTCAAATTCGAGCTGTTCCTCGAGATTCTTGATCCACATAATGCGAGCGACATCGAGCAGATGGTCAATACCGTGGCGGCAGAAGATACGCCCCGATTCCAACTGTGCAATGTTGCCCAGGTGCCGCCGGAACAGCCCGTTGGCACAAATGTAATCAATGCGAGGCATGGCACCAAAGGGAGTCAGGCCCGAAGCCATAAAGCCGCGACGCGGCGTCCCCTCATCGGTCTTCGATGTAAAGTCGTTAACGACCCTCATGCTAACGGCCCAGCATCCTAAAGAACCGCTCCTCGAGCGCGGGATCGGTCTCAAAGACGCCGCGGCGAGCGAGCGTCACGGTCTTGGTGCCGGGCTTTTGCACGCCGCGCATGGTCATGCACATATGCTCAGCCTCCATGAGCACAATCGCTCCCTGGGGAGCGAGATAATCCATGAGGGCGTCGGCAACCTGTGCACACAGCTGCTCCTGCAGCTGCAGACGACGGGCATAGACTTCAACCGTGCGAGCGAGCTTAGACAGACCCGCCACGCGACCGTTAGGGATATAGCCGATCGCAGCCTTGCCATAAAACGGCAGCAAATGATGCTCGCACAGCGAGTAAAACGTGATGTCGCGCTCGATAACCAAGTCGTTCGAAGCGACGGCAAAGGTTTTGGACAGGTGCTCCTCGGCACGCTGGTCCATACCGCCGGCAATCTCGCCATACATACGGGCGACGCGCGCCGGGGTCTCCAGCAGGCCCTCACGAGTTGGATCCTCGCCTATGCCCTCAAGCAACAGCTTAATGGCGGCCTCGACTTTTTCCTGATCGACCATCTGGGCCTCACTTTTCCGATTTCACGTTCGCGCTATGGTACCACGCCCTTTGGCATCGGCCACAAGCTACATAGTATGGGTCGAATAGACCGGATCATCACGCCAAAGCTCCACGGCGTCGCAAAGCGCAACGCCCTCACGCTCGGCGCGGGCACGCGTGGCGTTCATATCAATCACGCGCTGGTTACTCGAGCCCCTAAAGCGCAATGAGATATCGTACAGATCCTGAACAAACGGGCCATCCACCAACATATCGAGGCAGGCAAGGATACGGTCCGTCGCCTCGGTATGGTGACGACCACCCGGCATAAGCTCCTCGAGCACGTCGCCGGTAAAGCACCAAATGGTCTTGCCCGACCCTGCAGGATAGGCCGCACGCACGCGTTCGATAAAGTCAACAAGCCCCGCCTGGTTCTCGGGCTCCATAGGCTCGCCGCCCAGAATCGTCAAGCCATCGATAAAGGGATGATCGAGGCTCTCGATAATCTTGTCCTCGACGGCACGATCGAACGGCTCGCCCGCAGCAAAGTCCCACGCGACAGAGTTAAAGCAATTCTTGCACCCACGACGGCACCCACTCACAAACAGAGAAGTACGAACGCCTTCTCCATCAGCAATGTCGAAATACTTGATGTTCGCGTAGTTCATAAGTAACTCTCCCGGGAGGCCGGGACATATCATCCCGTCCTCAAACATTCTCGGTCTTCGGCCTGCGAAACTGCGGGCGGGACGATATGTCCCGGCCTCATGCAAAGGGTAACTCAATGAACGAAGCGAACATCGAGCATAGGGTTCGAGATCTAATAAAGACTGGGTTGCGGCTCAACCGCCATCGCAAGTAAATCGCAGCTGCAGCTCGAATTATCTCCGCTAAGAACTTCGAGGAGTGAGCAGACCGCATGCCGCATCTCAGCTACGTCAACTTGGCCGCCCCGTAGCGAGGCCCCGGACCTTTGCTCGATATGAGTTCCGCACGAACAGGAGGCGCCAGTGGCGCCTCCGTCGTGAGCCAGGACTGTCCGAAATAGCGAGTAAAGGTCCGGGGCCTCGCTACGGGGCGGCCTGGGATGGTTATTAGAGATGCAGCACGCGGTCGCGGATCTCCTCGGTTCGGCCCTGGTTCCAGAATTGGGTACCGATGTAACCGCACGTGCGACGGGCGACATTCATCTTCTCCTGGTCACGATTGCCGCAATTGGGGCACTCCCACACCAGCTTGCCGTCATCCTCGACAATCTTGATCTCGCCGTCGTAACCGCACACCTGGCAATAATCGCTCTTGGTGTTGAGCTCGGCGTACATGATGTTGTCGTAGATGTACTGCATCACGCGGATGACAGCCTTGAGGTTGTCCTGCATGTTGGGAACCTCGACGTAGGAGATGGCACCGCCCGGCGAAAGCTGCTGGAACATGCCCTCAAACTTGAGCTTGTCGAATGCGTCGATCTCCTCGGACACGTGGACGTGGTAGCTGTTGGTGATGTAGCCCTTGTCCGTCACGCCCGGGATGATGCCAAAACGACGCTGCAGGCACTTGGCGAACTTGTAGGTCGTCGACTCAAGCGGGGTACCGTACAGCGAGAAGTCAATATCGCTTTCGGCCTTCCACTCCGCGCACTTGTCGTTCATGCGCTGCATGACGGCCATGGCAAAGGGCGTGCCCTCCTTCTCGGTGTGGCTGTGGCCCGTCATGTACTTGACGCACTCGTACAGACCGGCATAACCCAGACTAATGGTGGAGTAACCGCCCACGAGCAGCTTGTCGATCGTCTCGCCCTTCTTCAGGCGGGCGAGGGCGCCGTACTGCCAAAGAATCGGTGCGGCATCCGAAAGCGTACCCATCAGACGCTCATGACGGCACAGCAGGGCGCGGTGGCACAGCTCAAGGCGCTCGTCGAAGATCTTCCAGAACTTGTCCATGTCCTGATGCGAGCTCAGCGCGACATCGGGCAGGTTGATGGTCACAACGCCCTGGTTAAAGCGACCGTAGTACTTGGGCTTGTTCGGGTCATAGTTCAGCGCGTTGGCCACGTTGTTAAATCCGTTACCGGAGCGGTCGGGCGTCAGGAAGCTGCGGCAACCCATGCAGGTGTAGCAGTCGCCGTTGCCCGCGGTCTCGCCCTTCGACAGCTTGAGCTCGCGCATCTTCTTCTCGGAGATGTAGTCGGGCACCATGCGCTTGGCGGTGCACTTAGCAGCCAGCTGGGTCAGGTAGAAGTACGGGGAATTCTCGTGAACGTTATCGTCCTCGAGTACATAGATGAGCTTGGGGAATGCCGGGGTAATCCACACGCCGGCCTCGTTCTTAACGCCCTCATAGCGCTGACGAAGCGTCTCCTCCACGATCATGGCAAGGTCATGCTTCTCCTGGGGCGTACGGGCCTCGTTAAGATACATGAAGACCGTCACGAACGGCGCCTGGCCGTTGGTGGTCATAAGGGTCACGACCTGATACTGAATCGTCTGAACGCCGCGACGGATCTCGTCACGCAGGCGGTCCTCAACGACCTCGCGGACCTTTTCGGGAGATGCGGAAACGCCGAGCTCCTCGAGCTCGCGGGCGACCTCGCCGCGAATCTTCTGACGGCTCACCTCAACAAACGGAGCAAGATGGGTCAGCGAAATCGACTGGCCGCCGTACTGGGAGGAAGCAACCTGAGCGATAATCTGCGTCGCGATGTTGCAGGCGGTCGAGAAGCTGTGCGGCTTCTCAATCAGCGTACCCGAGATAACAGTGCCGTTCTGGAGCATGTCCTCCAGGTTCACCAGATCGCAGTTGTGCATGTGCTGGGCAAAGTAATCCGAATCGTGGAAATGGATCAGGCCCTCATTATGGGCATCCACGATCTCCTGGGGCAGCAGCACGCGCTGGGTCAGGTCCTTGGAAATCTCGCCGGCCATATAGTCGCGCTGAACGGAGTTGACGGTCGGGTTCTTGTTGGAGTTCTCCTGCTTAACCTCTTCGTTATTGCACTCAATCAACGACAGGATCTTGTCGTCGGTCGTGTTCTTCTGGCGCTTCAGGCTCTGAACATAGCGATAGATGATGTAGTGGCGGGCAACCTCGTAGCAGTCGAGACGCATGATCTCGTCCTCGACCAAATCCTGAATCTCCTCGACCGAAACAGTGTGGCCCGCGTTCTCGCATGCCTCGGCGACGTTTTGCGCCGCATAAACCACCTGGCGGTCGGTAAGACGAGAGCTCTCCTCGACCTCCAAGTTTGCGGCGCGGATGGCATTGACGATCTTATCGATGTCAAAGACAACCTCGGTGCCGCTGCGCTTGATGATCTTCATCCTCTTGCCTCTTTCGCGTCGTAGCCTCATTGCGCTTCAGAGCTAAACGATGCCCGGCAGGGCTTGCCCCTGTCTTGCGGCGCCGTCGCGCAATCTGTGTTCTCGATAAACCATAAGTCCTCATGCGGACAATCCTCGCGGCCGATCAAGCGGCTCAAAGGCGTGTCCAAATGGGACGAATAAGGTCTTCGTTCTCTGTCCGCCATCTATCATACGACAAAGACGCATCTATATCCTGTATTCTTTTTTTAGTTCAAACACAACATATAGTGTTTCAGCAGGTCAAAGCAATTAGTCATTTTGCAGACGCATTAATTATGAGGGGTTCTTGGCAAGTCGGTAAAACGTTACCAACACGGCTACCTGCATGGCAGTTATAAAACCCCCTTAGTCAAGCCGCTGACAAATCCTACCAAAACCAAGCCGCTCACGCCAAAAGATTCCAAAAGATTGTGCTTGACCAACATGTTGCGGTCACGATCGGCCAGGACGTATGCAATCTGCCGGCACCTCTACGGGGACCTTGGATCAATATTTGCTGGCATATTTGACGGCGTGCTTGGTAGCAAAATCAAAACCACCCCTAAAAGGGGTGGTTTGCTCTTAGGGTATAACCCTTGGATTTCCGGCACGCGTCTAAAGGCGCCGGCCCTCACGGGGTTCGGGCCGCACTGCAGATTGACCCGT
>DBGDFS010000020.1:0-59837 GCA_048342015.1 Collinsella sp. | reverse complement strand
CGGGCGTGGACGTCGAGGCCGACGAAGGTGGTAGTATCGAGCATGGGAGCCCCTTCCATGAATGCGGCGCGGCCGCCGCGGCTGAATTAGACACTCACCATTGTCGGCCTAATCCGCGGTCTTTCATGCAGCAGGGGCTCTCAATGTTTTTATGTCCTGCTCATATCGTCTCTGCCGGCAGTTTGGGACACTCCTGCGCTACTTGACGTATACCACGTTGTCGCGGCGGGGTTTGGGCTCGGGTAGCGTGTCCTCGGCGTAGCCAAGAATGCAGTTACCGACACCGCGCAGGCTGCCGTCGGCAGGCAGGCCCCAGCTGGCCAGCAGCTCCAGGCCCTCGGGCGAGTCAAAGACCTCATGCGCGCGGTGAATCCAGCACGAATCGACACCCAGTGCATAGGCAGCGTTGAGCAAGTTGCCCATAGCGAGCGAGCCGTCTTCCAGATGTGTGGGCACGCTGCGGTCAACCAGCACCACCACAACGGTCTTGGCGCCATAGAAGGGGTCGCTGTTGCTGCCCATGACCTGAGCGTTGAGCTGTGAGAGACGCTCGACGGTCGCGGGGTCGGTGACGGCGACAAACGTCACCGGCTGGCGGCCCATGCCGCTCGGTGCATATTGGCCGGCTTCGATAATACGTGCAAGCTTTTCGGTCTCGACGGGACGATTGCTGTATTTGCGGCAGCTGCGGCGGTGAATGAGCGCTTCGATAGTCTCCATGGTATCTCCTTGCGGTGGCGTTGCAGATGCCCCGTTCATACCCGTCGGGCTTAAACGATAGACGGTCAATTGCCCGGCCAAAAGGATAGATTCCAATTGGGAAAGTAGGTTTGCATAAAAGTACCTTCAGAATGTGACAAACAAATGGGATGGTTAAACGTTTTATCCCGTCTACCCTGCGGTTTTTTACCACTTGCCTAAATGACGAACGCATAACCTTTGATAAAGGTTTTACTAAAGGAGTACCAACGTTTATCAATGCGCCGTGGTGGCGCCGGGCCAGGAGGTAACATCATGTTCCAGGCTGGAGATGTCGTCGAGACCGATTTCGAAGGATTTCTGAAGCTGCTGCGTTCCAAGACGCGCGCTTTCGTGTCGATCAACGATCACGAGTACTACATCACGCACACCGATGGCTATTGGCGTGTTCAGGATTGCGAGGCCCTCAACGACAAGGGCCACTTTACTGACTGCTCCGAGCTGGTCAACACGGTCTGCGAGGTCGTCGAGCTGCCGTGGATTGCCGGCAAGAGCCTGCATGACAGCTTCTCGGGCGCTACGGTCTATGAGGCCGTCGCCGCTTAACAGGCAATAAAACTCGATTTTCACGTGACCGCTGGCGCCGCCCCCGCGCCGGCGGTCTTTTTCTGCCGATAGGCCATAAAAATGCACGCATTTGCGGAGAGCCTGTTGACGATAGTCAAAACTCGGACTAATCTAGAGACACATAATTGGTCAAAAATCGGACAATTGAATGGTGGGATAGATGAATAGTGCGGTTACGCTGGTCGACTTTGATCGGTTGCTCAATGGACTCGACCATATCTATTCGGAGTTCTCGCGCGCCTGCGGCCTTTCGGACTGCGCCTATTGGATGCTCGTCGACACCAGCACGGCGGGCGGCAGTATTGCCGTAAGCCGTCTGACAAGCGAATGGTTCTACAGCAAGCAGACCATCAACTCGGCAATTAAAGCCTTGACGGCGCGGGGCTTCGCAACGTTGGAGTTTGCCGAAGGCAGTCGTAAGAACAAGGTTGTGAGCCTGACCGAAGAGGGCAGGCGATTTGCCGAGCGTTATGCGCTGCCGGCACTCAAGGCCGAGCAGCGAGCCTTTGGCGCGCTTGAGCCATGTGAGCAGCGCGAGATTATGCGCTTGATCGGCAAATTCTCTCAGGTGCTCGGCGATGAGTGCGATGCCTTTAAGCAGCATATCGCTGCCGAGAACCAAGCCGAGAATCAAGGTGAGGGGGAGTCGTGCGACTGTTAATGAGGTTTCTAAAGCCATATCGAGGGCTTGTCGCAGTGACGCTGCTGGTGCTGCTGGTGGATAACGTCGGTACGCTGTTGGTTCCCACGATGCTGGCGAACATGGTCAACACCGGTATTACCACGGGCGATGTCGACTACATTTTACGCAACGGCCTATACATGTTTATCGCGACCAGCATGGCTAGCGGCGGCACGGTGCTGGGCTGCTATCTTTCGGCGCGCCTGGCCGCCAACGTGGCTTGCGATATCCGCAATGCCGTGTACGACAAATCGCTCGAGCTCGCGGCCAGCGATTTTGAGCGCTTTGGCACCGGATCGATGATCACCCGCTCGCTCAACGACATCAACGTGATTCAGCAGGCGATTCTGCAGACGATTCAGCTGGTGCTGCCCGTGCCGTTTTTGGCTGTGGCGGGCATCATCTTTGCCTGGTTTATCGATCCTGCCATGGGCACGCTTCTGGGCGTAGTCGTTGCGATTGTGCTGGTGGCGGCGGTCTTTACGGTTGCCAACGCGGCTCCGATCTTTATGCGCTTGCAGAGCTTTATCGACCGCATGAACGTGGTGCTGCGCGAAAACATCGTGGGCGTGCGCGTCATCCGTGCGTTTAACAAGGAGCGCCACGAGGAACGGCGTCTGGACGAGGTGTTTAGCGAATACGCCGCCAACGCCATCAAAGTCAACCACCTGTTTGTGGGCCTCGACAGCTCAAGCTTCTTTTTGATGAACATCGCCGAGGTGGCGGTGCTGTGGGTGGGCGGCAACCGCGTAGGCGCCCACGCCATGCAGATTGCGAGTATCTCGGCGGTGCTGGAGTATGCAATTCTGATCCTGTTCTTTGTGATGATGGCCCAGATGGTGGTGCTGACGCTTCCGCGTGCTGCCGCGTGCCTGAACCGTGCGCAGCAGGTGCTGGAGATTGAGCCGAGCATCGTCGATGGCGGGCGTACGCTTGATGCGGCCGCGTCCGACTCAAAGGACGGGGCCGATGTGGTCGCCGTGTTCGATCATATGTCGTTTCGCTTTGACGACGCCGACGAGGACACCCTGTGCGACCTGAGCTTTGCCTGCCGTCGCGGTCAGACGACTGCGATCGTTGGCTCGACAGGCTCGGGCAAATCGACGGTGGCAAAGCTTCTGCTGCGCTTCCACGATGCCACCAAGGGCTCCATTCGCCTGAATGGTGTGGACCTGCGCGAGCTTACGCAAGACGAAATCCGCGGGCGCATTGCCTATGTGCCGCAGAAGGCGTGGCTGTTCTCGGGCACGGTGGCGAGCAACCTTCGCTTTGGTAACGAAGGCGCGACCGAGGGCGACATGCTTCACGCGCTTGAGGTTGCCCAGAGCACCTTTGTACTCGACCAACCGCAGGGGCTCGATACCCCGGTGGCGCAGGGCGGTACGAACTTTTCGGGCGGCCAGCGCCAGCGTTTGGCAATCGCCCGTGCGCTCATGAAGCATGCCGATCTATATATCTTCGATGACAGTTTTTCGGCCCTGGACTTTAAGACCGATGCCGCCCTGCGTCATGCGTTGCAAGACGAGACGCGTGACGCTGCGGTGCTCATCATCGCGCAGCGCATCTCGACGATCTTGCACGCCGACCAGATCGTCGTGCTCAAGGATGGCGAGGTTGTGGGTCTGGGCACGCATGGCGAGCTTATGGAAACCTGCGAGGTGTACCGCGCCATCGCGGAATCGCAGATGAAGGGAGGTGAGTAGCATGACCGAGGAGCTCAAGAAGCAGGGCGGCGTTGATGACGCCGCTGCCGCGGGACTGGTCGAGGAAACGGCTGCCGCGTCGACCGAGCTGGATGACGCCGCCAAGGCTGCAGCCGAGCGCGAGGCTCGCCGCCAAGCGCTCTACGAGGAAAACGAACGTGCCGAGGACGAGCGCGCCCGCGCCGAGGCAGAGCGTATGCGCGATGTGGGCGACGAGGACGAGGACGAGAAACCCCGCGACACCTGGGCGACGGTGCGCCGCCTGTGGAGCGAGGCTGCCGGCGACCATTGGCGCTTCTATATCGTGTTCGCGAGCATTGTGTTCTACGCCATCTTTAACACCGCTGCGCCGGCATATAGCGCCCGCGTGATCGATGAGCTGTGGGGCCACATTCAGGTGGCGTTTGTCAACAACGCCACCTTCAGCATCACCTGGGAGAACTGCGGCAGGACTATCTTCATCTACTTTTTGATTTGGACGGCCGCCGCTTCGTTCTACGCGCTCCAGAGCTTTTTGATGTCGAGCGTGGCCGAACGCCTCAATCTACGCCTGCGCAACCGCATCGCGCAAAAGCTCAACCGTCTGCCGCTCGCCTATTTTGACGCGCATCGTCCCGGCGAGGTCGTCAGCCGCGCGACCAACGACCTGGACAAGATGTCCGAGAGCATGCAGCGCGGATTGCTGCAGTTGCTCGTGTCGATCGGCACGGTTGTTGGTGCTGTGAGCGTGATGTTCGTGTTCAGCGTGCAGCTTACGCTCGTCTTTCTGTTCTTTACGGCACTGTCGCTGCTGGTGACGAAGGTCGTCTCGCGCCGCACACACGATGTGACGGGCGAGCGCCAGGAGTGGGTGTCCAAGATTACGAGTGCGGTCGAGGAAGGCTATTCGGGCCGTCTGGTGATCCGCGCGTTTAACCGCGAACGTCAGAGCTCCGCTGAGGTGCACGAGGCTTCGAAGGAACTGGCTCGTGTGAGCACCAAGGCCGACTTTATGATCAATGCTGTCGGCCCCGCAGTGCGCTTTATCGGCCGTTTGGCGCAGATCGTTATTGCGCTTGTGGGCTGCAGCATGCTGGTTGCCGGTCACATGACCGTCGGCGTGTTCCAGGCGTTCTTCCAGTTTATCTACGAGGCGTCCGAGCCCATGACGCAGTTGTCGTTTACCTTCAACTCGCTGCAGAGCGCGCTGGCGAGTGCAGAGCGCGTGTTCGACCTGCTCGATGAGCCCGAGATGGAGGCCGATCCGCTGCCGGACAAGGCCGCCAAGCTGCCGGGTCGCGTGGAGGGCCGCGTCTCCTTTGAGCATGTGCGCTTTGGTTATTCGCCCGACAAGCCGCTTATGCGCGACGTGTCGTTTACCGCCGAGCCGGGCCAGAAGATTGCCGTGGTGGGAACCACGGGCGCAGGCAAGACGACGCTCATCAACCTGCTCATGCGCTTCTACGAGATTGACGGCGGGCGTATTACGCTCGACGGCGTGGATACGAGCCGCATGGACCGCGGCGAGCTACGGCAGCAGTTTGGCATGGTGCTGCAGGACGCCTGGCTGTTCGACGGCACGATTGCCGAAAACATCGCCTACGGCTGTCCCGAGGCGACGCGCGACGAGATCGTGGCCGCCGCTCGTGCCGCGCAGGTCGACTTCTTTGTGCGCACCATGCCGCAGGGCTACGACACGCGCGTGGCCAACGATGCCGAGAGCATCAGCCAGGGCCAGCGTCAGCTGCTGACCATCGCACGCGTGCTGCTCAACAACCCGGCGATTCTCATCCTGGACGAGGCGACCTCAAGCGTGGATACGCGTACCGAGCTTGCCATCGGTCGTGCCATGGACGCGCTCATGCGCGGGCGTACGAGTTTTGTGATCGCGCACCGCCTGTCGACGATTGTGGATGCCGACCTGATCTTGGTCATGGATCACGGCAACATTATCGAGCAGGGCACGCATAAGGAGCTGCTGGCTGCCGAGGGTGCCTACGCCGACCTCTATCTGAGCCAGTTCGCATAATGTGACAAAGGGACAGTCTCTTTGCCACATCACAAATAAGGCGCGCCGGGGGTGAATCCTCTGGCGCGCCTTTGCGTTGGTGTCAATGTTGTCGGTGGTCGTCCGCCTCTAGCGTTCGTCCACGAGCTTGGCGACGAGAGCCTTGAGCTCGGCCACCTCTCGCTCGAGTTCCTTGACGCGGCGGGCGTTCTCGGTGATGCCCTGGCGGTTGAGGGCACTCTGCTCGGCGGCGTCGTCGGGCATGTACTCGCGATGCTGCTTGGCGTCGAAACTCTCCTCAAACACGCGGCAGCCGTTGCGCTTGATGATGCGTCCCGGCACGCCCACGACGGTGCAGTTGTCGGGGACGTCCTTAACGACGACCGAGTTGCCGCCGATTTTGACGTTGTTGCCGATGCGAATGTTGCCGAGCACCTTGGCACCCGTGCCCACGGTGACGTTATTGCCGAGCGTTGGGTGGCGTTTGCCGGTCTCGTTGCCGGTGCCGCCAAGCGTGACGCCCTGGTAGAGCACGCAGTTGTCGCCCACAATGGTGGTCTCGCCGATGACGACGCCCATGGCGTGGTCGATAAAGAAGTGCTTACCAATCTGCGCGGCAGGGTGAATCTCGACGCCGGTGATGTGGCGGGTGAGCTGCGAGAGCACGCGGGCGAGCGAGCGATGTCCGTGCTCCCAGAGCCAGTGCTCGGGCACGTGGTTCCACTTGGCGTGCAGGCCAGGATAGGAAAGGAAGATGACCAGACCGTTTTGCGCGGCGGGGTCCTGCGCTTGGACGGTCTTGATGTCCTCGCGAATGGTATTGATAAAGCTCACCGGCCGCCCTCCCTTAGCGCCATGGCAATGCGATTCAATAAAGTATAGCGATTCGCTAGGGATTAAAAAGGACAATCTTGGCGGCTTTGCGCTACAAGTGTCAGTTATGCAAACTTGCTGGTAATGGAGTCATGCTTTTGTGGGGTTGCGCACGAGGGGGCACCGCAACCGTATACTGGTCAACTTGGACGTATCCGCGCCCACAACTGAGAGGTTTTACTTCATGGGTTTCATCAATTTTATTGCCGAGCTGCTTAAGGACCCGCGCACCGCGATCGCCAGCTGGATCGCCGCCGGCCCGCTTATGGCCTACGGCTGCGTGTTCCTGATCATCTTTATCGAGACGGGCGTGGTGTTCTTCCCGTTCCTTCCCGGTGATTCGCTGCTGTTCGCCTCGGGTTTCTTTGCCCACAACGGCGGCTTTAACATCGTGGCGCTTCTGGCCACCGCATGGGCCGCTGCCATTTTGGGCGATCAGTGCAACTTTATGATCGGTCACTTCTTTGGCCGCAAGATCATCGCTTCGGGCAAGGTCAAGGCCATGACGCCCGAGCGCATCAAAAAGTCCGAGGACTTCTTGGACAAGTGGGGTCACCTGGCCATCTTCCTGGGTCGCTTCTTCCCGTTTATCCGCACCTTTGTGCCCTTTATCGCTGGCATGGGCGGCATGCACTGGCGCAACTTTGTCGTCTTTAACGTGCTGGGCGGCATTACCTGGTCGACGGTCTTTACGCTGCTGGGCTACTTCTTTGGCGGCATTCCCTTTGTGCAGGAGCACTTTGAGCTGCTGATTATCGGCATCGTTGCCGTGTCGATCATCCCGACCGTGGTCGGTCTGGTTAAGGCCAAGCTGGGCAAATAGAACGCCTAGCTCGAGCCAGCGCGCAGACCGTACAGTTGAGGCCCGTCACCGCTTACGGTGGCGGGCCTCTTTAGCTTCGATCAAATGAAAATACTTTAGTTAGTTAAAGAAAAACGTTTTATCCGATGCGTGTGCGGAGTACAATCTCGTGCATGCGAATCGACGCGCCATCGGCTTTGATGCTGTTCGCGTGTCCCGTCCGGCTCTACGCTCCGGGCGTGTGACGTTGCGACGCGGTCGGCCTCGGTCCTTGCGTGCGGGTTCGCGAGTTTGCAACTGTGTATGTAAGGAGCGACATATGACTGTCGAGAAGAAGGATATCGATTGGGGTAGCCTCGGCTTTGGCTACATGAAGACCGATTACAGCTACGAGGCTCATTGGAAGGATGGCGAGTGGGACGAGGGCAGCCTGACCACCGACCACACCCTGCATGTCTCCGAGTGCGGCGGCATCTTCCATTACTGCCAGGAGGTCTTTGAGGGCCTGAAGGCCTACACCGCCGAGGACGGCAGCATCGTCTGCTTCCGCCCCGACATGAACGCCGAGCGCATGTACAACTCTGCGCAGCGCCTCGAGATGCCCCCGTTTCCCAAGGACAAGTTCGTTGAGGCCGTCAAGCAGGTCGTTTCTGCCAACGCCGCCTGGGTTCCGCCCTTCGGTTCCGGCGCGACCCTGTACGTGCGTCCGTTTATGATCGGCTCCGGTGACGTGATCGGCGTGGCTCCCGCTCCTGAGTACACGTTCCGTATTCTCGTGACCCCGGTCGGTCCGTACTTTAAGGGTGGCCTCAAGCCCGTCAAGCTGCGCGTTTCCGAGTATGACCGTGCAGCACCGCATGGCACCGGCAATATCAAGGCCGGCCTGAACTACGCCATGTCCCTCAAGCCCACGATGGAGGCCCATCGCGAGGGCTATGCCGAGAACCTGTATCTCGACTCCGAGTCCCGCACCTATGTCGAGGAGACCGGTGGCGCCAACGTCCTGTTCGTGAAGGAGGACGGCACCCTCGTCGTTCCTCAGTCGCACACCGACTCCATCCTGCCCTCCATCACCCGTCGTTCGCTTGTTCAGGTTGCTCAGGACCTGGGCATGACCGTTGACCAGCGCCCCGTCGAGTGGGCCGAGGTCAAGGCCGGTACCTTTGTGGAGTGCGGCCTGTGCGGCACCGCTGCCGTCATCTCTCCGGTTGGCGAGATTGACAACAAGGTTTACGGCGCCGACGAGACCGTGACCTTCCCGGCTGGCTACACCGAGATCGGCCCTGTGATGAAGAAGCTTCGCGAGACCCTGACTGGTATCCAGTCCGGTGCTGTCGAGGACAAGCACAACTGGGTTTACACCGTCGCGTAAGCTGTCTTAGCTGTCCGGCCCGAGGGCAACCTTCCTTTCCGGCGCGTCCTCGGACATGAAAGAACCTCCGCTGCGCACTTCGTGCGGCGGAGGTTTTTTCGTCCCGCGGAGTGCGCCGGAAAGGAAGGCCGCGCTTTTGTTTTGGTTCGCGCCATGTGGGGGTGGCGGCGACGTGCATTTTTGCGAGTATTCTGCAATCGAAGGTCCCTGCATACCGACCTCGGGCAAAAAATCGGGAGTTCTCGATGTTTTCTACGAATGATGGGCGGGGTTATGGGCTTATAGCGTTTGATTTGCAGGGATATTCGCGGTCTTCGGCATGTATCGTGGCGCCCGAAGCTCTTGGTTATGTTGAATACTCCTAAAAATGCACGGCGCTTAGAGGGGGACCTTCGCGAAAAAAGAAACCGCCCCGTCGAAGTATGCATTCGACGGGGCGGTTTATGCATTTGGCCGATTAAGGATGCGCTGCCAAACTACTAGAACTTGACAGTCGGGGCCTGGCGGGCTGCTTCGGCGGCCTCGAAGCCCTGGCGCTCCTTAAACTGGAAGATGCCGGCAAAGATGACAGCCGGGAACGTCTGAATGGCGTTATTGTAGCTGAGCACGCAATCGTTGTAGCTCTGGCGTGCATAGCTAATCTTGTTCTCGGTATCCTCGAGCGATGCCTGCAGCTGCGTAAAGTTGGTGTTTGCCTTAAGATCGGGATAGGCCTCGGCCACGGCGAAGAGCTGGCGCAGCGCACCGGTCAGCACGTTGTCGGCTTCCATCTTGGCCTCGGGCGTGGTGGCCTTGACGGCGGTGTTACGCGCGCTGATCACGGCGGAGAGCGTCTCCTGCTCGTGCTTGGCGTAGCCCTTGACGGTCTCGACCAGGTTGGGGATCAGGTCGTTGCGGCGCTGCAGCTGCGTATCGATGTTCTGCCAGGCGTTATCGATGCGGTTACGCTTGGTGACCATGTTGTTGTAGATGCCGGCGATGGCGCAGGCAATCACAATGACAACAACGATGCCGATGATGACGGTAATCATGATGTCTCCGTTTCGAATGGCCGCGGCGGCATACGCCAGCTGCCGTTGGTATAACGCTACTAGTATACCCGCAACGTTTTACCGTGCCGAACTTTCCGGTAAGCGTTGTGTTTTCGGCGGGGTTGGCACCGGGGCAAAGCGCGCGAGGTACAGGTGTAAGATATGCGACAGATTGACGAGTGTTGTCTTTGCCCTGAGGATGGCGATACCAGTGGACCTTCGCATCAAGAAAACCTACCGCGCCCTGTTCGATGCCTTTACCGAGCTTCTCGAGGAGCATCGTTTTGAGGACCTGACGGTTGCCATGCTGTGCGACCGCGCCATGATTCGCCGCACGACGTTCTACAAGCACTTTCGCGACAAGAACGATTACTTTGCCTTTTATATCGATGAGCTCATGTCGGGCTTGCCGCAAAAACAGCCCGATGAGGCCGGCGCGGTGTCTGCCGAGGACGTACGCGCGCTTCGACACGCGATTTTGGACGATGCCATGGATTTGATTCTGACGCACGAGCGGCTCATGGATAACATTTTGGCAAGCAGCATGTCGGGTATGTTGACCAACGTTATTTGCGACCGCATTGCCCGCTCCATCCGCGAGCGTGTGATGAACGTGCTTGCCGAGGATGCCCTGGCCCCCGTGTCACTCGAGACGACGTCTGAGTTTGTCGCCGGCGGTATTATTCGACTTTTCACGATATGGTGGGAATCGGGCCACGATCTTGAGCGTCGACCCGAGATAGCCGACGTGGTCGATGCACTGTTTGAGCGGACCATGACACCGGTGAATCACTAAAGTGGCGGAGAGAGGGGGATTCGAACCCCCGGAACGCTCTCGCGCTCAACGGTTTTCAAGACCGCCGCATTCAACCGCTCTGCCATCTCTCCGTGAGTCGTAATGATAGCATCGTTTTGAATTTGCAACAGGGAAGGCGAACGATGACGATCACCGAAATCGACGAGAAGTTCATGCGCGAGGCGTTGGCGGAGGCGCGAGCCGCCGCGGCGGTGGGCGAGGTGCCCATCGGAGCCGTAGTGGTGCGCGACGGTGAGATCGTCGCGAGGGCGCACAATCGGCGCGAGCTCGACCAGGATCCTTCGGCTCATGCCGAGTTTGCGGCCCTGTGTGCTGCCGCTCGGTCGCTCGGTCGCTGGCGCCTTTCCGATTGCACGGTCTACGTGACGCTCGAGCCATGCTGCATGTGTGCGGGGCTTATGGTCAACGCGCGCGTGGGGCGCTGCGTGTATGGCGCGGCTGATGCCAAGGCGGGCGCGCTGGGTTCGCTGTATGACCTGAATGCCGATTCGCGCCTGAACCATCGGTTTAACGTACATGCCGGCGTGCTGGCGGATGAGTGTCGTGGGGTGTTGAGCGGCTATTTTAGTGGGCTGCGTGGCATCGATAGTGCTGGCTGCGGTTGTGGGGCCGATCTTGAGGCGCATGTCGCTCATGCCGAGGCGCTCGCGTGTGCCGAAGATACTGCCGTTGAGGCGGTCGATTTTGGACCCGCGTGCCGCCGGCCCCGCCGTGTGCTGTTGGCGATTGATTCCTTTAAGGGCAGCGTTTCGAGTGCGCAGGCGGAGGCGGCGGTTGCCGAAGGCGTGCGCCGCGTTTGGCCCGATGCCGAGGTGTGCACATTGCCGCTGGCGGATGGCGGTGAGGGAACGCTCGATGCCGTTGCCGCGTGCGGCGGTGAGATTGTGACCTGCGAGGTGGCAGGTCCCTTGGGCGACCGCGTGTCTGCCCGGATGCTGGTGGACGACGAGCGCGACTCGGCTGTAATTGAGATGGCCGAGGCGGCGGGTATTGGGTATTCACCCTGCACGGAATCGGCGGCGCTCGCGGCTTCGACCTATGGCGTGGGCGAGCTGATGCTCCGTGCGGTTCGCGCCGGGGCAAAGACTATCTATATTGGTCTGGGCGGCAGTGCCACCAACGACGGTGGCGCCGGCATGCTGCAGGCGCTGGGCGCCCACCTTGTCAATGAAGACGGCCGCGATATCGCTCCCGGTCTTGCAGGTCTTGAACACGTGGCGAGTATCGATTTGGCGCCAGCGCTTCGGGCACTGAATGGCGCGCGTGTCGTGGTGCTTTCCGATGTCGAGAATCCGCTCGTGGGGCGTCGAGGCGCACTGGCGGTGTTCGGCGGACAGAAGGGTCTGCTGGCGGATGATGCCGAGGCGCTGAGCAGGTGCGACGGCTGGATGGTCGGCTACGGTCGCCTGCTCGATGCGGCAATTTTCGAGGCGCGAGCCCAGGGGTTGTTGCGCACACCCGAGAACGCACGGACATTTGGCTCGGTGCTTGGCGTGCCCGGCGCGGGCGCTGCCGGTGGCTTGGGCGCGGCGTTGCTGGCGCTCGGCGCGGAGCTACGCTCGGGCGTGGAGACGGTGCTCGATCTGATCGGGTTTGACGAGCGCGTACGCGATGTCGACCTGGTCATTACAGGTGAGGGCAATATGGACGAGCAATCCGCTGCCGGCAAGGCACCGGTGGGCGTGGCCCGTCGTGTGAAGCGATATGGCAAGCCGGTGATTGCTGTCGTGGGCGGTCGCGCTGACAACCTCGATGCGGTGTATGGGCAGGGCGTCGACTTGGTGCTTCCGATCTGCCGCAAGCCCATGCCCCTCGACCAGGCGCTCGAACCACGGGAAGCCACTGCCAACCTTATCTGTGCCGGCGAGTCAGCCGCCCAAGCCTATGACCTCGCTCGCCTCTAAGGCCTATCTCCCTATAAGTTGCGGTGGAATACGGAGTGTTTTTGCCTTTAAGGGGCTAATTCAGCCCGTATTCCACCGCAACTTCGAGAATGGCCATTCGAGGTTGGCTGCCTTGGGTCTTGGGTCGGACCGTTTGCCACGAAATGCGGCCATCTACTACGTTTAACCGAGCTACCTCGACCATCCCGGATTTTGTGAAATTAAAACTGCAGGTAAACGGCTTGCCGATTTTCGAAAAGGCCGGCTATGGTTGACCCCTGCGGTCTAAACATAGTAGATAGGCCCTTTTCGTGGCGCAGTGTCAGACCAGTCTTTTTGGGACGGGGCTATTTTGACTACATGCCGATCTGATTGCCCAAGTAGTCAAAAAAGCCCCGTCCCAAATTAGCTACCTTGTGGGGCTGTGGGGATAAAGATTGCCGACGGTTTTATCCCGCCGAACCCCTTTGATGGCGCGAATGGTTCGATTTGACGACCGAGTGGCAACCTGACGCGGAATAGTGGGTCGTTTAAATTGCTACAATTTTAAGTATATTGCGATGTCCCGCCTTGCGTTTCTGCGCGGGGGGGGGGCGTATATTTGCATCGATGGGGACGACGACAAACATATAGCGAGCCACTGCTTGCCGTCCTCATGGATTGGGGAGGGCCTTCATGAATCGCGTATATGCGAAAGCTCAAGAAATATTGAAGCCTTTGGGCACAAAAACCAATACAGTCAAGCGTGCTCTAAAGGTTTTGACCGTCCCGCTGGCGGCGTGCGCGCTCATGTTTGGTGCGACGAGCGCGTCGGCCGACCAGGTTGTTCCCTATAGCAACCATACCGTAAAGACGGTGAATCCCACCGACACCACGGTCAATCTGTTTGACTACTGGGTCGTGGATGGCGACAACGATAAATCGGCAACCGTCGATAATATCAACGGCGGCATCAATAAGGGTCATCAGCTCAAATTTAATAGTGGCGCAGGCACGGGCATTAACAAATGGACGGGCAAAAGCGTTATTGATGGTTCCGGACGCCTTTCTTTTGTGAAGAAGAAGCTGGTAGGCGGTTACCCGTCGATCGATGCCGGTACGTATACCTCCTACGGTTCGAGCGATAAGTACACTGACGAATCGCTCGCATACCTCTTTAACAACGCCAGCCAGGAAAATCACCAGCAGGACGGCAAAGCTGTCTACAACAACGTACAGGGCCTTTTCCAACTTGAGAACGGATACTACGTTTACGACTCGTACGGCTCTAACGGCAACTATGCCGTGTATAACTCCACAACGAATTCCTTTAACGTCTACAATAAAGCGGGTGTTTATAAGGACAGCGTATCAAGTGATAATCTGGGTCAGTTCTTCCCCTTTGACTCGGCCGACAAGGTTTTTGAAGAGCGGAACGGTCGGCTCTCTCCCAAACCGATAACGGACGGAACGAACGATAATCTCAACCACCACTTTGGCATGTCTATGACCACGGAGTTCGTCCAGCCCGCGAGCGGAAAGACCACCGATAACAAGGACATGATTTTTGAGTTCTCGGGCGACGATGACGTGTGGGTCTACATCGATGGCGTGCTCGTGGGCGATCTGGGCGGCATTCACGAGAAGGCAACGCTCAAGATCAACTTTGCTACCGGTGAAGTGAAAGTCGGTCATATTGACGGTGCGAATGGAACCCGGAAGGACATCGAAAATACCACCATCAAAGCGAAGTTTGACACCGCCGGCGTAAATACCTCCAACTTCCGCGGCAACACCTTCTGTGACAGCAGCAAGCATACGCTGAGCTTCTTCTACCTGGAGCGCGGTGCGGGCGCATCGAACATGTCGCTCAAGTTCAACCTCACTACCCTGCCGTCGTCCGAGGTCGCGAAGGTCGACCAGAACGGCGAGGCGGTCAATGGTGCAACCTTCGCGCTGTATCGGTCCGATGGACCAAAAACTGACTGGAATGAGGGTGAGCTCATCGCTCAAGGCGAGACAAAAGACGGGGGTCAGCTGATACTTCAAAAGTCGGATGGTCAAAAGTCGGATGGCTCCGTTCTCTCGTTCGACCAAGAGCATGCTGATGGGCATGACTACTTTGTACTCAAAGAGATTAGCCTGCCTGCGGGATATCGCTCGAGCCTGACCTCATCTACTACCGCAACGCCAGGTGAGCTGCATCTGCAATACAAGAAAGCTGCGAGTGGCACGGGTGGCGTGGTGGTTGCGCCGCAAACAACGGTTACAACAGCCGACGGCAAACAGTGGACGGGTAGCCGTATGTGGCTTAACGGCGGTTATCTTGCCGCCAAGGAGACCATCTCTCTTCCTAACAGTGCGCAAGACAATAAGGGTAACGCCATTAGTTCGGGTACGACGTTTGCCGTCGTGCTCAAGCTTACCGGTGCGAGCGCGGACCACACAAGCGAAGACGCGTGGACGCCAGTCACGGGCAATCCGCTCGATGGCTACAAGCTGTGTTCCGCACACGGCATTGCCGGTGCCGTCGAGGCCACCAAATCGGCGGATACGAGCGTTTTTGCCGTCAACACCAAGGGCGACTACGAGGTGACGGTCAGGTCGCTGCCCGGCGATATCGAGAAGTATGCCGCCATAATGACGGACAAATCCAATTCCGAATATACCGTGGCGGTCTACCACACCACGGCATCGTCTCTGGCAGAGGCAACCACGGAGAACACCTCCATGGTTGAATACCAGGCGACAAACAGGCAGTTCTCAACCGTGATCCACCTCACCAACGTCCAGAACCGTCTGTTTGTGCAGAAGGTCGATGATCTGGGCGAGCCCGTCAACGGCGCAACGTTTGATCTGTACAAGGCCGACGCCGTTACCGGCGATAGCCCCAGCACGTATGCCATCAAGCCTGGCGCCACGCCGTATGACACCGTGCAGGCAAATGGGATGACCTACCCGTATGAGATTGAGGGCGCGGCGTGCTTCCCGCTCAATTCCGTAAACCATGCGCCCCTTACTAATGGTACGTACTATCTGCGCGAATCGATGAGCCCGGATGGCTACGAGATGAATTCCACCATCACCAAGGTGATCGTGGACGATTCGGGCGTGTACGTTGATGCCGGCAAGGTGAACGATGGCGTGCGCAGCATGAGCGGTCCGGGCTCGCTCATTGCCTCGTTGGCGCAGTTTGGCTCGCCCGATTCCATCGACAACACGCTTACGCACATCAAGGGCAAGCTGCAGAGCGCGACTGGTGCAGATGATAAGGGCAACCTGACGTGGGACCAGACGAGTACCGCCAAGGGCGTGACGCCGACTCTTGCGGACGGCATGATGCACATGCGCTATGACAAGACGCCGCAGGGTACCAAGACCGTCTTGCGCTATGTCGAGGACGGTGGTGAGCGCAACGGCCAGCTGGCGACCATCTTTGCCGATACGGGCATCAACCGCATGGCCCTTTATCAAGACGACGATGCCACCAATGGCACCGATCTGGGCACGCTTCAGCTCAATCATCTCTTTACCACGGCAACGGCCGTGCAGTATACCGATCGTCGCGTGGCACGCCTGCAGGTGACCAAGACGGTGACGGCAGATACTGGTCTTACTGCACCCACTAAGGATGCGAATGACAAGGACAAGGATCTGACGTTTACGTTTAAGTTCGCCCTGCCGGAGTCCCAGAAGGGCTACGAGGCACGCGTGTTCGACGCGAATGGCATGTCCGTGGGCAACTCCTTTACGCTCAAGAACGGCGACACCCATTCCATCAAGGCCGGCGAGACCATCCGCGTATACGACCTTAAACAGGGCGACAAGTATAGCGTGAGCGAGCTCACCACCAAGGGCGAGGACTCCAGCGGCAACGTGCTGGCGAGCATCGTTAACACTGTTACCGGCTCTGCCGACGAGTCGGTGCTTCCGGCCGGCTTTAGCCTCGTGAAACGTAAGGTCGGTGGCGAGGAGCAGTCGGGAACTGGCAACACCATCGAGGGCAAGATTGTCGCGCTTGCGGGCGGGAAGATCCCTGCGAGCAATAAACTCGAGTTCATCAACAACTACAGCGCCAGCTCGGTAACGCTTAAGGCCAAAGACGGTCTGAGCGCCAAGAAGGTGCTCGAAGGTCGCGATTGGGCCGATGGCGATTCCTTTACCGCGCAGCTTACGGCCGACGACGGCGTTCCCATGCCCGGCGGTGCCAAGAGCAAGGTGGCTACGGTCGAGCTCACCAACGACCAGCCGGCGACGTTTGGCGACATCACCTATACCAAGCCGGGTACCTACACTTATACCATCTCGGAGGTTATCCCCGGCTCCGATGCCGGTGCGGACGGCATAAGCTATTCTGCTGCCGTCTATACCGCGACGGTCGTGGTGGAGGATAACCATGCCGGTGCTCTGGCCGTTGCGAGCGTGAAGGTGGTGCAGGAGTGTAACGACGCGGGCGTCGACACCAAGACGGATGTTGCCGGTAAGGTCGCAACCTTCACCAACCACTACGATACACACGAAGCGAAGATCGTCATCCATGCTCAAAAGATCCTGACCGACAACGCCGGGAGTTTCCCGCTTTCCCAGAACGCCTTTAGCTTTAAGCTCGAGCGTGTGGGCGGCTATGCGGACGACAATGCAGCGTTCGATCCCGATAAGGTCGACACGAGCATCAAGGCCCCCATGCCCGAGGACGCCGAGGGTAACACCGCGACCGTGGGCAACAACGCTGATGATGGCGCGGTGACGTGGCCGGCGATCTCCTATACCGCCAAGGCGGATGCGGGACGCGCCTACGTGTACAAGTTTACTGAGGAGAATCCCGGCAGCGTTACGGGCATGGCCTACGATGGATCGGTCTATTACGCCGTGGTGCGCAACGACAAGAAGGGTGCCGGCATCCAGACCTCGGTCGAGTACTACAAGGCCGCAGAAAACAACTCGGTAAAGCAGCTGGACGAGAATGTCACGCCCTCCTTTACCAATATATATAGTGTGGATCCCACGAGCGTGACCCTACAGGGCCAAAAGACGGTGAGCGGTCGTGACTGGAATCAGGGCGAGAGCTATGCCTTTAACCTTGCTGCCGCTACGGACGATGCCGGTGCGACCGGTTTGGGCAAGACCACAAAGCAGGCGGTAACGGATGGGGCTGTTGCCATCGGCGTCAACCGGGCTGTCGCCAGCGCACCCGAGTCGGGACGCGTTGCCTCGTTCGCCTTTGGCGCCGAAGCCGCGCCGACCGTGACGTTCAACCGTGCGGGCACCTTTAGCTTCAATATCACCGAGAATGCCGCGCAGGATGGCCAGGCGGGCATGTCCATGGACAAGCACACCGCACGCGCGACCGTCGTGGTGACCGATCTGGACGAGTCGGGCAACCACACGGGCAAGCTGCGCGTGTCGAGCGTGACCTACGCCAACACCGGCGCCTCCGATACGGATAAGGACATAACCGACAAGGCCGCCTTTACCAACGCATACCATGCGTCGGGCACTTTTGGCGGCGTGACGGTGAGCAAGACCCTTGAGGGCCGCGCCTCTACCGCGGGCCAGTTTACCTTTGCCGTGACGGGCCTTTGGTACAACGGCGTCCAGACGTCGGTCGATGGCGCCGAGGCCAACCTGTCCAACAAGGCGGCGAAGGCCGGCGTGTCCGGCGCCGTGGTGGGCGCGAGTGGGGCGGAGAAGCTCTTTGCCCGTAAACTCACGGAGCAGGATCTGGGCCATACGTTTGCCTATCGCATCCACGAGAACCAGCCTGCTACTGCTGTCGGCTACGCCTATGACACCGGCTACACTGGTGACGCTATCGTGCTCGTCAAGGTTCTAGCACGCAAGGACGACCCCGCTAAGCTCTACACCGTGACGACCGTGCTCAAGGGTGCGGGTGTGACGGAGCTGCTGGGCGACGGCGCCGACGCGAGCGCGCTGACGGACGAAAAGATTGTCCAGCTCAAGCAAGATTCGCATACTTACGTGCAGCAGTACGATGCAAGCGAGGCTGGCGCCACGGCGCCTACTGTCTCGTTTGTGAACCGTTACACGGCAAGTCTCGACTATGGCGCCGCTGGCGGTTTGTGGATCGAGAAGACGTTGACGTATCCCAAGGACGCGACCATTTTTGGCTCGCCCAAGAGTACGTTCCGCTATACCGTCAAGCCTGCCGACGAGACGTCTGCCAACAAGGTCGGCCTTTCCACGGACGGCAAGGTCTTCGAGACCGCAAACGTCGAGGCCAATGTCCCCAAGACCGTAAGTTTGGTACCTGCGGGCGGGCTGACCTTCACTCAGGATGATGCCGGCAAGACGTTCACCTATACGGTGAGCGAGATTGACGACAAAGCGACGGGCTATACGTACGACGAGACGGTCCATACGGTTAGGGCCGTCGTAGCGGATAACGGCGACGGCACGCTTAGGGTCACGACATCGGTAAGCAAGCAGGTCGATGGCAAGGACGAGCTCGAGGGCCAGTGGATCTACCCGTCGGATGCGACGTCTACCGGTGTCGCGACGGTCAAATTCAAGAACACCTATACGGTCGCCGAGGCAGCAACCTATACTCCGTCCGTGACCAAGGTGGTTGCCGGTGCCAATGCTCCGGACAAGTTTACCTTTGCCATGACCGCGGCCGATGATGTCACCAAGGCTGCTATCGACGGCAAGCTCATCACCGGCTCTTCGATGAGTGCGGAGAACGGCTACGCTGAGAAGAAGCAAACGAAGGAGGGCCTCAAGGACGGGGAGCACTACCAGCTTGACTTCTTGAAGCTCACCTTCAACAAGCCGGGCACGTATAAGTTCGCTATTAACGAGGTGGCTGCGAACAGCGGTCTTGGCGAGTGGAAGTATGACCAGCACGTCTATACCGTGACGGTCACCGTAACCGATGAGGGCGGCAAACTTGTAGCGCGTGCCGATGGCACGACCGGCTCGGAAGGCTTCATCTTTACCAATAGTTACCAAACTTCAACGAGCTACGAGCTCCAGGGCGGTTTGGAGATCGTCAAGACGCTTAACGGGCACGATCTGCATGCCGGCATGTTTGGCTTTACGGTGACGGGCGAAGACGATGCTTCAATCGAAAAGCTCAACAAGCTGCTGCGCGCGGATGAGGGTAAGCTCACCGTTACGAACGATGAACCGCAGGCCGATGGCACGTCCCACACCGGTATTTTGGGCGGCCTGACCTTCGCGACGGGCGATGCGGACAAGACGTTTGCCTACAAGATTGTCGAGAATGGCGGCGGTAGGGGCGGCTATACATACGACTCCACCTATTGGAAGGTAGAGATTGCGGTTAAGAAGCGCGATAACGGTTCGCTCTATACCGTGACCACGGTCAAGCACTATGACGCCAACGACGTTGAAGAGCCCCGCGATGCGAATACCTTTAGCTCCGAGAGCGGTACCGCCAAGGCCCAGGTGTCCTTTACCAACAGCTACATCGCGACCGGAACATTCGACGGTCTTGCTGCCGAGAAGGTAATGGACTCCGGCGACAAGATTGAGGCGGGTCAGTATACGTTTGACCTGTATGCCGAGAAGACCGATGGCTCGCTCGAAAAGATGGATGAGGGTAAGACCCAGGCGAGCGATAACGGTATCGCCACGGTCGACTTCGGCAAGGTTAACTTTAAGCTTGGCGGCGCTCTCGGCGGATCCCATGAGCTGACGATTGACCTTGCTGGCGCTGTGAAGGATGGTGTTGCCACCAAGCAACACAATGCCGACCACACCACTACCTACAGCTTTAACCTGGTGGCAAAAGAGCGCTTGGCCAACCTGCCCGAGGGCGTGCGTCCCGTGGACACGTCCGCGACGTGCCGCGTGCTGCTCGAGGTGACCGATAACAACAACGGCAAGCTTACGTCCAAGGTGACCTATCGCAATGGTACCGAGAACGGCAAGATCGTCTTCCACAACACACGCGATAAGGTCAAGACGATCGGCACGGTTGCGAAGCCCGATGTGGACATCGACGGGCAGTTGCTCTCCGTGGGCGACTCCTACGTCTACACCATTAACTGGGTCAACACCGAGGCCGATGCCAATGGCAACTTGGTTCCGGCCAACGTGACCGTGACCGACAAGCTTCCTGCCGTCGTTGTGTTCGAGGCCTTTGAGGGCGAGTGTGCCGATAAGGGCGCCGCGAGCGGACAGTCGCTTACTTGGGACCTGGGTAAGCAACCCGCGGGCAGCCACGGTTCGGTGCGCGTGCGCGTCAAGATTACCGAGGACGCCGTGGAGGATGCCCAGGGCGCTGTCGGCACCGTCAAAAACGCCGCCACTATTACGGTTGGCAACAAGAGCTATACCGGCACCACGACCAACTACGTGCCCAAGAAGTCCGAGAGTGATGCTCAGGATTCGAGTGGCTTGGGCATTAAGCTGGGCGATGAGCTCACCTACACCATCGGCTACAAGAACACCGAGGGCGCGTCTGCCACGGTGAAGATCACCGATGCCGTCCCCGCGGGAACCGAGTTCGTAGAGTTCGCCGGCGACCATAAGGATGCCGGCTCCAAGGACAATGACGGCAGCCTTACCTGGACGTTGAAGGACGTTCCCGCAGGCAAGGAGGGCACGGTTCAGTTTAAGGTTCGCGTGACCGAGAACGCGTTTAAGAGCGGTGGCGCTTCGGGCGACATCTCCAACCAGGCGTCGGTGGCGGTCGGCAACAACCCTGCCGTCAAGACCAACACCACTACCGACGAGGTGTCTGACGGGCGCCTGACGTTGAGCAAGACGGTCACGGCCGCCGAAGGCATCACCGCGCCCAACAAGGCATTTACCTTTAAGGTGCTGCTCTACCAGGCCGATGGCACAACGCCTCTGGCCGGCACCTTTGCGTTCGCCGGTCGCCTCAGCGGCACCAACGGCACCTATGTAAGCGGACAGATCAAGAGCGGGGATACCATCGAGCTTAAGGCCGGCGGCTCCGTCACGGTTACCTTGCCCATGGGTGCGCACTACGAGGTGCAGGAGCTCGACTCCAAGGGCAACCTCATGACGAGCGAGGACGGCTTTGCGGTTGTCGATAAGGCGAACTCCCAGAAGGGTACCGTCGGACAGGCGACGCAGGTGGGCTTCACCAACGTCTACAGCGTGGAGTCCACAAAGGTGGAAAACGCTTTTAAGGTGCAAAAGAAGATCTCCGGACGCAACTGGATGACATCGGATGCCTTTACCATGACGCTGACTGCCCAGGGCGAGGCACCTATGCCCAAGGGCGTCAAAGACGGCGTGTCGACGATTGGGCTGCACAAGGATGCCCAGGTCGGCAACTTCGGTACCATCGAGTACGCCAAGCCCGGTACCTATACCTATGTGATTACCGAGCAGCCGGGTGACGAGGCAGCACTCACGTTCTCGAAGGCCACCTATCGTGTCACCGTCACGGTGACCGACGACGACGCCGGTAAGCTGTCTGCCAAGACCAAGATTGCACAGCTGACCGACGATGCGGGCGACGCTGCTGAGCGCACGGTCGAGGCGGCGATCTTTACCAACACCGCCAAGACCGGCAGCCTCACCGTCAAGAAGACGGTCGTCGGTGGCGACAGTCAGCGCGAGTTCGGCTTCACGGTCGCGCTGGCCGACGGGGACGGCGAGCCCGTCTCCGGCACCTTCGGCAAGGGCGAGCACGCCGTGACGTTCACGGACGGCAAGGCGACCTTCACGCTCAAGGACGGCGGGGAGAAGACCGTCGCCGGCCTGCCCGTGGGCGCGCACTACACCGTGACCGAGGACGCCGCCGAGGGCCACACGACCACGGTCAACGGGGCCGACGGCTCCAAGGCCGAAGGCGCCGTGACCGAGGACGGCGCGACCGTCGCGTTCACCAACACGTACGGAACGGCCACCGAGGGCAGAGACGTCTCCACCGTGGGACTCTTCACCAAGACGCTCAAGGGTCGCGACTGGGCGGAGGGCGATAGCTTCCAATTCGCGCTCACGGGCGAGGACGGCGCCCCCATGCCCGAGGGGTCTGCCGACGGCTCCAAGACCGTCAGTGTGACGGCCGCCGCCGTCACCAAGGCGGGCGATAAGGTCGCCTTCGACTTCGGCTCTATTCGCTACACGCTCAATGACATCAAGGACGCTGGGTTCGCCGAGGTCGGCGGCAAGCGCGTGCGCACCAAGACCTTCACCTACAAGGTGCGCGAGGTCAGGCCCGATGACGGTTCTGCCATCGCCGGCGTGGACTACGACGGCCACGTCGCCACGATGACGGTGACCGTGGCCGACGACGGCTCCGGCAACCTCACGGCCACGACGCCCGCGATCGCGCAGGCGAGTGGCGGCGACTTCGTCAACACCTACACGACCGAGCTCGACTACTCGGCCCGCGCGGGCGTGCGCCTGTCCAAGACGCTCTCCGGCCGCGCCATGGAGGCGGGGCAGTTCGCCTTCACCGTGACCGCCGACGCCGAGACGGCCGCCAAGCTCGGCCTCAAGACCGACAAGGACGCCTACGCCGTGGCCGCGGCTGACGATGGGAAGGCCGACCTGGTCGACCTCATCGGCGGTGCCGCGAAGAGCGACGTGAAGTTCACCGACGCCGACGCGGGCAAGACCTATCGCTTCACCGTCACCGAGACCAAGCTCGGCGGCGAGGGCTACACCAACGACACCGCGCCGCGCACGGTGACCATCGCGCCCGGCTACGACGCCGCGACGGGCGAGCTCACGGTCACGACCACAGTTGCCAAGGACGGTGTCGAGGTCGCCCGCAGCGAGGTCTCCACAGCGGATGACGTCATGGCGCCGCCCGTGCCCGTGACGGTCGCGTTCCAGAACTCCTACGAGGCCACCGGAACGCTCGGCGGCGAGGGCGACGCGGCCATCAACGCCACCAAGACGCTGACGGGCCGCGCCGCGGCGGCGGGCGAGTTCTCGTTCTCCGTCCGCGATGCCCGGGGCGACGTGGTCGCGACCGCGACCAACCGGGCCTCCGGCGACGGCGAGGCCGCGGGACTTACGTTCTCGCCCATCGCCTACACCACCGACGCTCTCGAGCGGATGGTGGCGGACGGCACCGCCACCAGGGCCGCCGACGGCTCCTGGGCCATTCCCTATACCGTATCCGAGGACGGCACGGACCGGCTGTCCGCGGGCGTGACGGCAACCGCCTCGAGCTTCGACATCACGGTCAAGGTGACCGATAACGGCAAGAGCGGGCTGGACGTTAGCGTGGTCTACCCCGAGGGCTCCGACGGCACGCTGTCGTTCGTGAACGGCTACGGCACCAACGAGGCGACAGTCGACCTCGCGGGCACCAAGACGCTGGCGCTCGGTCAGGCCGGACTCGGCCTCACGCAGGACGACATTGCGGGCAAGTACACCTTTAAGATCACGCCGCTGGACGGCGCGCCCGCGCCGGTCGACGCCTCCGGCAAGACGGTGACCGAGGCGACCAACGACGCCGCCGGCAACGTCGAGCTGGGCCATGTCACGTTTAAGCAGCCGAGCGACCTCGATGACGTCGAGATCGACCGCGACGGCCTGCGCACCAAGACGTTCGCCTACCGGGTGAGCGAGTCCGGTTCGGTCGACGGCGTGGTCAACGACGCGACGGCGACGAGGACCTTTACGGTCAAGGTGGTCGAGGACACCAACGCGGGCACGCTCGTCGCGGAGGTCCTGCCCGCAGAGGGCACGCCCGAGGGCAAGGGCGCGTTCGAGTTCACCAACACCTACGGCGTGAACCCGACGCCGAGCTCCGTCACCGACCAGATCAAGGTGAACAAGAAGCTCAAGGGCCGCGACCTGGCCGAGGGCGAGTTCGAGTTCCAGCTGATCGAGATCAACGCCGACGGCAGCGAGAGTATTGCGGCGACGGGCAAGAACGCCGCAGACGGCACTGTGGAGCTCAGCCCCGTCACCTATATCGCGCCCGGCACGCATAGCTACGAGCTGCGCGAGGTCGCCGGCGCGGCGGGCGGCGTGACGTGCGACAGGGCGGTGCACCGCGTGCGCACGACGGTCACCGATGCCGGCAACGGCAAGCTCACCGTCAAGCACGACCTTGTGGATGCCGAGGGCAATCCCACGGGCGATGGCTCGGTGACGTTCACCAACGGCTACGAGGCTGCGCCCGTCACCCTCAAGCTGGGCGCCGCCAAGGTGCTCAAGGGCGCCGAGCTCAAGGCGGGGCAGTTTAGCTTTGAGCTCAAGAGCCGGGACGGCAAGGTCATGTCGACCGCCAAGAACGCCGCCGACGGCAGCGTCACGTTCGACGCGCTGACCTTCAAGCAGGCCGGTACCTACACCTTCACGGTGAGCGAGGTCGACGATGGCCAGGCACACGTGACCTACGACAAGGCCGTGCACAAGATTGTCGTCACGGTGAGCGACGAGGCGGCCGACGGCTCCAAGACGGGCTACCTGTCGGCGAGGGTCTCCTACGAGGGCGACGCCAACGTGCCGCCAGTCTTCACCAACAGCTACGCCGAGGAGCCCGGCACCCCCGAGAACCCCGGTACGCCGGGCGGTGGCTCGGGCGGCGGCTCAGATAACGGCTCCGGCAGCGGCTCCGGCGGCGACGGCTCCAAGGGCGGCATGCCCGACACCGGCGACCGCAGCCTGCCGGCGGCGGCCCTCGCGGCCATGGCCGGCATCGGCGCGCTGGCCGTCGCGGGCGGCGCGGCCCTGTACCGCAGGCACCGCTAGCGGTATGCAATAGTGGGGCGAATCCATCCGATGAGTTCGCCCCACTTGCCCTGCTGGGCGGGAGCGGGTAAGATATACCGAGCGCCTAGCGCGTTCGATGGGTTCGGATGACGACATGTTCCGAATCTGGTCAGGTCCGGAAGGAAGCAGCCATAAGGAGTCTCTGTCGGGCATCCGAATCCATCGAGCGCACGGGCGCTTTTTGGTGCCGCGATTTGGCCCGGCCGGCGGCGAGATATTTGGTGTCTCGCTGGTCCTCGGCTGCGCCTGCGGGATCGCTCGACTACCAAATATCTCGCCGCCGGCCGGGCCACTTCGTCCAAAAATCACCCGTAAAGGCGCATTTATCTGAAGAATTGAATCCCGTGTTTTGTGCTGCTTGTTGGCGTTGCCTGGGCATCGGTGGCTATGTGCTTCAAGAGACGGCGGCGTTGCCATTTGTTTTTACAAGTAAAGAGGTCCGTTTGCGAACGAGCTTCGACTACTGAAGATGCGATGTTCGCACTAACGACATAGCGTAATTACGGCATTGTTGGTTTACGCACAAATTGAAGAAATCTAAAAGATGCGTCGATTTCACTTCGCCCGCAGCGTTACGGTGCGAGAACGTCCAATGGAACAACTTGGACGCCGCGGTCGGTAACATAGGCTTGTGAACCAAATCCAATAATCGCTACTTTAGAAACCGGCGGGGTGTTTCCGGCAGCAACCATCCGCTCTTCGACGGCAACAAGATTGTCAGATGCCTCTTCGATTTGAGCGGAACTGAGCTTGACCTCAACGGGAATCCACATCCCACCTGGAGCCGCTATGACAGCGTCGACCTCAAGATCGCGGGAATCGTGATAGTGATAAAGGCCCATTCCGTTTGCCCTCGCATAGACCCATAGATCATGGAGCGCCAACGATTCGAAAAGCAGCCCAAGTGTCTTGAAGTCTGACAACAACGTCTCCACAGTCGCCCCGAGCGCAGCCGCTGCAAGCGACGGGTCGGCAAGATGATGCTTACGCGCCTCCCTCAGATGCACCGGAGATCTCATCGCGGGATTCCATGCGGGGATATCGCAGACGAAACTCAATCTGCTAAGAAGGGATATGTATGATGCCGCTGTTTGTCTCGATACGTCGCCACCCAAATCGGCCACAAGCGTCTTGAGCGTCGCAAGAGTGGATTCGTTGCGCGCCAACGACGCGATGACGGCTTTCACTTTCTCAGGATCTCGTCGAGAGCCATCGACGCGGGGGATGTCTTCCTCAGCGACTATCTCGATATATCGTTTTGCCGTCGCGGACGCAATTCGCGCGTCACGCCCAATCGACGCCGGCCATCCACCGCAAACGATGCGCTCGGCGATCTCGGCAGAACCCATCGATCCGAAGGCGCCCCTGAACTTTTCGCCAGAAATGATGCCCGACAGCTTAACCGCACCGCTAGATTTCCCAAGTTCGAAAAGCGTCATGGTGTCCATGCGCAATTTAGCGAACCTTCCAGCGCCACTGTGCATCGGCCGCTCATTGTCTCGCGGTGTCGCCGACCCCGTAAATATGAACTGGCCAGGCTCGCCGCCGCGGTTGTCGCACTCAAACCGTGCCGCGTCCCAAAGTTTCGGAACCTCCTGCCATTCGTCGATCAGCCGCGGCACCTCGCCAGAAACGGCAAGCGCCGGGTCCGTCTCGGCACGGAAGCGATTCTCGAAGTTGCGCGACGGGTCCATGAGGAGGAGCCTGGACGCCGCACGGGTCCCGGCCGTGGTTGTCTTCCCGCACCATTTAGGTCCTTCGATGAGAACGGCACCGAATATCCCAAGCATCTGGTCGAGCTCATTTTCGATAATTCTAGCGTAGTACTTTTTTGGCATAGTTTTCACCATTGCTTACCAGCGCATTTAACCAAATTTACAGTTTTCATTTAACCAGATTTCAATTATTTGATTAACCAGATTTGCATATTTCGGTTAACGAGACAGATTAAACATGAACGAGCCAAGTCAGATGAGAATCATCTACTCGACACCGCACATGAGCTCCGAAATGGTGATGTGAAAGCCGTCGGTAATCTTCTTGAGATTTGAAAGGCTGACATTGCGCTGCCCGACCTCAATGCTCGCGTAGTAGGAGCGATCCATCTCAATCAAATTAGCGGACGGAGTGCCCGGGCTCGTTGCGCCTAGGGCGCGGCGGGGTCGGCGACGTCGGAGGTGTCGATCTCGCCAAGAATGGCGAGCCGGCTGATGAACGGGATGCCCTCGGGTTCGTCCACCTCGACGCCGCCGAGCACGATGGTGTTGTCACGCATGTCGATTTGGGTCGTGAACACGGCCTGATCGCGGCCCGAGGCGATAAAGCCGATGCCCGCGAGAACGATGCCCGCGGCAATAAGCCCGCCCGCCACGGCGAGGTAAATCTTCTTCGCGCTGGTCATGGTACTCACTCCTTTCTACGCCGCGAGATACGCGGCAGCAGCCCGGAGAGCGTCGCCCCCGCCGCGAACTCCTCATCCTGGACGAGCAGGGCTACGTGCCGCTGGACATCGAGGGCGCGAGGCTGCTGTTCCAGGTGATGTCGGTGCCGGAGGGCAGGCAGAGCATGATCGTCACGGCCAACATAGAGTTCAGCAAGTGGGTGACCGTGTTCGGCGACGACAAGATGGCGGCGGCTGTCGTGGACAGGCTCGTCTACACGGGCAGGCTCGTGGAGTTCAACGGCGCAAGCTGCAGAATTGAATCCCGTGTTTTGTGCTGCTTGCTGGCGTTGCCTGGGCATTGATGGCTACGTGGTTCAAGAGACGGCGGTGCTGTTGCTTGGATTTTGCAGTTAAAGAGGCCCGTTTCCCTGGGTTGGGGAAACGGGCCTCTTTTGTTTCTGGGGTTGTGGATTGGCGGAGACAATAACCGTTGGCCGCTATTTTGAGTTCTTGAGGCGGCGTGTGGCTGTGGCGGTTATTCCGAGTCCCGTGGCGGCGATTCCTGCTAGTGCGATTGCGCTTGGCGTTGTGTCGCCCCGTGTTCGCGAGCTTGCCGGCGGTCGTATCTGCCTGTTTGCCGCTGTTCGAGTTCGCCTGCTTGGCGGAGCTCGGCGCGGCGTCTTTGCCGGTCGCGGACGAGCCGGTGGGCTGTGTCGTCTCGGCCGGTTGCGCCGAGCTGGAGGGAGGCGTTGTCTCGGTCGGTTGCGTTATCTCGGGCGAGGTGGTCTTGTCTGCCGCGGCTTTCGCCTCTTCGTATGCCTTGCAGGCGTCGTCATATGCCGCTTGCGCCTTATCCAAATTGTCGAGGAGCGCATCTCGCTTGGCTGTTTCCTCGTCGATGTGGGCTTTGACTTCCTCCGCCGCACTTTCGAATCTCTGAACCTGTCTTTCCTGGCTTTCGAGGCGGCGTTGGTAGCTGTCAAGCGTCGTTTTGCAAGACTCTTCTTGCAATTTTGCCGCCATGATTTCGGAGCGCAACTGTTTAATAGCTTCGCTGGGCGCCTCGTCGCCGAGTGCCTTAAGTGCCTCTAATTTTGCCTGAAGGCTGCTTACCAGGTTGCTGGCCTCGTCGTATTTGGCTTGGGCTGCATCGACGTTCGCTTGCATGGCGGGAAGGAGTTCCCTACATTCGGCGGCATGCGCCAGCATAATGTCGCGGAGCTCTTGATCACTGGCAATCATATTATTGATTCCCGCAATTCTCTCGGGACTTGCGGCGTCCTCCGCTGCTTTGAGTTTTTTGAGCGCTTCCTGCATGGCCGCATGCGCTTTTTCTTTTGCGGCGGCCGCATCTTCCGACTGCAGGGCAACTGCACCGGTGGGGGCGCTGGTTTCTGCCGCGATCGCCGTTGCGGGGGCGATTTCCGCGACAAGTGCCGCGGAAAGGGCGATGCCCACGGTTGCTCGTCTTGCTCTTCTTGCGAGAATGTCGTTCATCTCGGCACCTCATTTCAAGGGTCGGCGACTAACTTGGTAGCACTAATGTAAGTATATCAGGCGGTCGACCCGACACTGGCTGGGTGTGCGCGTGCCTTTCCGCTTCTTTGGAAACCGAATCCCATTAGAAATGACGAGTTGTTTACGCTTCTTTTGGGCTCACCGTACTATCATGATTCGAATTGAATGTGGATGATGATAGGGAGCGCCTTTTTATGATTGAGCTGCTTAGGCGTTTTGGTGGTAAGTTTCGCCGGTATATGGTGATCGGCCCTGCGTGTAAGCTGATCGAAGTGATCTTTGACCTGCTGACGCCGCTGGTGATTGCCCAGATGATCGACAAGGGCATTGGCTCGCACGACGTGAGCGCCGTTATCCACTACGGCATGCTACTTGCCGCCATGGCCGTGATCGGCATCTCGTTTACGCTCGTCTGCCAAAAGATGGCGGCGCTCACCTCGCAGGGCATGGGCACCGACATTCGCGGCGCGCTCTACGAGCACATCAACAAGCTGAGCTATGCTGAGCTCGACCGCTTTGGCACGCCGTCGCTCATCACCCGCATCACCAACGACGTTAACCAGGTCCAGCTCGCTATGGCGCTGGGCGTGCGCATGCTCATCCGCTGGCCCTTTCTAGCGGTGGGCTCCATGTGCGCGGCCCTTGCCATCGACCTTAAGCTCGGCATCATCTTTTTGATCTGCACGCCCGCCATTGGCCTGGTGTTCTGGGTTGTCATGGCGCGCTGCATTCCGTACTACAAGCAGCTGCAGGCAAAGCTCGACCGCATCGCGCTTATCTGCCGCGAGGGCCTTTCGGGCGCCCGCGTGGTTCGCGCCTTCGTGCGCGAAGATCACGAGCGCGAGCGCTTTGCGCAGGCCGCCGACGACCAGGCCAATACTGCCATCGCGGTGGGCAAGCTCTCGTCGATTCTCAACCCCGTCACGTTTTTGGTGATGAACCTGGGCGTGTGCGCCATCCTGTGGGTGGGCGGCATCCAGGTCAGCGTGGGCGAGCTTACGCAGGGCCAGGTCATGGCGTTTGTGAACTACATGACGCAGACCCTGACCTCCATCGTGTACGTCGCCAACCTGGTCGTGGTCTTTACCAAGGCGAGCGCCAGCGCGTCGCGTATCAACGAGGTGCTCAATTGCGTGCCGGGCATCACCGACGAGGGCAACCAGCCGGTCGCGCTGCCCAAGCCGGGCAATGTCGCTCCAGTTCCCGCGCTGAGCTTGAGCCATGCGAGCTTCTCGTTTGGCGCTGGCGCGGCCAATGCTGTCAACGATGTGACGCTGGAACTCCCGCTGGGCAAGACGCTCGGCATTATCGGCGGTACGGGTAGCGGCAAGTCCACGCTCGTCTCGCTCATCCCGCGCCTGTACGATGCGAGCACCGGCAGCGTGAGCGTGATGGGCGCCGACGTGCGCACCTGGCCGCTCGACCAGCTGCGCCGTGTGGTCGCGACCGTTCCGCAGCGCGCATCGCTGGTGAGCGGCTCCATCCGCAGCAACCTGACCTGGCGCGATGAAGCTGCGACCGACGAGGAGCTCTGGGCGGCACTCGACATGGCGCAGGCCAGCGAGTTCGTGCGCAACAAGCCGCAGGGCTTAGACGCCCCGGTCGAGGCGGGCGGCAAGAACTTTAGCGGTGGCCAGCGTCAGCGCCTGACTATCGCGCGTGCCTTGGTTGGTTCGCCTCAGATATTGATCATGGATGACTCCGCGTCGGCGCTCGACTTTAAGACCGACGCGGCGCTTCGCCATGCCATTCGCGAGCGCAGCATGCGCGGTGCCGCCAAGGGCGGGCTGCCGCTGACCACGGTGATTGTGAGCCAGCGCGTCTCGACCGTGCGCGATGCCGACGTGATCTGCGTGCTCGACCACGGCTCGGTTGCCGGCCTGGGCACACATGACGAGCTCTATGCGACCTGTCAGCTCTATCGCGAGATTTGCCAGTCGCAGCTGCGCCGCGAGGAGCTTGAGGGCCAGCGGGGGAGCACAGCGCCCGCGCTCGCCCCAGGTGCCCCGACCGCCCCCGCATCCGTCTGCGCAAAGGAGGGCTGCTAAATGAATCCGTACACTTCCTCCGGTTCGGTCGCCACGATGACGGCCAACGTGTCCGGTAACGATAGCCTCAACGACCTGGGCGACGGCCCGCGCCAGCCCGGCGACCCCGAGCGCTATCCCGTGGGTGCGGTGACTCGCCGTCTGATGGGCTACGTTCGTCCGCATCGCATTTCGTTTGTTGCGTCGTTTGTGAGTGCCGCCATCTCCGTGATTCTGCAGCTCTACACGCCGATTCTCATCGGCGAGGGCATCGACCTTATCGTCGCCGCCGGGCAGGTGGACTTCGACGCGCTGCTGCCGCTCGTTACCAAACTCGCGCTCGTCGTGGTAGGTGCCGCGGCCTTCCAGTGGCTGCAGGGCTACTGCGTCAACCGCCTGTCCTACGAAACGGTGCGCGACATGCGCGTGGAGGCGAGCGATAAGCTCAGCCGCATGCCGCTCAGCTTTATCGACAGCCATGCCCACGGCGACCTCATGAGCCGCGTGGTCAACGACGTCGACCAGGTGGGCGACGGTCTGCTGCAGGGCTTCACGCAGCTCTTCACCGGTGTTATTACCATCGTGGGCACGCTCGCGTTTATGCTTTCCATCAACCTGACCATGACGCTCGTGGTGGTGCTCGTCACGCCGCTTTCCATTTTTGCAGCCGGTGCTATCGCCAAGCTTTCCAACAAAAGCTTTACGGCACAGCAGCGTATTCAAGGGCAGCTCGGTGGTCATATCGAGGAGTACGTAGGCGAGCAGAAACTTGTCGACGCCTTTGCCTATGGTCCCAACGCTCAGCAGCGCTTCGATGCCCTCAACGCCGAGCTCTATGCGGCAGGTGAGCGCGCGCAGTTTATGGGTTCGCTCTCCAACCCCGGCACGCGCTTTATCAATAACATCATCTATGCCGTGGTGGCCGTGATTGGCTGCGTGGGCGTGATCACGGGCGTGCCCGCGGCACTCACGGTGGGCGGCGTGCAGATCTTCCTGTCCTACGCCAACCAGTACACCAAGCCGTTCAACGAGGTCACCAACGTCATTACGCAGATCCAGACGGCGTACGCCTCGGCACGCCGCATGTTTGCGCTGCTCGACGCGCGCGAGCAAGAGCCCGATGCAGCGGATGCCGTTGAGCTCGCAGCTCCGAAAGGCGAGGTTTCGTTTGAGCATGTGGACTTTAGCTACGTGCCCGACCGCAAGCTGCTGCAGGATATCTGCATCGATGCCAAGCCGGGCATGCGCTTTGCCCTCGTCGGTCCCACGGGCTGTGGCAAGACGACGCTCATCAACCTGCTGCTGCGCTTCTACGATATCGACGCCGGCCGCATTGCGGTCGATGGCCGTTCCTCGCGTGACTACACGCGCGCAAGCCTGCGCCGCGCCTTTGGTATGGTGCTGCAGGATACGTGGCTGTTCGAGGGTACGGTGGCGGACAATATCGCCTACGGTCGTCCCGACGCCACGCGCGAGCAGATTATCGAGGCCGCCAAGCGCGCGCACGCGCACAAGTTTATCGTGCAGCTGCTAGGCGGCTACGATACGGTGATCGGCGAGGACGGCGGCACGTTTAGCCAGGGCCAAAAGCAGCTGCTGTGCATCGCGCGCGTCATGCTCACCGACCCGGCGATTCTGCTGCTGGACGAGGCCACGTCGAGCATCGATACGCGCACCGAGCTGCAGGTGCAGGCGGCATTCGACGAGCTCATGGCCGGTCGCACAAGCTTTGTCGTGGCGCACCGCCTGAGCACCGTCCGCAACGCCGACTGCATTCTGGTGATGCGCGACGGGCAGATTATCGAGCGCGGCACGCACGACGAGCTGCTAGCGGCAGGCGGCTTCTACGCCGAGCTCTACCGCAGCCAATTCGCCCAGTGAGCAAGACGCGGGACATGTAACGCAGCGCTAGGGCGCGAGCGTGTCAACGGGGGCAACGATGATGCCCTCGGGCGTTGTGTGGACCGGCATGCCGAACCCGATGACGATGAGTTTGGCCGCGGGAGGCCTCTCGCCGCGTTCGACCAGCTTGCGCTCGAGTCGAAGCAGGTTTGCAGACGCCTCGGGGATCTGCGGGCTTCCGAGTTTTACTTCCACGGCAATCCAAGTTCCATCGCGCCTGTGTATAACGGCATCGACCTCGAGATCGTCGGCGTCGTGGTAGTGGGACACCGATGAGTCATTTGCGGCGGCATAGACCTTAAGGTCGTGCAGGACGAGGGATTCGAAGAGCAGCCCCAGTGTCTTCGGGTCGGATGCCAATGACTCCGGATTTGCTCCGAGCAGCGCAACGGCAAGCGAAGGGTCGGCGAGGTGCCTTTTCGCACTTTGCCGCAGCTTTACCGGCGACCTGAGCGCCGGATGCCAAGCCGGGATATCGTCGATGATATTGATTCGTCTCAGAGCATCCATGTATCTGGAGACCGAATTCTTCGAAACGCCGGTACCGATATCTTTATCGATGGACTTCGATCCAGCAAGTGTCGACTCATTTCGCGCAAGCGATGTCAAAAGAGACCTGACCTTGACCGGATCACGTTTGACGCCGTCAGTTCTAGAAACATCCGATTCGCATACGCCATCAACATAAGCAGCGGCAATCCGCATAGCATTTTCAGTTGTTTTCCCCATCGCTTGAGGCCAACCACCGCGACACAGCAAATCGGCGATGCCGGCGACACCAGCGATCGATCCGACCGCCTGCTTGGCGGGGTGGCCGGAAAGCAGCGCTCTAATCGAAGCCGCGCCCGAAGAAACGCCGAGCTCAAACAGCGTCATGGTATCCATTCGCAATCTAGCTATTCGCCCAACGCCGCTATGCATTGGCTGCTTCGAATCTTGCGGCGTTGCTGAGCCCGTAAGAATAAACTGTCCGGATTCTCCCTGTCTTGCGTCACACTCGAAACGTATGGCATCCCATAGTTTTGGTTCTTCCTGCCATTCGTCGATGAGTCTAGGCGACGGTCCTGCTATTGCCTGCGCTGGGTCGATCCGAGCCAACTGGAGAGCGGAAAAATTTCCAGCCGGATCGGAAAGAGACAAGGATGATTTGGCAAAACGTCTGGCCGTAGTGGTCTTTCCGCACCACTTCGGGCCTTGAATGAGAACCGCACCGAAGATATCGAGATTATGCCTGATTGCCTTGTCGATGCATCTGTCTACATACCTATCCATACCGTCACCTTCTCAACTTGCCTTGATTATGTATTTTACCAGCTGCGTGGTGACGATTGACGGTAATCTGTGGTGACGATTGATTACGAACTATGGTGACGATTGGCGGGTATCTGTGGTGACGGTTGTCATCGATTCGGGGCATAGGGCAGCTTAGCTGTCTCAAAGCTTATAGATTTCGGGGCTTGCGCTGCGGGCGTTTTTGTCCATTGATGTCGCCTGCGTCGCCAATCGGCAGACGGTGGTTTACATCTGCGTTGTTAGTACTAAGATATTCATCTAATAAATTGCATTAGTGGCTTTAGTTTTGGGGGAAACGAGGCAACGTGACTATGACGTGCTCTCTGGTGGTTAACAGCAAGAGCGGTAATACCAGGATGGTTTCGGGCGCGATCAAGCGCGCTCTGCAGGCTGCGGGTGTTGAATTTGTCCATGCCGCGGCGTTGAGCGACGATGCGGATGCAGATCAGGTTGCGCTCGAGGCGCAGGGCGCCTGCGTGGCCGACACGTTGCTCGTCGGTTTTTGGTGCGACAAGGGCACGTGCACGCCTTCGGTCGCGGCGTTGCTTTCCGCCTTGCACGGCAAGCGTGTCTTCCTGTTTGGCACCTGCGGCTTTGGGGCCGACCAGAGCTATTATCAGCAGATTATCGACCGCGTAACTTCCAATTTGGCTGGGGATGCCGAGCTTGCGGGCTGGGCGATGTGCCAGGGCAAGATGGGCCCCGCGGTCAAGCAGCGCTACGAGGCCATGCTCGAGCAAGATTCCGACAACGCCCGCTTTAAGATACTGCTCGACAACTGGGTTGCCGCGAAGGACCATCCCACCAAGGAAGACCTGGACAACATGGCGATGGCGGCCAAGAAGGCCGTTCTGGGGGAGTAGGTCCATCTTCTAAATGCAATGCCCTCCCGGGTGGCGGCCCTTTATCGATGGAAGGCCTCATAAGCTGAAGTTCAATCCCCGGGATGCGTCCAGAGTGGGACGTGCTTTCCCGATGGGTGGGGTTTCGGAAAGTGGGGACTGGATTTTGAGCCTAGAGTGGGACATGCTTTCCCAAAGGCCGCTCAACGGGAAACCGCATCCCACTATTAGCCCGAGAAACGGGATGCACTTTCCCAAAGAGAGCCAACGGGAAACTACGTCCCACAATCAGCTTCCAAAGTGGGACACACTTTCCCGTTGAGGGTTGTTCCGGAAAGTGCATCCCGGAATTGATACTCAGAATGGGACGTCGTTTCCCGTTGAGGGTCTCGGCGGAAAATGCATCCCGGAAATGGGCTTTGAGCTTGGACGATGCTCCCCCAGTACCTCCGCTTTTAAAAATGAGACACGCCGTTGGCGGAAATGAGACACGTGGAACTGGGCATCGGACGTACTATTCGTGGAATGAGCCGCTCCATTCGAGTAAAGTGAGGTCCCTCATGTACGTTCCGCACCCCCGTATCCGTAGGCTGTCGAAAATCCCGCTTGTTGGGACGGCGGCGCTTGCTGCGTTGATCGCCACGAGCGTCGCCTGCTTCACGGCCACGCCCCAGGTTGCCCAGGCGGCAGACGCGCCCGCAATCACCGATATGACCGAGCAGGATTATCAAGCCCTGGGTCTGGGCACGAGCGAGGACATTCCGGCCGATACCGTTGGCCCCTATTCCACTGATACCCCCACGACGTTTGCCACGCGCGGCGAGGTCTATATGGCAGCTAACGGTAGCCATGGCAATCGCTACACTCTGCGCGACAAGCTCGAGAACGTCGAGCGCGGTGACATTGGCGGCAGCAGCAAGCTCACCGATGGCTATGGAAGTGTGTGGGGCGCCGCAAAGTTCTGGCAAAACGTCAACAACTTCGATACGAACAGCGATCTCTACAAGCATAGCGACTACGGTGGCGGCACCTGGTCGTACCTAAGCAACAATGAGTCCTCAACAGTACTCGCCAACGACAACAACGGTTTCTCGGGCATTCACGCCACGAGTGTTGAGTTCTGCAGCGACGCCAGCACGGGCAAAAAGAGCCGCGTTGCCGAGCTCCGTGCCTACGGCGACAGTTCCTCCACGACGATTGACGGCAAGTCATACGCCGGAAAGGTTGAGCTGGTCCTCTACTCGTTTAGCAACGGGCGCACGCGCAAGCTCGACACACACCTGCCGGTGACGGTCAACACCAATATGATGTACGAAGGCCGTTTTAAGTACCTGGATGCCGGTTATCTGCAAGAGCACGATGCCGTCTTTGATGTCGAGGCGGGCGATGTCGATGGCGACGGTGTGGACGAGCTTTTTGTCTACGCGGGTTGCTATGTCGACGAGAACGGCGTGCGCAAGGCCGTAGTCGACATGTACGACCTGGAGGGCGGCAACTGGAAGCAGAGCGTCGTTAAGATCGATGCCGGTAACGCCGCTGACTACACCACGCACAACAAGGGCGGGAACGATTCCTGGACGCAGCTTCAGTCAGCTCCTGTCGTTTCGCTGGCGGCCGGCGACCTCGATCGCGATTTTTGCGATGACCTCGCCATCGTGGTCTCGGCACCCTACGGCAAAAAGAATATTGATAAGTCGACGCATTGCGAGCTGTTCTCGTGGGATGCATCCAAGGGTGCGCTCGTCCATGTCGATGCTCTGGGTGACGCGGGCGCAATCTCCCTCTCCGCGAACGGCAAGACCATGGTTGCCGCGAATGCGACATTCGGCACGTTTGCCGCCTACGATGAAGAAGGAAAGAAGACGGGTGAAACCGTCACGGGCCTTATTCTTGCGGGCTATGACTGGCAAAGCAGCACTTTTGATTACGGCGCCTCTGACGGCAGCAAGGGGCTGTACGGCGCGCTGTACCGCTACGCGTATTTTGACTCGGAGTCTGGCGAGTTCAAACTTTCCGATTGCAAGGAATACAGAGACGGGCTCCTCGCCTCCTATGGACTGATGCATGTGCCCAACAGCGCATGGAAGGATAGTGCTCAGGATAAGCGCTATCCGTGCACCTTGGCACCTATTGCTCTTGCCACTGCCAACCTTGACGGTCTGTCCGAGCAGCCGGCGGTCGACGAGGTGCTCGTGGGCGGCGATGTGTTCCGCGACTTTGCCTGCAACACGGCGCAGAGCGGGGCCCAGGGCTTGGGTTCCATGGTCGGAACCATGAGCATGAGCGGCCAGCAATACAACAGTAGCAACAAGCATGACCACAAGGGTATCGAGCAGGTGTGGATCAGCGATGTCAAGGCGGGCAGCGTCTCGGGTTCGGACCGCTATAACGAGAGCTTTATCGCCGTGGTGGGCAAGCACCGCGATGAGGACCTGCGCAAGAACGATGACTACTATTGGATGACCGCCTCGCATTTTTCGCTCGACGAGAACGGAAAGGTGCGCCGCGGCGAGGAGCAGGTGATTAGCGAGAGCAACCGTCGCGGCACTACCTACGGCACATTTATCTCGCTCGCGCTGCCCGATGTCGACAACGACAGCGTCAAGATTACGTACAAGGACCGCTACAAGGTCTATACCAACCCGCGCGTGCTCGCCGTGCTGCAGGATGCGCCCTATGTTGAGGATCTGGAGCAGGCATACGGCTATCTGGTGTTGGGCGGCACGTCATACGGAGAGGAAAAGGGCACGGGGACATCCCAGGGCTATACCATTGGCACCGAGTTGGGCGTTGCCGTCGAGGTGCAGACCGGTCCGCCCCTGGTCGCGATGAATGCTTCAGTCGATTTTGCCGCCGAGGGATGCTATGACTACCGGAGCGAGCGCACGGTCAGCGCAAGCGTAAGCTATGAGTCGCATGCCGGCGAGGGTGACAAGGCCGTGCTCTACACGATTCCGATGGTCTATTACGAGTATGAGATCGAAAATGAGGAAACTGGTGGCAAGGGCGTGATGGCGGCGCCCGTGTCGCTCGGCGCGCAGACCTCGGTCGTTAATGTCGAGGCCTATGACCGCATTGCCAAACAGCACAATATGACGCCGCTCAGCTACTTTTTGACCAACCGGTCGGGAGAACCCGGAACCTATCAAACGACGCTCAACGGCGAGACTCCCGTTGGGGATTCCTTTGGCCTGGGCAAGCCTGGCGTAACGCGCGCCTACACGCACGATGGGTTTAACGGCGCCGCCGCGCAGTCGGGGGCGAGCATTGAGCAGACCATCGAAGTCGAGGAGGGCAAGGAGCAGGAGCTCGAGCTCGGCTTGACGCTGAACGGCAGCGTTGTCATGGGCGCGAAGCTCGCAAAGCACGAGTTGTTTGGCGGCCTGTGCTTTGGTGCCAACGCCGGCTTTACTACGGGTAACTCCTCGAGTGAATCGACCGAATACGGCGGCACCGTCGACAACCTGCCCGAGGCCGCGCAGGGCAAGTACGGTTTTGTGTGGCGTCTGGGCGTCAACGCGGTGGATGTCGACAAGTTCGAGGCAGACTCGGGCGACAAGCTCGGCACCAAGGACACCGACCAGTTCTGGATCGTGGGCTATGACGTTAAGGACGTCGAGATGCCCGACGCGCCGGCCGTGACGGGCTTTACGGCAAACGCCGTCGATTCGACCAGCGTTACGTTTAGCTGGGACGATGTACTCGCAAACAAGAGTGGCTTTAGCTACGGCGTGGGCATGCTGCAGAGCAATGCGGCGGATGCGGTCGTCAATAGCTGGAAGATTGCCGACAACACGCAGACCTCGCTCAAGTGGGATGGGCTGCAGCCCAATACGGAGTATCGATTCGCCATCGCCGCCGTTAAGAATGGATCCACGACCGAAACAGGTATTCGCTCGGCAATCATCACGGTCAAGACCATGCCCGATGGCATGACGATGACCGTGGGCGGACCTGCGGCGGATGCTGCGGAGGGGTCGGATCTTGGATACGACTCTTCGGTTGAGCGCGCGGCGGGAAGCCACCTGACGCTCTCGGCGATTGGCCATGTGAAGCAACTCGGTGCCGACGATAGCGAAACAGGGCTGGCACCGACCTGTATGTGGTACCGCAAGGGCCGCGGCGAGACAGAGTTTAAGCTCGTGGGTGCCGATGGCAACCTCGCGGCTGGAACGGCCTCAAAGCTCGAGATTGACCTGACCGCAGACGATGACGGTGCGCAGTATTACTGCCACGTGGGATACAACGACGTGGGCCTCGACACCGGCACGACGCTCGTGAATATCGAGGCCGAGGAGACGGCGCCCACAACGGTGAACGCCACCCCGATCCGCACGCGCCGCCTGTTCTCACAGGCAAGTGCGGGCGCCAAGAAGTTCTTGGACCATACGCTGGTAAACACCGCCGGCCCAACCGATTCCAAAGGCTCAAAGGACCCCGAGACTCCTGAGACCCCGACGAACCCGGACAAGCCCAAGTCCGACAACGGAGCTAAGATCGACACCAAGGTCAAGACTACGACCACAGCGAAGAACCTCGCAAACACCGGCGACCAAACATTCGCCCTAGTCGCCACCGCAGCAGCAGCGGGAGCAACGCTCGTAGTGATAGCCCTCATCATGCTGATCAAGCGCCGCAAGACCCACTAGTAGCCAGTCGAACATATCGACAAAGTAAAACCCGGGTAGCCAAACAACTGGCTACCCGGGTTTTCTCTTTATTAGAAATCAGAGTCTTCAAGGCAAGAGCCCGATTCAACCAGAGACACTCCGAATACTCCCCATGACAAGCCGCGCTCCAACAACAAGGCGTCTGCTCGGGCGGCGCGGAATGTAAGGTTCATCGCGAGTTCCGCACGAGCCGGAGAGCACTTAATGTGCTCTCCGTGCGAGCAGGACTGCCCGAGCAGGGAACCTTACATTCCGCGCCGCCCGAGCAGACGAACCGGGATAGACCCGCAGCGACCCGCTACTTGATCTTGGTCGTGCCCGGCGCCAGGTTGGGGTCGGTTTCGTTGGCCTCGGTCTGGAAGTGCTCGGTGTAGACGTTCTTGCCGTCGCGGAACATCTCGTAGTATTGCATCTTGGCGTAATCCTCGCGCGCCTTGGTTGCGGCAGCGGCGGCGGCGTCGTCACCGGTGACGTTGGAGGAGAGCGCCCAGCGCAGGCTGGCGTCCTCGTAGCCCACCGAGTTGATGGCGGGCAGCGACTCGCGCAGCGTCATGTGCGCTTTCTGGTAGTCGGTCAGCGGTGCGCCGATCAGCTGCATCAGCTGGGTGGACAGGTAGTTGGTGGACAGGTCGTCGACCTCGCTCATCTGGTCGCAGCCGGCAACGTCGTAGTTGGCCCAGATGATGTAATCGGTCTGCCACAGGCGCTCCTGATGCGTGGCGTCGTCCTCGCCGGTAAACCACTTATCGTTGAACTTGGACGGGAAGAACGGCTGGTGGTCGCCCCAGAACACCACGACCACCTTACGGTCGAGCTTGCTCAGGGCGTTGAGGAAGTAGCGAAGCGCCTGGTCGGACTGCTCGATGCACGAGACATACTCGTCGACATCGGAGAGCGTGCCGTCCTCGACGGTCTTGGCGTCCAGGTCGGTCGTGTCGATGTTCAGGTGCATCTGCTTGTCGACCGGCAGCAGGCCCGTATCGTAGCCCGAGTGGTTCTGCATGGTCACGTCGAAGATGAACTGCGGATCGGCGTTCTGGTCGAGCAGCTCAAGAATCTTGTCGTAGGTAGCCTGGTCGGTCACCATGCCGCGCAGGGTATCGGCGCCCTGGAAATCGTTGATGGACAGGAACTGGTCAAAACCAAAGTCCTTGTAGACGTTCTCGCGGTTCCAGTTGGTCGCGTGGTTGGGGTGCATAGCCGTGGTGGAATAGCCGAGCGATTTGAACTGCTCTGCCAGGTTCCCGGTCGTTTCCATGTTGTAGATGGTGTAGGGGTACACGCCCGAGCCCAGGTTGGCCATGGAGTTACCGGTCATAAACTCAAACTCGGTATTGGCGGTGCCGCCGCCGTAGGCGCTCACGTAGAGCTTGCCGCGGCTGAGGCAGTTGGACAGGTTCTTAAAGTACTGCGGACCCTCGTAGCCGGCGCGCATGTTCTGGTAGATCGACAGATCCGAGAAGGTCTCGTTCATGATGGCGATGACCGTGGGCTTCTCGCTGTCGAACTGCTCCTTTGCGGCGGTGCGCTCGTCACTCTTGGCGGCGTCGGACTTGTCGTAGGCCTTGGCGTACTTTTTGAGCGTGGCCTTGGCATCGTCGACGGAGTAGTCGGCGGGTTTGGGCGGCTTGATGGACTGCGCTGCGCTAATGAAAGCGGGCAGGTAGCCCTCGCGCCAGTAGCTCTCGAGCGGGCGCCAGGTGTAGACGGTGATGCCGAGGGTGTTGTAGTAGTCGATGAGCGTGACGTGTGCGGTCACGCCGCCCAGGCACAGCACGGCGACGAGCAGGTTGGTGAGCAGCATGCGCTTGGCGTTGGCGGCGCCCTTCTGGCGGTGCGGTGCCACCAGGCCGGCGTACTCGCATAGCAGCATGGCGATGGCGGTAAAGCCCATGGACAGCACGCAGAACAGCGAGATGGAGAAGGTGTAGCCGGTGCCGGCGACCGCAGCGGCGGTGGAGATGGCCGAAAGGTCGCCCGGCTGGATGGGCATGGATTTAAACGTGATGACGAAGAACTCGGCAATGCCCAGGACAAAGAGGGCAAAGGCCAGGATCGCGGGAGCTGCGCCGTGGCGCTGGAACAGGAAGAACAGGCCGACCATGAGCGTGGTGATGATGGCCCACTCGAGCAGGATGCATAGGGGGTAGACCCAGGTAAAGTCGTGGTTGGACGAAACCTCCATGCCCAGCAGCGCAAAAACGCCGGCGAGCAGCAGGCACAGGACGGCGGCGACGAGTGGCTTGCCCACAAAGGCGCCGCGCAGGCGGGCGAGCTTGCCGGTGGGGGCGGGGGCGTCGGGCGCGGCGAACGCAAAGACGCGCGGGGCGATGCGGTCGCGTGCGATGCTGGCCCAAGCGCAGCCGGTGAGGATGGCGTTGGTCAGGATGAGCATCACAAAGGCGAGCGGCTCGTTTTGAGCGACGAGGCCCACGGCGCCCCAAATAGTCAAAAAGACCTGGAACAGGCCGAAGGCGACGCTCCACCCAAGAGCGCTTTTGGCAACGGTGCCCGACTGAGCGCGAATGGCCTTGGCCTCGCGCAAGACAAGGTAGACGGTCGCCGCAAGACCGACGAGCGAGATGGCGGCAGCGAACATGCTGAGACTCCTCACAAACTAAAACCTACGAAAGCGGGGGTTTACCCGATTGTTACCAAGATATGCGCTGCAATTGGTGGCTGCGCACAACAACCAGCCATATTAACGCGCGCGTGTGGCGGTGTGGCGCAATGTAGTGGCGACCTGCGCGATAATGGACGGGAATTACACGGAAACGTAAAGGCTTCTTAAAGAATTGGCGAGGATAGAGCTATGGGCGAGCAGGTTTGTATGACGGGCGCCGAGTACTGCGACGGAGCTGCGGGCGTGGATACGAACGGTTATCCGGTCGAGACTACGGGCAATGCGGTGCTGGACATCTTGGAGCACCGCTCGTCCACGCGTGCCTTTGCGCGCGATGACGACGACCGTCCCGTGGCGGTGACCGACGAGCAGCGGGCAGCGATTCTGCACGCGGCGAGCCGTGCGCCGTCGGCAGGCGCCATGATGATGTATTCCATCGTGAGCATTCGCGAGCAGGCTACGCTGGACCGTCTGGCCGACCTGTGCGACCACCAACCCATGATTGCCAAGGCGCCCTGGGCACTCATATTTGTGGTCGATTATGCAAAGTGGATCGATCTGTTTGAGCACGTGGGCTGCTTTGAGCCCGAGTTTGTCGAGCGCACGGGCAAGGCGCCCCGCCGCGCGCCGGGTTTGGGCGACTTTGCCATCGCGGCCCAGGACGCCGTGATCGCCGCGCAAAACGCCGTGGTTGCCGCCGAGGCCCTGGGGCTGGGAAGCTGCTACATTGGCGACATCGTGGAGAACGCCGAGGAAGTTGCCGAGCTGCTCGATCTGCCGCCCTATACCATGCCGCTGTCGATGCTCATCATCGGCACGCCCCGTAAGGAGCGTCCGGCCATTGCGCACCCCGTGGTGAACCTGGTGCACGAGGAGCGCTACTGCCGCGCGGATGCCGCGACCATGGACGCGCAGGTGGCCGAGATGGACGCAATGTTCCGTCCGCATGCCCGCGAGGTGGGGGAGCGCGTCGTGGACATCTATACCCGCAAGCACACGAGTCCCTTTATGGCCGAGATGAGCCGCTCCATGGAGTGGTGGTTCAAAAACTGGCTCGGAAAATGACGAATGTGACAAGGGGATAGTCCCTTTGCCGCATTCCATATCGCCGCGGTAGCCTAAAGACTGTATAAATCTTTATCTAGCTGGGAAAACAGTGCATTAAAACATGGGCCGATTACCTATAATCCCTTCGAACATTAAAGTTGGGAGGAAACCGGCTTATGGAACAAAAGGCCAAGGAGGCAGCCTCGCACGCTGCGATTCCTGTGAGCATCTCGGCGATGCTCGTCACGCTAGGCGTGGTGTACGGCGATATCGGCACCAGCCCCATGTATGTAACCAAGGCGCTCGTTGCCGGCAACGGCGGCATCGGAAGCGTCACGGAGGAGTTCGTGCTCGGCGCGCTCTCCCTTGTCGTGTGGACGGTCACGTTGCTGACCACCATCAAGTATGTGCTCATCTCGCTGCGCGCCGATAACCATGGTGAGGGCGGCATCTTTGCCCTGTACAGCCTGGTCAAGCGCTGCGGCAAGTGGCTTATCATCCCCGCCATGCTGGGTGGCGCCGCGCTGCTCGCCGACGGCATCCTGACGCCGGCCGTTACCGTTACCACGGCCATCGAGGGCCTGCGCACCATCCCGGCGGTCCATGCCGTGCTGGGCGATGACCAGGGTCGCGTCGTCGCCATTACGCTCGCCATCATCATCGTGCTCTTCTTGGTGCAGCGCATCGGTACGGCCAAGATCGGTCACGCCTTTGGCCCCATCATGACGCTGTGGTTCCTGTTCTTGGGCGGTACGGGTCTGTTCTTTGTCCTCCAGCACCCCGCCGTGCTGCTGTGCCTCAACCCGGTGCGCGGCATCGCCTTTTTGCTGAGCCCCAACAACCATGCGGGCATCATGATTCTGGGCAGCTGCTTCCTCGCCACCACCGGTGCCGAGGCGCTCTACTCCGACATGGGCCACGTCGGCCGCGGCAACATCTACGCTACCTGGCCGTTCGTTAAGTGCTGCCTGCTACTTTCCTATATGGGCCAGGGCGCTTGGCTTATGAACAACGCTGCCAACCCCGAGCTCATGGGCATTGCCGACCTCAACCCGTTCTACCAGATGCTCGCCCCGGGCCTGCGCCCGTTTGCCGTCGGCCTTTCCACCGTCGCGGCCATCATTGCCTCGCAGGCGCTCATTACCGGCGCATTCTCGCTGGTGTCCGAGGCCAGCCGTCTGGACCTCATGCCGCACATGCAGGTCTTCTACCCTGCCGAGACCAAGGGCCAGCTCTACATCCCCATGGTCAACAACGTCATGCTCGTGGGCTGCGTCATCGTGGTGCTGCTGTTCCAGAACTCGGCGCATATGGAAGCCGCCTACGGCCTTGCCATTACGCTGACTATGATGTGCACCACGCTGCTGCTCTTCTTCTACCTGCACGAGGAGCGCAAGCTCAAGGTCGCGCCGTGGATCTTCGCGGCCTTCTTCCTTTTGCTCGAAGGCTTCTTCTTCGTGAGCTCGCTCACCAAGTTCTTCCACGGCGGCTATTTCACCATCCTCATGGCCGCGCTCATCATGGGTATCATGGTGTGCTGGTACAACGGTACGGCTGTTGAGCAGCGCCAGTTTACGCTGCTGCCGCTGCGCAGCTACCTGCCGCAGCTCAAGCGCCTGCGCGATGACGATCGCTACGAGCGCCTGAGCGACAACATCGTGTACCTGACCAAGGACACCCATACCGACTATATCGATCGCGACATCGTCTACTCGATTCTGGACAAGCATCCCAAGCGTGCCCGCGCCTGGTGGTTTGTGAATGTCGAGACCATGGACGAACCGCACACCTTTGCCTATTCGGTCGAGACGTTCGGCACCGACTACGTGTTCCGCGTGCATCTGTACCTGGGCTACAAGATCAACCAGCGCGTCAATGCCTACCTGCGTCAGGTTGTTCAGGACCTGGCTGCCACTGGCGAGCTGCCGCCGCAGACGCATGACTACTCGGTCTACAAGGATCCGGGCAACATCGGTACGTTCAAGTTCGTCCTGATTCGTAAGCTTCTGGCGCCTGAAAGCGATGTGGAGCCGAGCGAGCGTACGGCCATCACGCTCAAGTACATCATCCGCCGCGCCGCCGGCACGCCTGCACGCTGGTACGGCCTGGAGAACTCGAACGTGAGCTTTGAGTACGTGCCGCTGTTCACCAAGTTCAAGGCCGTGAACAAGATGCAGCGCCTGGCCCCCAACGAGCGGCCGTAGTCGACGCTTGAGGTTTGGCTGCGAACGGGCAGGCTTGCAATGACAGTGATTGAGTCCTGAGAGGAAACCATGGATGCAAAGGTGCTTGACGGTTGCGATTTTGCGACCGAGCTGGTGCGTGAGGCGCGCGTCGATGCCGCCGAAGATCGGTTCTTTACGAATCGTGCCAACATGGATATGGCCGACCGCGTGATCTCGATCGTGGTGACGGTGCTTGTCGCGGCGTGCGTTTGCGCGCTGCTCGCGCACGTGCTGTTTGTCTAGCGACCGCCGGTTGCAAAGGCTATACACTTGGAACCACCACAAGGGAAACCACCACAAAGGTGCCTGTCCCTTTGTGGTGGTTTTTGTTTTTGAGAGAGGGGCGGGGCGCTGATGGACGTCCGTGCGGACGGCGATATTGCCGATAACTTTTGGTGGCGGCGCACAACGCTGACGCGCCGCACTCCTCTGTATGACGCCTGCGTGTCGGTGGGGCTGCTGGTCACGGCGACGATTGTGGGCGCGCTGCTCGACCATCCGGGTCTCGCGCCGAGCATCATGATCGTCTATGTGTTCGCCGTTCAGCTGTGCGCATTCTTTACCTGGAGTCGCCTGTATTGCTTGCTGAGCTCGGCTGTCGCCGTGGCACTCTACAACTTCTTGTTTGTCGACCCGCGCTGCTCGCTGTCGTTTATCGACCGCGTCTATCCCGGCATGTTCTTCATCATGTTTGTGGTCTCGCTTGTGTCGAGCTCGATTGCGTTGGCCCTGCGCCGCGCCTTGGCACAGGCTGCCGCCAGCGACCGTCGCACGCATATGGTGCTCGAGACCAACCGCATGCTGCAGCGGTGTGCCGATCAGCAGCAGATTGTGCATGCCATGGCAACGCAGCTGGCTCGTCTTTCGGGCTGTCCGGTCGTGTGGTACAGCGCCGACGCCGAGGGCGATGACCTGCTGCCGCGTGCGACATACACGGCCGTGGGCGATGCCGCGCCGGTGCACGAACTGGCGCCGCAGATGCCGCCGCGGCTCTCGGCGTCCGCTTATGTGGGAACGCCGCTCGATGCCACTTATGGCGGCTCGGCGTTTTATGGCATCTACCTGACGGTTCGCACGGGCGACGGCTTCGTGCGCTCGAGCGACCCCGCCTCGGTGGTGGGCGTGCTGGCTATCGTTGCCGAACCCGACGTGCTAACGCACGAGGAACGGACACTTGCCGATGCCATCGTGAGCGAAGGCGAGCTGGCGCTCGATCGCGCCCGCGCCATGGAGGCCCGCGAGGAGGCGGCGGTGCTCGCCAAAAACGAGCAGCTGCGCGCCAACCTGCTGCGCTCCATCTCGCACGACCTGCGCACACCGCTTACCAGTATTTCGGGTAATGCCGACGTGCTGCTCGACCAGGGCTCGACCGGCACCGCCGTGCTCGATGCCCAGACGCGCCGCGGCCTGCTTCTATCCATTCGCTCGGATGCGCTGTGGCTCAACGCCACCGTCGAGAATCTGCTCGCCATCACCAAGCTCGAGGGCGGCGGTATGCGTCTGTCGACTACGCTCGAGCTCATGGACGATATCGTCGAGGAGGCGCTGCGCCACGTGAACCCTGCCGTGCGCGAGCACGACCTTAAGGTGGTGGCGTGCGATGAGCCGGCGCTCGTCAACGTCGATGCGCGTCTGATGGTACAGCTCGTGGTGAACCTGGTGAACAATGCCATCACCTATACGCCCGCAGGCTCGCATATCGTGATTTCGATTGGCGTCGACGATGGGCACGTGACGTGCTCGGTGGCCGATGACGGCCCGGGCATCGCGCCCGAGGACCGCGAGCGCATCTTTGAGTCGTTCTACACCGCCAACCACGGTCTTGCCGACAGCCATCGCAGCGTGGGCCTGGGTCTTTCGCTCTGCCGCTCCATTGCGCTGGCACATGGCGGTAGCATAGAGGTTGCCGCGGCGGACCCGCACGGCTCGGTCTTTACGATTGAGCTTCCCGTCGCCGACGTTTCGTTTGATAAGGAGTAGCGCTGTGCCGAACTCTGCCGTAAAACCGCTCATCTTGGTCGTTGAGGACGACCCCGCCGTTCGCAACTTAATCGTTGCCGCGCTCGAGGCGCACGGCTTGCGTCATATGGCCGTGGAGACCGCCCATGCCGCCATCGCCGCCGCCTCATCGCAGACGCCGAGCATCGTGCTGCTCGATTTGGGCCTGCCCGATATGGACGGCGTCAAGGTGGTGGAGTCGGTGCGCGCATGGTCGGGCATGCCGATTATCGTGGTCTCGGCGCGCAGCGAGGATGCGGACAAGATTCGCGCGCTCGATGCCGGTGCCGACGACTACCTGACCAAGCCGTTTTCGGTCGAGGAGTTGCTCGCGCGCATTCGCACGACGCTCAGGCGTCTGTCGTATGCGCAGACGGGCGGCGTTGCCTCCGAGGGCTCGTTCGATACCGGTGAGCTGCATATCGATTTTGATGCCGGCATCGCCACGATGGATGGCGAGGAGCTGCATTTAACGCCGATCGAGTACAAGCTCCTGTGCCTGCTGGCGCATAACGCCGACAAGGTACTGACGCACCAGTTTATCCTGCACGAGATTTGGGGCACGGCAACTAAGAGCGACCTGGCGAGCCTGCGCGTCTTTATGGGCACGCTGCGCAAGAAGATCGAGTCCGACCCCGCGCATCCGCGTTATATCCAAACGCACGTGGGTATCGGCTATCGCCTGGTCACCCAAGGCTAGATCGCCAACCACCATCCCAATATGAGTTGCGGTGAAATAGTTCCTGTTTGGTCCTTTACCAGGCATTTTTAGGAACTATTCCACCGCAACTTTGTCTATTTGCCCTTGGGCTTGCTGGCGTAGAACTTCTTCTTTTTGGACTTGCCGGCAGGGGAGGGCTTGCCGGCAAAGTTGGACTTGCCGTTGCCGGCCTGCGCGTGCGCGGGTACTGCCGCACGGGGCTTGCGGGCCTCGGGGTTACGCAGTTCCTCGACGCGCTCGGCAATTTCCTCGGCGCTAAAGCCGACCTCGGCCATAGCGTCCTCGATGGGCAGGCGGCGCACGATATAGCAGTGGTGCACCTTCTGGTTGCGCGCGAAGTCCCCGGGAATGGTCTGCGTCGTAATGTCCTCCAGCACGACGCCCGCGCGCGCGAGCTTGCGCGTCTCGGGGCGGAAGCCACGCAGGTTGCAGCTAAAGATGGCGTGGCCGCCCTGTGCGAGCAGGCGCGATACGCCGGCCAAAAGCTCAACATGGTCGCGCTGGACATCCCAGGTGCGGCGGCCCATCTTGGACGAGTTCGAGAACGTGGGCGGGTCGACAAAAATCAGGTCCCAGCGGTTGCGCGTCTGGCGCTGGTCGCGAATCCAGGCGAGCACGTCATCGCGCACAAAGTGATGCTGCGGGCCAACAAAGCCGTTCTGGCGCATGTTGCGCTCGGCCCAGTCCAGGTAGGTGTTGGAAAGGTCGACCGTCACGGTCTCCTCGACGCCGCCATCGGCCGCGTAGCAGGTGGCAGTGCCGGTGTAGGCAAACAGGTTGAGGAAGCGGCGCGCCTGCTTGGCGTGCTCGCGCACCAGGTTGCGCGTGACGCGATGATCCAGGAAGATGCCCACATCCAAATAGTCGTCAAAGTTGACGGCAAAGGTGAGTCCGCCCTCTTCGATGAGCGGCAGACGACGGCGCGCGATGTTGGCGCGCTCGCCCGATGCGCCCTTGCCGGCGCCCTGTTTGCCGTACTGCGAGCCGCCGCGCGAACGCATGCGGGCCTTGGCGTGCACGTGCTCGGCCGGAACATCAAGAATGCGCGGCGCGATGGCCAAGATGTCGAGCATGCGGGCCTGGGCCAGTGCGGGGTCGATGGTCTTAGGTGCGGCGTATTCGGCAATGACGAGCCAGCGGCCCGGCGTCTGCGGGCAGCCCTCGTACAGGTCGATGGCGGCGGAGTAGTCGGGCAGGTCGGCATCGTAGACGCGGTAGCAGCTCACGCCCTCGCGCTTGGCCCACTTGCGGCGCAGACGGGCATTCTTGCGCAGGCGGTTGGCGAACTGCTCGGACTCGGGGATGAGCACGGGCAGCGGTTTGCCGTCGCCCAGGTCGAGCGTGGCGGCAGGCTCGGGCATGGCGGAAGCGGTGGCTTCATCGTTGACTTCGTTGGCATCCGCAACCTCGGCCTCGGCATCCGCACTGGTCGCAGCTTCGAATGCCGCGGCAGCGTGGTCGAGCGAGGGCCAAACCTCAATAGCCGCCTCCTCGTTATTGGGCATGACGGCGATCGAGCGTTCGGGCTCGGCGTGGAGCGCGCGGGCCAGCAAGCCGTCGCGGGTGAGAGCGGCGACCGGCGCCGAAGCGAGCTCGGGGGCGCGGCGCAGCTCGCCGATGAGCGTCATGGCATCGTGCATGAGCGAAAGCGGGGTCTCGGTCGTGTCCGCGACCAGGGCGGCACCGGCGACGGCGCCCGCATGGTCCAGCACGGTGGCGGGCTTGGCGGCACAAAAGTCGACAAAACGCTTGTAGCCGGCGCACTTGACCATGCGCTCGGCAGTCTTGCGGGCGGCGGGGTCGATGTCTACGGCCACGATGCGCGCCTGGCGCTCGCGCGCTGCCGCCTCGCGCTCGCGCGCCTCGGCAAGCAGCTGCTCCCACAGGGCGGCATCATGCAGCTGCCAGCCCTCAAAACCCCAGTGCTCGCGTGCAAAACCCGGGGCGCGGTCAGTCAGAATGTTAACGGCTTCCAGCAGCAGACCGCCGCCGGCGCACGAGGCGTCGACCAGCGTGGGCAGGGCTTCGTTCTCGTAATCGTCGGCCGTCAGCTCGCGCTCGCATAGCGCGGTCCAGCCGACCTGCGCCAGCACCAGGGCGGCGTAGTCGGGGCGCAACACGTGCGCGCCCTCGTCGGCACGGGTCGCCGCGGGCGGCAGGCGCTTGAACAGCGGGTCGCCCGAAAGGTCCAGGCTTATGCTCGCGCGGCGCTGGCGCAGCGAAAGCAGTAGGTGAACATCGGGGTCGGCGGCATCGACGTCGGCGCGACGGCCCGTGGTCTCGGCCAGGCGGTCGCACAGCGCGTCCTTGGCGCGCAGGGCCGAGAAGCGCGTGTTGCGCAGCTGCTCGGTCACGCCGCGGGCGGTGATGGCGATGGTGGCGCCGGGGCGGACGATGCTCTCCCAGGCGATGTCGTAAACGCTATCGTACAGTTCGTCGGCATCCTGCGCCTCAAAGCGTCCGAGCACCACGAACACGCGGCTCGCCAGGCGCGACCATAGACATGCTCGGTAGCCTTGCTCGAGCTCGCCCTCAAATGTAGCGCGGCCCTTCAGCCGGCGAACATGCGAAAGCCCGAGGCGTTTAAGTTCATCGGCGAGTGCGGACTCAAAGCCCTCGGGGCAGCTTGCGTAAAATTCCATGGGTGACCTCTCTGGTTGCGTCGCTCCATTATATGATGGATGCTTCGTTTACTCTCGCCCTCGAAAGGAACCCATATGATTGATGCGTGCCCCGAATCCGCTGTGCTCTTTTTTGACGTGGACGGCACGCTGACGTCGTTCGATCCCGACGATATGACCGACAAGGACTTCAATGCAGTCCATCCGTCGAAGGCCGTTGTCGATGCATTTGGTCGCCTGCGCAATGCGGGTCACCGGGCATTTATCTGCACGGGTCGTCCCTTGTGGCTGATTGCCGATGGCCTGCGTGCACTGAACCCGGCGGGTGTCGTTGCCATGGCGGGGGCGACGCTCGAGGTCGAGGGCCGCGTGGTGCATGAGGACTGCTTTGACGAGGACGTTATCGAGGAGCTTGCACGCCGTATGGCCGCGGCGGGGATTGAGGCCTTTTTCGAGACCAACGTGGCTACTTTTGCCCTGGAACCCGCGGGTGTTGAGCAGTCGTCTCTGATCGGCACTTCTGTGGTGCACAGCACCGAGGAAATGCGCGTCGACGGCCGTCTGCGCGTGGGCAAGGTGTGCATCGTCGCGAGCTACCTGGCTCGCGTAGCCAACGATGATGGCTTTATCGATCGCGAGTTTGAGCTGTGCAACACCGGCGGTCAGAATCGCGAGCTGAGCCCCAAGGGCATTGACAAGGGCGTGGGCGTGGCGCGAGCGCTGGCGTATCTGGGCCGCGAGGGAAATGCGCGCACCTTTGGCTTTGGCGATTCGGGCAACGACCTGGGCATGCTCGCTGCCGTCGAGACGGCTGTCGCCATGGGTAACGCCATGCCCGAGGTCAAGGCGGTCGCCGACTACGTGACCGACGACGTCGCACACGACGGCACTGTCACCGCCATGCGCCACTTTGGGTTGATTTAATAAATGGTCGGGTCGCCCGCAGTGGGGACGACCCGGCCATTTGAGCTATTTTGCAATATAGAGCTTGGGATGACTGCGACTGCTCTCGATCGCCGCCGTCATGATGCCCTCGTCGTCTCCATCAACGATGATGCCATCGAGGTCATCGATCTGCGCGGACTGATAAAAACTGGTCTTGTTGAACTTTCCCTGGTCAACCATCATGTAACCCTGGTTTGAGTTGGTCAGGTACATATGCTTGATCATGGCTGAGAAGTCGTGCTCGACGGTAAAACCGTGGTCGGGGTGGAATCCGTCGGCACTGACAAACGCCTTGTCGGCATGTAGTTTGCTCATGCAGTCGAGCGTTAGTGCGCCCGCGAGATAGAGGTGGCCCTTGCGCACGGAGCCGCCCAGCAGCACTACCGAAGCATTGGGGAGATTGAAGCTGGCGTAGTTCGCGATTGCAAGATCGCCGGTGATAATGGTGATCTCACGCTTGTCCATGAGGGCCTTAGCGAAGTAAAAGCCTGTGGTGCCGATATCAATTACCAGAACATCGCCATCATCAACAAGAGTTGCTGCGGTTGCGGCGATGGCCTCTTTGGCCTCGACTTGGACATTGATGCGCTCCTCGGGATACGAGATTGCGTTGGAGCGAGAAAGCGATACCGCTCCGCCGCGTACGCGACGCAGCTTGCCTTCGGATTCCAGCGAGACGAGGTCGTGTCGTGCGGTGACTTCCGAAACCGAAAAACGGCGAACGATGTCGGATACCGAGATATTTGGCTTTTCGGCCAGCCAGTTCATAATAAATCGCTGACGCTCGGCCGGTGAAAGGTCTGAAGTAGATGCCATATGCCGCTCCTTTTGAACGAAAGGCAAAAGATGCGCCTTTCGTAATCGAAATATAACGTATCGATATGAAAAGAACAAGGCGAAATCGAACGAACAAAATGAGCGATAGGGCATGTTCATAATTCATATGTAGCGGATAGCTTGCACGTAGACGGGCTGTAAAGAGTTTCATTCTGAAGGTGGTGCCGAAAAGCGATACGTTCACACCTGATATTCGACCGTTCACGGAAAGTCGACAATTGAGCTTTCGATAACTTTTGAAATAGTTTATAAAAGAAAACCGTAGAGCTTTTGAAACAAAGAAAAAGGCTTTCGATAGCAATAATGCAAGGTGAGAAAGGACCGAACATGGCGATCAAAGTGTTTGCCGACGGCGCTAACCTCGAGGGCATGCTTGACATGCACGACAACGGTAACGTCCAGGGCTTCACAACCAACCCTTCCCTTATGAAGGCCGGCGGCGTGACCGACTATCGCGCTTTCGCCAAGACGGTTCTTGAGCACATCACCGACGTGTCGGTCTCTTTTGAGGTTTTCGCTGATGACGAGGCTGGTATGGAGGCCGAGGCTCGCGAGATCGCAACCTGGGCAGACAATGTCTACGTTAAGATCCCGGCGCTCAACACCAAGGGCGAGTCCACTGCCGCGTTGGTCAAGCGCCTTTCTGCCGACGGCATCAAGGTGAATGTCACCACTATCTTCACGCCCGAGCAGGTCGACGAGTTTGTCGATGCCGTTTCTGCCGAGACCCCCTCTATTCTGTCCATCTTTGCCGGTCGCATTGCCGATACCGGCGTCGATCCGCTGCCCCTCATGGCGGAGTCCGTAAAGAAGGCTGCCGTTAAGCCTGCTGCCGAGGTTCTCTGGGCGTCTACGCGCGAGGTCCTCAATATCTTCCAGGCGGAGTCTGTTGGATGCCAGATCATTACGGTCCCCAATGCCATTCTTGCCAAGCGCAAGAATTTCGGGAAAGATTTGCTTGAGTACTCGCTTGATACGGTCAAGGGCTTTGCCCGCGACGTTCAGGCGCTTGGTTTTCATATCTTGCCCGAGGAGTAGGGGACGAGCATGCTGACCGATCTTCTTAAACCCGAGCTTGTTGCCTGCCACGTCGAGGCCTCCGACTGGGAGGAAGCGATCAGGGCATGCGGTAAGTTGCTCGTAGACGCTGGCAAATGCGACCAGAGCTATGTTGACGCTATGATTTCATCGGTTCACAAATTCGGCCCCTATATGGTCTTGGAAGAGGGCATCGCCATGCCCCACGCTCAGGCAGATGGCAATGTGAGTGAAGCGGGCATCTGTATCGTCACGCTTGACCCTGCCGTTGCGTTTGGACACGAGGATTTCGATCCGGTTCACGTGCTCGTGGGTATTTGCGCACCCGACCCCAAGGCTCATCTTGGCTGCTTGGCGGAGCTTTCGCAGATGTTCGAGGACGAGGACTGCGTTGCCAAGCTCAGCGCATGCGATACGCCCGAGCAGGTTTTGGAGACCATGCGTTCATTCTTTTAGGCCTTAATGGCACGGCGATGCGTCGCCGCTTTTGGATAGACGGAAAACCGTCACGTGTAGGAGAGGAAGGTTGCCATGCATATCATCACCGTATGCGGAAACGGCATCGGGTCCAGCCTGATGCTCGCTGGCAAAGTCGAGGAGCTTTGCGAGGAGGAGGGCATCAAGGCCGACGTTGAGTCTATGGACCTGAACGGTGCTTCTTCCGCAAATCCGGATCTGTTCATCACCGTTAAGGAACTCGCCCCCGAGCTCCACGGCAACGTTGTGATCGTTCGCAGCTATGTGAACAAGAAGAAGATCCGCGAGGATGCCCTTGAGGCCATCAAGGCTGCTGCCGCGAACGCCTAAAGCGGCATAAAAAAGGGCGGTTCCCTGTGGAAGAGGGAAACGCGCCCACGTTAGAGAGAAAGGAAGCGCAGATGCAAGCCATCCTTCCCATACTTGAGTTTATCCAATCGATTCTGACCAAGCCAGCATGGATTATGGGTCTATTTGCCTTTGTGGGCCTTGTCGCGCTTAAGCGTCCTGCCCACAAGGTGATGACGGGAACCCTGAAGCCCATTCTTGGTTACATCATGCTGTCTGCCGGCGCCGCTGTTGTTCAGGACAACCTTGCTCCGCTGGGTACCTTCATCGAGACCGGTTTCCACATCACCGGCGTCGTGCCCAACAACGAGGTCGTCGTTTCGATGGCTCAGAGCGTCCTTGGCGTTCAGACCATGATGATCTTGATTCTCGGCTACGTCGTGAACATTATCATTGCCCGCTTTACCAAGTTTAAGTACATCTTCCTGACGGGCCATCACAGCATGTTCATGGCTTGCCTGCTGTCTGCCGTTCTGCAGGCATCTGGCTTCCAGGATGTCCAGCTTGTCATCGTGGGCGGTATGTTCCTGGGCCTCGTGAGCGCTATGCTTCCCGCCGTTGGCCAGCGTTTCACCGAGAAGGTTACCGATGGCGACGAAATCGCCATGGGCCACTTCGGTTCACTCGCCTATTACATCTCCGCTGCAGTCGGTACGCTTTTTGCTAAGGATGCCGAGGAGAACAGCACCGAGAAGATTGAGGTTCCCGAGAAGTTCGCCTTCCTGCGCGACACCACCATCTCCACGGCTCTTACCATGGCCTTCTTCTATCTGGTTACCGCTTTTGCCGCTTACATCGCAGATCCTGCGGTCGTTACCAAGACCGCTGGCGGCGACAATGTGATCGTCTATGCCCTGACTTGTGCCCTGTCCTTCGCCGTCGGTGTCACTATCGTCTACAACGGCGTTCGTATGATTCTCGCCGACCTGGTCCCGGCTTTCCAGGGCATCTCCAACAAGCTGATCCCCGGTGCCATCCCCGCCGTCGACTGCGCCGTCTTCTTCCCCTATGCTCCCACCGCCGTCATCCTCGGCTTTGTCGCTTCCTTTATCGGTGGCGTGGTCGGTATGTTCATCGTGGGCGCTACCCTGGGTATCTTCATCATCCCGGGCATGGTTCCCCACTTCTTCTGCGGCGCAACTGCCGGCATCTACGGCAATGCCACGGGCGGTCGCAAGGGTGCAGCTCTTGGCGCTTTCGTCAACGGCCTGCTCATCACCTTTGCCCCTGCTCTGCTCCTGCCCGTTCTTGACGTCTTTGGCTTCAAGAACACTACGTTCGGCGACTTCGATTTCTCCGTCATTGGTATTACGCTTGGCCGCGCTGCCGAGGCCTTCGGTACCACCGGTGTCTACGCGATTCTCGCTGTCCTTCTGGTCGTCGCCTTCGTCCCCAACTTCATCCACACCAAGGGTGCTGTGATTAACCACGTTGAGGAAGAGTAATCCAGGCATACGTTAAGCCCTAATCGGGCGGAGCTCCGATAACCGGCTCCTACACGAAAGCGGTGACGTCTCAAATGAGGCGTCACCGCTTTTTGCTTTGGGGCGATTGTGAAAACGAGCCGGCAAGGCGCTGCTTCTGTTCCGTGAACGGAATCAACCGCGATGATCGGCAAAAACGTTTTGCCGCTGGGGCGTCGATATAAAAATGGTAAATCTGCAAAACCGTTCGCCGAGAAGATAAAAACCCGCAGCTCACGCCTTGATAAACGTAGGTAAAGTGTTTAGCAGTTCAACGTCCATATGCAGACGAAAGGAATCAGGCAGATGGCAATCAAGGTGTTCGCTGACGGCGCAAACCTCGAGGGCATGCTCGACATGTACGAGAACGGCAACGTTCAGGGTTTCACGACCAACCCGTCCCTTATGAAGAAGGGCGGCGTGACGGATTACCGCGCATTTGCCAAGGAGGTCCTGGTCCACATCACCGGTGTATCCGTGTCGTTTGAGGTCTTTGCCGACGACGTCGAGACCATGGAGGTCGAGGCGCGCGAGATCGCTGCCTGGGCCGAGAACGTCTACGTCAAGATTCCGTGCGTGACCACCAAGGGCGAGTCCACCGCCGAGCTGGTCCGCAAGCTTTCGGCCGACGGCATCAAGGTCAACGTCACCACCATCTTTACGCCTACGCAGGTCGACGAGATGGTCGAGGCCGTTGACGCCGAGACGCCGTCTATCATCTCGCTCTTTGCCGGCCGCATTGCCGACACCGGCGTCGACCCTATTCCGTTTATGACGGAGTCGGTCAAGAAGGCCGCCGTCAAGCCCAACTGTGAGGTCCTGTGGGCGTCCACGCGCGAGCTCATCAACATTTACCAGGCCGAGGCCTGCGGTTGCCAGATCATCACGGTGCCCAACAGCATCCTGGCCAAGCGCAAGAACATCGGTCGCGACCCGTACGAGGTCTCGCTCGACACCGTCCGCGGCTTTGCCAAGGACATTGCCGCTTTGGGCTTCCATATCCTGCCGTAACACGAACACTGACTGCACCGTGGGCTGTTCGCCCCGGTCTTTCCTTTCCCTATCGCTCACGCGCTTCGCGAGGGTCGCGCTAGGCAAAGGAAGGGCCGGGGCTGCCGATACGGGCTTGCCAGTAGGTTCTGAGCTGAATAAGACTTGGCTGGTGCTGCCTCTTTGATGGGTCGGCACCATTTTTGTTGCGGTATTTGCAGGTTGTTCCCATTGGGTGAGAAAAACTTGCAAGTTCGACGATGGGCAGCGGTGGTTCGTCCTTTGCTGCTACTTTCCCTGCACCATGGTGAGGGAGATCTTCTTGCGGTCGCGATCGACTTTTTCGACCCACACCTTCACCGTGTCGCCGACGCGCACGACATCACTCGGGTGCTTGACGAAGCGGTTGGCCAGCTTGGAGATGTGCACGAGGCCGTCCTGGTGCACACCCACGTCGACGAAGGCGCCAAAGTCGACGACGTTGCGCACCGTGCCCTTGAGTTCCATGCCGGGCTCCAGGTCGTCGATGGAAAGCGCCGAGCGGCTAAAGACTACCTCGGGCGCGTCGTCGCGCGGGTCGCGGCCGGGCTTTTTGAGTTCGTTAACGATGTCGATGAGCGTGAGGGTGCCGCAGTCCAGGTCGCTTGCCAGCGCCGAGATGCTGCCCAGGCGGCGCTCGATATCGGGTACGCCGCCACGGCTGAGTTCGCTGGCGGCAACGCCGGCGCGCTCCAGGACGGCCGTGGCCACCTCGTAGCTTTCGGGGTGGACGCTCGTCGCGTCGAGCGGGTTCTTACCGCCGCTGATGCGCAGGAAGCCCGCGGCGTTGAGGTATGCCTTGGGCCCCAGTTTGGGGACCTTCTTAAGCTGGCGGCGATCGGTAAAGGCGCCATTTTCCTCGCGGTAGGCCACGATGTTCTTGGCTACGCTCGGCGTAATGCCCGAAACGTATCCCAGCAGGCTCGCGCTCGCGGTGTTCACGTCGACGCCCACGCGGTTGACGACGTCCTCCACCACGTGGCCCAGGGTGCGCGAGAGCTCGGCCTGGTCAAGGTCGTGCTGGTATTGGCCCACGCCGATGGACTGGGGCGGAATCTTAACGAGCTCTGCCAGCGGGTCCTGCAGGCGGCGGCCCAAGCTCATGGCGCCGCGCACGGTGACGTCCAGGTCGGGATACTCCTGGCTCGCGAGCTCGGAAGCGGAGTACACCGACGCGCCGGCCTCGTTGACGATGGTGTAGCGAAGGCTGGGCGCCTGCTCGGCAATGAACTCCGAGACGACTCCCTCGGTCTCGCGGCTGGCGGTGCCGTTGCCGATGACGATGGTGTTGACGCTGTCCTTTTTGACGAGGCGGGCGAGCTCGCGCTTGGTGCCGGCGACGTCGTGGCGCGGCTTGGTGGGGTAGACCACGCCGTGGTCGAGCAGTTTGCCGGTTTCGTCCATGACGGCGACCTTGCAGCCGGTGCGGTAGCCCGGATCGAGTGCAAGCACACGGGCGCCACGGACGGGGCGTGCCGAGAGCAGGCCCTCAAGATTCTTGGCAAAGACGTTGATGGCCTCAGTCTGGGCGCGAACGGTGAGTTTGGCGCGGGCCTCGCGCTCCAGCGAGGGGGCCATGAGGCGCTTGTAGCCGTCGGCGATGGCGGCATCGAAGATGGGAGCAAACACGCCCTGACGGCGGGGCCAACGGCTTCCGAGGCGTGCCGTGGCGGCGGCGCCGTCGACGTTCACGCGCACGCGGAGCTTGCCCTCGCGCTCACCGCGATCGATAGCCAACACGCGGTGGTTGGGTATACGGCGCAGCGGCTCGTCATAGCTGTAGTACGGCTCGTAGGGGGTCTTCTCGGCGGGGTCGGTGGCTTCGACGACGATATCGGCGGTGTTTTGCGTAAAGGCGCGCAGGTCGGCGACGTTCTCGGGGTCCTCGGCTACCGTTTCGGCCACGATGTCGGCGGCACCGGCGAGCGCCTTTTCGGGCGTGTCGAAGCCGGCCTCATCATTGACGTATACCGCGGCGGCGTCGAGCGCGCTGCCCTTGGCCGAGGCTTGCATGATGATCATGTTGGCGAGCGGCTCCAGGCCGGCCTCGCGGGCCTTCTGCGCGCGGGTCATGCGCTTTTTGCGGTAGGGCTTGTAGAGGTCCTCGACACGCTGGAGCTGCGTGGCCTCGCGAATCTGCTGCTCGAGTTCGGGCGTGAGTTTGCCCTGGGCATCGATAAGCAGGATGACGTCCTCTTTACGTTGCTCAAGATTGCGCAGGTAGGACAGGCGCTCGTCGAGGGCGCGCAGGGCGACGTCGTCCATGCCGCCCGTGGCCTCCTTGCGGTAGCGCGAGATAAAGGGAATGGTGTTGCCCTCGTCGATGAGCTTGACGGCAGCCTCGACGTTGGCGGCCTTAAGGTTGAGCTCGCGGGCGAGCTGGGCGATAAGATCCATGAGACTCCTTGCGTTTAAGGTGCGTTTGCGGCACAGGGCTACCAAGGATACCACCCGTCGCAAAAGACTGTTTTGAGGCCGCGCCACGAAAACGGTCTATCTACTACGTTTGAACCGTATGGGTCGACCATCCCCCGGTTTTCCGAAAATATGCAAACCGTCTACCTGCACTGATAATTGTTCTCGGGGGAAGCGGGCACTGCGGGGCGCGGCAACGGCGCGCGATTTCCGCGTCGCAGCGCTACCCTGATGCTGAATGCCGGGACGATGACCCACTGA